>NZ_CP025814.1:0-5863 GCF_003352105.1 Sulfitobacter sp. SK025 | reverse complement strand
GAAGAGATCAAGGTTAGGGTGGCGTTCGGGTAAAAAGACTCATGTTGCTATCATGGCCGAAGTTTGGCCGATCAGGAACCTAAAATTTGGCCGATCAGGAACCTTGGCCCAATCCATCAATATGTGGGCAAAGTTTGGCCTATCGGGAACCCGATTTGCCTGTGGAAGCTTGTGGCCCTTTCGGAACCAAAGTTTGGCCCTTTCGGAACCAAAGTTTGGCCCTTTCGGAACCCAGAGGCGGTTTAAGCTCATTCATACCAACGCGTTATCGAATCCGTAACACTACTCCGTAGGTAACATTGTAAACACTAGGAAGGTTTGGGCTAAACGACAGGATTGAACTGTAATACTTATTGGTACATACTAGCTCTGCTTAGAAAAAGGATTGTCGATATGCCCCGGAACACATCCGTAACCCTTGGAACTCACTTTTCAGATTTCATAGGTGAGCAAGTGCAAGCTGGCCGTTATGGGTCCGCCAGCGATGTTGTGCGGGCAGGCTTGAGACTTCTCGAAGAACACGAAACCAAGGTCCGCGCTTTGCAGGATGCGTTGATTGCTGGGGAACAGTCAGGGACACCGCGTCCTTTCGACAGCGAGGCATTTTTAAGCCGGATGCACGCGAAGCATGCTGCCAAACATGCAGGGTAAATCCTACGCGCTTTCGCCACTGGCTGAGATCGACCTTGAAGACATCTGGCTTTACACGTTTCAGAACTGGTCACTTGCGCAGGCTGACAGCTACCACCGTGATTTGATTGCGACGTTCGAGGGGTTGGTATCTGGCACCAAAAGGGGCCGGGAAGTCGATGTGCGCCCCGACTATCTGAAATGCCCGGTCGGATCGCATATGATTTATTTCCGCGACAATGGCGACCAGATCGAGGTGATTCGTGTGCTGCATCAGCGGCAGGACGCAAATCTCAACCTCTGATCCCCACGCATGGCCGGACTGATTTTCACTGATCCGGCCTGTTGATCCAGATCGCGCAGTAGCTGGACCCGTTGTTCTGTTCGACCACCTGACCGCCCGCACTGCCACAATAGATGCTTGGAAACTGCCCGAACTCACGGGCATCGCCCCGCCCGGCAATCCATGCCATCGCCAGCGCCCCGATAATGGCCCCTGTGGCGAGCATGGAGGCCAACCACACCCAGAACCCGCCAAACCAGCGCCATGCCTCTCTACGAGCCTCTCCGGCGGCCTGTGAGAGCTTTGCGCGTTCGTTGTCGAGGTCGTGCCGGATACCGGCCATGGCGCTCTCAGCAGCCCTTGTTGCGGCCTGTGTGGCGCTGCGGGCCATCTGGTCGCGGTCCGTTTCCAAAGCCTCCTGAATGTCCCCCGGCGCATTCTCAGCCGCCTTTGCCATTTTCAGGACTGCTGCCGTCACGATCTGGTTCAGCTTTTTCGCCTCGTCCTTGTCGAGGCTGGTGCGTTGGAGCTGGTCCATGTCTTTGCGGATCAAGGTCAGCTCATCGGCGAGTATCTGGAACGGATCCTTGCTCATGTCTGATCCGCCTTCGCCGCGACCTGATCGAGATCTTCCAGCAGCCCGACCAGTTCTTTCTGATCGACTTCGCGGGTGGCGTTCTTGCGCAGGGTCGAAGCCATCCAGCGTGCAATCTTTGGGTCGTTCAAGGCGGCACTTGTAACGATGGCCCCGACGATGATCTTGCGCCGGGTCTCGCTGGCTTTCTGGCGGGTTTTGAGGCGGGCGAGCTTGGCCTGCGTTGATGCAATCTGCTGATCTATTGTCCGCGCCATTCTGGGCCCCTTTGCCACTGCCTTAAGTTGCTTTTAGGCTGACGTTGATGTAGAGAGCAAGACACGAAGTGCCCACTTATACAAACGCTACGTGTTTGTGTGGGTAGGGGAGACTGGCGTTTCCCCTTAACCCCTAAGCAAAGTGCAGCCCCCGAATGGCGATCTATCATTTACGCGCAACGATGATTTCCCGCAGTCAGGGCCGCAGCGCCACGGCGGCAGCGGCCTACCGCGTGGCCGAGCGGATCGAAGACCGCCGCACCGGGCTTACCTTCGATTACGCGGCACGGGGCGGTGTCGATCACACCGAAATCCTCGCACCGGATCACGCGCCGGATTGGGTCCGTGACCGATCCGAGCTGTGGAACCGCGTCGAGGAAGCCGAGACCCGCAAGAACAGCCAGGTCGCCCGCGAGGTCCGCGTGGCCCTGCCCGCCGAACTGACCCATGCGCAGCGGCTTGAGCTGGTGCGGGAGTTCGTGCGCAGCCAGTTCGTGGATCGTGGCATGGTGGCTGACATCGCCCTGCACGCGCCGGGGCGGATCGGCGACGAGCGCAACCATCACGCCCACATTCTGCTGACCACCCGTGAGGTGGATGCAGAGGGCAGCGTGTCCGACGGGGGCAGCGTGCCCCGCGGGGGCTTCACCACCAAGAACCGCGACTGGAATAAGGTCGAGGTTCTTGAGGGCTGGCGCGAGGCGTGGGCGCGGGACAGCAATGCTGCCCTTGAACGCGCCGGCATCGAGGATCGCGTGGATCACCGGACCCTCGTGGCGCAGCGCGACGAAGCGCTTGAGCGGGCATCGGCGGCGCGGGAGCGCGGCGACGAGGGCGCGGAGTTGCATGAAACCGTGCGGGCGATGTCACTGGACCGCCCGCCCCTGCCCCAACTCTCGCTGGGGGCGTGGCAGCTCAAGGAGCGCGGCATCGAGGTTGCCGCCGTTCGTGCTTGGCACGAGGTGAAGGATCGTGCCGCCGAGGTCAGGCAGGTGGTGCAGGAGCTGACCGGACAGGTCCGTGATTGGCTTGACCGTGCGGCAGAGCGCGTCATGGATCGTCTAGGATCAGGTCAGGCCGAGCTGGCGCTTGCGGGGGGGCGTGACGGCCGAGAGGAAGAACCCAACCTTGCCACGCGGTTGCGTGACGCATGGGAGGCGCGACAGGGCCGTGAAAAGGAACAGCACGTTGATGCGCCGGAGCGGGATGCACCGGAACCACAGGATTTGGCGGCGCGGTTGCGCGAGGCAGCAGCGGGGATCGACTCGGATGCTTTAGCGGATCGCGCAGCCGCGTTGCGCGAGGGCCGTGAGGCCGAGGAACGGCACATCGCGCAGGAGGCCGCGCGAGAACAGGAACGGGTGAAAGAGCTGGAACGCCAGCAGGAGATTGAGCGGGAAGCCCATCGCGACCGAGGGCATGGGATCGAGCGGTAGGGTTGGTGCTGCGCACCAAGCAAAACCTCCCTTCCCCTGCCTTATGGCTGGCGATGTCAGTCAGGTTTTGAAGAGCAGTAACCGACCTTCGCTGCACTGCGCCTGAATTCACACAGTGCGGGACTTTTTTGCCGTTGATTTACTTCGTATCTTTGGACCGCAGCGCTACAATTTTGGTGTCTGCTGATGCGCGAGTAGAACCCATCTACCTTCGTTTTGAACATAGGTGCTGGCACAGAACGCTTCGTAGGGGTCTTTGCCATCGCGTCTGCCAGTCACCGAGTAGGCGAGCACAACCGTTGTATTATCGCGAAAATCGACTGAACTCCAACGCGGTGCTTGCCTCAAGCCCTCGACGATCTGTTCACCTGGCTGGGGGGTTGCGACCAGTATCTTATCTTCCCCAAACCAAAGCGGGGCACCCCGAGGGCACCCCATTCCAGTCGTAATCTCGTTGGTGGTTAACGTGTGCCGGATTGGCCAGCTGCTGCTTCTGTCACCATCGCGTCCCAGTTACGCGAACAAGTGCGGTTCAAGATCGCCATTTCTTCGGCAAAGCGGGACATGTCGTCGTCAGCTCCGGCAATAGAAGTTGCGGTTGCGGAGCCAGAGGAAGCGGCAGAATTGCTCTCTTCTGCCGCGGTACCAACAGATGAATCCGTCGCTGTTGCGGTACCATCGGTTGGTACAACGTTGTCGTTAAGCTCGGCGATCGCCATCATAGCCACCTTGTCACGATCTGCGCCACCCAACTGATTGTACTCTCCACAGGTCATTCCGTGTAAGTCCAGGTGCGCTGCAGCGAAAGCTGGTACAGACAAAGTGCTGATAAGTGCAGCAGCAGCGAGTGTCTTAATTGGATTGGTCATTATAATCTCCATTTATTGCTAACAACCCAACCAGCCTAAATCGGTTTAGTTCCAAAATAATTTCAATTTCGCTTGGTAAGAATGGGCTCCTAGCCGCCATTCTCTGCGATCTCCACGAACGGCTGGCCTAGGTAAAACCACACGCCATGACACTGTTCCCAAAATGCTCCTTTGTGGAGCGCAGGCCCCCTGCCCCGTTTTCCGCCACCACAAACCCCGTTCAAAACCAAAGAGGTTGTTGAAGGTTTTTGAACCTTTTTGGCCCTGCCCTTCCCTGCTGGGGTGGTTTTCATGTAAACTGGTTCTACCGGACATGCAGAACCGAACACGACCACCGACAATAAGCAGGAAAAACTATGGCAAAACTATCTCTGAACAAGGCGGCTAAAGAGGCGAGCGTTGCTAAATCTACACTCCTACAAGCCTTAAATTCAAAGCGTATGAGTGCAGAAAAGAACGAAAAAGGGCATTGGGAAATTGAAACATCGGAACTTTTTAGGGTGTTCCCTAGAACTGGTTCTGCCGAACACAAAGAACCGAATGCTACCCCTCATGCAGAACTATTAAAAAACAACCAAAACAGTGCTTTGGAAGTCGAAGTTAAGATGCTTCGTGAGAAGATCGAGGATGCCAACCTTGAACGAGAGCGTGAAAGGGAACAGGCAAGCGAGCAGATCGAGAGTTTGCGCGGGCAGATCGAACGCCAGAGCGCCGATCACAGGCAGGCACTGGCGGCAATCGCGGACCAACGCCCGCAACATACGGCAAAGCCGCCCAGACGGTTTTTTGGGTTGCTGAAGGGGTAGGGGAAAATCTAGGCGCCTGACTTAGCGAAGTTTTTCCTGTTTCTTACAGTAGCCGACAAAAGCCGCACCCGCGTTTTTTGGAGCGTTCCCACTGGCGGCTTCTTCATTGGCATATGCTAACCATTTGCTTTGTAGAGCATGGTAATCCCAGCCCTTTGCACGCGCAATTTCGCGGCCCTTTTCATCTGCCCAATCAGGTATTCTGATTGAAGGGGATAGGGCGGTGGGGTGTGCTTTACGGGGTCTGACGACTACTAAATCGTCCGATGTTAGTTCAAAGCTGTAGAAGGGTGTCACGTCCGCTTTGATGATTTCTCGAAGGTTGAGGCGGAAGCGCTTTAGGGGAGCGTTGCTGCCTGTTCTATCTTGCAGGTTGGCAAGGCCAATCTGCCACTTGCTTTTGTTCCCGCAAAACTTCCGCGCGATCTCGTAGAGCCGTCGTTCGAGTGGTCGGCGTAGCCGGAAGTAGTCGCGGCTTATCGAGACAACTTCATTGGCTTCGATTGCCCGCATGAGCCACCGCGAAATTTTGATCTCACAATAATCGTTGCGGGTGAAAGCCTCGTTTTTGACCATGCCGCCTTCGTCAATCATCGAGAAGGTGCGGCGCTCGGTTTCTTTGCCTGTCCTGACATTGGTGACAAATTGCGTGCCTTGTAGTCGGTCTATGGCGTTTTCGATCCGTTTATAGTGATCTCCGCCGATAGGGCGGTTTATGGCAATGCACATTTCGCGCATGGAAAACCGAACCGTGTCCCCGATCTCCTGCCCCTTATTTTTTCGGGCCATGAGCTGGCTTATGACAAATATCAGAATGTCTTTGTCGAAGATGGTGGGGAGGCCTAGCGGGGATGGGCGTATTTTGAGGACGTTGTCTCCCTGTCTGTATTCGAGATGCCGCATATCTGGCTTTGTCGCGAGCGAGAACAACGGGTGTTCCATCGACGCCAGATCATCTTTTGGCACCGCATCTGCGATGTCGAGCAC
>NZ_CP025813.1:0-101509 GCF_003352105.1 Sulfitobacter sp. SK025 | reverse complement strand
TGCTGCCTCCTCGACCCCATGCGGATTGGATCATCTTTTCGATATCGTTTGAGAAGCTGATCACGGATTCCAAGGCGCGATCATAAGTCTTCCGGTTCTTCGAGCCGGCAAGATCCACCTCGAAGATTGTCTTCTGGGACAAGCCAGCTTCGCTTACGGCAGACGACTTAACGAATGGGGACTTGATCACACTGTCACCAAGCAACTGCCTGATCCATTCGGCCAAATCTTGCTGCGTACTTATGGCTGTGTCAAACCGGGTCAGCAGATACGCAAAATTGTCGTAGGCGCCGATCCCTCCGTTGGAATGAAGTACTTCCAAAACACCAGATGCCATGGTGAGAAACTGGCTGGCTGAAGCGAGGTCTACGCGCTCGGGGATAATGGTCATGAGCAGTGAAGTTGATGCGCATACTGCCGACATCGTGAGATATCCAAGCTGAGGGGGGCAGTCGATGAGGATAACATCGTACTCGTCCTCAACCTGGCGTATCGGATCTCGAATCCGATTGAAAAACACCGGCTGCTCACCACGGCTCAATGCCATAGGGGTCTCTGTTTCAAACTCCGAGAGCATGATCCCTCCAGGAACCAAGTCCAGATTGGGAAAGTAGGTCTTACGTAGAACGTCGGTGATCGGGACTCGGGATATTTCGCCGTCGTTGTAGCGGATTGCATCATAGAGCGTTCCGCCCTTACGGAAATCGATCTCGGGCTGATATCCGAAAAAGGTCGTGAGCGAGGCTTGCGGATCTGCGTCGATCAGACACACACGATAGCCGCGTAACGCTAGCCTCATCCCAAGCGTTACGGTCGTTGTCGTTTTGCTCGAGCCGCCTTTGAAGTTAACAGTGGACCAGATTTGCAGTTTGTCGCCCTGACGTCGACCAGGAAGGAACTGGTAGGGGTCTTTAGCGTTCTGTGACAGAATATTGCGGATCTCGAGAATCTTCTCGGCGGTGTAGAGGCGTTTGTTGTTAGAGCCTTGCTCGACATCGGGGATGCGATCGTCGAAGTGAGCTTTTCGCAGATAGCCATCGCTTACACGCAACAACTCTGCCACTTCAGCGGTAGTGAAGCTCCGAAGCGTCTTTTCTTCTTTTGGCGCTAGGAAGAGCTTGGACATGTGTTCAAGGGCTTCGGAAAGCCGGTCTGCGTCTGCTCTTAGTTTATCATGCAGCACTGGATGCATTTTTGTTCGTCCGCCTCACATCGTCCCGTCTGCGTTACTCGATATAGGCTACCGTTCGGAGCATCGGGAAACGCGAAGGACGTATTTTTTCTTCTTTTCACGTTACAGCTATGACGCGAGAAATGGGGAAACTCAAGAAAAAATGTTTGCGGCCGTCTTGTGCTGACGGAGGAGGTAACCACCATATGAAGCGCTGACGTTAAGACAGCGCATCATGACTTCATGCTAAGCAGTTGGTTTAACTAGATTATCTTATACAAGATTTATCCACAGGACAACATTTCACCCCGGCGAGGGTGAGCAGTTGAAACGTCACTACCAGCTTCAGTAACGCAATTCATGCCGCTCTGACCACTTATAGGTTCTTTAGCGCAGCTCTGGCGATTCCTTTGTACAGCCCAAAGTTTGAACGATCTAGTGACTGCTGTATGCCGTATCCCGTTACTTAGAGAGTAAGCCTAGGCGTTGAGCACGCTCCAGCAACATCTTGACCGAAGACGGTTGCCAACTGGTTCGCCCGCGCGGTGTGCGTTCGCGCATCGCTTCTAAGCGGACGCAGATCGCCTGTAGCGTGATATCAGGGTCTGCACCCTTGATGGCGGCGACGATGGCCGGCAGGCGGTCGTCCGTCTCGCGTCGCCCGGCACGGCCAAGAACGGCTTCAGACAGGAAGCCGTCGCGCACGTAGGCCTTCACGGCACGCCGCAGGCGGCTTTGCGTCCAGCGACGCGCTTCGGGCAGGGGGGCATTTACGATGCGCAGCACATCTTCCCAGGCCATGTCTGGGCGCAACCGGCGGACATGTGGCACCCAATCCTGCGCCGTCTCGTTCAGGCGCTCCATATATCCATCCTGGCGCGCCAGACGGACCTTGCGCAACGCTGCAGGATCCTTGGCGCGCAGACCAGGGTTCCCACCGACGCGTCCCTTGTTGCGTGCGCTGGCCAGCCCCGCTTTGGTACGCTCACGGATCAGCGCGCGTTCGAACTCGGCCGCCGCGCCCAGAACCTGCAGGGTAAATTTGCCCTGCGGGGACGCAGTGTCGATTGGGTCCAGCAGCGAGCGAAAGAAGGCCCCCTTGGCTTCCAGCCGTTCGATCACCTCGAGTAGATGGGAGAGTGATCGCGCCAGGCGGTCGATGCGGACTACGACCAGCGTGTCGCCCTTGCCGATCCGCTCCAGCACGCGCGCAAGCACCGGCCGGGCGCGATTGCCGCCCGAGGCTTGCTCTTCGAATATCTCGGCGCAGCTTGCGGATTTCAGGGCCTGCGACTGGGGCAGGGGGGTCTGATCCTCTGTCGAGACGCGTGCATAACCGATTGTCGCGTTTAGCTCCCGATTTCAATTGAAGCAGTAAGCTGAAACTGAAGCGCTGGAATTTCACCTTAGCGCTTCACCAACGCCTCAAGATTCCTGGTCTTCACAGCCCTGCCGCTTTGGTCAGGTTCACCCGGAACCTGTCGCGCCTGCGCTGGTAGCGCCGGGTCATCTCGGCCGACGCATGTCCTAGGTGCTTTTGAACATAGCGCTCATCAACCTCTGCCGACGAGGCGAGCCCGGCACGCAAGGAATGCCCTGAGAACATTGCCAACCGTTTGGCTTCCGGCAAATCGGATCTGACACCACTCTTAAGAACGGTTGCCTTGATCAGTCTTGCGACGTGCTTGTCGGAAAGGCGCGCCTCGAGGGCGCTTTTGCCGTCCCGCGAGGTGCGCACGAAGACTGGGCCAAAGCCGATCTTGGCAAAGTGTAGCCATTGCTCCAGCGCGTGGACGGGACAGGTCTGGTCGCTTGAGCCGCGCCCGACCTCGACCTCGCGCCACCCGGTCTTGGCGTTAAGCGTGAGCAGCGCGCCTTTGTCGAAGATCTCCAGCCAGCCGCCGGAGTCCGGTGTATCATCCTTGTGTATGTCGAGGTTGACCACCTCCGACCTGCGCAGGCCGCCTGCATAACCCAGAAGCAAGATCGCCCGATCTCGGAGCCCGCGGAGATCGTAGGGCAGGGTGGCCACCATGGCCTGGATATCCTCAGGCAGGATAGCTTCCTTCTGAACCGGCGGGCGCGCATGCTTGCGTTTGATCCCAGCCAGAACAGTGGCGATGTGGCGATTCTTGCGATCAAGAGTGAAGCCGCGCTGCTTATAGTTCCAGGAAAGCCCCGAGAGACGACGCTCGATCGTGGAGACCGAAAGGGCAGGGGTCTTCCCGGTTGGTGCGGCCAGATCAGCCACATAAAGTCCAATCATCTCGGGTGAGGGGGGCAGAGGTTCTGTGCCTTTCAGTCGGCACCAGCGGGTGAAGTGTTTCCAGTCGGCGGCGTAGGCCTTGTTCGTGTTCCCAGCAGTCGAGGCCTCAGCGTAGTCCCGGGCGGTATCGATCAGCCGGTCGAGCGCGCCGGAGCCGGCCACATTGGCGGGCAGGGCGATTGAGGCTCGATCCCGAGAGGTTCTCTCGTCGTGTTCGTCACCGTTCAACGAGTCATAGGACGCTGAGCTCGAAATCTCGGACTCCGACCCGCCCAAACCCTCGATTTTGGTGCTGCTAGTTGTGAGACTACCCATGTGTCGTTCTTGTTTCATTGGTGGACACTAACTTATTGATATCATTGTGTTCATGTTTCTGTTTCATTCCCGGATTATAGTTTCATTATCGGACATAAGACACCTATTTTCTGGGTTTGGCCATGGTGGATCGATCAGACATCAACGCCGTCGACGATGCTGCGTGGGAACAGGCGGTCGCGCGGGAAGCTGTGATCCGTCGCCTTGCAAGCAAGGCGTCACCAAACCGTGCCGAGTTTCTCAAGGCCTGCCGCGATCTTGGTCTAAAGCGCTCCCGCCTGTACGAGTTGATCTCAGCGTACAAGACGCGCCCGGTTGCCAGTTCCTTGCTGGCAGCTCAGGTCGGGACACCGACGGGTAGCCGCCGGCTGCATGACGAGATCGAAAGGGTGATTTCGGGCGCGATCGAGGATTTCTACAAGTCTCTCCAGAAGCCAAGCATCAACGCCCTCCAAAAGGAGGTGCGCAGGCGGTGCAGTAAGAGAGGGCTACGTCCCCCGTGCTGGACCACGCTCCGGGACCGTGTGGCGGCGATCGATCCGGCGGAACTCACGGCGGTGCGTGAGGGCGCTAAGGCTTCTCGCCAGCGCCATCACCCAGTGCCGGGCAGCTATCAGGTCGAACGGGCTTATGAGGTGGTTCAGATCGACCACACGCTGGTGGATGTCATCGTTGTGGACCGGGTTCATCGGAAACCCTTGCAACGGCCCTGGCTGACGCTCGCCATCGACGTCGCAAGCCGCATGGTGGCGGGATTCTATCTGACACTGGAGCCGCCATCGGCCTTGTCGGTGGCACTGGCCATTCAGCACCTGGTGCAGCCCAAATTCAACTGGCTGGAAAGCTTGGGGATCGACGCGGACTGGCCAGCAGAAGGATTGCCGGAGACCATTCACGTCGACAATGCCAAGGAATTCCGCTCGAAGGCGATGAAGCGGGGTGCGGAAGAGCACGGGATTTCACTACAGTACCGTCCGATTGGGGCACCACATTACGGCGGTCACATCGAGCGGCTGATCGGCACAATGATGGGGGCGGTCCACCTGCTGCCGGGATCGACCTTCAGCAGCATCAAGGACCGTGGTGACTACGATTCCGTGGGCAAGTCGGCGATGACGCTCGACGAGCTGGAGCGCTGGTTGGCGCTGGAAATCACCCGTTATCATGCTGAACGGCACCGTGCGCTCGGGATTCCGCCAGTTGCGGCCTGGAACGAGGCCTGTGGGCGACGCGAGGCACCAGTGCGTCGTCCATATGACCCGGAGGGGTTCCGAATCGACTTTCTGCCGAGCACGGAACGCATGGTGCGCCGCGATGGCATCCATCTTTTCGGCCTGCGGTATTGGGACGATGTCCTGAGCCTCTGGGCGGGTCGGCAGGGCCGGCAATTGCGCGTGTTCTACGATCCTCGTGACCTCTCCACGGTCTTTGTCCGGAGCCCTGAGGGCCAACGATATCCCGTGCGGTTTGCAGATCTGCGCCATCCGTCGATCACCCTTGCGGAGCATCGCCGTGCGCAGGCGATTTTGCGCGAGCGCGGGCGCGCGCTCGAGGACGAAGATCTCATATTCGCAGTGATCGAGGAACAGCGCGCCCTGGTTGATGCGGCCAGCAGTAGAACCCGGGAAGCCAGGCGGTTTCTCGAGCGACGAGACCGAGCGCTTGATGGGGCAGGGGCCTACGAGGCTGAGGATGCCGTCCCGGAACCAGAGGAAAGTGAGAATGTGCTCAGGGACCACCCGGGGTTCGAAGTTGAGGAATGGTCGTGACCGAAGGCTGCGCAGTTGCACATCTTGATCCGGCCTACCGCCGGTTCGCGGCGCTGCCTGATGATGAGCGCATCGCCTGGATCCGGGCCGACCGCTGGATCGGTTTCGATCAGTCCGGGGTTGCTCTGGCACGTCTGGAGAACCTGCTGACCTATCCGCCGCGTGACCGGATGCCCTGCTTGCTGATCTATGGCGATACCGGCATGGGCAAGACCAAGATCGTCCGCAAGTTTGAACGCGACCACCCGCCGAAGTTCAGCCAGATCACCGGAGTTGACCAGCGTCCGGTGGTCGTCGCGCAGGTACCTTCTGAACCCATTGAGCGCGATCTGTACCGCGAACTTCTGGCGGCCATGGGGGCACCGGCGATGGCAGGCGGTACGCTCGCCCGCGAGAAGGATATCTGCCGATCGCTGCTACGGACCGTGGGGGCGAAGATGATCATCCTCGACGAGGTGAACGGTATGCTCGCTGGTACGTTCCGCCAGCAGCGCATATTTCTCAACGCCATAAGGTTTCTGGCCAATGATTTACGGATCCCGCTGGTTTGTGCAGGGACTGACCTCGCGCGCCAGGCGTTGCTGACCGATGCACAACTGGCCGAGCGCTTCGAGGCGTTCCATCTCAAGCCCTGGCAGAACGATACCGCCTTCGCCGGGCTCTTGAAAAGTTTCGAACGCATCCTGCCTTTGCGCGAGGCCTCCGCTCTGATCAGTGGGGAGGCCAGAGAACGGATTCACAAGCTGACCTCCGGTGTGACGGCGCGCATCTTCCGCCTGATCGAGACGGCGGCAGAAGATGCGGTCCGGTCGGGCAAGGAGCGCCTCGACGCGGATAGTTTTGGCGACAATCTGGTGCTGCCGCTGGTCTCGATGACCCAGACCGCTCGGCGGCGGGGAAAGCCCGTGCAACAACGGGTCGGGGCATGATGGTGCCGGCCAGATTGCCCGTCGCACCGCGTCCATTCCGTGACGAATTGCTCACGTCTTGGACGGCGCGGGTTGCCGCGCGCTACGGGGCGGAGCCCTTTGAGCTGATGGTGTTCCTGGCGGGGCAGGCGGGTAGGTACGCAGGCGCACGGCAGATTGACGATGTGGTGCCGGACATGGGGCTGCTCAGGCTATGGGCGAAGGCCTGCAGGATCGATCCGGAACGGCTTCGTCGCAGGTCACTGGCTTCCCGATATCCTGGTCGGCCGCAGGGCTGGCTTCTGACCGAGACAGTCCCGGTCTGCCTTGCCTGTTTCGATGCGGATGTCGCTGCCGGTCGCGATGCCTATCTTCGGGTGAATTGGCGATTGGCGGAGCAGGTGGTTTGCCCGGAACACCGGACCATGCTTCTGGATCGCTGCCCTGCGTGTCGCAGCGGCCTGAGGCTTTCTTTTCGCATGCTGAATGGTCTGCTGCGGCCCTTCTGTCACAAGTGCAATACCGTTCTGACCAGTGGGGGAGGGGAGACAGAGGACCCTTTGAACGCAGATTTTGCTGCAAACGTTCTCGAGATCCAACGCCAGATCAGCGGAATCGTCATAGGTGGCCCCGGCCGCCTTGATCGACTTGAGCATGCAATTCGCACCCTCTGGGCACCGCTTGATCGTGACGGGGCAGCCCGGCCTGTCCTTGCGCTCTGGTACGATGAACCGGGCTGGAACTGCCCTTACGAAGCCCGCGCGGCCGTCGGTCGGCTTGCGCCTCTTCGCCACCTATCAGTGCGCTGGCGGGCTCTGACGCTGGTGATCTTGCATGATCTCTTTGGCGCAGATCTGGTGCCCGGCGCAGTCGTGCCGGAGGCCGCCCTCGTCCTGTTCCGGCGTGCCGCCCCATTGCCGTGGCTCACGGATGGGCGAGATCCACGGAACGGCAAAGGAAAGCGCGCAGTTGAAGCTGGAGCGGAACGAGTCCACAGATTGAGCAAGAGGCCTGTCCACCGGTTAAATGGAAATTTCCTCGACGAGAGGGGGAATTTTGGCCGAATCCACCCATGAAACTAAAACGACAATTACCCATGTTTTTGAGCATATCATTTTTACGTCCGATAATGTAAACTTATTGGACATAATGGAGAACGACAAGATGGGGCGCTTAGGGCGCTATTTTGTGGCCAAAAGCGCCGCAACGCGGTAGGAATTACGCATGACATTTGCCAATGCCCGACCTCTCGCAGACCTCGACATGCTAATGCGAATTCCCGACTGGGTCACCTCTAAGCATGGTGAAACCTCTGAAGATGTGGCGTTTTTGTCAGGTGCCGCATTGTCACATCTGCACGGGTATCGTATTCATGCTCACGCTTGTGATCTGGTCGCGCGGCACTATTGCGGGCGGTTTCGCCCAGATTGAGGAACTCGCGTGGATACCGGCCATTGGTGCCGCTTATCGGTTGGGACTGGACGGGTTGAGCCTGCCGTTGGTGTTGCTCACGTCGTTGCTGTTCTTTTTGTCAGCGATCTACTCGGCGCGGATCAGCGATCGTGCGCCAAGCTATGTTGTGTTGATGCTTATGCTCGAAACGGCCGCACTTGGCACGTTTATGGCGCTTGACGGACTGCTGTTTTATGTTTTTTTCGAGGTCTCGCTGGTAGGCATGTATTTCATGATCGCCGGATGGGGATATGAAGACCGACAGCGCGCCGCGCTGATGTTCTTTATCTATACGTTGCTGGGGTCGTTGCCGCTGTTGCTCGCGATTATCGGGTTGTATCTGAGCAGTGGCACCTTCGACATGCGCGTCTGGATCGACATGCCACCTCTGACAGGCATTGCGGCGATGCTTGCGCTGATTGCGATGCTGTTTACCTTCGCAGTCAAGATACCGGCCTTTCCGGTGCACACTTGGCTACCTGCCGCACATGTTCAGGCACCCACGGCGGGCAGCGTGATCCTGGCCGGTGTGATGCTGAAATTCGGCACTTACGGACTGGTACGCTTTGCTTTGCAAATGACGCCTGAGGCATTTGCGCAAGCCGGTCAGGTAATCCTAGCGGTGGGGGTGGTCAGCGCGCTGTACGGGGCCTTCGCCGCACTGGCACAGTCTGATCTGAAAAAAATGATTGCCTACACGTCGATTAACCACATGGGCTATGTCGTGATGGGTGTGGCGGTGGCCGCGCTTACCGTTGATTTGCGTATCCGCACAATTGCATTGGACGGTGCGACTTTGCAGATGGTCAGCCACGGTCTGGTGACAGGCGCGTTGTTCTTTTTGCTGGGCATGTTGCAGGACCGCGCCCACAGCCGCGATATGAGTGAATTTGGTGGTCTGCTGGGCCGTGTGCCGTGGTTGGGCTGGTCGTTCATCCTGATGGCGTTCGCTTCACTTGGTTTGCCGGGGTTGGCGCATTTCCCTGCAGAGTTTCAGGTGTTTCTGGCGACCCTGAATACCGCTCCATGGGCGATCATAGCTATCCTTGCCATCGTGGTAACCGCAGGCCTGTATCTGCGCGCCATCGCCGCCGTGTTCCTTGGCTCCGAGAACGAGAAATGGCTGGAAATGCGCGATCTAGACCGCAGGGAGAAGCTGGTGATTGTGCCTCTTTTGATTCTGACGGTGCTGGTCGGTGTGGCCCCCGGCTGGTTGATCGATATGATCCACACAACTATGGCAAGCCTGAGCTTCTGATGGGGCGCGAACTTTCTTTTCTGATCCCTGAGCTTTTGCTGGCATCTGTGGCCATGTTGATGATCGTGGCCGAGATGGCGCGCGCGGCGCGGCTGGTTCTGGTCCTCGGGCTGGCGGGGCTGACGGCGGCAACGCTGCTGACATTGCCGGTCCTGCACGCCGACACAACCGTGTTCAGCGGCACTTACCGGATCGACCTGATTTCGGGCTGGGCCAAGCTGATCCTGCTGCCTGGCACAGCGTTGGCGCTGTTGATGGCGCGCGCCGAAATCGCCGGACAGGAGCGCGAGGGCAGCGTCTATGCGCTGATCTGCCTTGTTACTCTTGGGGCGCTGACGCTGTCCGGTGGCGGCGACACAATGCTGCTTGTATTGGGTGTGGTACTGACGGGCTTAGGCTCTTTTGCGCTGGTGGCTTTCCCGCGCGATGATGCGGCGACAGAGGCCGCGATGAAATATCTTGTTTTCGGGGCTGTCACCGGATCCGTGATGATCTACGGGCTGAGCTTTTGGTTCGGGGGCGTGGGATCGACGCTGTTCTCGGACCTCGCGGCGCTGGAGGACAAGCCGCTGATCGCCATTGCGGGCCTGGTCGCAGTGATCATCGGCCTCGGCTACAAAGCTGGGCTTGTGCCGTTTCACTTCTGGGCACCTGACGCCTATGACGGGGCGCCGGTTTCCATTGCCGCCTACCTGTCGGTTATCACCAAGCTCGCGGCAATCTTTGCCTTTGCGCAGGTGCTGCGCGACATGCCCGTCGGCAGCGCTTGGCCACTGGTGATCGCAATGATCGCAGCGATCACAATGACCTATGGCTATCTGACAGCGTTGGTACAGACCAATCTGGTGCGGCTGATCGCTTATTCTTCGATCGCCCAATCTGGGTATTTCTTGCTCGGCATTGTGGCACTCGGCGCCAGCCCACTTGCGGTCCCGGGGATTATCATCATGGGTGCCGCATATGTCGCAATGAACCTGGGTGCTTTTGCCATTGTGATGATAGCTGGACGCACCCTTGTCGACATGCGCGGTTTTGGCCGCAATCGACCAATTATGGGGCTGTCGATGGTGATATTCCTTCTGTCGCTCACCGGCATCCCGCCGCTGTTTGGATTTGTCGGCAAAGTCTATCTGTTCACCTCTGCAGTTGAGGCAGGGTTCCTTTGGCTTGCGGTGATCGGCATCCTGAATTCCGTGCTGGCGCTTGGTGTTTATCTGCGCATCGTGGTGCCGATGTATCAGACCGCAAGCTCAAAAACCGGCATGGACACCCCGTCACCACACGCCCTGCTTGTTGTCGTGGCGACGGTCACTGTCCTGATTACCCTGTCTATGGGGGCATTTGCGGGGCTGTTGCCCAGTTGATCGCAAACCTTCAATGTGGTTCATGCATAACCGACATGGATCATCAAATTTTGACAGCGCAACGCAAAGCGCCGCGTCCAGCAAAAGCCGGATACGGCGCTTTGTCCGTCTTGGAAAACTTAGCGCAGGCTGAATTCGGTGGTCAGCGATACAATCAACAATCCGTCACTGATACTGGTGTCATGCCATGACGCGTCAATGCCAAAGTTATCGGAGATCGCATAGCTGCCACCGACACTCCAGTAGTCGTGTCCCCCATTGCTGATCGTGCCGTAGTTGGCTGAAGCACCAAATTTGTCATCGAATGCGTAGTCGATCGAGACGCTTGAATTAACGTAATCCGCAACGGGGTCATGCGCAAACCGAAGGCCGACATCCAGCGGATCCAGTACGGAGTACCCCAATGACAGGATGACCTCTCCGCAGCAGTCATTGCTCGGGTTGCGATAATAGTATCGGGTATATCCCAGATCGTAGTTGAACTTGCCGACTTCATTGCGATAGCCCAGATAGAGGTCCACCTCAACAGAACTGCCAACAATTGATCTGGCAGTGTTTGACGCCCAGACGCCTGCATAAAAACCTTCGTACTCGGCCTCCGCCCAAGGCTGGAACGCCGCGCCGGTAGTCTGTTCAATGCCGTTGAAAACATATCGGCTGGTGAGGGTTGCGCCTGCGGACAGACTTAATTCCTGAGCCATTGTCACGCCGGGTAAGCCCAGACCGATGACGACGGCGGAAGTCGCAAAAATAGATCGCATCATTTTTCCTTACTGGAAGATTTTCCTGCTGCACTGTAACGACGAAAATCCGCCCGCCGGAAGCAGGGCGCCCGCATTTTTGTAACACCTGATTCAATTTTGAACACCGTTACGGGTCGTTGCCCAAAATTGACGCGAAAAAAAACGGGCAACGATTATTCCACTGTAACGAAGTGGCGCTTATGGCGTCTGATATATGTACCCTTAGTGTCAGGAGGCCCAAATAGACCAGACAACAACCAAAACCGAACCATCTGAAGTTGAAACCGCCAAAGGCGGAGGATGCTGCGGTGGAAACAAGGCCAGCCAGGTTGCAGATGCCCCAGCGGCATCACAGGCATCCGTCAAAACACCTGCTGCAAAATCCGGTGGCTGCTGTTGTAGCTAGACCATCTCGGCGCCAGCATCAGGTAACGATGTCCGAAAAAACCAAAGCCGGTCCGTGCGCGGCAGATGTGCATCGTGATGCATATGTCGTGCACGGACCGGCATGATTTTTTTGGTAGCTCTTGCTCTGGATCGCCCCAAATCCCTGAGACACAGTCCAGCTCAGACCTTCACTTCCCAGCTCACTTATCTATACTGTAAACAACGAGATATGCTTGGTGCGGACGCCCAATCCTTTGTTGAGCGACAAGCGCGATTACCGGATCGCGCCGCCGGATCGTCCGCCCATTGCAAAACCCGCAACAAATCGAAAATGAAGGCGTTCTAAATGGATCATCAACACGGCGGCGACACTGAAAATAAAGGCTCCATCAGCCTAAGCGGCGGGGTGGCGATGGGCACCGGCGTGATGATCGGAGCCGGTATTTTCGCGCTGACAGGTCAGATCGCGCAGCTGGCCGGACCGCTCTTTCCATTGGCGTTTGTCGTGGGCGGGATCATCACAAGTTTCAGTGCATACAGCTACGTAAAGATGTCGAATGCGTTTCCGTCTTCGGGTGGCATCGCGATGATCCTGCAAAAGGCATACGGACCGGGTGCAATTGCCGCAGCGGCGGCGCTGTTGATGGCGCTGTCAATGGTGATCTCCGAAAGCCTCGTTGCGCGAACCTTTGCGACTTATGTCTTGCGACCCTTCGACATAACTGGTGGTCCGCTGGTGCCGATCCTTGCCGTTGGGGTGATCCTTTTTGCCTTTCTCGTCAATATCGCCGGTAGCCGATCGGTTGGACTGCTCTCGCTGATTATGGCGGTGCTCAAGATTGGCGGTATCGCGTTGTTCGGCATAGCAGCACTTTGGGCAAGCGGGTTTCAATTCGCCGCGGCGAGCACGGCGTCTGGCGGATTTGATATCACCGGCTTTATAGCATCCGTGGCCCTTGCCATTCTGGCGTTCAAGGGGTTCACCACGATCACCAACAGCGGCGGCGAGATCATCAATCCGCACCGCAATGTTGGCCGCACGATCATTATCTCGATCACGATCTGTGTTGTTGTCTATCTGATTGTGGCCTTTGCGGTCGGATCAAGCCTGACGATAGACCAGATTATCGCGGCCAAAGACTATTCATTGGCTGAGGCCGCCGCACCCGCACTTGGCAACGCGGGGTTCTATTTTACCGTCGTGCTGGCGGCTGTTGCGACGGCGTCTGGTGTTCTTGCCAGTGTCTTTGCGGTGTCGCGGATGCTGGCCATGCTCACCGATATGAACATGATCCCGCACCGGCATTTCGGGATGTCGGGACCTATCCGCAGTCACACGCTGGTCTATACGGTGGTGATCGCCTCTATCCTTGCGGTGTTTTTTGATCTGACCCGGATCGCGTCATTGGGGGCTTTCTTTTATCTGATCATGGACATGATCGTCCATTGGGGCGTCTTGCGCTTCATGCGAAAAGAGGTTGAAGCGAAAGCATTTGTCATCGTCTTGGCCTTGTTGTTTGACGCTGTGGTGCTGGTGGCCTTTACAGCTATGAAGCTGCAATCCGATCCGCTCATTGTTGTGTACGCTGTGATTGCGATCACATCAGTCTTTGTGTTCCAACGGATTTATCTGTCGCGCTGGACTGCACCACGACCCAGCGAAGACCACTGAAACACTTCTCGAAAGTGCTATAGCCCTCCTGAAAAAGGCGCGTCCGGCTAGCAGGTGTCGGGTATGCCCTTTTTCATTTTTTCGGTTTGTCAGGCTCGGCGCAGGGGGGCCAATCCCAAAGCCGGTTCATCATCGCGAAAAGATATGCACCTGACCACGCGATCAGCAACAGTCCGGTCAAGGCCTCGACGCCCGTCAGAAGACGCAGGTGATCTGTCGGGAAAATATCGCCAAGACCAAGGGACGTATAGCTGACGACGGAAAAATAAAAATAATCCAGAACGGTATCAACGCTCTCACCGGAAAAGCCGCCGATGCTCAAAAGCTGGTGACCGACGCCAAACATGCCTGCAAAGACAACTATTCCGGCGAAATGCGCGAAAAACAGGATCAGTACGGCCATCATGACACGATTGAACGGCTCCAAAGGTATCTTTGCCATGCCAACCGATACCCACCGCATGACCGCAAGATGTATCCAACTACTCGAAACGATGGCGATAACTGCAAGAATTAGTGAAAAAAGCAAAGAGACGCTCCTGATTGGATGAACTTGCCAGTATCCAAAAGTAGCCGTATCAGGTCGGCTTCTTGCGCGCGCTGATCGCGGTGCCAAAGCTCTGAAGTCCGCCGTCACCACGAACAATCCCGCGCGGTTGCGCCGGGTGGATTTGACCTTGCATCTCTTGGCAGCGCTGGAGATCGGGAATCTGGGGTCGCTCACATCTGGGAACGGGCGCGAAAGGTTGATGGCACTTGCCGCGGTTGGTGTCGGCGTGACCCGTCCCATTGTGGGCGCTACCCTCATTCTGAGAGGAAACTATTGGGCGGTTCGGGGGTTACGCCGCGCCTTTCCGCAGCATGGTCGGGTGATTGAACGGATGCGTGCTCTGTCGAATGACCTCGACCAGCGGCTTCCGGGACGGCGGGAAACAGAACATCTGCCGGAACAGGAAGAACATAGAACGAGCAAGTCGAGAGCGTCAGAAAGCGCTCTACGAGCAGCCCGGCAGGCCATCTCCGAGCTTGGATCTGGGGCAGATCGTCAAGCGCTTCTGGCGCGGGCCGATGCAATTTGGAGGTGCTCAGATGCGGTCAAATCCTGAAGCACCGGGCCTGTGGATATACTGCAATTAAGGGTACAAAAATGCCCAAAATGACCCTGAATCCGCAGATTCTGATTAATTAGGGTACAGTGACAGTTGTCACCACTTGTTCGCGGCACGTCGATCTCCATGACAGATCGTGCCGCGCGGCGGTTCTGCGACCGGCTGGTCGAGCTGGGCGTGGCGCGAGAACTGACCGGGCGGCCTACTTTCCGGCTCTATGGGATCGCGCCATGACGACGGCAACGAGGAAACGGCAACCGGCGGATGAAAGCGGCGCCGTTTTTGACCGCGAGCTCAAGGACCTGCCGCAGGAGTTGCGCTGGCGCGAATGGATGGGCCGGGTCGAAGCGGTGCTCTTCGCCAGTGCCTCACCGGTAAGTCGCGAAGATCTGGCCCGCGTGGTGGGGCAGGGGGCCTCCGTGGAGATGCTGATCGAGGACATCCAGGCCGAGCTGACGGGTCGTCCTTACGAACTGGCCCAAGTGGCTGGCGGTTGGATGTTCCGCACGCGACCGCAGTTTGCCGATGCGATCAAGACCACCGCCGACCTTGGTGACCAGTCCCTCGCCTTTACCGAGATGGAGATGGGGGTGCTCTGTAAGCGATGCACCGACCCCACCTTCCTTGTAAGCCCCTGATCTGAGATTCAGCCCTTACGGATGGATTATCAGGGAGTTTCTCCATGGAGCGCTCAACGGAGCTTCTCAGTAACATTGATTTGGTTGTGGGCCCGCGTGGTCACCGCCGGTGGCCGGATGCGGTGAAGGCGCAAATTGTGGCCGAGACGCTGGTGGAGGGTGCCTCGGTGGACGCAGTTGCTCGGCGGTATGACATGCGGGCCAATCATTTGTCGGAATGGCGGCGGATGGCGCGGGAGGGCAAGCTGGTTCTGCCTGCCTTGGCTGAAGAACCGAGCTTTGCAGCGCTGGTTGTGCGCGAGGATGTCGATGTGGCACCTGAACCTGCGCAGCTGTCGCCGTTGGATCTGATCTGTGGTGCTGTCACCGTGCGATTGGATGCAAGAACATCAGCGGCGCGCATTGCCGAGATTGCTCGCGCCTTGAATGCGCCCTCATGATGTTCCCTTCAAACCGGGTGCGGATCGTTGTGGCGACCAAGCCGGTAGACTTCCGCAAAGGTCATGACGGTCTGGCAGCGCTTGTCAAAAACGAGTTACGCAAAGACCCCTTCACGGGGACCGTATTTGTTTTCCGCTCGAAACGGGAAGATCGGCTGAAGCTGTTGTATTGGGACGGCACCGGGCTGGTCATGGCTTACAAGAGGCTGGAGGAGCATATCTTCACCTGGCCCGCCATCAAAGATGGCTTGATGGCGCTGAACCACGCCCAGTTTGAAGCGCTATTCTCAGGATTGGACTGGCGGAAAGTAAGGGCTTTGTCCGCGCGTCCGCCGACTGCGGCAGAATGAATCAGGCCGTCTTTTGCAGGGGTATTGAGGTGCAGGAAATGGTAGTCATTCCCCATGTCAAAACCTGCCGAGCTCCCTAATGATATTGAGGCCCTGAAGGCGCTGCTTGCCGCCTCAGAGGACCGCAATCTGCGCAAGCAGGATCGTATCGATCAGTTGGAGAAACTGGTTGCTGACTTCAAGCGTGCGCTGTTTGGCGCACGCTCTGAGAAGGCCGATCCCGAGCAGTTTGAGCTGGCGCTGGAAGACATCGAAACGGCGATGGCGGCGGTCCACGCTGAAGATGACGCCGTGGATCCACCTGCATCGCGCCCGACAAAACCGCGCAATACCAACCGTGGCTCACTCCCCAAACATTTACTGCGTATTGAAGAAGTGATTGCGCCCGATAGCATGACCTGCGGCTGCGGTGCTGAGCGCCATATGATTGGTGAGGATACGTCTGAACGATTGGACATCATCCCCGCTCAGTTCCGTGTGATCGTTACCCGCCGCCCAAAGTATGCATGTCGGTCCTGCACCAATGGGGTTGTTCAGGCACCCGCACCCGCCCGGCTTATCCCTGGTGGTATGCCGACAGAGGCAACGGTGGCGCATGTTCTTGTCAGCAAATACGCAGATCACTTGCCGTTGTATCGCCAAGCACAGATTTACAGCCGTCAAGGCATTGATCTGGATCGCTCCACCCTTGCAGGATGGGTCGGCAAGGCAGCCTATGAACTCCGTCCTGTCTTCGATGCGTTAATGGCTGATCTGAAAAGCTCAACCAAATTGTTCATGGATGAAACAAGAGCACCAGTGCTTGATCCTGGCAAACGTAAAACCAAAACTGGTTACTTCTGGGCACTGGCCCGCGATGATAGGGCTTGGTGTGGAGCGGCTCCACCGGGCGTTGCCTTTACATATGCGCCCGGGCGTTCCGGCCAATATGCAGATGACATTTTGAAAGGCTTCTCTGGCATCCTCCAAGTGGACGGATATGCCGGGTATAACCGCTTACTCAAACGCGCCGATGACAATGTCGACTTGGCCTACTGCTGGGCCCACGCACGCCGCAAACTGCACGAAGTTGCACAATCTGGCACTGCCCCCATCGCCGAAGACGGGCTGAAACAGATCGCTGCGCTCTACCTGATCGAAAAGGATATCCGGGGTCTGGCACCCGAGGTGCGATTGGCAGCACGGCAAGACCAATCGGCACCGTTGATCGTCGCGTTTGAGGAGTGGCTCACGACCAACCGCGCGCGGCTGTCTGCTAAAGCCCCTTTGGGTGAAGCGCTCAAATACATCGCAAAATACTGGGACGGGCTGTGCCTGTTTTTGACCGACGGCCGCAT
Source organism: Sulfitobacter sp. SK025 (assembly GCF_003352105.1). Classification (NCBI taxonomy): domain Bacteria; kingdom Pseudomonadati; phylum Pseudomonadota; class Alphaproteobacteria; order Rhodobacterales; family Roseobacteraceae; genus Sulfitobacter; species Sulfitobacter sp. SK025. Next base: position 84,330 of record NZ_CP025813.1, on the reverse strand, counting down.
CGAAATGGACAGCAACGCAGTGGAACGCACGATCCGTCCCATAGCTCTGAACCGCAAAAACGCACTCTTCGCTGGCCACGACGACGGGGCCACAAACTGGGGCGTCATCGCTTCCTTGATCGAGACCTGCAAATTGAACAGTGTCGATCCGCATGCCTATCTGACAGATACGGTCACTGCCATCGTCGCAGGCCACAAACAAAGCCAGATCAACGATCTGCTACCGTGGAATTACGTCAAATAGGTGGGATCGGCGCACCGCTTACGGTGCTCTGCGCCATTGCCTATCACCAGCCGATCGACCGCGCCGGGCTGGCCGACATCTTCGGCAAGGAGGTCAGTCGCGATCTTCTGGCCCGGCTGCGGTACAAGGACTTGATCGCCAGCGGGCCCCGGTCGCCGCGGCCCGGGGCGCCGCATACCTTCGTGACGACGGAGACGTTTCTGGTGACGTTCGATCTGCAGAGCCTGCGGGATCTGCCGGAATTGGAAATTGTCGAGCCGTCCAATCTTGCTGATTAGATGAGGTCGTCCAGATCTCTATTGTTTAGTTCGCTATCAGAAGCGGACTCCACGCGTGCTTCCAATGCCTCTTGAGATTCACTAACCGCAGCCGGTTTGAGATAGGGTACGATTTCTGCGAAATGTCGATGGACTTCACGCCGCGACCATTTGGCTGACCACATAAGTGACCCAAACGCGGCCATCTCAGCATTTGAAAATCCCCGCCTTACGCAACGATTGGCAAACACCATCGCTGTACACGGTTCTGTCTTTTCCGCCGAATGCACGTTGACATGACCCTGAAGGATTTGAAGCGGCGCCCCCATGAGATGGGCGAGATCAGGAACAAGTCTAATCACGAACTTTCGAGCACTCGTAGAGCGCTTCTTGTCGCGTGTTTTGTCAGAAAGCCGCTTTTGAATTTTCTTGAGCGGCGCACCGTTCATCCAGTCCTTCAAGGCCGCGCGAAGCTTCGGAAGTGAGTAGGATGCACGCGATTGATCATCCTTTAGCTTCTTGATTTCCGTTCCGAAGAGATACTCCAGGGTCTCCAACTTGACCAAGCGAACCAGGTACTCCGGTTTAACCATCAGCCACTCGAACACCCAATCGCACAAGCTTTCGACGGTTTTGAAGTTTCTAAAACCGTGCTTGCTGAGAGCCTTTGACATGTCGTCCAGAATATCCTCCGGCAGCCCCAACATGGATGCGGTGTTGCGCAAAGACAATTGCTCAACGGCTAGGTCTCCATCATCGCTCTTCAGAAGTGAAAGTGCTGCGGCAGTTCTGCTTTCAACCCAGTCTTCGTCCGCATCTTGACGTTTACGATAAGCCGCGAAGCTCCTCGCGAGGCCAAGTCGTATGTCAACTTTTCCATCGTCGCCATGATCAGTTTCTGCCAAGCGCGCGACGACGTAACGCTCCAAGTCACCGATTTCAGTTGCGCTATTGTGGATACGGTCCATTAGGGCCGTAAATGGATCGTCCAGCACCAAACACTGATCGGTTTGGCCAAATATGTCTCGCAGCCTACTCCATCTTGACCCGATCTTGTTCTCAGCATCGTCCAGGCCGACGACCTGTCCGGGGATGACTAGAACGATACCGGTTGCGCTTTCGCCTGCCCGGCCGGCACGACCGGCTGCGTTTAGCAGGTCCTCTGGGCCCAGGAGGTCTTTTCGACCGGAAGAGGCGTCGAATTGGCTGTCTTCTGCTATGATGACCAAATCGGCAGGCAAGTTCATACCTTGACCGAGCGTCGGGGTCGCTGCGAGCACGGCCAACGCCCCCTTTCGCTTATACAGCGCCTCCACTAGCTGGCGTTCCTCAGGAAGCAATTGTCCATGGTGCGTCGCAGCCTGGGATGCCAATTTTCCGCCCACAAGAGTCAAGTACAGCTGATCAGCACCACCCATTTCATCGACGGAAATCTCATACAGACGCTGCTCAGTTTCAGTCAGTTCGACACTACATTCATCAAGCGCTGCCCCGGCCTTTTCTGATATAGAAAAGGCATTCGGTATGGATTGAGAAAAGACGAGAGTTCGTAGCCCTGCTCCAGCGGCTGCAGCAGCGACTGAAGATGCAACGACACCGGAGTTGGGCGTCACTTTCCAGAACTTGTTTGTCGAAAGCTGAAGTGTTTCGTTCAAGAGTGGTACAAGAGCATAGTCGCGGCGAACCTGTGACGCCCATGTCTGCTTCACGCTGAAGAACGCGTTTGGTTTTGCCGTCAGCTTGCGCTTTACCGCAGCAGGAACCCCCGCAGTGGAGCTTTTTGCGCGAGCATTCCGCAAGAGTTTTCGCAGGTCAGCAAGTCTCTTTTCATCGTAAACGACGCATCCCCTTAGTTGCCGGGTTGGTTTCCATGCATTGTCGAGAGCAAGAGAGTTTCTACCTGTCAGCTCCGCCAGCCAACCGCTCAGTTCATATGTGTTCTTCATCATAGCCGACATCAGGACGATATCGGCGTCCGGTACAACGCGGGTAAACCCCAAGATGCATAGCATCGCGTCGATTGCTCTCCGGTCTCCGTCAGTGCTCGGATGCATCAGATGACATTCATCGAAGATCAAAAGACCGACGTCATCAAACCGCTCTGGTTCCATATGACTGGTAAGGAGACAGGCTTCTGGAGTCATCACCATGACGTCCGGCAACTCGTCGCTATCCCCAGAAAACCCGAATTCGTCCATACGTTCACCGCGAACGGTTGCCCGCGGAAATGCACCGCGCAGGTCCCGTGCTGTCTGATCAACGAGAGCGTGCGTAGGAGCTAGGAATACCGCCTTGCGCCCGGATAACAAAGTTGCATGAATTTTGAGTTGTGCGGTCGTCGACTTCCCGGCTCCAGTGGGGAACCCTATCGCAGCAGATGTGCCAATCTTGAGGTACCCTTGGGCGACGGCGTCCTTGTGATTACGCCACAGATACGGGCGCGTCTCGGCAACCGTTTTCATGGCCTCGGTCCAACGATCCTCAGGTACGCCATCCGGAGGCGGTAGGTTAACGACGGCGCTTTCCATCAGGGCGGAGCCTGCAGCGATCAAGAGACTGGCCAAATGGAACGGTCCGGGAAAGACAGCGATTGCACCTTCGGGGAATGTATCCTCCAGATCTGATGCGCCGGCGGCGAGCGACTTTACTTCAGAGAAGACTGCAATTGGATCGACCATCCCCCTCACTCGACGCCCTTGCAGCACGAAGGCCAAGGCTCGCACACCTCGCAAGAGTCGATAGTAGAGCGCTGCATTGGCTCGCTCGCCACCGGTACCCGAGACGAGTCGGTCTTGGGGCGGTCGCTTTCGATTCCGAATACGACCAACTTGTCCTTTTGCGAGCATGATCAAGTGAAGAATCAGTTCCGACTGCAGCCAATCGCCGCTCGGGATGCGGATAGAGTCTGCCACCTCAGCAGCATCAGCCGATGCCCCGGCTACCAAGAACAGGAGCATTGCCGAAACATCCGGACTGATCGTATTCGGCGATACAAATGAAACTGGCTGGTCCGAGTCCCGTAGAGCGATCGCTTGATGAACCAACTGATAAGCCGTTGCGGCAACAAAGCCTGCCGCTGCCCGGTTTTCTCTATCGGGATTAATGGCTACCAATGCTTCATTGGTCTGCGCCAACCGGCGTGCAAATCGAATTGTGTCCTCGAGAAGCTCTTCCCCATTTTCACTCTCGCGAAGCAGTACCCTTGCCGATACGATCTCGGCGAAAGCACGTGCAAGTCGGTCAGGCAAACCTTCGCGGTCCAGGTCGGGCAAGTCTGGGGTGGACCTGATGAGTTCGGACGTTGCGGGATCATACATTGGCTGCCGCCTCGGCACTGTCGATCTTGACGAGCGCTTTCTCCGCTACACAATCTATCCAGTCGCGAACGTCTTCCAAAACTAAGGTTTCGGCGCGCCGGCGTGCTACGTCACCCAGTACAGACTTCTCATACCCTTTGAACAAGCCCTTGCGTCCCTTTGCCGATGCATATTTGCCACCAACGGTCACCGCCACGCGGTATGCCCGTTTTTCATTCCATAGAATATCGGCAACAGTCCCGTCGGGGTCTGGGTCTCTGGATACCTCAAGTAGCGAAGTTACCGACGCAATGAGTTCGTTGTCTCGTCCGCCTGTTTCAAACTGCTCAAACTCCGGCCAGACCTTTGATTTAACTTGGTTCCGAGGGTTCTTGGTCGCCTTCTCTTCGCAGATGACAACATGGGCAATGCCGTCGCTGTCGAACTCAATAATGAGGCCATCCAACCCTTTGTCCGCTTTAATCATCTGTGGAGCCCGTATGAGAGCCTCATCGTCGAAACGGTGAGCGGCGATCCACGCAATGACCTGAAAAACCCAACCATCCCGATGGTAGGTCTTGTCGCCAGTGCCGACGGTCAAAAGCTTTCGCGCACCTTCGAAACCGCCTTTGGGATAGCGCGCGGGCAAATCGCCTGTGGCGCGCAATATGCGCTCCACTGTTCGCGACTGACCTATTGCGACGCGGGCCAGGAGCTCAGCAAGCTGGTCCTCGTCCTCAATCGTCCAAGTGGAGCCCGACCAACAATCTTTCTGCCGTATTGGGGTTAGGGTTACTGGCATGAGCTAGACGCGCAACTCAGCGATGTCGATCAGGCTTGGCGTCTTAACGGTAGCTGCAGAATGAGTGTTTCTCATCGTCGGACTCGCTCAAATGTAGAACTTGAATGGCTGGCGTTCGGCGTCATTGGCGCTTCCCATGACCAGAACATATTTATTTGTCATTGCGCTGCCCTTGTCTCGGCCAGAAAAGCTGCAAACGGTCGAATATCTTCCCTCACGCTCGCTGTCTCTAAAGCGGCCATGTAAGCCGCGCGCTGTTCGAGCTTGATGACTGTCCATGGTTGCCCGGCAGCGGCCATCATGACGTTCATCAGAAAGCGCGCTATTCGACCGTTCCCGTCCAGGAACGGATGGATAAATACGAAGATGAAATGTCCAAGGACGATCCGAACAGTCGGGTCATCTTCCGCCTTGAGTAGGTCGAAGAAGACCGGCATGCAGTCTCGAACTGCCTCAGGACTCATTGGGACATGCTGGGATTGCCGAATGTACACAGGGGACGATCGGTAGCCTGCAAGTTGAGAGGCCTTCAGGATGCCCGCTGTGACAGACGGTGCGAATAGGTTGCGATACCAATCACTCAGATCGCGCTCAACAACCTCACCCGCGTCAGCACCTTCCAGAACTGCCCGAATGCTTTCCTTCACTCTCTGAAATGCTTCCCAATATCCACGCGCTGCAAGGGCGTCTTTCAGCGCTCGGTCTTGCTCATCTGTTTCTGGGTTCCAGGTCCCCGAACGCACTTTGTCAATCAGTTCCGGCGAGACACGATAGCCCTCAATGGAGAGCGAATGATACGCATCCGTGACATAGATTTCGTCGATCTGCTTGAGATAGGCGTCGATGTCATTGGTGATGGGTTGGGCCTTTGGAAAGAGATCAATAACATCGTCGCGCATGCTCTCCCACTTCAAGCGGATGCGATGCACGTGGGGCGAGGTGATCCGCCCGGCGTTTGGCACAAGAATCGACTGCTCAAAGGGGTTGATCTCGCGAACGTCATGCGAAGCGGCTTTCATCGCCGCAAGGATTTCGTCTGCGACCTTTTCGGACCCGATGCTTCTAAAAGCACCAGCAAGCCTGCCGGCCGCTCGCGTGTGCCCCCCGTCCAACAGCTTGCCAAGCAGCCGTGAGGCATCTGGCATCATAGCAAGCACAGTGCGCGCTTCTGTCGGATGGTTTTGGAAGAAGACCTCGGGAACGAGGATTAGGGCATCCTCGACGGAGAATAGGCGTAAATTGTCGACGATTTCGAGCGCCTCATCTGACGCGATCGTTGCGCGCGTCTCAAAAAGCGACGTGTTGTGGGGCAGATCGGTCTTAGAGTTTCCGCCCTTGACCGCTCTTACCAATAGCTGAGCAGGAACTGTCGTGTTTCCAGCATGTATGATGAGGGACTGTTCAGGAGACAGAGACCAGTCAGTGCCAAACCGATCTGACAGGTATTGTGCGCAGAATCCCCAAAACGATGTGTACCATGCTGTGCTCTCACCGGCGTTTTCATCGGGGCGTGATGGGATGTACCAGCCCTTCATGACTTCCTTCAGGAAGCCTGCCTTCAGCAGCCGTTCGCGGTGAGTGCGTGACATGTCTTTGGAGCGAATGGCAATCGAACCACCAGACTGTAGTGTCTCGAGCTCTTCCAAGGAGCTTGCAAGCTTCTCTGCGGCACTCGGCATAATTATTCGGCTCCGTTCGAGATTTAGGTTTTAGCGTCGTACATGATTTAGGTGTATGTGTCGAACGATCTTTAGGGTTTTGTGATGCGCAAATCTTAGGTTTTAGTGTTATTGGCCCCTCCTGCCCTTTGGTCAGGACCGCGCCCTACTCGGTCGGCTGCGCGCAGCCGCCCTCCCCGAGCTGAAACGCCGCCTCTCCCTGCGACGTGCCGCTGGCCGCGCCGTCTCCTCCGGAGCCAGCCCGACCAGCCGTCGCACGGTCGTGGTAACGCTTCATCTCGGCCATTCGGTAACGGTCGCTGGGGCGGGCGTGTGACATCAGTGATCACGTACCTCGCGTCTCGGCCGCTGTTGGTCCTCGCTTTGCCGGACACGCAGCTCCGCGCCGCGATCATGGGTCGCAAACGATGTCCGACGACCGCCGGATTGCATTGACCGAAGCTGGCAGAAGGCCGGTGATGGTCGTGCTGTGCAAACCCAAGCTATCGGGTTGCCGTAGAGGGTCAGTTCGAAATCCCGGTGATCCGAACAGGTTGTCGAAGCTTCGACGTTCTCCATGCTGCGCTTCAAGACAACACACATCGGGTTGCCACGGAAACCAGCCGTCGTGGCACGTGAGGCAGGGACAGCAAAGCTCTGACTGGTCGGGATTCGGATCGGGGCAAGAGGACAGAGAAGACATCGCCCGCCCTGCAGCGCCTCCCTCGGCCGTTCCCCTACCTTCCTTCGCCGCCACCGCTCTTCTCCTTTTGTCTGAGTTGCATGACATGCTGGTCGCAGCTGTCGCCCCGTCCACAAAGGTTGTCGCCGATCTTTTTCCCTTGCCCCTGCGGGCCATTCCTCGCGGAGCAAAAAGACCGGCGCCTGCCCCTCTCCGCTGCGCTCCGCCTGCGGTGTGGCCGGGCCTTGGCCAGCTGCAAGGTGACCATCATTGCAACGCAAACAAGGAGAAGAGCAATGACCACGAACTGCATCAAATTCACCAGCGCCGACATCGAAACCGCCAAGGGGGTCGGCTCCATCTCGACCCTGACCTTCGACCTCGACATCACGGTCGAACCCGTCGCAAGCGCGAACCCGATGGCCCCCACGCACCGCGTCCTCGGCCGCTCCCCGCGCGGCAAGCTGGTCGAGTGCGGCGGCATCTGGAAGAAACAGAACAAGGAGACCGGCGCCGACTACTACACGCTGACCATTCGCGACCACGGCTTCAACGCCAACCTCGGCAAGGCCGCGAACCAGGACGATCTGTCCCTGCAGGCCGTCATCCCCTGGGGGCCAAAGGACGCCGCCTAAGCCAACAGCCAGACCGCTCCGGCGGTCTGGCTTTTTCTCGTTTCAAGAAACGACAATGGTTCGGGTCCGAAACCCGTGTCTGAAGGTTGCGGCATATTCCGGACGACGTCGCCGTGGCGGGTAGGAAGCTGGATAGGTCGCAGATGCGGCTTTGATCTTTCTGTTCAGTGACAACGTGCATCGCGCGAACCCGAGTCGGAACCGAATGTCCGCAGGAAGAACTGGCGGCCCGCTGGGCGAGACAAGCGCTCCCCTTCCGCCGGTCGAGCAATCCGCGCCTGGGTCGTCTTGGCGAAGCTGCCAGGGGCGGCGAACTCACCCTGTGCCGCGTGGGTGTAGCCGCAGATCAACGTCATGTGTCCGGGGGACGAAGTATCACGTCAGGGCCACCGCCGCGCGCCTTTCCGTCGACCTGTTGGCCTTTCAGATCGCTAGCCCGGGGTCGAGCGGTCGGCAACGCCGGGGGCAGGTTTCTGGGCGGCTGACGCCTTGAGCGCTGCGGGGCATCGCTCACAACCAAAACCTGCCCCTGTCGTGCTCCATTTCATTCCGCCCCGTGCCGGGTGCAGCCCGCTCTCATGCCCCCGGTCTTTTCCACGATCCGTCCAACGACGATCAACGGAAAGGATCATATCATGACACTCGAACAATCCATCGACCTCGCCGAAATGCAAGCCGACATGGCCTTCGAGGCCTACCTCGCCGCCTTTGATGAAGACGCCCATCCAAGGGCATTGCCAAGTTGGGTGATCGTGGGCGCAAGGGGGCGTGGCGTGAGCGCTTATGCGGTCATCTGGAGCGCATAGTCGTTCCACAGGCTGAAGGCGTCAGCCCGTGCGTGGCGGTATGAAGATGCGGTGAGACGATAGCGACGGGGACGGAAGAGGGTGTTTATCTGATCATGGGCCGCGAGGAATCTCTGCGCCTGTCGTTGGGACTTGAAGCGCCCCATGATTTTCTCTCGCCGTCGCGTTGGTCTATGTGAGCCCTCGATCCGGTTGTTCAAGCCCTTGTGTGCCCGATGATCGGCGTCGGGAGCGAGCTTCCGGATCGGCGCAAAATAGCTGCGCAGTTTGTCGGTGATCACCACACGGGGCTGGCCGAACTGCGCGATGAGCCTTGCCAGAAAGCGCTTTGCCGCCCTGGCATTTCTGCGGGTTTGCACGAGGATGTCGAGCGTGTCGCCATTGGCATCCACGGCCCGCCACAGCCAGTGCTTCTTGCCACGGATCGGGATAACCACCTCGTCCAGATGCCAGTTGTCTGAAGGCGCTGGCCGGTCTCGTAGGATGCGGGTCGAGAAATGCCGGGAGTGTGCGTAATTTTGTGCCCTGACGCCTTTAGTTACGCCATGGGAAAGCGTTCTTCGAACATGATGGCGAGTTGGCTTTTAACGCGGTGCCATTCACGCACAGATCGCTTCCACTCGGCGGAAGTAGCATTGAGCGCCAAGTAGATCAACTTTGCTGCCGCCTCATCGCTCGGGAAGTGGCCTCGGGTTCGCACCGCACGCCGGATTTTTGAGTTCAAGGCTTCTATGGCATTCGTTGTGTAAATCAATCGGCGCACTTCGGGCGGGTAGTCGAGAAACGGGATCACCTCGTTCCAGGCTCGGCGCCAGCTCGGTGCAATGGCCGGATAGCGCTTGGCCAGATCGCTCTCCTCGAACTCGGCCAGTGCAGCCTCCGCTGCTTCGACGTCCAAGGCGGTGTAGACTGCCTTCAGGGCTGTCGCCACGGCCTTGCGGTCCTTGTAGCTGGCGAAGCTCATAGAGTGGCGCAGCAAATGAACGATGCACGTCTGAACCTGGGCTTCCGGGAAAGCTGCCTCAATGGCCTGAGGGAAGCCTTTGAGACCGTCGACCACGGCAATCAGAATGTCCTGAACGCCCCTGTGACGTAGATCATTCAGAACCTTTGCCCAAAATTTGGCACCCTCGTTGGCCTGGAACCACAGCCCCAGAACGTCCCGGGTGCCGTCTGGACGGATCGCCAAGGCTACGAAGACCGCCTTGTTCGAGACCGCTCCATCACTGCGGATGTTTACGCGGATCGCGTCCATAAACACCACGGGATAGCAGGGTTCCAGTGGTCGGCTCTGCCAGGCGGTGACCTCGTCCATCACAGCCTCAGTGATCACCGATATCAAGCTGGGTGATGCCTCAAAGCCGTAAATCTCCTCAATGTGCCCTTGGATCTCACGGGTCGTCATTCCGCGTGCATACATGCTGACGATCTTGCGGTCGAACTCGGGAAAACGACGCTGATACTTGGCTATCAACAGCGGATCAAAGGTGCCGTTGCGGTCGCGCGGAATGTCCAGGATGACCTTCCCACTGTCGGTAGTCACAGTCTTCTGGCTGCTGCCATTACGACGATTGGGCGGATGGTTCTGGCCCTCCGCGACACCTTCTTCGCGCTCTGCCCCAAGATGTTCCTCCATCTCAGCTGTTAAAGCGCGTTCTGCCAATGCTTTGGTCAACTCGGCAAGAATGCCCTCCTTGCCGAATAGGTCGCCAGAGGACCGGCCTTCCATCAGTTCGTCTAATAGCTTTTTGTCGATGCTCATACGTGGGTCTCCTTATAGAGCAGTTACCACGCCAGAGCACAAAATTCAGGACAGTCCCGAAATGCCCGCCAAAGCGGTTGACCCAAAGCCTGATGCTCTCGCGGCTCACGATCACGCCGCGCTCGGCCAAAAGGTCCTCGACGTCCGCCGTGCTCAAAGCAAAACGGTGCCAGGCCCAGACGGCATAGGCAATGATCTCCCGGGGAAAGCGAAAGCCCTTCAGGCGCGGCATGGATGACGGCATTTTCATCCGAGATCCTGTAGCAGGGGCTCCACGACACAACAACTTGGCAATGCCCATCCAAGAATTGATCAACAACTCATCTGGAGATAGCGATCAGACGTTGATAGAGGCTATCGCGGACCTGGTTCGGAGGACTTTACTCGCTGCAGCAATACATCCCTGAAATAACCTGCGTGCAGCGTCAGAAAGCGAGATCGTGTGCCAATCAGACATGCTTGTGTTTTTCTGAGATTTATTAATGCAGCGGATTGCAAAAACTCTCGCTGTGCGCTCTGAGGCTACAGCCTTTCCAAGCTTCGCCCTTGTAAGCCAGTTCATTCGGAATATCCGCTAAATGCAAGTGTTTGGGACGGAACTCATACCAAGCCGTAGAACTCCACAGCGCTGCGAACGCTGCAACTTTTCCTAGTTTAAAGACAGCAAGGTGCTCAATATGACCCGAATAGTGATAATCAACCATTACGGTTCAACCACAGGCACCGGTATGGGCGGACGGCATCACTATTTCGCCCGGGAGTTAGCGCGCAAGGGCCATACAGTAACATTAGTCGCCGCTCGATCACATCACCGGCATTGCCAAGTTGTTGTGTCGTGGAGCCCCTGCTACAGGATCTCGGATGAAAATGCCGTCATCCATGCCGCGCCTGAAGGGCTTTCGCTTTCCCCGGGAGATCATTGCCTATGCCGTCTGGGCCTGGCACCGTTTTGCTTTGAGCACGGCGGACGTCGAGGACCTTTTGGCCGAGCGCGGCGTGATCGTGAGCCGCGAGAGCATCAGGCTTTGGGTCAACCGCTTTGGCGGGCATTTCTCGACCCGCATCCTACGAGACCGGCCAGCGCCTTCAGACAACTGGCATCTGGACGAGGTGGTTATCCCGATCCGTGGCAAGAAGCACTGGCTGTGGCGGGCCGTGGATGCCAATGGCGACACGCTCGACATCCTCGTGCAAACCCGCAGAAATGCCAGGGCGGCAAAGCGCTTTCTGGCAAGGCTCATCGCGCAGTTCGGCCAGCCCCGTGTGGTGATCACCGACAAACTGCGCAGCTATTTTGCGCCGATCCGGAAGCTCGCTCCCGACGCCGATCATCGGGCACACAAGGGCTTGAACAACCGGATCGAGGGCTCACATAGACCAACGCGACGGCGAGAGAAAATCATGGGGCGCTTCAAGTCCCAACGACAGGCGCAGAGATTCCTCGCGGCCCATGATCAGATAAACACCCTCTTCCGTCCCCGTCGCTATCGTCTCACCGCATCTTCATACCGCCACGCACGGGCTGACGCCTTCAGCCTGTGGAACGACTATGCGCTCCAGATGACCGCATAAGCGCTCACGCCACGCCCCCTTGCGCCCACGATCACCCAACTTGGCAATGCCCTTGGATGAGCCTGTCTTTCGCCGATCATCTCTGGAAACCGGGCATAGCAAGCGAAAGATGATCTACATCAAGCGCGTTCGCGAACCTTCGGGCAACTGCGTAGGCGCCCCTTCGCCCTTCCCGAACCAAAGCAAATCACATCAGCAACCACCCACCCTACCGACGGTCAGCACACCCTAACCCCATATGTAACCATATGTATTCTTGATCCTTTGCAGGCGTTCCGGCTATAAAACCTCCAGTTCCACGGAGGGCACGTGAATCATGGATCCGACAAATTCAGAACTCGAAACAGGCCCCGCGCTGACCCTCGCAAGTTGCAAGGCAGAACCGCGCGTAAACGCCCCCCGGCACGTGCCGTGTTCGAAGCGAACTGTGCCGAGCCGGGTGCGACTGACCTCCAAAACGCCGTCGAACCCTTGAGCACGCGCGCTGCGGCACCTTTCAGACAGACTAATACAAGGAAAACGAATGCAATTCTTCAATAGAAAGCAGCTGGCCCTCTGGGATACGGCGCTCAGTACCTCTGAAGAGCTGGCGAAGGGGTTGTCGCGGCGTCAGTTCGGCTTGGCTGCGGCTGCGGCTTTTGCGATGCCCAAAGCGTTGAGCGCGCATGGCTCCACGCAGGTGACCTCTCAGGGAACCTACAATATCACAGTCGACCCGGTGCGCATCAACACGGGCGATTTTCAGAAGATGGGCGTGGGCTACAACCGCAGCCAGATTCCGACGATCCTGCGCTTCAAGGAAGGTGAGGAGGTTACGATAAACGTGACCAACAACCTCAGCGAAAGCACCTCGATCCACTGGCATGGACTTATCGTGCCCTTCCGTCAGGACGGCGTTCCGGGGATCAGCTTCAACGGCATCGCCCCCGGTCAGACCTTTACCTATCGCTTCCCGATCCAGCAGGCCGGGACCTATTGGTTCCACAGCCATTCAGGCCTTCAGGAGCCGGATGGCGCCTACGGTGCGATCGTGATCGAGCCGCGCGGCAGGGAACGCATACCAGCGCACCGCGACTATGTCGTTCAGCTGGCCGACAAACATCCCCATCCGGGCAACCGCATCTTGCGGAACCTCAAGATGCAGTCCGACTACTACAACCGTTCGCAGCGCACTTTTCAGGACCTGATCCGGGACGCCCGCATGGACGGTCTCAAGGCGACGCTGAAAGAGCGCCGCATGTGGGGGCGCATGCGCATGCTGCCGAGCGACGTCGAAGACGTGCAGGGATTTACCTCGCTGATCAACGGTCGCAGCACGTCGCAAAACTGGACCGGTTTGTTCCGGCCCGGTGAGAAGGTCCGCCTTCGGATCATCAACTCCTCCGCGATGACCTACTTCGACATGCGGATACCGGGACTGAAAATGGTCGTCGTGCAGGCTGACGGCAACGATGTGGAGCCTGTCGCCGTGGATGAACTGCGGGTCGCGGTTGCCGAGACCTATGATGTCATCGTCCAGCCTACGCAGAACAAGGTCTATAGCATTATTGCGGAATCCATGGGCCGCAACGGGCTTGTTCGGGGCACCCTGTCACCCAGAGAGGGCTATGCCGGTGCCGTGCCCCGTCTCAGACCCAAGCCCTTGCTCACCATGGCCGACATGAGCGGCATGATGGGCGGTATGGGTATGGATATGGGCATGGGTATGGGCGACCACGTCATGCAGAACATGACCGGAATGAACCACACCGACATGACAGGCATGGACCATTCAAACATGCAATCCAGCCAGCAGCCCCCGATGCCTGCGATGACCCCGTCAGAGGAAAAGCCGAAGAAAAAGACTTCGATGGCTGGGATGGACCATACGCAGATGCAAAAGCCTGCGATGGACGGCATGGACCACACGCAGATGCAGCAGAAGAAAAAGGCACCGATGTCAGGCATGAACCATGCCCAGATGCAGAAGCCCGCAATGGACGGTATGAGCGGCATGGACAGTATGAGCGGAATGGCAATGTCTGATGGCGGCGATCCGTTCTATGTCCCGGGCAGCGGACTGACGCCTGTCGCGTACAACGGCGGCAAGTTCCTGTCCTACGCAGACCTGCGCGCCGCCAGCCCTCGTTACCGTCACCGCGCACCCTCACGCACCATCGTGTTGCGGCTGACCGGTAACATGGAGCGCTACATCTGGTCGATCAACGACGTGAAATACGACGATGCCGCCCCGATCACGCTCCGATACGGCGAGCGGGTGCGCATGCGGTTCATCAACGAAACGATGATGTCGCATCCGATGCACCTGCACGGGATGTGGTCGATCATCGATGCCGGTCACGGTCCGCGCAATCCCATCAAGCACACCGTGAACATCAATCCCGCCGCCACGACGGACATCGAAGTCGAGGCCGACGCCCCCGGTCAATGGGCGTTCCACTGTCACCTCAGCTACCACGCGCGGGCGGGAATGTTCCGCAAGGTCGTGGTCAAGGGACGCGCGGCTTGAGCCGGGAAATACAAAGGACGAACGTAATGAAATACAGTCAACTCGCCGGACTGGCCGGCCTCATCCTTCCTTGGGCCTCGCTCGTGCAGGCTCAGCCCGTCAAACAGACCGAACAGCTGATCTGGGGCGTGCAGGCGGAACAGTTGGAAATTCGCGCACTGGATGACGAAGAGGTCCTTGTCTGGGATTTCGACGCCCTCATCGGCACGGATGAGCTCAAGCTGGTGTGGCGCAGCGAAGCTGAATACGGTCTTTCGTCCGATGAGTTCGAAAGCCTCGAAAACCAGCTACGTCTCCGGTTTCCAATCTCGACCTTCTTTAGCGGCGTGGTCGGAGCCTATGCCAGCACACCCGAGGGCGTTCCGGAACGCTACGCGGCTGTCGTGGGGGTAAAAGGGCTCGCGCCGCAGTGGTTCGAGATCGACGCCGATCTCTACCTCTCCGACTATTCGTTCTTCAGTTTCGAGGCGGAATACGAACTGCTCCTTACCAACCGTCTGATCCTGACCCCGAACATCGAGATCGATATGCCGCTGAAGGATGACATCGCCCGGGGGCGGGGTGCGGGTGGCGCAGTCATGGAGATCGGTGCGCGGCTGAGTTACGACCTCATCGACCGTGCGGTCTCACCCTATATCGGCGTCAACTACGAGACCTCGTTCGGCGACACGCGGGACATCACCCGCGCGGCCGGTGGGGATACAGATGAGTTCTCGGTCGTGATGGGTACACGCCTTCAATTCTGAGATTTGTTCCTGCGGGAGCAATCCGGAGGGCTGATGAGTCCTCCGGCCAATACCTGAACCCAAAAGCAACCAAGGACTAAACAGATGAAACATCTACTGCTGACAATCGCACTGGCTTCCTCCTTTGCGGCACCGGGGTTTGCCGGCGAAGCGGCTCACGGAAACAAGTCCGGCGACACCCATGGAGAAATGAAGATCGGCATGCCCGGCGATGCCGCTGCGGTGGACCGCACGGTCGAGATCGACATGGTCGAAACAGACGACGGCGAAATGCTGTTCAAGGGCGGCGATCTGGATTTCAAAGAAGGCGAGACCGTCCGTTTCGTCGTCCGCAACGAGGGCGAGTTGGACCATGAGTTCATTCTCGACTCGCAAAAGAAGAACGCCGCGCACAAGAACGAAATGGCGGATATGAGCGGTATGAATATGGGTCATAATGAGCCCAACCGCATCCGGCTCGCGCCCGGCGAAGATGCCGAAATCATCTGGACATTTGCAAATAACGGCACGTTCGAAGCTGCTTGCCTGATCCCCGGTCATTACGAATCCGGCATGTTCCGCGAAGTCTCCGTTACTCACTAAACGGTCAGTGCGGATCGCGAGCACCGCCTTGCGATAACGTTAATACCAGAACGGGCGTACACCGCGCCCGTTCTTTCCCCCGTTGGGCGCCCGTCTGCGACGATGGTGTACCGCGCCAGCGGCGGTAGTACCCAGATCCGACGTTTGCTGAACCCTTGGGCTCACGGCTTCAATCGATCGAATAAACCCGGTTCTAGAATTTCCCCTACTGCGGAGGCGTTGAGCACATGAAGACATCGTTCAAAACTTGCACCCTCGCGGCAGCGCTCATCTTGTCCGCCCTCTCCGCGCATGCGTCCGATGGCAAAAGCCAGCAACCCCATCTGAGGGCCTACGACCTTCCGGACCATGACCCGATCGGAGAACCCCCCGGCGATGCCACGCCCGACAGGACGGTCGACATCACGGTCAGGGAGACCGGAAGCGGTTACATGCTCTTTGATCCGGATGCGCTTCACATCGAGAACGGAGCGGTTGTCCGCTTTCGGGTCACGAACTCCGGCAAACTCGATCACACTTTCTTTCTCGGCTCCTTCGATGAAGTCACCGAAAACCGGCAATGGATGCAGGAGCATCCGGACATGACCCATGACGCCGCCAACTTCATATCGATACCCAGCGGTGAAACCGGGGAACTGATCTGGAAGTTTTCAGACGTGACCAATCTGGAATTTGCCTGTCTGGTCCCCGGCCACAGAGATGCCGGGATGTGGGGGGTCATCATCGTGCATGATCACCTCGCCTCACCCGCCGGATATTGAGCGCGCTCCAATGTCGCTGATGGACAGGTATCACGTCCTCGTACATGACGTCTCCGCCCTCTTCGGATACGATTACAATGATACGACGCCGGACTGGGTTCATCCGTTCATTCACCTCATTCTGGTCCTGGCGCCGGGATTGCTGATCGGCGTCGCCCTCTATCTCGTCCTGCGCGGTATCCTGCGGCTCTGGAGCCGCCCGGCAAAACCGGTCGCGCGCATGAACCACGTGAGGGGGCTTGATGCCGGGTTGTTCAGCTCGGTCCTGCGCTACACCAGACGGCAGCAGGCGCAGATGATCATGCTGAGCCTTCTCGCGCTTCCGATCCTGTATCTGACCTTGGAACTGCCCAAGCAGATCGTGAACAATGCGCTGGAATCCGCGACTTTCCCGGTCGAGGTTCTGGGCCAGAGTTTGGATCAGGTCATATTCCTGCTGCTGCTTTGCGGGCTGTATTTGCTGTCGATCAGCCTGAACGGACTCATCAAATACACGCTCAACGTCTTCAAGGGCTATACGGCGGAGCGGTTTCTCCGACGCTTCAGGCTGCTGATCTATCGGCGGTGGCGCTCGGATGCGGAGGCGTCCGAGCAAAGCGAGATCGTCCCAATACTCGCACAGGAAGTGGAACCCATCGGCGGCTTCGCGGCCGAAGTCCTGACCCTGCCGGTTTTGCAGGGTGGCACGCTTTTCACCATTCTGCTGTTCATGTTCATTCAGGACCCGATCCTGGGTGCCGCCGCGCTGACCGTGTTGCCCATTCAGCTTATTCTGCTCCCGAAGCTGCAGCGCCGGGTGAACACCCTGTCGCGTATCCGGATCAAAGAGGTCCGCGATCTTGGCAGGCAACTGAGCGAGCAGTTGCGCGAACGACAGGGCGCCTCGTCCGGCCTGTCGGCGGCGGGCGCTAGTTTCAAGGCGCTGGAGCAGGTACGCAGAAGGATCTTTCGTCTCAAGTTCTTCATCAAGGCGCTCAACAACTTTCTGACGGCGCTGACACCGTTTCTGTTCTACTCACTTGGCGGATATTTCGTCATCGAAGGCCGGATCACGCTTGGGGCACTGGTCGCGGTCCTCGCCGCGCACAAAGACTTTTCGGCCCCACTGAAGGAGCTTTTCCGATACTATCAGGCGCTTGAGGATACGCGGATCAGGTATCAGGAAATCACGACCTTCTTCGCCGGGACGCCGCCCCGCATGGAAGAACAGCAATCCGCCGGGGTGCACCGGCTGGCGATCCGCAGACCGCCGGAACATGCGCTGTCGCAGACTTGAGGGCTCCTATTGTCCCCCCTGCTCCCGCGACGCGTCAAACTGCCGTTACATTTGGCTACAAAGAGGGGGCGGACATTTACACCGGCGGTTTGATATACACCGGGTATGAGCGAACCTGCCCACATTCTGGTCGTCGACGACCATGACGAGATCCGCAATTCCGTTTCAAGCTATCTCGAACGGAACGGCATGCGAACCTCGGTCGCCGAAAGTGCCGCAGAGATGGACGCTCAGCGCGCAAGACATTCTTTCGATCTGATCGTGCTCGATGTGATGATGCCCGGCGAAGACGGGCTGACTGCGTGCAAAAGATTGCGTCAGGAGTGCGGCACACCGGTCCTGATGCTGACCGCCCTCGGAGAGGACGACGACCGCATCGAGGGTCTGGAAGGCGGCGCGGATGATTATCTCTCCAAACCCTTCAATCCGCGCGAGTTGTTGGCCCGGATCAGGGCCATCATGCGACGCAGCGAGAAGAGCCCTCCGCAGGACCCATTCGCGGGCAAGCGCATCCGGTTCGCCCATCTCGAACTGGACTATGACGGACGGACCCTGACCGCCCCGGACGGCACCCGCAATCAGGTAACCTCCGGTGAGCTGAAACTCCTGTCCATCCTGCTCGAACGCCCGCGTATCGTCATGAGCCGCGATGAGCTGCTGGAAATGACAGCGGGGCGCGTGGCCGGACCGCTTGACCGGACGATCGACAATCAGATCAGCCGCCTGCGCAGCAAGATCGAACCGGACGTATTGCGCCCCCGTGTCATCTCCACCGTGCGCAACGGCGGTTACAGCCTGACCTGCGATGTCGAGGTCAGTTCGTGAAAACGCGCCCGTGGAGACTGCGCACGCAGATCTCACTCTTGGTGCTGGGTGTTATCGTCGTGGCGCAGGCGGTGAGCCTCTGGTTCTTCGTTGACGAAAGAACACTCGCCGTGCAGGCGGCGATCGGCGCGGAAGCCGCCGGACGGGCCGCCAATGTAGCACAACTGATCGAAGGCGCGCCTCCGGAGCTGCACCCCCAGATCATTCGCGCCGCGACCTCTCCATTGATCCGTTTCAACCTGACCGAAGAGCCGGAGGTTGTGCATACGGATCATGACGCAGGCGGCGCGGTCGAGGCGCGGGTGAGGGCTCTTCTGGGCGATGACTACAGCCGCGACATCCGCATCGAAATCCATGTGTCGCGTAGCCCTTAATTGTGAGATGGGAAATCCAACGGGAGTGGGCAAAACTTGGTGGTTAAGCGGCCCGCTTTGAGACGCCTAGCCTTCCGTCAAGCACAGCGGCCCGAGTGACGGCAACCCGATGCGCGCCCCGCGGTGACCATCTCATGCGCCGCCGCTTGCCCATGCGGGTGTTGCCGATGTCATCAACACAGCCTTCTGCCCGAGACGACGAAACTGCGAGGCCATTCCGGGGTCGATGGCCGTAGTCCACGAGCGCGTCAAAGTTGTTCGCAAGGTAGGAATAGAGATCCTGGCACCGGGCTTTGACGCGCCTGGCCGCTTCTCGTAATTCTCGGGTTTCGGCGTGCAGACGATCGCAATCGATCTGAAGAACCTTGAGGATTGTCGCGGCGGTCATCACTTTGCCGTGCCAAAGGTACCAACGCAGTGTATCAGCAGGTCGCTCGAAGAGTAGCGGCAACCCTGAAAAGCCCTTCGATTGCAGAAGGCCCCGCACCGCATTTTCAATGTGCTTGACCCGCATCGAGATATGCCACCAGTCCAGTATGTGGGTGACGGGACCTCGAACGGCACGCCTCACCAAATTCGGCAGTGCAGGTTCGCCGTCTGAAATCACGGTCACTTTGCTCTGACCGTCCCAGCCCTGCGCGATCAGGTCATGTCGGAGTTGCTTTGCAGGAGAACCGGCGGCTTGCTGCACGAAACCAAACCGCCGGCTCATATTGGGGCTTTCAACCTTGCCGACTACAACATCGAGGTGCCGCTTCTGGTATTCAGGTCGACATCGTATGTGCGCACCATCTAGGAAAAGGGTTAGTGGTGATGGCGGCGCGATTGTATCCGCGTCTCCTTGGCTTACGTCTTCGTGGCCTAGCTCGTCGGCGATGCGACCCAAACGATTTCGAACGGTCGTGTTCAATTGAGCCGAACAGGGCATGAACATTTCGATCAATCGAGCGGCTTCCCGAAACGAGTGCCTGGCCCCCAATTCAGCCTGCAGGCGCCGAAGTTCGGCAGTCGCACGGTCAGAGAACAACCCGGCAAGTGGTGATTGTGGCCCAGATTTCGCGACCTCAGCCGGTTGGCACAAGCAGCGTCGAAGCCTTGGCCACTTCACCCGAATTCGCCCGAAAAGAGTGTCGAGAATACGCCCTCGATCATCATGGATCGCGCGTTGTTTGCCACAGTCATCGCATTTCCGGCGAGCATCAAATGCTTCACCGACCTGATCTTGCACAATCGCTTCCTGCAAGCGCCTCAACAAGGTCTTTGCGTCGTCTAGGAGAAGGCCTAAATTTTCGGAACCAAACTCATCCGGCGCACGGCGAAGTCGACCGATATTGCGCCTCTTGGTTTCTCCATCGTCAAACGTCGTCTCGATAAAAATGCTTACATCCATGGTGGGTCCCGCCTTGTTCCGAAACCTTACCCTACCACGTCGACCACCAGGTTTTGCCCACTCCCATTAAGGGCTACGCGACAGATAGCAAGATCACCACTTTGACCGACTGGCACAAAACCGCGCCTTAAGTCACCCGGGAAACACTCCCGCAAACAGCCCCATCAGCGCCGTGACCAGCGCGGTCGCACCTAGCACAACCGACAACGGCAGC
Source organism: Sulfitobacter sp. SK025 (assembly GCF_003352105.1). Classification (NCBI taxonomy): domain Bacteria; kingdom Pseudomonadati; phylum Pseudomonadota; class Alphaproteobacteria; order Rhodobacterales; family Roseobacteraceae; genus Sulfitobacter; species Sulfitobacter sp. SK025. The sequence goes on along the minus strand of NZ_CP025813.1, from coordinate 63,939 downwards.
GCGACCTCCGCCCGAACCGCGTCGCCATCGCGCGCCTGATACATGGGCACCACGATGCGCAGATAGACCGCCAGCGCCAGCACACTGTTGAGGATACCGATCACCGCCAGCCACAAATAGCCCGCCTCGATCGCGGCACCGAACAGCAGAACCTTGCCGACAAAGCCGAAGAGCGGAGGAATGCCGGTGAGCGACAGCAGGAACACGACCATCGCCACGCCGACCACCGGGCGGGCGCGACCGAAGCCCTTGAAATTGTCCAGATTGCGCCCCGCGATCATGATGACGGCAAAGGCCCCAAGGTTCATCGCCACATAGGCCGCGCCGAACACGATCACCGAAGGCAGGGCCAACGGGCTGGTGCCAAGCGCCACAATCCCCAGCATGAAATAGCCCGCCTGCGCCACCGAGGAGTAGGCAAGCAGCCGCACGACATTGCTCTGCACCAGGGCCGCCAGATAGCCGAATGTCATCGTCACCGCCGCGATCAGCGCGACGACGATGGGCCAGCCGGTAGCGACAGGCAGATCGCGCAGCACCTGCGCAAAGGCAAAAACCGCCGCCACCTTGGTGATCACCGACAGAAAAGCCGCGACCGATACCGGCGCGCCATCATAGGCGTCGGGTGCCCAGAACTGGAATGGCACCAGCGCCGCCTTGTAGCCCAACCCGATCATCACCGCGACCAGCCCAGCCAGCGCGATCAGCGGCTTGCTTTGAAGCGCACCAAGCTCGGAAAAAAGCGTCGATCCGGCACCACCGAACCAGAAGGTCAGCCCGTAGATCATCACCGATCCGGTGACGGCGCCGAACACTAGATATTTCATCGCCGCCTCGGTCGCCGCATCGTCGCGCGGCCAGGCCACCATTGCGAATGATCCCAGCCCGGTCAGCACCACGCCAAGGACCAGCAGCATCATGTCGCCACCGCCCGCCAGCATCAGCGCCCCCAGGGTCACAAGGCAAAGCAGCGTGTAAATGCTGCCCTCGCGGTCCTGCCCGGCAATCTCGGCCCGTGTCATCAGCAGCGCTAGCGCGGTGCCCGGCAGCAGGATCAGCTTGGCCCAGCCCGAAAGCAGATCGACGCGGTAGGTGCCGCCAAAGACGCTTGTATCGGCCTCCAGCAGCGGCCACGTCAGCGCGGTGGACAGGCCCAGCCCGATCAACCCGAATGTCAGTGCCAGACGCGGCGCGCGCAGCATCTCGACCCCCAGCATCAGCACGACCGTCGAGGCCAGCATCAGTTCGGGAAACAGAAAGGACAGGTCGCGCGCCATCAGAATTGCAGCGCCCGCATCGTCGCGTCGATCATGTTCAGCAACCACGATGGCGCGACCCCGATCACGATGATAAGGATGAGCAGCGGCACGATGGCCAGCATCTCGCCCCGGTCGAGATCGGGCATCGCCGCCCATCTTTCGTTCAGCTCGCCCAGGAATACCGCCGCGATGGCGCGCAGATACAGCCCCGCCGTCACCACGATGGCGACGATCGCCACTATGGCCCAGGGCTGGGCATTCAGTGTGGCCAGGAAGATCTGGAATTCGGCCGGGAAATGCGCCAGCCCCGGCAGCCCGAGCGAGGCAAAGGCCGACAGCACGAAGGCCCAGCCCAGCCATGGCACCTGCCCCAGCAGCCCGCCGAACGCGGTCATCTCGCGTTCGTGGGCGCGCGACTGCAACATGCCGACGAGAAAGAACAACGCCCCGGTGACGATGCCGTGGCTGACCATCTGCAAGGTCGCACCATTGAGCGCGACCGCCCGCAGGTCAGGGTCCAGCGTCAGCGCCGCTACCGCGACGCCGATCACCACATAGCCCATGTGGTTCACCGACGTATAGGCGATCATCTTCTTCAGATCCGACTGCGCCAGCGCCACGAAGGCACCGTAAAGGGCGCTGAACACGCCAAAGGCCAGCACCACCTGACCGGCCTGCGCAAAGGCGTCGGGCGTCATCTGTAAGGCGAAACGCACAAGGCCATAGGTGCCGAATTTCAGCATCACGCCGGCCAGGATCACACTGCCGACCGTGGGGGCCTGCACGTGGGCCGCCGGCAGCCAAGTATGCACCGGAAAGGACGGAATCTTGACCGCGAAGGTGAACAGCATCGCGATCAGCGCCAGCATCGCCGCCAGCCCGGTCAGCGGCGGGGTCTCGATCCACAGACGCATGTCGAAACTTCCCGTGGCCAGATACAGCCCGATGATCGCCAGCAAAAGCGGCAGCGAGCCTAGCAGCGTGTAGATGAAGAACATCAGTCCGGCGCGCTGGCGCTCTTCATAGCCCCAGCCGACGATCATGAAATACATGCCAACCAGCGACACTTCGAAGAAGACGTAGAACAAGAGCGCGTCCAGCGCCGCGAAGGTGCCGATCGACGCGGTTTCCAGCATCAGCATCAGCGCGACAAAGACCGCCGGGCGGTCGGTGATCCGCGCCGCATAGATCGCCGACAGGAAAAACAGCAGCGAGGTCAGCAGGATCAGCGGCAGGCTCAGGCCGTCGACGCCAACCCGGTAGGCGGCACCAATGGCCGGGATCCAGGCGATTTCCTCGACCTGCGCGAAACCGCCCGGCAGCGTGCCCCGTGCCCAGATCGCCAGCGTCACAAGGAAGGTCAGCCCGGTGATGGCGATGGAAACGCCATGGGCGATGCGCGCCGACTTGTTTGGCAGGGCCATCAGCAGCACGCCACCAAGAAGCGGCAGAAAGACGGAGATCGAGAGAAGGGGCATGGCGGGGTCGTCTTTCTTCAGGAGGACATCGGTAAGATCAGCAGCACCGCCGCGATGACGGCAATGCCCATGACGGTCAGGGCGAGTTCGCGGTGGATCAGCCCGCTTTGCAGCAAGCGCAGGCGGCGGCCGGCGGCGATTGTCCGGGCGACAAGGCCGAAGATCAGCCCGTCGATGCCATGGGTGTCGGTGTTTTCGGCACCGTCGCCAAGGCGCAGGTTCATCCGGCCCACCTGAAGGGTCGCGGCATAAAGGCGGTTGTCTGAACGCTCGGCACTGGATGCGGTGCCAAGGCTCAAGATCCGCACAAGGCCAAGTTGCGCGGCCAGCAGACGCCGTTCGAAACCTTCACAGGCGGCGGCAAAGGCCAGCGCCGGGCGCAGCACCAGCCCGTCCATACCGCCCGCGACGGCAAAGCCGCGCTGCGCCATCGGCAGAACCGGCCCCATCAGGCGGGTCGGGGCGACGAACCAGCCCAGCAACAGACCGCTCAGCGCCGCGACAAGCCCGAGGATCATCGCAGGCCCTTCCGGCGGCAGTTTGGCTTCCAGCAGATGTTCCAGCGGCGTGAAGGCGAACCCAAGCCCCGCCGCCAGCGCCGTCAGCACCGCCATGCCCGCGCCCATCCAGCCCATCCCCTTGCCCAGAACGGGCTGGGCCTCGCCCTGCCACAGCACCCGCAGCGCCCGCGCCATATAGGCCCCGGTCAGCACCGTGCCTGCCAGCGCCAGCGGCGCGAGCCATACGACCCCGGGGGCCGCCAGCGCGGCGGCAAGGATCGCGTCCTTGGAAAAGAAGCCGGCCAGCGGTGGAATACCCGCCAGCGCCACCGCGGCAACGGCGAAGGCGGAAAGGACCAGCGGTCGTGCCCGGCCCGCGCCCGCGACCGCATCCATGTCGGTGCTGTCGCGATCATGCTGGAACACACCCGCCCCCAGAAAAAGCGTACTCTTGATCGCCGCGTGGGCGATAAGGTGCAGCAGCGCCGCCACCGGCACCCCCGCGCCAATGGCCAGCAGCATCAGCCCGTACTGGCTGGAGGTCGAGGCGGCCAGCAGCCGCTTCAGGTCCCGCTCGGCCAGCGCGATCAGCCCGGTGACGACGGCCGTCACGCCACCCACCAGCCCGACCGCAATCAGCGCGCCTGCGGGCAGCATCGGGGCCACGCGGATCAGCAGGATCGCCCCCGCCGCCACCAGCGTCGCGGAATGCAGCAAAGCGGAGACCGGCGTCGGGCCGGCCATGGCGCGCTGCAACCAGTCCTGCAACGGCACCTGCGCCGACTTGCCCATCGCGCCCACCAGCAACAGCAACCCGGCGACAAGGGCGGGCGTGCCGCTGATCGCCAATGTAGCCGAGATTTCCGAGGTGCCGGCCCAGCCGATCAGCACGAAAATCCCCAGATAAAGGCCCAGATCGGCGCTGCGGGTATACAGAAACGCCCGTGTCGCGGCACTGGGCACGCCGTCACGCCCATGCCAGAAGCCGATCAGCAGATAGCTGGAAAAGCCGATCAATTCCCACGCCGCCAGCACGGTGATCCAGTCGCCCGCCAGCACCAGCGCCTGCATCGCCGCGACGAACAGCAGCACGATGCCGAAAAAGCGCGGCCTTTCGGGGTCGCTGCGCATGTACCCGACGGCATAGACCAGCACACAGGCCGCCACCGTCGCCACCATAGCCGAAAACACCGCCGTCAGCGGCACCGCGACCAGCCGCAGGGGCTTCTGCGGCAGGCCCGGCAGGACCAGTTGCACCGCATCGCCCGCGACGGCCCCCGCAAGGGTGCCCATCGCCGCCAGAAACCCGATGCCGACGCCGACGAGCGCAATCGCTTCGGGTGCGCGCCGCAGCACGAGCTCCGCCAGGCCCGCCAGCAGCGGCGCAAGGATGATGAGCGCCAGCATCGTCATCCCTTCAACTCCCACGCTTCTTCCATCTCGACCGATCCGCGCACCCGGAACCGCGCGATGGCGATGGCAAAGCCGACCGCCATTTCGACCGCCATCACCGCCATCACGATCAGCACGAACATCTGACCGGCCGGTTCATCGGGATGCAAATAGCGCCAGAAGGCCACCAGATTGACCAGTGCCGCGGCCAAAATCAGTTCGACCCCCATGATGATCATCACCAGATTGGTTTGACTCAGCGCGCCATAAAGTCCGATACCGAACAGCCCCGCGCCGACGCTGAGGGCGATTATGAGTTCCAGAATCATTTGCGCTGCTCCGCGTTGGGGACGATGGCCACCATCGTGGCCGCAACCATGGCGGTCAGAATGGTCAGACCCGCCGACTGGAAGATCAACATCGACCGGCCCAGCAATTCGCGCCCCAAATCGGCGGCCTGTTCATGCGCGCCCGACACGGACAGGGCGACCGGACCCCAATCGGGCAGCCATACCAGCAGCAAGGCGGCCAGTAGCCCTATGCCCCCGGCCCAGAGCGACAAGCGTTTCTGGTGGGTCATGTCCATTTTGCCCATGCCGCCGGGATCCATCATGAACATCACCATGAAGATGGCCATCACGCTCATTTCCGTGGCCATCATCATGATCTGCAACACACCCAGAAACTCGGCCTGCATGACCAGAAACATCGCACCGATCGCGGTTTGCGAAAACAGCAGCGCCAGCGCCGAACGCACCATCGAATGGGTGCGAAAGACCACGACGCCGAACCAAACCGCCGCCGCGCCGAAGAACGCCAGAAAGATCATCTGAACCGTCATATCGGCACCACCAGCGCGATCACGCCCACGACAAAGATATTGGCCAGCGCCAGCGAGATCCCCAGCTTCCAACTCAGCGCCAGATAGCGCGCCTCGCGGATGCGCGGCATGTAGCGCCCGATGCTCAGCATGGCCGCAGCCACGGCCAGGATCTTGATCGCGCTCCAGGCCCAGGCGGGCAGCCACGGGCCCAGCCAGCCGCCCAGATAGAAGGTCACGGTCGCCCCCGCCAGCGCCAGGATAATGACCATCCGCGCCAGCCGCAGCACCGCCAGCCGCACGCCGGTATATTCCGCCTCGACCCCGCCGGCCAATTCGCCGGTCGCATCGGGCAGGTCCAGCGGCGGCAACCACGCGAGCCCCATCGCCGCCACGACGAACAGGACAAATCCGATGGGCTGGTAAAGCACGTTCCAAAGCTGCGCCTGCGACGTGACAATCTCTACCGTCGACAGCGATTCCGCGCGCATGGCGACGGCGGTGATCGGCATCACGATCAGCATCGCATAGGCGATGAACTGGCCCAGAAACCGCCAGCCCGCGATCATGGCGTAGGCCCCGTTCGGCCCCCAACCGGCCATGATCAGCGCCACCAGCACATAGGCCAGAGCAGCGTTCAGAAACAGCGCCCCGGTCGCCAGATCGGTGATGATAAGCCCCGGCGCCAGCGGAATCACCGCCACCGCCAACAATCCCGCCACCAAAAGCAGCACCGGCCCAAGCTCAAAGAACAACCGGTCGGATTTGCGCGCCAGCAGCGATTCCCGGCCCAAGAGCGCCAGTGCGGCCCAGGCCGGACCGGTCAGGCTCATATGGCCGTGCACTGCCCATCGTTCGATGACGGCCAGCGCGTAGGCCCCCGCGAATAGCGACAAGAGAACGACAAGAATGGTCATCCGCGAATCTCCCACGGCGACAGGTCAAGCGAGACGACAGCGGTCAAGGCATCGCCCAGTTCCTGCTGCGCCGTCACCGTTTCGACAAGGGCGATGTTCACGTCTGACGGCGTGTCGAGATCGGCCTCGACCACCCGGCCATCGGTCAGCTTCACGCGCAGCTGCGCCGCTCCGCGCGGTGTTTCGATGCGGGCCGCGCCCTCGCCCGACACCCTGTCCACATCCGGCACCTGCGGCACAGCAATCCTCCCGGCGGCCGCGATCACGTCGAGACTTTGGGCGATCTCGTCGCAGCGCAGCCGCAGCCGGGCCAGCGCATCGCCGCCGTTGCGGACGCGCGTTTCGAACCCGAGATCCTTCAGCGTTGGATCACCCGTACGGGCATCCGATCCGCCACCCCGCGCCCGGTCCACCGGGCCGCTCGCCGGGGTGTCCTTGCCGATGCGCGCGATGCGTCTCAGCCGCATCCGCATCAACGGGGCCGCCTGCACCCGGCGCGTCAGCCGCCGGATCGCCCCAGCCTGCGCGGCGATCCCGGCGACGTCGGCACCTTGAACGGCCAGTTGCAACGCCCCAGCGCGCGCGGCGAGCCACAAAAAACCCGACTGCAGGCCGAACTCGGCCAGCCAGTTCAGGTGGCTGGCGATCCGCTCGCGTTCCACCGCGGCGGCGCGGCCACGGCGCGCGTCATGGCCGGGGTCGACGCTCGCGGCCTCCTCGATCGCCGCGCAGGCCAGCGTCCGATAGGCCACCGGGCTGAGCGGCATCATCGCGGCCAGACGCTCGACGAAATCGGCCACCCTCATCTGCGGGCCATCCACCAGTTCCGCCCTGCCCACAAGGCTCCTGACCTCGCTGCCCGCCACGGTATCGCCGTCCAGCGTCAGGGTCAGGCGCAGCCCCGCGGGCAGGCCCGGAAAGAACGGCCCGAACGGCACCTCGATCCAGTCCATCTGCAACCCGTCGCTGCTGCGCGGCTGGCCCTCGGTCATCTCGACCATCGACATGAAATGCGGCTCGATCCCGTCGATAGCGGCCTCGGAGTGGCCGCCATGTCCGGCATGCCCATCGTGGCCATCGTGGCCGGAATGGTCCTGTTGTTTGCCATGACCGCCGTGATCGCCGTGACCATGCGCTCCGTGCGCTTCACTGCCATGCTCGTGACCGTGACCGCCATGCCCGTGCCCGTGACCGTGGCTTTCCCCCTCTTCCGCCTTCACCAGAAACATGCCGCATTTTGGGCACTTGCCCGGTGCGTCGCTGACGACCTCGGGGTGCATCGGGCAGGTATATGCCCCCGCCCCGCCCGCGTCCTCGGCGTGGCCCGCATGTGCGTGATCGGCGGGGTTTGACCTGTCCTCCGGGGGCATGTCGTGGCCACCGTGCCCACCATGTCCATCGGACGCTGTTTCGCGCGGCACCAGCGTCATGCCGCATTTGGGGCAGTCTCCGGGGGCGTCGCGGACGATTTCGGGGTGCATCGGGCAAGTGTATTCCACGCGCACCTCAAGAGCGGGGGCGTTAAACTCCCCGCTGTCAGCGCGAAACGCGCCCGCGGCGATCACGCGGCGCAGATCGGCCAGCCCGGAGTGCAGCCCGGCCTGGGTCAGCGGGGCCGACACGTCCGCATCGGGCAACGGGGCGATGTCGCCGGCACCCAGCGCAAGGATCGCGCGGGGGCGCGGGATCTGCGCGTAGGTGACGGCGGCGGCATCGCGCAGACCGGGGGGCAAGGGGCCGACGACGATCAACAGATTCGCATGGCGCGGGGTGCCGACAAGCCGCAGATGCGACCCGGACAGATCGAGCCCCATCGCCCGCGCGACAGAGGGGCCGGGCAGCACGAAGGCCGGCAGATCGCGCGCCATGGCCGCCGCGACCGCCCGCCTGATCCCGGACATCGCGCCCTCTCGCGCCCCGATCAAGGTCATTGCCGCCTCAACGCGCCCTGGCTCCAGCCATAGAGCAGGCCCAAGAACAGGATTGCCAGGAAAACGCCCATGTCGAGCAATGCGATCAGCCCTTCTTCGCGGTAGACGACCGCCCACGGATACATGAACGCCATCTCCATGTCGAAGGCCAGAAACAGCAGCGCATAACCGGCATAACGCGCATGGTAGCGCACCCAGACCGGATCGCGCGACAGGGTGCCGGCGGTGGCGGGCACGTCCTTGCCGGGTTCCGCGCGCGCCCGCCCGATGGCCCGGGCGAACCCATAGAGGCTGAGCACGAAACCGAATACACCGACGCTCAGCCCGAAAAGGATCGCGTATTGGGAAAGTTCGCTCATCCGTGGCACCTCATTTGATTTCCCAAGTCTGTTTCATACTAGAAGATTCTGCAATGCGGTCAATTCGTAGGGGCGAGTGGTCAGCAGACAGCAAACAAGAGGACGCGACCAGACCCGGATCGTTACACTTTGCTCAACTCAGTCCGGCCAGCCACCACGACACTGCAAACAAAAGAGCCGAATTGGGGTCGGCCCTGCGCGTGTATTCCCGTTCAGAAGCCGTCCGCTTCGGTCTGCGCGCTGGCCAAAAGCGAAGCCAAGCGATGCCCGAAACCGTCATGATTCTGTAACAATCGCCTGCCATTCAGCGGCAAGGGTCTTTGGCGGGATTCGCCAGCCTGTAGCCCCGCCGGATACCCGGTTGAAAGAGACTCTTGCGGATGCCTCGATGGCATTTCCCTGACAGAATTGGAGAACACGAAATGAAAATGAAGTTTATACCGGCGGCATTGCTCGCCGCTGCGGCGGGCGTCGTGCAGGCCGACGAAACCTCTGGTTTCAACCTCAAGGCAGGGAGCGGGATAACCTTCAAGAGTGCTGATGGTACCGCGTCTTTCCGGGTGGGGGGGCGCCTGCAGTGGGATTACGATTCGACCGATTCCGACATCAGCGGTAAGAGCGATGATTTCGATGTGCGTCGCGCACGGATTTTTTTCCAGGGTAAATATCTCGACTGGGCCTTCAAGGCACAGTTCAATCTCGCCGAAAGCGGTACCGGCGGCGGCAGCGCCGAGGACCTCTATCTGCGCTACACCGGTTTTGGCAAGATGGCCCGGATCACAGTGGGTAAGCAAAAAGAACCGTTTGGCTTTGAGCAACTTACCAGTTCGAAGGACATATCATCGCTTGAACGCTCGGCCCTGACCGAATTCTACGCGCCCGGCCGCAACGCCGGTGTGCAACTGCACGGTGCAGGTGACAACTGGACCTACGGCCTGGGCGTTTTCGAGGCGGCCGGCAACGGCAGCGATGATTTCGGCAATACGGCCATCACCGGCCGCGTTACCTATGCCCCGATCCAGACCGATGATCTGGTCTTGCATCTTGGCGCCGGCTTTACCAGCCGTGATGCCGCTCTGCCTGCCAACGAAACCGATGCGTACAACATCGAATTGGCGGCCGCATCGGGGCCCTTTCACACGCAGGCCGAATACTTCAACGCTGACACGGGCGGGGTTGATGTGGACGGATACTACATTCAGGCAGGATGGATTCTGACCGGTGAAAGCCGTCCCTACAGCAACGGCGTGTTCAAGCGGGTGAAGCCAAGCAGTTCGAAAGGTGCATGGGAAGCAGTGCTTCGCTACGAGGACGGATACGGCAAGTTCAGCGATGTCGGTCTTGGTACGACAGAGGGTAAGCAAACCACCGTCGGCATCAACTATTACCCGAACAACGCCGTTCGCCTTGGTCTGAGCTACATGGATGGCAAGCAGGCCAGCGGCGAGAACGGAAAAGAGATCAGGGCACGAATGCAAATCGTATTTTGACCTGACCGGTACAGAAGAATGCAGAGCGGCGCGGGCAATGGCGCTAATCAAATTGCCGCCGTCCTGCATTCGAATATCTTCACCCGGGACTACGTGGATGTTGGCAGCTGTCGCGTTGCCCTTAAATCTGAGACACGACGCGTTCGGGGGGAGTGGGCAAAACTTGGGGGTGTCTGTGTATGCTAGTGGTTCATTGAGAGGGGAACTACCATGGACGTGCGAATTATTGTCGAGACGACTTTCGAGAACGGAACCACAAAGAGGCATCGTCTCGGCCGCCTATCCCGCCCGTTTCGGCGCACGCAACCTGAGGGTTTCGGGTTGTTGCTCGAAGATGCGAAGACGATCCTGGGGCAATTGCAGAATGCGATCCTGCGCGACCAGATCGAGGAAATTTCCGAAGCCAGCAGGATCTGTCCGGACTGCGACGGGGTCCGGGCTATACATGATTATCGGTCGCGGGTGCCCGACACGCTTTTCGGCAGGTTCGAGGTCAAAGCGCCGCGCATTCGCCGGTGCGCCTGCAATGCAAAATCCGATGTTGTCTTGGGCGGACCGCTTTCGCCTCTCGCTGACTATTTTCCGGATCGATCGACCCCGGAACTGCGACGCCTTCAGGCCGAACTTGGGGCGCGTCATTCCTTCCGGGAAGCGGCGCGTATCCTGGAAACCTTTCTACCTTGCGCGAAGCAGGTGAATACATCGGTGCGCAATCGACTGGGCAAAGTTGCCAGGGAAATCTGCGACAGCGAGCAGACTGAGCCGTTGGTTCCTTCAGCCGCCAAAGAGGCGCCTGCGTTGACGGTTTTCCTAGACGGTGCGCATATCCGATGCAGGCCGGAATACCAGAAGCGACACCTCGATGTTGTGGTTGGCAAGATCGAAAGCCACGATAGGTGCCGTCGCTTCGGCTTGGTGCAACAAGCGGTCCTGTCGCCTGCCAGTCAGCTTCGCCGGGACTTGATGTCTCTCGGTTGGGATCGCGAACAAACCGTCACGGTAATTTCGGACGGGGAACCAGCCCTGCCAAACCTCGTCCGCAATGCCGTCGGTGGAAAGGTACGCCACATCCTCGACTGGTGGCATATCTCGATGCGTATTCAGCACGTCGAGAACGCCGTAAAAGGCCTGCTGCAGAGCAGGGGTTTCTCCGGCATTCCAGTGCTGTTCAAACGTCCGGCCGAAACGCTGCGATGGTACCTTTGGCATGGAAAAGTTCTTACGGCCACGACCAGTCTGCAATGGTTGATCGTCGATTGCGCCCGGCTGGTTACAGATGACCGCGTGGCAACTGAAGCCACTCGGCGAGTGCAAGCTCGCTGCCGAGACCTCTATTCATACCTTGCGAACAACATGGACAACCTGACGAACTACGGCAAGCGACATCGAAGAGGCCTTCCGGTCTTTTCTTCCCGAGCAGAGGGCTGCGTGGACGACATCGGGAACACCCGCATGGGCAAGCGCCGCCGCATGAGATGGTCGCCCAAAGGAGCCCACCGCGTGGCGGTTGTCCGCGCCGCCGTTCTCGACGGTCGGCTAACCGGCGCCTACCAAAGAGCAGCCGCATAACCCCCAAGTTTTGCCCACTCCCTGCTGCGGCAGGATGGTACATCCTGCAGCCGACCCACTCCCAGACGAGTACTCAGACGGACGAAAGAATGGCACTTCCCGCAGGTGCGCTTGCAACTGTCAGGCTGCCCCCAAGTTTCACCGAGCAAGAGCAAATCGGCAAGCGTGCCTATGGTGCGGCCTGCGCGACCTGCCACGGCGTCAATGGGCAGGGTCAGGACGGCGTTGCTCCACCGCTGGTGCACAAGATTTATGAGCCGGGCCACCACGGTGACATGGCGTTTGTCCTCGCAGCACAGAATGGTGTTCGGGCGCACCATTGGAAGTTTGGCAACATGCCAGCTGTCGAGGGCGTAACACGAGCAGAAGTATTGAATATCGTGGCATATATACGGGCTCTTCAAAGGGAAAACGGAATTAACTGAGTGACCTGTCGACCTGAGGCAAAAGCATAACAGCCATCCAGTAGATAATAACTGTCATCAACGGGGAGAGAAACGAATGAAACCTAAATTTATCGCAACGCTAGCACTGGCATAGTCCGGAACAGGTGTTCTCGCCGATGGACATGCAACCGGCGACGCATCAGCCGGAGACAAGGTATTTAACAAGTGCAAGGCCTGCCACTCAATCGTCAGGACGGATGGTGACGTTATCCGAAAGGGTGGCGCGGTTGGGCCAAATCTTTATGGTGTGTACAACCGAACAGCAGGGACCGAAGAAATGTTTGGGAATAAATTTCGGGACTCTATTCGTGAAGCGGGCGAGAATGGCTTGGTCTGGAACGAGAGCGATTTCGTAGCCTATATTGCAGATCCGAAGAAGTTCCTCGCGACTTTTCTGAACGACAGCAAGGCGAAATCTGGCATGTCATTCAAATTGAAGAAAGAAACGGATGCCAAGGCAGTCTGGGCTTATCTCGTTTCGGTTGGACCGGAGGTTGAGGCCGATTAGATTTTTATTCGTTTGCACGGCTCTTTTTATGCTCGGTGCGCCCTTTGTAGCGGCTGAAGATGCCCCTCTGTTTCCAGTCAGACCACTGATTGCACCGGTTGGGGATCACGCACGTGAACCCTCGCTTTCAACACTGCCCGATGGTCGGATCGTGATGAGTTGGACCGAAGGTAACAACGCCGTTCGGATGGCCCTGTTCGATGGCACCTCTTGGACGGAGGCGCGTACAATTCATCAATCTGAGACACTGTTTGTGAACTGGGCCGACTTTCCGTCAGTCGTTGGGCTTAGCGATGGGACGCTTGCAGCGCATTGGTTGGAATTGAATGGGCCGGGCAGCTATCAATACGACGTAAAGATCGCTTTCTCCTTCGATGAGGGTCTGAACTGGACAACGCCAATCATACCCCACGATGACCGATCAAAGCGTGAACATGGTTTCGTGTCGCTAATCCCTGCAATTGGCAGAGCCTCGCAACCGCTGTATTGCGGCCTTCAAGCCTTGTTTGTCATGCTTTGACGCGTGATCGGTTCTTGGATCGCCCGGTATTCACGCCGGACACGGGTTGATGCGGCGCAGTTGAACGAGGCGTCGCATGTTATATGCGAGGTTCTTCATCCCGATCCTAGCCTTGGGGTTCCTCCCAACAAAGGTACGTAATGCGACATAGCGTTCACGCCATGATGTTAGTCTGATGGCGTTTTTCGTGTTTTCGCCCCGCCCGTTTTGCTGCTCTGTTTATGCTGCCTTTTTCGGGGGCAGGATGCCAAGGGTATCGCGGAGCTTTTCCTCGGAGAAGTCGTACTCGCCGAGCATGTTGATATGTGCCCATGACATGGGCGAATGGGAGGCGATCAGCATTATCGGCGGATCAGCAGGCTGAAGTGAGAGACAAGATCAAAAACGGCGAGACGATCTCAGCCATTGCACGCCATTTTGAAACCAGCAGGCAAACAATCATGCGCGTCAGAAATCAGGGATAATCCTATGTCGCATTTCGTACCTTTGTTGGGATAGACCCAGACTTAGCAACGCCCGCCTCTTTAGCCGCCTTGTTCAGAGATAGTTTTGCCATAGTTTTTCCTGCCTATTATCGGTGGTCTGGTTCGGTTCTGCATGTTCGGTAGAACCAGTTTACATGAAAACCACTACGGCAGGGAAGGGAAGGGACAAAAGGTTCAAAACCCTTCAACAACCGCTTTGATTTTGAACGGGGTTTGTGGTGGCGGAAAACGGGGCAGGCCCAGCTTGCAGAACCACCTGTAGGCCAGGTTGAGATGAACATCCTCGACGAGCCGCCGTTCCGACCGAATGCCATACCACGTCTGTGACGAAACATCGAAATTCGGCAGCCCCCACGCCCAAGACAACGAAAGCGGGCATGGAGAAGCTACCGGATGATCGTCTTGCACTTCCTGGATTGGAGATATGACGTAGTTTAGAAGATAGGTCCTTCGGTGTGCCTCGGCTAAGATGTTGGCTGCGCACCATGCCTATGGACCGTTTCGACAAGCGAATGATGCCCACCTTGTCTGGGTGCAAACCAGCGGTGCAGGGCGGGCATGACCAGTAGGGTCAGCACGGTTGACGAAACAAGCCCCCCGGTTACCACAGTGGCAAGCGGGCGTTGGACCTCGGCACCGACGCCGGTGGCGAAGAGCAATGGTGCCAGCCCAAGTGCCGTCGTCATGGCGGTCATCAGTACCGGACGCGCGCGCAGCCCTGCGGCCTCAATGGCCAAAGCCTCCAGATTGCGACCGGCGCGCGCAAAATCATCCATGAAACTGACCAATACCATACCGTTGCCCAACGCGATGCCGAACAATGCGATAAACCCGACGGTAGCAGGCACCGACACCGGTAACCCTGTCAGCCAGAGCGCCATCGCACCACCTGTCAGCGCCAAGGGGATATTCAACAGGATGAGGATCGCTGATTTCAGGCGACCAAAGGTTACCAGAAGGATCAGCAGAACGATGCCCAACGTAATCGGAATAACCACTTTGAAACGGGCATTCGCCTGTTGCTGAAGCTCGAATTGGCCGCCCCAAACCAAACGATACCCGGGCGGTAGATCCAACTGAGCGTCCGTCAACGTCTGCGCTTCGGCAACGAAAGAGCCGATATCGCGACCGCGCACGTTGGACTGGACCGTGATGAAGCGTTCGCCATCTTCGCGTGTGATCTGGCGTGGACCGATTACAGTTTCGATATTGGCCACTGTGTCCAGCGGCACCCGTGCGCCCGAAGGCGATTCCAGCACGATGCGTCTGATCGCCTCCGGTGTGTCGCGGCTTTCTTCGTCAAAACGCACCATTATCGGAAACTGTCGCACGCCCTCGAACAGTGATCCGGCCTCGGCCCCGCCGACGGCTGCACGCAGCCCATCCAACGCTTCCTCAACATCAAGCCCGTAGCGACCAAGGACTGACCGATCCACGGTTACCACAAGTTGCGGCGCACCGGTGATCTGGTCGGCCTGTACCTCGGCAGCCCCCTCAACCTGTTGCAGGAGTGATTGCAGGACTTGTGATCGCTCCAACAGAATTTCGGAATCCGGTCCAAAGATTTTGACGGCCAGTTCGGCGCGTGTGCCGGTCAGCAATTCATCAACAGCCATCGCGATGGGTTGGCCGATATTCACCACAATCCCCGGAAAGCTTTCCAGATCTTCCGAAATCGCCGTGCGCAAACCTTCGGCAGACAAGCCGGGCCGCCACTGATCGACCGGGTTCAACTCGATGAAGGCTTCGGCGCTGTTGGTCGGGTCAGCATGCGCGCCAACCTCACCACGCCCAATACGGGTCACGATGGACTTGATTTCAGGAAAATTCTTTAACAGCCGCTTTTCCACAAGCGTCGTCGTCTTCGTCCCTTCGGTAAGCGAAATCGAGGGTGCCATGGTGACGCGCATCAGAATATCGCCTTCCTCCAACGACGGCGTAAATTCGGAACCAAGTCGCGATCCTGCAAAACCGCCCACCGCCAAAAATATGCCGCACAGGACAATGGCGAAAAAACGGTTACGGACAAAGAACCCGGCCGCACCACTGACCATCGCGACAGTCCGCCCCGGCTTGTCAGGGGCCTTCTTGCCGGATCGGCGCATCACCGAAAAGGCCATGGAAGGCGCAATCAGGGCCGCATAGAACAGCGATCCGGTCATGGCGAGTGCAGCCGATGCCGCCAAGGGCCGGAAGGTTTTGCCCTCAACCCCTTGCAGCGAGAAAAGCGGCAGGAAAACAACGATAACCACGGCAACCGCCGCCACCAGAGGTGCGATTACCTCGGCGGTAGATCGGGCAACCAACATACGCGGCTCTTCAGAGCCGTCGTCTTCCTCAAAGCTGCGATCCACGTTTTCAGAGATAACAATCGCCCCGTCGACCATCATCCCGATGGCGATGGCGACCCCCCCTAATGACATCAGATTGGCGCTGATGCCGAGCACGTACATTGCGATAAACGCAAAACCTACGGAAAACGGAATTGACAGGACCACGACCAGACTGGGACGCCAGCCGCCCAGGAAGACAAACACCACCAACGCTACGAGCACAGCCCCCTGCCACAGCGCCGTCGTGACGGTTGCGGAAGCCTTGTTTACCAGCGTTCCCTGATCATAGTAGGGGACTGCAAGTACACCATCCGGCAGGCTTGCGTTGATTTCCTCAAAGCGCTTCTGGACCCGCGCGATGACATCGGATGTGTTGGTGCCATAAAGTTTCAGAACCAACCCTGCGACAACTTCGCCTTCACCATTGGCTGTTGCAAGACCTTGCCGAACGCCACCGCCCACGGTGATATGGCCTAGATCGCGCACGCGCACCGTGCGCCCGTCGTCGACGTTGACGACAATCTCCGCGAGATCGGAAACTGTCTTGGCAAGTCCAACGCCGCGCACCGTATATTGTTCAGAACCGATTTCGAGGAATTGCGCCCCTTCAGTTTTATTACCGCGCTCCAATGCGCTGATCACATCAGCGATTTGAATATCATAGGCGAGCAGCGCATCGGGATCGAGTCTGACCTGATATTGCTTTTCATAGCCGCCAAGGGACAAAACCTCGGTGACACCCGGCACGGTCTGCAACTGATACTTCACAATCCAGTCCTGAATTTCGCGCATCTCGACAAGGTTGCGTGTGCCGGCCTGATCTTCCAGACGGAAATACAGGATGAGGCCAAGCCCGGTTGAAATCGGACCCATTTGCGGATCGCCAAACCCGTCGGGGATATTACCACGCGCTTCGGCGAGCCGCTCGCCCACGACCTGACGGGCGAAATAGACATCCGTCCCGTCCTCGAAATAGATGTTCACCACCGACAGCCCAAAATTCGATACCGACCGCATATTTTTGAGTTTGGGCAGGCCCGACATTGCCGTTTCGATTGGATAGGTCACATAGCGTTCAACCTCTTCGGGGGCGAGCCCTTCGGTTTCGGTGAAAACCTGAACCAGCGCGGGTGTCACGTCCGGAAAGGCATCAACAGGCAAGGCGCGAAACGCAAAAAGCCCGCCAAGCGTCATCGCAAAAGCCGCAATGGCCGCCAAAAGCCAGCCGCCTGCGATGCGGTGCATAAAATCAGTCATAATCAGCTATCCTAATGTCCGTGGCCGTCGCCAAAGGCGTCTTTTTCAAGCTGGGCTTTGAGTGTGAAGGCCCCGTCAGAGACAAAGAGGTCGTCTTCCTCAAGGCCGCTGCGGATTTCCACATAGCCGCCAGCGGTTGTGCCGACCATGACGGCGCGCGGTGCGAACCCGCCGTCAACAGGGACAAAAACAGACGGACGGTTCTCTACCAGTTGCACGGCGGATTGTGGCACGCGCAAAACCTCCGCGGCATTGCCGACGCTGAGATCTGCAATCACAAACTGGCCGGGGGTCAGGGTCCTGTCAGAGTTGTCGATGATGACACGCGCCGTCGCCGTGCGCGACACCTCATCAATAACGGGCAGGACAAATGCCACTGTTGATTGCGCAATGACATCGCCCGCGTCTGATTTCAGGGCAACCGGCGCGCCAACGCGAACGCGGCTGATGTCTTGCTTGTAAACCGCTATATCGGCCCAAATTACGCTATCATCGACAATTGTGAACAGCACCTTGGCGCTGGAATCCCCGGCTGTTACCGTTTCTCCCAGCGTCGCCGCACGTCGTACAATTGTTCCCGCAAGTGGTGCAGTCAGATAGGCATTGGCATTATTGCCATCTGGAGCAGTGGCTATTTTTTCGAGGCCGGCGTGGTCAATTCCGACGGCATGCAGTTCGGTTTCCGCGGCTTCACTTTCGGTCTTGGCCGATTCATGTTCTGCGCGGGCTGTTTGGACATTTACCTCGGATGTGATTTTTTGCGCCCACAGCCCTTCTAGGCGCGCCAACGACTGTGCCGCAAGTGCTTCGTTCGTTTTAGAAATCTTCCATTTCGCTTTCAACCCTGCAAGTTCGCGGCTTGTGATCAGTGCCAGAGTATCTCCATAGGCAACGGTATCGCCTTCACCAACCAAAAGCCGGTCGATGACTCCGCTCACCTTGGGCGTGACATTTGCCATGCGGTCTGCGTCAAAGCGGATTTCTGCTGGCAGGCTGAGGGACTCGCCCAAAGCTCCCAACTCAGCTTGCTCTAGCAGGATTCCGGCCTCTTTCGCGACTTCGAGGGCCAGTTTGACAACATCGCCACCGCCTTCATCGCCGTGTGCGCCCTCAGTTTCACCGGCATGATCATCATCGCCATGCGCATCCTTGGCTTCACCGGCGTGGTCGTCATCGCCATGCGCTTCTTTGGCTTCATCGGCGTGGTCGTCGTCACCGTGTGCATCTGCAGCTTCTCCGGCATGATCGTCATCTTGCGGTGCTACTGCAGCTGCTGCAGTCATTGGCAATGGCGTTTCCGCATTTCCAGTCGCGCCAGTGATCGGGACCAAGGCTAATACGCCCACCGTCAGCGCAGCCATGGTCATTGTTGTCGGTTTCATAATCGTACTCCAGGGATTGAATAGGTCACCGAAAACACGTCCGGGTACCTGTTGGAACTTCGTCTGCCATGATCAAACCGATGAAGTGGCCCTGAAACAGGTTCGGCTCAAACGGTTTGATCTGCTGTGATATTTATGAGTTTTACAAAGCCCGTTTCGACACGGCATATGTAAAATACCACTCTGCAATAGGGGCAGATCAGCCTCGCGGAGGACGGTAAAAACCTTGGAGCGTGGCAAGGACCACAGAGGCGTCAGCCCAATGTCGCGATCGGTCTGCTGACGACTGATCGCATGCCAACTGCACCTGCCCCGGTCCAATAATGTGGATATGGCAATCGCCAAAGCCATGGGATGCCTCACCATTCTCGCTATATCTTTGATCCTGAGCAGTTAAATCAAGATTAACCATATCGGTAGCAAAGACAACTTTTTCAAAGACTGCTTCACTTGCCTCAAATACATAGGCATCGGCTTTTGCAATGTTGAAATTCAGAGCAGCCGAAAGCAGTATGGCCAACCCAATTTTAGCAACACGAATGGCAGACAAGTACTTCATAATGGGACCTTTACAGGACATGTAACCAATGGTCCATTCGCTTTTTGTCGCATGTCCCCGAGCAGCCAGTCGACATCCGATAGGCTGCTCAGCAATGCTCGTGCGCCGATGTAATCGCTGACCTGACCCGCCGTGACGAACAGGTTCAGGGGTCGGCCTTCGCTGTCGCAGATGCGTGCAGCTTGGTATTCATGCCGCCCTTGGTGCGGCCGATCAGTCTTCCACGCCCCCCTTTTTCACGCCCATGCTGGTCGCTGTCCGGTGAGCCTTCAAGTAAGTGGCGTCGATCATCATAGTTTTCTTTTCGCAGTGCTCGACGGCCAGACCAGCCATCATCCGGGCGAAGACGCCCTTATCGCTCCATCGTTTCCATCGGTTGTATAGCGGTTCCATCGGTTGTAGAGCGTTTTGGGTGGGCCGCCAATTTTAGCCTACGTCGCCCCATCCACGACCAGTCGCCACCATAAGTGCTGACCACGATTGGGCCAAATCTCTTACTGCCGCGGCGAGGGATATGCGTGCTGCGTTTGCAAATCGTTCGGCGTCCAACAGGTCTGGTAAGTTGAGCTCGCCTAATTCAAAAACTTTGCGGCTCAACTGAAGAGTACGATCCCTTGAACGTTGAGCAGCGCGCAATGCGGCCACTTCTCTTTGTTTTCGTGAAAATTCACTTTGAGCTTTTTGCACATCTTCCACCGCGGCCAACACCTGTGCACGCCATTCCAGCTCGGCGGTCGTGGCAGAAATAATTGCCGCATCTCGCCTAGCGCGTAGCGGACCTTGGTTGAGGATGGGGAATGAAAGTGCTGGACCAAAGGACCATTCTGACGAGTTTGCCGCTGTCACTGAGCCAGATAAAGTGACCGATGGGTACAACTGTGCTTCTGCGACACCTACTCCGGCAACTGCGGCAGCTAGACGGCGTTCAGCGGCCAATACATCTGGACGATTGCGGAGCAGATTAGCAGGGACGCCTGTTGACCCTTTGCCGTGGGGATAAGGTTGTGGTGCGCCTGCAATCATCTGTTTAAGCAGCGGCTGAGCTGGTTCGGCCAACAATGTCGCGATTGCAAAAACCCGGGCTTCGAATGCGGATTCAAGCGGAGGGAGGTCGGCAATTGCTGTGTCGAGCTGACCTGCTGATCGGGCAAGATCTAATTCTGACAACGCGCCTTGCTCAACTTGCGCTCTGATCAAGGACTGGGTCCGCCGGAGACTCGCGATATTCTGTCGTGTTAAAGCCAACGCTTCCTGAAAATACCGGGCGTCGATATAGTTGGAAACGACACCGGAAACTAGGGCAAGCCGGACAGTGCCTGCATCAAACTTGGCTGCTTCTACACCCGCTGTCGCGCGCTGTGCGTCACGGCGAACACCACCAAAAATATCGAGGATGTAATTCGCCCCGAACGTCGCACTTTCAGAGGGATCACCTGAAATTGGGTCACCATTGTTTCTCTGCGCCTGTGCATCCAGTCCACCTGAGAACTGGTCAGCGATACCTGTCTGCCTCAGGTCTGTATTTGCGGCTTTGATACGTTGTAAAGCCGTTGCAATATCGATGTTTTGTGTGAGGCCTCGGTCTACCAGCCGGTTCATTTGCCGGTCATTTAGCCGTTTCCACCATTCATCGCGCGCGACTTCTCCGAGAGCCCCGCCACCGCCAATGAATGACGTTTCTAATGGTGTCTTGGGTGGCGTATAATCAGGGCCAACAGCGGTACATGAAACCAATGCCGTGGATGCTAAGATAGAAAGCAGATAGGGACGGTTCATTTGTCATTCCTGTATATTGGATCATCTTTTGGATTTGCGGGGGATTGAGGTGTTTCACTCAACACGCTGTTATGAGTAGCTAAGTATTTGAAAAATATTAGCTTGTATAGAGTTCCTCAGAGCCGTCAAGTTCTAGGGCTGTTTCTCCGGACATACGGTTCATGTCGGTCAGATCCTCTCTTCTAGATCGGCGAGGATCTCTTCGGCGGAGGTGCCGTAAGGCCACGAGTCGGCGAAGCCCGCGTCGGGATCGAAGAGGAACAGATGCGACGTGTGGCCCATCGTGTAACCATCCGGCGCAGCAGCCTCTTCGACGCGTTCGAAGAAGATCGGAAAGGTCTCGGACGTGGCGGCGATCTGTTCCGGCGTGCCCGTCCACCCGATGATGCCCGCATCGAACAGCGGGACGTATTCGGCGAGTGCTGGGGGCGTGTCTCGTTCAGGGTCGATTGTTATGAAAATCGGCTGGACCTTGGCGGCATCGTCGCCCAGACCGTCCATCACCGCCGCGACCTCAGATAGGGTCGTCGGGCAGACGTCGGGGCAGTTGGTAAACCCGAAAAAAACCAGCATCCAGCGCCCCGCAAAGTCCTCCTCGGTTCGAACCATACCCTGGTGGTCCGTCAGTTCGAACTGAGCGAAAAAAGGCGGCTCGGCGTCAGTTCGGGCGCTATCGGCACGATAATCGGACCATAGCAAAAGCCATAGGAAGGCAAGCGCTGCAACGCCTGCCAAAACCCAAAGAAACTTCTGTGCCGATGTAAGGGACAATCCTGTTCGCCTGTTTTTGATTCTTATTGCATGTGCGGATACATCCTCTAGCCGCTAGAGGTTCAAGCGCGAAATCATGGTATAGCTTCAACTCACGCGTCTGTGAATCCGACACTTGTTTATTTCGACGGCAAAACCTACACAAACTGTATCTTTTTCATGGAGGCGAAAATGCTCACGATCGGTACTCTGTCAAAGAAGACTGGCACAAAAGTGCAGACCATCCGGTACTACGAACAGATCGGACTCATGCCCGAACCTGGCAGGACCGAAGGCGGACAGAGGCGCTACGACAATGCACAGCTCGATCGACTGTCCTTCATCCGCCACTCGCGGCAACTCGGTTTCTCGCTCGATGCGATCCGCGAGCTGCTCGACCTCAGCGACCATCCCAACCGGCCCTGCCACGAGGCCGATGCCATCGCGCGTCGCCAGCTCAAACAGGTGGAGCAGCGCATGGCGCGCCTGAAGGCGCTGCGCACGGAACTGAAACGCATGGTTCACGAATGCAGCGGCGGGCGGACGGGAGATTGCAAGGTGCTTGAGGTGTTGCGGGACCATTCGGAATGCTTGACCGAGCACGAGGAAATCGGGGTCTGAAGGAATTCAGCCAACATTCCGGCTGGAACGCAGATCAGCCGCAGAAGTTAATGTGTTGCACAACACAAGCTGGAACCACAAAATGGCCGCTAGACAAGATTCAATGGAGAGACGGACGCTTTGGATCGTTCTGGCGCTCAATATCGGTTTGGCCGTGGCGTTTTTCGCAACAGGCGCCTTCGGCGATTCAAGTGCTCTGATCGCCAACGGGCTCGATAACCTCTCCGACAGCTTCGTCTACGCGATCAGCCTTTTCGCTTTGTCCCGATCCGACAAATGGAAACGCGGGGCGGCGAACGTTTCCGGTGGGCTGCTGATCCTGTTCGCTGCAGGCATCCTCTACGATGCGTGGCGCCGCTACATCGGCGGGTCAGATCCGCTCGGGACGATCATGATCGCCATGGCCCTGATTGCGGCGGCCATCAACGCAGTCTGCGTCTGGCTGCTCGCTAAGCTCAAAAATCCAAACGTCAACATCCGCGCGGCCAACACCTTCAGTTACAACGATTTCGCCGCGAACCTCGGGATCGTCGTGGCCGGTGGCCTCGTCGCCTGGCTAGGAACCAACTGGCCGGACCTTGTCGTCGGTGTGATCGTCGCCGGGATCGCGGCCTGGGGCGGTATCGACATCCTGCGCGACGCACACGGCGAACACCACAAAGCGGTTCACACGGACAAATAGTTGCGGGAGATTCTTTCTGAAAGAAAGGGTTGAAGCTATAGTGACTATAGCAACTAGTCTTGTTCCAAGACGATTCGAGGAGCGACCCGTTGCAGATGACCGACCCCCTACTTGTACCCACCAAACTACTGGATTTTGATGCCGCGCCTCTTGCGCATCTAATTGAGAACCGCAGCTGGCGCGGCTTATCCGAATACGATCGGATCGGAGCTGCCTATGATTTCGTTCGGAATGAAATCGCGTTCGGATACAATCGAGCTGACGACATCCCCGCATCCGAAGTGCTTTCCGTCGGCTACGGGCAGTGCAATACCAAAGGCACGCTCTTGATGGCGCTGCTGCGTGGTGTTGGCATTCGTTGCCGGTTGCATGGCTTCACGATCCACAAAGGCTTGCAGCGCGGAGTTGTCCCAGAGTTGGTGTATCCGCTTGCTCCGCAGGAAATTCTCCACTCATGGGTCGAGATCGAATTTCAAGGTGCCTGGATCAACCTTGAAGGCTTCATCCTGGATGACGCTTTCCTCAAAGTCCTGCAAACGTCTTTCTCGGACACGGACAGTCTCTGCGGTTATGGCGCGGGCACGGATTGCCTTGGCGCGCCTCCCGTCGCCTGGAACGGAGAAGATACCTACATTCAGAAAACCGGCATCGTGCAGGATTTCGGCGTGTTTGATACGCCGGACGCCTTCTATTTTTCCCATGAGCAATCCTTTGGATGGCTGCGTGGTGCCCTTTACCGTCATATCATACGCCACTGGATGAATGCGCGCGTTCGTGGTTTCCGCAGCGACCGCCTCAAGACTGACCGACGCGCGACACACGCGCATGAGGAGCCTGCCAATGCCACATGACCACGGGCACGCGCATATCGATCCGGATTCCGGCGATCGGCGGGTTGCCATCGCGATCTGGGCGAACGGGCTTCTTACCGTTGCGCAAATCGTCGGGGGCATATTCTCGGGCAGTCTGGCACTGATCGCCGATGCGCTGCACAACTTTTCCGATATGGCCTCGCTTGTCATTGCCTTCGCCGCACGCAAGATCGCG
Source organism: Sulfitobacter sp. SK025 (assembly GCF_003352105.1). Taxonomy (NCBI): domain Bacteria; kingdom Pseudomonadati; phylum Pseudomonadota; class Alphaproteobacteria; order Rhodobacterales; family Roseobacteraceae; genus Sulfitobacter; species Sulfitobacter sp. SK025. Next base: position 39,858 of record NZ_CP025813.1, on the reverse strand, counting down.
CGCCGCCCAGCCGATGAGCGCATGACCTTCGGCTATGGTCGGGTCGAAATCGTCGCAGCCCTGGTTAACTACACCACCCTGATTTTGATCGGCTTCTACCTGATCTACGAAGGTGGCATGCGCATGATTGATCCACCCGAAGTCATGGGTTGGACCGTCGTCATTCTCGGTGGAATTGCGCTTGTGGTCGACACGCTGACCGCAATGCTGACCTATTCGATGCAGAAGGGCAGCGTGAACATCCGCGCGCTTTTCCTGCATAACCTGTCGGACGCGCTTGCTTCGGTCGCGGTTATCGTCGCTGGGTCGCTGATCATCCTTTACGACATGCGTTGGGTCGATCCTGCCATCACCATCGGCATCGCGATCTACATCCTGTATCTGTCTTTCACTGAAATAGGCGGCCCAATCCGAACCCTGATGCTCGGGAGCCCGCCGGACATCGACAACGAGGCCGTCGTCGAAGCGATGCGGAAAGTCGAAGGCGTCGCCGACGTCCACCACGTCCATCTCTGGCAAATGCAAGAGCACGAGGCTGCGCTCGACTGTCATGTCGTCGTGGCAGCCGAGGGGTGGTCGAAGATTGAAGAGATCAAGAGCGCGATCAAGAAGCGGCTGAAGGGAGAATTCGGCATCAGCCATTCCAGCCTCGAATTCGAGGACGAGGATCGCGCTCATCAGAACGCCGATCTCTATGGTCACGGTAATTCGAGAGATGGGGAGGAAACTCATACTCACGAAAAAAGCTGACCGAGCGTGAGGATATCATTTCCTCATTTGCGACGGCAAGTTGACGTCGACCAACGTCAAGTGGACTGATGAACCTTTGCATGAGCAACTGGCTGCGAAGGGCAGTAGCGAAGGTCTGAGGCGGATACACTACAGGGGTATCACGTCCAAGTTACAGAATGTCACTTGACCTCCCCTTGCTGGAAGGTTGTAGCAGTAACTGTATGACCTGCGTTTTTCGCCTTGTTTTGATTCTCATGCTGACCTTCGGTGCAGTGACTGCGCCGGATATGTCGTCGGCAAGTATGTCAATCACGGCTATGGCGCAGATGGAACCCACCGAAAGCGCGGATGGCCGTTGCGGCGGGTGCGATCCCACCGGATTTGCTGAGGGCACTGCCTGTGAAGGTGGGCGTCCTGTTCCTTGCGGCTCCAGCGGTACTTCTGGCCTCCTTGCCAAGATGCCGTCAGCGCGGCTCACGAGGCCTTTTGGTACTGCCGTCCGGGGTGCCGAACCTCTGATCTCACTCGGCACGAATCCGTCGCTTGATCCATTCCCTCCCAAACTGCCTGTCTGAACCTGAAACCGGCCTCGCCTGCTGCGAGGCCTGATTGTTGCCTTGGCCGAAGCTGGCTGAGTGCGACCCTTTCAGATCAAGGCAGTTGCGATGATTCTCCACAGACCGATTTCACGAAGGCGCGTGCTTCGCACAGGTGCCGCATTCACAGCCCTATCCGCTCTGTCACCTGCACGAATGGCGATGGCCGATCCAACTGGGGACCCATTCGTCCTACGCGCGGCATCCGGACAGGCCGCCCTGCGCCCGTCACCATACGGCCCGACTAATGTCTGGAGCTATAACGGGTCCGTCCCCGGTCCTGAAATCAGGGTCCGGCAGGGCGACCGATTGCTGGTTTTGGCTCAGAATGGGTTAGATGAAGGGACCACAATCCACTGGCATGGCATCCGCACGCCCAATGCGATTGTGAACGGCGGAGCAATACTCGGCCACGGTAGCGACGGCATAGTGTTGTCGCGGGCGGCGTAAAAGTCGTCCACTTTTGCCCTTTCGGATTTCGGGAGGGCTTGGGGATATACACCGTGGACTTGTATTTGAAGGTGCGTCACGCTCATTTCCAGGATGGATTGAGCGGGCGTCAGATTGCCCGGGATTTTGGGATCAGCCGGGACAGTGTTGCGAAGATGTTGGCCTATTCGGAACCGCCGGGATATCGGCGGACAGCGCCGATCAGGCGCCCGAAGCTGGATGCGTTCACCAGCCAGATGGACCAATGGCTTGCTGAAGACAGGAGCCGCCCTCGCAAGCAGCGTCACACCGCCAAGCGTATTTTCGAGCGGTTGCGGGACGAGTGCGGTTTTGATGGCAGCTACACCATCGTCAAGGATTACGTTCGAGACCGTAAGCGGACCGGCAAGGAGATGTTCGTGCCGCTGAGCCATCCGCCCGGTCATGCACAGGCCGATTTTGGTGAAGCGCTTGTCGTGATCGGCGGCGTCGAGCAGAAGGCACACTTCTTTGCCCTCGATCTGCCGCACAGCGACGCATGCTACATCCGGGCCTATCCTGCGGCCAATACCGAGGCGTGGCTTGACGGCCATGTCCATGCCTTTGCGTTCTTCGGCGCGGTTCCCCAGTCGGTTCTTTATGACAATGACCGCTGCCTGGTAGCCCGGATTCTGCCGGATGGCTCCCGGCAAAGAACCCAGCGGTTCAGCGCGATGTTGTCGCATTACGTGATTCGGGACCGCTATGGCCGTCCCGGCAAGGGCAATGACAAAGGGGCCGTGGAGGGGCTGGTCGGCTACGGACGTCGCAACTTCATGGTGCCGATCCCGTCCTTTCCGGACTGGCACGCGTTCAACGCTCACCTGGAAGAGCAGTGCCGCAAGCGCCAGGGTGATGTTCTGCGTGGCCACAAGGTCAGCATCAGGGAACGGCTGAAGGCCGATCTCGCGGCGATGCGGGATTTGCCCGGCACCCCCTTTGAGGCTTGTGAGTTGCAAAGTGGCCAGGTCACATCGACATCGGTGGTGCGTTATCGCGGCAATGATTACTCGGTGCCGGTTGCCTACGGCCACCGTGCGGTCTGGATCAAGGGCTTCGTGACCCGGGTTGTTATCGGCTGCGGCGCCGAGGTGATCGCTGAGCATTCGCGCTCCTATGACACCGGCGACATGGTGTTTGATCCACTGCATTACCTGGCGCTGATCGAACGCAAGATCATGTCCTTCGATCAGGCCGCGCCTCTGCAGGGCTGGGAGTTGCCCGAAGCGTTCAAAACCCTGCGCCGACTGCTGGAAGCCCGGCAGGGAAAGGCCGGCAAGCGCGAGTATGTGCAGGTCCTGCGCCTTCTGGAGCGCTTCGAGATTGACGTGCTGCATCTTGCCGTCAAAGATGCCCTGCGAATGGGAGCGGTCAGCTTCGATGCAATCAAGCACCTGATCTTGTGCAGGGTCGAGCAAAGGCCTCCGAGGCTGGATCTGGATGTCTATCCCTTCCTGCCCAGAACCAACATCACCACCACCTCCGCCGCATCCTACATGAGCCTGCTGGCAGGAGGTGGGGCATGACGGATGCACCCGAACTGCTGCTGGCCCACCATCTCAAAACGCTTCGGCTGCCCACGTTCTTGCGTGAACATGACAAGCAGGCCCGTATCTGCGCCGCTGAAGGCGTAGATCACGTGCGTTACCTGGCCCGGCTGACCGAGCTGGAACTGATCGACCGGGAACGGCGCATGGTGGAACGCCGGATCAAGGCCGCAAAGTTCCCGACCATCAAAAGCCTGGACAGCTTCGACTTCAAGGCGATCCCGTCGCTCAACAAGATGATGGTGCTGGAGCTGGCGCGCTGCGAATGGATCGAACGCAAGGAGAATGTGATCGCGCTCGGTCCCTCCGGCACCGGCAAGACCCATGTCGCCCTCGGGCTGGGACTGGCTGCCTGCCAGAAAGGATTGCCTGTCGCCTTCGTGACCGCCGCAGCCCTCGTGCACGAGATGATGGAGGCCCGCGACGAAAAACGCCTCCTGCAACTCCAGCGCAAACTCGCCAAGGTCAAACTGCTGATCATCGACGAGCTGGGATTCGTCCCCTTGAGCAAAACCGGCGCCGAGCTTCTGTTCGAGCTGATCTCACAGCGCTACGAGCGAGGGTCGACCCTGATCACAAGCAACCTGCCCTTCGAGGAGTGGACCGAAACCTTCAGCACCGAACGCCTGACCGGCGCGCTGCTGGACCGGCTGACACACCACGTCAACATCCTCGAGATGAACGGCGAAAGCTACCGCCTCAATCAAAGCCGCGCCCGCCTCGCCGCCGCTAACAAATGAACCTCACAGAATTGGCCTGACGGCCAATGCGCCTTGGACCGGGCTTGCTATATGAGGGCCGCACGCTCCAAGGCGCTCGCCCCAAACTGGCCGACTTTTGCTCCGCCACAATGGCCGAATTTTACTCCGCCGTTGACAGCAGGTCTTTTTCAATGCGATAGAGTGCTTGGATTTGAGCCAAGCCTTCCTGTCCAATCGGGGCCGCGCCGGATTGGGTAACGTCATGCAGCTTGCGACGGGCATGCGCCCAGCAGTATGCCAGTGTCACGTCTTGTGCTGGACGTTTGAGCAGACGGTTATAGCCTGCATATCCATCGACCTGCAGGGTGCCGCTGAAGCCTTTCAAGATAGTGACTGCATGCTGACCGGAGCGCCCCGGCGCATAGGTAAAGGCAACACCGGGTGGATCATCGCCGTCCCAAGGCCGGTCATCGCGGGCCAGGGCCCAGAAGTACCCGGTCTTTGTGCGTTTCCGCCCCGGTGCGAGAACCGGCGCGGGTGTTTCATCCATGAAGAGCTTGGTTGAGCGCTTGATATCCGCCATCAGCGCCTCATAGACCGGGGTCAATTCGAACGCCGATTTTCCGACCCATGCGGCCAGGGTCGAGCGATCCAGATCGATCCCCTGACGCCTGTAGATTTGCGCCTGCCGATAGAGCGGCAGGTGATCGGCGTATTTGGACACCAAAACATGGGCCAGCGTGGCCTCGGTTGGCATGCCGCCAGCAATGATGTGGGCGGGTGCCGGGGCTTGGGTGATCCCGCCCTCGCAGGACCGGCAAGCATACTTGGGCCGCCGGGTGACGATCACGCGGAACTGGGCGGGAATGATATCCAGCCGTTCGCTGACATCCTCGCCAATGACATGACGTTCTGCCCCGCAGGCGCAGGAGAGGTCATGTTCGATAACCACTTCAACCCGTTCCAGATGCTTGGGCAGTGACCCACGATTGGTCTGGCGTGGCTTTGTTGGCCGTGCGGGCGCGGTGCGCGCGTCGGCGTCAATCTCGGCTTCCACCTGCGCGATGGCCGTCTCGATATCCTCAAGTTCCAGCTCATACTGGGCTGGATCAATCTTCTCGGATTTGCTCCCGAAGAGGGCTTTCTTGAAGGAAGCGACCAGCGCCTCAAGTCGCGCATTCTGATCTTGTTGCGCGCGGATGATCGCCTTCAATTCGGCAATGTCATTGGGCAATTCGTCAGGCACACTCATGCCCGAGACCGTAACAAAACAAGGGCGGAATGACCCGCCCAAACGACCCTATGAGTCACTCCGCCGCAGCGGGGGCCGCTGTCTCCAAAGGTCGCACGCGCCGCCAATCCAAACCCGCAAACAGCGCCTCAAACTGGGCCGGTTCCAGCCGCATCACACCGTTCTTGATCGCAGGCCAGGTGAAGCTGCTATCTTCGAGCCGTTTGTACGCCATTACCAATCCGCTCCCGTCCCAATAGATCAGCTTCAGCCGATCCGCACGCTTGGCGCGGAAGACATAGACAGCCCCATCAAACGGCTTCTGGCGCAACTGGCTTTGCACCAAGGCGGCCAAACCATCATGGCCCTTGCGGAAGTCGACCGGATCGCTGGCCACAAAGATCCGCACCTTATGGGATGGCGTGATCATGGGGCCAGAGCCTTGGCGATCGCAGCAATCCGCGCGGCTGGCGTCGCAGCATCAAGACGAATGGTGACATCGCATTTGATCACATCAATCGTGCTGGCGGAAGCGGCAGGCAGAGGTTCGGCTAAAGGTGCAGGTGCCTCGATCTCAATAGGCACAAAATCCATGCCGTCCAAATTGGGCAGAACCAACTTACCCTGCCGCGCCATCCGACGCCAGTCAGACACCGTGCTGGGGATCAGCTCGTATCTCTGCGCCACAGCCTTGACCGTCTCGCCCTCAATCAGCGTCTCCGCAACAATCCGTGCCTTCAACTCAGGCGGCCAATTCCGCTTGCCGTCAGAACGGCGAGGCACCATTGCAAGAAACTCGCTTGTAGCTCCCATCGAGAAACTCCCTTGAAACAAAAGAGCCTCTGAATCGCAGATCAGGCGATATGCCGTAAGTGTGGGGTCGGCGCACCGCTTACGATAGGCGAAGGGCTCGATGCCGTTGATTTTGCAGGTTTCGATCAGCGAGGCGATGCGGCCCCAGGCGACGCCGCCTTCATCGTGACCGGCGAAGAGCGCGTTCTTGCGATTGAGGGCGATGGGGCGGATCAGGTTTTCGACCCTGTTGTTGTCGATCTCGACGCGGCCGTCGGTCAGGAAGGTTTGCAACCCATCCCAGTGGTTATGGATGTAGGTCAGCTTTTCGCCCAGCCGGGATTTCGCGGATATCTTGCGGCGCTGCGCCTGAAGCCAGTCGCCGAAGGCGGCCACCAGCGGCGCGGTGCGGGCCTGACGGGCGGAGAGGCGCTGGCCGGGCGAGATGCCGCGGATGTCGGCCTCTACGGCATAGAACTCGGCGATGCGGCGCAGGCCTTCGGCGGCGATCTCGGAACCGTCGCGGTCGAAGATTTCCTTGAGTTTGCGCCGGGCATGCGCCCAGCAATGCGCCACCCGAACGGGCGCGCCGCCCTTGCGCGAGGGTTTGGTCAGGCGGTTGTAGCCGGTGTAACCGTCGATTTGCAGGATGCCATCAAAGCCGGTGAGGAAGGTCTCGGCATTCCCGCCCGCGCGGCCGGGGGCATAGAAGTAGACGATGCCGGGCGGGTCCTCGCCACCCCATGGGCGATCATCGCGGGCCAGCGCCCAAAGGTATCCGGTCTTTGTCACACCGCGCCCCGGGTCCAGCACCGGGGCTGTTGTCTCGTCCATGAACAGCTTGGATGACCGCTTCAAATGTTCAGCCATCCGGTCCACGATGGGTTTCAGGTGGAACGCAGCCTTGCCGACCCAGTCGGCCAAGACTGCGCGGTGCAGATCAACGCCCGCACGGGCGAGGATCTGGCTCTGGCGATACAACGGCAGATGATCGGCATATTTGCTGACCAGCACATGGGCCAGCGTCGCCTCGGTCGGCAGACCGCCCATGATCAGATGGCTGGGCGCAGGGGCTTGGGTCACTCCGTCGGTGCAGGCGCGGCAGGCATACTTTGGGCGCACGGTCACGATCACGCGCAACTGGGCGGGAATGATGTCCAGCCGTTCGCTGCGGTCTTCGCCGATCTTGTGCATGACACCGCAGCCGCAGGGGCAGATCAGGCTGTCGGGTTCGATGACCTCTTCTATGCGTGGAAGCCCCGCGGGCAGATTGCCGATGGTGCGCTTTAGGGCAGGCTTGGATGTCCCATCGCCCGCCTTGGCGGCCCGCGTTTCCTTCTCCGCCTCGACCTCTGCCAAGGCGATGGACAGGTCCTCGAAGGCCAGCTGCCGCTCATCTTCATACAGCTTTTCTGACCGCTTGCCATGCAGGGCATGGTTCAATTCAGCGATCAGATGCTCTTGCCGCCGAGTGATTTCCGTCAGCGCCGCCACCGTTTCCATCAACGCCAGAACCGCCGCACGTTGCGCGGCAGGAATGGTGGAAAGGTCGATGGCGGGTGCGGTTTGCATAGGATGGAGCTACCATAAAACCCCCGCAAAAACACGCAAAACCAAGCGGTTGATTCACTCTGCCGCAGCCGGCGGGCGGGTTTCCAGCGCCTTCACTTTGCGCCAGTCGAGACCCGCAAACAGCGCCTCGAACTGGGCATGATTCAGCGCCATCACCCCGTCCGTGATGGCAGGCCAAGTGAACGTTGCATCCTCTAGCCGCTTGTAGGCCATCACCAGACCGGTGCCATCCCAGAAGAGCAGCTTCAGCCTGTCCGCCTTACGCGAGCGGAACACAAACACCGTGCCGGTAAACGGATCCTTGCGCAAAACAGACGACACCAGCGCCGCCAAGCCATCATGACCCTTACGGTTATGCAGAGCACTGCATAACCGCAATTATGTGGCGACGGTTATTATGCGGAGTCGAGTATGCCGTTTCGTTGCTGATGCCATTTTTACTGTCGGTTAGACAGACCATGCACGCATATGCACTCCGCATAACTATGCTTTCTCGCGATGGTTTCACATCGTGAGGAGATAGAAGATGGATACCCAAAATCGTAATCGCTGGTTCCTGAATCCGGGACCAGTCTTGTCTTGGATCGATCAGTTCGCTGCCGAGCTTGCTGCTCAGAGATATTCGCCGCTGACCATCGATGGCTACAGGGCTTCGGCTCGCCATTTCGTGGTTTGGCTCGAAGGCGTTTGCATCTCGATCGACGAAGTTGATGACGGCGTTCTTCGTCGCTTCGCCTCCCACCAGTGCCGATGTCCCGGTGGGCGGCGATGGCAGCATGTTTCGCAAAAATACGCGCGCCGCGCCGGAAGGTTCGTTGTTTTCCTGCGACATGCGGGCGTCGCACCACCCGCGCTGAAGGCCGCGTCAGAGTATCCCCTGCTGGACGAGTATCAGCGCTGGTTGCGTGTGCATCGGGGATTGTCGGAACGGACGATCGCCCGCCATCACCGCATCCTCCACAAGCTGTTGCCGGAACTTGGCACTGCAACTCTCGATTATGACGCCACCCGGATTCGCAGTGTTGTCCGCAAGTGGCGGGAACAAACCGGGCCGGCCGACCTGAGGACCATGACAAGCGCCTTGCGCAGCTTTCTTCGTTTCCTCGCCGGCGCAGGCCTGTGCCGGCCTGATCTTGATCACGCCATTCCGCCGATCTTGCAATGGCGCCTTTCGTCGTTGCCGCGATATCTTGCAGCAGCCGATGTCGAACGCGTCATTGCATCCTGCGATCTACTCGCCAGGGGGCGCCTGCGTGACCGGGCGATCTTGCTTCTGCTGGCGCGCCTGGGGTTGCGGGCCGGGGATGTGGCTGGCCTCAAACTAAGCGATATCGACTGGACGTCGGGTGTCCTGCACTTGAATGGCAAAGCCCGTCGCCAGGTTCGGCTGCCGTCGCCGCAAGAGGTCGGCGATGCGCTTCTGGCGTATATCGAACAGGAACGACCGCGCCTGCCTCAGGAAGCGGTCTTTCTGATGATGGTTGCCCCCTATCGGTCATTTGCGCAGTCCAGCCATGTCTCGACGATTGTAGCGCTGGCGTTGAAGCGTGCAGGCATTTCCGACCCGCCATCGGCCGGAGCTTCCTTGCTGCGCCATTCTGCGGCGACTTCGATGCTGCGATCGGGGGCCACACTCGAGGCTGTCGGCACGGTGCTGCGTCACCGTTCCCTCGATATGACTGCGCATTACGCCAAGGTCGATATCGCGATGCTGGCGCAGATCGCCCAACCCTGGCCGGGAGAACCGGCATGCTGAGTCAGCTCCTCGCCGATCATGTAGTGCTGCACCGGGCGTTGGGGTTCAAATTCCGGACACAGGGCAGTCTTCTGCGCAACTTCGTCGCCTTTGCCGAAAGCCGCGACGAGCAGGTCGTAACGACAGCCACCGTGCGCGAGTGGGCACTACAGGCACCTTCGCGGGAACAAAGACGCAACCGGCTTTTGACAGTACGCCGCTTCGCACTCTCGCTCCGTGCCGAGGACCCGCGTCATGAAGTTCCCGCCGTCGATCTATTCGGCAGCGCCAGTTATAAGCGGCGCACGCCTTACATCTACAGCCCCGTTGAGATCCAACGGCTGATCGACGCTGCGCGGCAACTTGGCCCCGACGGCTCGATCCGACCGCTCACCTACGCCACGATGTTCGGGCTAATCGCGGCCACCGGCATGCGCGTTTCGGAAGCGCTGGCCATGCGGTTGCCGGACGTGACCTCTGACGGGCTTATCATTGCCCAGACCAAGTTCAAGAAGAGCCGACAGCTGCCGCTGCATCCAACGACGCGACGCGCACTTGACGGGTATCTCGCGACGCGCCTGAAGGCGGCCAGTCCGAGCGATGCATTATTCATCTCGCATCAGGGCACGCCGCCCGCCTATCCGACCGTGATAACGGTCTTCCTGCAGGTCATACGATCGATCGGCTTGCGCGGCGCGGCAGGAACACCGGGGCCCAGGATTCACGATCTTCGCCACACGTTTGCCGTTCGCTCTCTCGAGTCCTGTGCGCACGATTCCAAGTTGGTGGCTCGGCATATCACGGCCCTCAGTACCTATTTGGGGCACGCCCATGTCACCGATACATACTGGTATCTCGAGGTGACGCCCGAACTGATGGCGCACATGGCGGCTGCCAGCGAGGCATTCCACAGCGGGGTGTCGAGATGACCGACCTTGCCAAACATCTCGCTGCCTTTCTGCGTGAGCACCTTCCCCATGAGCGCCGCGCAAGCGTTCATACTTGCGACGCCTACGCCTACAGCTTCCAATTACTGGTCACATTCGCCGCCGGTCGATTGCGCAAGCGACCGTGCTTGTTGCAAATCGAGGATATTGACGTGCCGACCATCCTCGCCTTTCTCGAACACATCGAACAGGTGCGCGACAACAAGGCCCGTTCGCGCAACGCGAGGCTCGCCGCAGTGAAGTCCTTCTTCCGCTATCTCGAGCACCGTGTGCCTGCCGTGCTGGACCAAGCGCTTCGGGTACATGCCATACCGATGAAGAAGATCGATCAGGGACTTGTGGCGTCACTTTCGCGGGCCGAAGTGCAAGCGCTGCTCGATGCGCCGGATCGACGAACAGCATCGGGCATCCGTGATCGAGCCATGCTGCATCTGGCTTTTTCCGGAGGGCTGCGCGTTTCCGAACTCGTCGGCGTCGGACTCGACCAATTCGACGGGCGATCGCCAGCCAGCATCCACATCATCGGCAAAGGACGAAGAGAACGCGTGCTGCCGCTCTGGCAGGAGACCGCTGCCGCAATGCGCGCCTGGATCGCGATCCGACCCGAAGTTGGCGACACAGCGCTCTTCCTGAACAATGCCGACAGGATGATGACGCGATCCGGTTTCGAATATATTCTCAAAAAGCACGCCGCTGCAGCGGCGGGCATCGCACCCACTCTAGCGACCAAGTCAATAACGCCCCATGTCCTGCGGCACAGCTGCGCAATGCACATGCTTCAGGCGACCCGCGACATTCGCAAGGTCGCACTGTGGCTCGGTCACGCCACGCTTCAGAGCACCGAGATCTACTTGCGCGCGGATCCAACCGAAAAACTCGAGATGCTCGACGCGCTGGCCCCGCTCGGCATCAAACCAGGCAAATTCCGGCCACCCGACAAACTGCTCGCGATACTTGCCGCGCGATAGATAGTTATGCGGAGTTGAGGGAGCCGGACCTCCCCGGCAAAGCTCAGATCAGCGCCTTCGACTCCGCATAATAACCGTCGCCACATAATTTCTGAAGTCGATCGGTTGCGTCGAGACCAGAAACCGCACCCGGTTCGAGGGGAGCATCATGACGACGGCCCAATCGCCCGCACAATCTCCGCAATCCTTGTGGCCGTCGTAGCAGCGTCCAGCCGGATTGTCACTGGGCCCACGGCAATCTCGATGGGTCCCAACGGCTGCGCTTCAGACTGGCCCGACCGCTCAGGCTGCGCTGGCACAGACACCGCATGTCCATCCGACAGCACGAGAGGCGCAAAGCAAAAGCCGTCGTCCGCCAACGCAGGCAAAACCAACTTCCCGTCCCGCGCCCGACCACGCCATTCCGACAAGTGGTTCGCCCGAAGCCCATACCGCGCCGCAACCGCGTTCACCGTCACGCCAGGCTTCAGGCTTTCTGCAACGATCTGCGCCTTGACCTCGTCCGGCCATCGCTTCTGGCCATTGGCCCGTATCTCCACCCCGTAGTCCCTGAGAAACTCCACTGTAGTCGCCATCGCGAAACTCCTGCCCCGATCTCCGTCAGGCGCGGAGTCGCAGGTCAGGCAAAAACTGGGAAGGTGCGGTCCAGGAAACGCTTACGACGATCACAAACCCGTTTTCACTCGGCCTTGCTGAACTCCCGCGCGAGAATTGCCCGCGCATGTGCGATCCCCTCTGGCGTCAAGCTCAGTGATTTCGTCTTGTTTTTCGGATCATAGATCAAGCCTTTCTCAAAAAGCCGGTCTGTGATGTTCCAATCGATCCCCTTCCAGACCCGATCACCGTCATGCAGCGTCAGGCTGAGGATCGCGAGGGCTGCGTCGTCGATCTTGTCCGTGTCGAGTGTCATCTCCCTCTCCTTACGTTGGTTTCGCGCCGTTTCGCACGCGCGCACTTCATGCATACCCCCGCCGCTTCTTCGCCGCGGCAAGCTTCATCAGCGCAGTGACGGCGCGCCCTTCATCCGGATGCTGCTCGATCATCATCTGCCCGCGCGCGCCGATGCGGCCCCATTCACGTACGAGGCTCGCCCCGCCGAAGAGATCGGGCTGAATGCTCAGCCGATAGAAGCGACGCATGTTCCGCGCCGGATCAATCCGGCGCATCTGCACGTCGGTCGGGAAGACATCGAGCTGGATCGGGCTGTGGTACATGTAGTGATCGACTGAGGTTTTCTACACAATATCAGGTGGAAGCCTCCGCTTCCACCTCGATTTCCCCGCGAGGGGAAAAGGGGGCTCATGCCCCCTTCTCGAACTTCATGACCGGAATGCCGAGCTTCTTGGCTTTGTCGGCGAGGTTTTCCTGGATGCCGGTGCCCGGGAAGACGAGGACACCGACGGGCAGCACATCCAGCATGGCGTCGTTGCGCTTGAAAGGCGCGGCCTTGGCGTGCTTGCTCCAGTCGGGCTTGAAGGCCACCTGCGTCACGCCGCGGGCCTCGGCCCATTTGGCGGCGATGAGTTCCGCGCCTTTGGGGCTTCCACCGTGGAGAAGGACCATGTCGGGATACTTGGTCCGGACCTGGTCGAGCTTTCCCCAGATCAGCCGGTGATCGTTGAAGTCGGTCCCGCCGGTGAGGGCAACCTTGGGGCCTGCGGGCAACATCACCTCGGTTTCTGCGCGGCGCTTGGCGGCGAGGAAGTCGCGGCTGTCAATGAGGGCGGCGGTCATGTGCTGACGGTTCACCATCGAGCCGGTGCGGGGGCGCCAGGTCGATCCCGTATGATGGACAAACTCGGTCGCGGCGTGATCGCGCATCATGTCCATGCAGTTCCGACGTTCGATCAGCGTCAGGCCTTCGGCCGTCAGGCGCTCGAGTTCGGTGGATTTCACCTCGGAGCCGTCCTGCTCGCGCTGGAGGCGGCGCTGCGCCTGTTCGTTTTCATCGAGCGACCGCTCGATCCGGGCCGTCGCGCGGTGGAAGAGGTTGACCTGGCCCCAGAGCACCTCTTCGAGGTCGGGTTCCATGCGGGTGTCTTCAAGGCTCGCGACGAGGGCATCGAAGATGTCGGCGACGGCGACCGCAAGGCGCTGCCCATCGGGCATCGGGCGCGGATCGGGCTCATCAAAAGGACGGAAGCCATAAAGCTGCAACTCGTCGAGCGCATGGGCGGTCTGGGATGCGGTGTGGGCGGGTTCATACGCGTCGTCGTGGGTGTGGATCGTCATCGGTTTCTTGCCTCCGGGCCTGTCTCATCCGCGCGACAACCCGCGCGGCCTTCATGGGCTGCGAAAGCTGTCACTGGGGACGCCCCTTCACCCCGCCTTTCGGGGCCGGAACGCATGTGGAGGAGGGCGGCAGGCAAGCTATTTGTTTCGCGATGCAAAGCGGGGGCTCGCCCCCCGCGGCGGAAATAGCTTGCCTGCCGCCCTTGATGGGGCGTCCCCTTTGACGGCCGCCTGCCCATCTCTTGAAGGCCGCGCGGGTGTCGGGTGGATGAGATTTACCCGGGAAGAGGCAAAGGTGATGATCCACACCCGCGACAGGACTGCAGGACCCCTACCCCCCTCTGCCCCTGACCGCCCCCTGCGCGATGCTGCTCAGCCTGACAGGCGCTGCCGATCCTCAAGCCCGATCTGCCCTGCCAGATGCTGGCGCAGCGCCTCTTTGCCGTTCTCCCGGAAATCATCGTTGAAATCCCCGAGCCCTGGCTCCAGCACCCGTACGGCTATCCCGGCATCAAGGGCTCTGGCGCTCAACCTCTCTGCCGCGCGTTGCCCGGCCGGATCGCGGTCGATCGCGATGTAAAGGCGCTGCAGCCCCTCCGGCAACTGGACCGCCCCGAGGTGACCCGACGAGAGAGCCGCCCAGACGGGAAGGCCGGAGGCCGCCTCGGACAGGGACAGCATGGTCTCGATGCCTTCGCCGACCACGAGGATGTCTTCATGCGGGGTCAGCCTGACGGCATTGCCGAGGAGGTGACCCATGGCACGCCGCTGCGTCTCGACATCCGCTTTCCCCTGACCGTCAAGAGCCAGCCAGGTTCGATGCACGCCCTGCAAGGCCCCTGCCCCATCGGTGACCGCGGCGATCAGCGCCGGTCTGAGGATGCTGCTGGTCTGGCCCTCGTCCCGATGCCAGCACTTCGGATGGAAGCGCAGCGCACTCGTCATGCCGCCTTGGGTGATGCCCCGGGCGCGAAGGTAAGTGTCGGCAAGCGTGCCTGCGACTGGCACCGAGGCTGCAAACAATCGCGCCGCCGCCGCTGGTGTGCCACCGGGGGCCTTGGGCTTCTTCGGCACTGGCGTATTCGGGGGGACCGGCTGCGGACGGCCAAGATGCGCTCGGGCCTCGGCCAGAAGATCGGGAAAGCGCGAGATCCCGGTTCGCTCGCGGATGATGTCGAGGAGATCGCCATGCAGTCCGACAGCCGCGTCCTGCCATTTGCCACGGGCTCCCGGTCCTGATGTGGGTCCAGTCAGCCGCACGAAGAGCGACCGGCCGGGGTTGTTCTGCAAATCGCCGACGATCCAGTAGGACCCTTCCCGCCGTCCGGCGGGAAGGTAGGCGCGACACACGCTCTCTGCGTTCTCCGCCAGAGCGCGGATCACATCTTCAGTCTCGGAATACATGGCTCAGCACCCTCCACGCGCATGTAGTCCTGTCACGGGACAACGTGCAAGCAGACGATCAAGCACTGCGATGCCGCTGGAGTCTGCTGGACAGAAGAGCCGCAGCTTCCAGGCGATGATCTCCGAGAAGAACCCATCTGCCTTCAGCCGGTCCTTGGCGGCACCCAAAAAGCCCGACAGCTCGATCCGGTTGACGCCCATGACGCGCGAGCGGTGCAGCTCCATCCCTTCGGCCAAGCGCACGACCGTCTTGCCCTCCAGAACAAGAGCATGGACTTGCGCCGCCGTGAGCTTCGGCGCATCGGCGGTAAGTGTGGTCGCGACCCACGACGGCGAAACGCGGCGACCGATGATGCGCTGACCGTCATCGGTCTGCAGCCGGTAGACGCGGGTTTCATCCTCGGGGAGCTGCTTCCAGATAGGCAGCAGCAGCCCCGCCACGATGTGCAGCGTGGTTTCCGAGAATTCCGGCACCTCGGCCAGTTCCGCGGTCCACGCGGCGGTGAATGCCGCGCGATCGGCTTCCAGCCAGTGGGTGTCCTCCATCATCCTGGCCGGCACCGTGCTGGCCTCCAGCGGGCGGATCAACCGCAGGCGGGGCTCGATGGTGCCATCATCCAGCATCAGGCTGGTCGCGGTCACCTGCACGGCAGACCGGCCCGAGCGGCTGTTGAACAGCAGGCGTGCCTTGGGATCGTCGAGCCAGTCGAGCGCATCGGCCAGTGACAGCGGCGTGTTGCGCTGCTTTTGCGCGATGCTCAGCAGCTGGGTTTCCGCGCCGGAGCCGGGATGGGTATAGATCACCCGGGCATCCGTGACGCGGAAGCTTTCGGCGCGCAGGGTCTCGAGCCCGAGGTCGTAGACGCCGGCAGCGATAGCGCCCTCGATTCGCTGGTCGAGGAGTTCCTCGAAGACCAAGAACAGCACGGCCTGCATGTCGATCGTCAGCGCCAGCAGGCGATTGAGGAAGGTCGTGATCGGGGGCAGATCATCCTTCAGCCCACTGTCATCGGTCAGGCTGAGACCTGTGGCATCCTCGAAAGCGCCAAGTGAGCACCCCGCGACATCGCCGCGATAGATGCGGCAGTAAAGCTGGCGCAAGGCATCGCGGGCATAAGGCGACTCGAGGTTGTCCTCGGGGCGGAACAGCCCCTGCCCGCCGGTCTGGCGCTGGCCCCGGGTGATGGCCCCCAGCGTGTCAAGTCGGCGCGCGATGGTGGAGAGGAACCGCTTCTCTGCCTTCACATCCGTGGCCACCGGCCGGAAGAGCGGCGGCTGCGCCTGATTGGTGCGGTTGGTACGCCCAAGACCCTGGATGGCCGCATCCGCCTTCCAGCCGGGTTCCAGCAGATAGTGGACCCGCAGGCGCTGGTTCTTGGCGCCGAGATCGGCGTGATAGCTGCGCCCCGTGCCGCCCGCATCCGAGAAGATCAGGATGCGCTTCTGATCATCCATGAAGGCGGCGGTTTCCGCGAGGTTGGCAGATCCCGCCCGGCTTTCGACGACGAGGTGCGCGGCAGGACCATCGCCTTTTCTCACGATGCGGCGCGAGCGGCCCGTGACCTCGGCCACAAGGTCGGTGCCGAAACGCTGGACGATCTGGTCGAGCGCCCCGGGCACCGGCGGCAGGCTGGCCAGATGCTCGATCAGCGCGTCGCGCCTCCGGGCGGCCGCGCGGCATTCGACCGGCTGGCCATCGCGCGTGACCGGGCGCGAGGAGAGGTTGCCTTCGCTATCGGTGAATGGCTCATAGAGCTGCACCGGGAAGGAATGGGCGAGGTAGTCCAGGCAAGCCTCTCTTGGCGTGATGTCCACCCGCACATCGTTCCACTCGTCCGTGGGGATCTCCGACAGGCGGCGCTCCATCAGCGCCTCGCCCGTCGAGACAATCTGGATGACGGCCGCGTGGCCTGCGGCGAGATCGGCGTCGATGGCGGCGATCAGCGTGGGAGTTTTCATCGAGGTCAGCAGATGGCCGAAGAAGCGCTGCTTGGCAGACTCGAACGCCGAGCGCGCGGCGGATTTGGCCTGCCGGTTCAGCGTGCCGCCGGATTCGCCAGTAATGTTGGCCGCTTCCAGCGCCGCGGACAGGTTCCGATGTATGACTCCGAAGGCGAGCGCATATGCATCGTAGATGCCACGTTGCTCCGGCGTCAGCGCGTGCTCGAGCAGCTCGTATTCGACGCCGTCGTAGGAAAGCGACCGGGCGGTGTAGAGGCCAAGGGATCGCAGATCGCGCGCCAGCACTTCCATGGCCGCCACGCCGCCCGCCTCAATGGCCTCGACGAATTCCGCGCGCGTCGCGAACGGAAAGTCCTCCCCGCCCCAAAGACCGAGGCGCTGCGCATAGGCGAGGTTGTGCACCGAGGTCGCCCCGGTGGCCGAGACATAGACCACACGGGCATTCGGCAGCTTATGCTGGAGACGCAGGCCCGCCCTGCCCTGCTGCGAGGCCGTGACATCGCCGCGCTCGCCTTTCGATCCGGCGGCATTGGCCATGGCATGGCTTTCGTCAAAGAGGATCACCCCGTCGAATTCCACCCCCAGCCAGTCGACGATCTGATCGACGCGGGATTTCTTGGCGCCGCGCTCTTCCGAGCGGAGCGTGGCATAGGTGGTGAAGAGGATGCCTTCGGAAAGCGGGATGTCGCGACCCTGCGCGAACCGCGACAGGGGCGTCACCAGAAGCCGCTCCTGGCCGAGGGCAGACCAGTCGCGCTGAGCGTCCTCGAGAAGCTTGTCGCTCTTCGAAATCCAGAGCGCCTTGCGCCGCCCCTGAGCCCAGTTGTCGAGCACAATCCCGGCCGACTGGCGGCCCTTGCCCGCCCCGGTGCCGTCGCCAAGGAAGAAGCCCCGGCGGAAACGGACGGCGTCAGGGGCATCGTCCGGCGCGGCCGAGACCATGTCGCCGGTTTCATCGACAGTCCAAGACCCCGCGAGATACGCGCCATGCGCCTCGCCCGCGTAGATCACGGTCTCAAGCTGCGCGTCGGACAGAAGGCCATCGCGCAGGATGACGGCTGGAAGCTTGGGCCGGTAGCTGGGTTTCGGAGGAGCGACCGAAGCCATGGCCGCCGATTGCACCAGCTTGGTCGGGTGCGGTTCCGCTCCGGGAATGTCGATCGCCTGCAGGCGGAAGGTCTCATAAATGGCATCTGACAGGCGCGCGCTGGCCCCGTCCTCGGTTGCATCGCGCAGGGTATAGGCGAGGTCTGCGGCCTCGATCTGCGGAGCGGTGTTGGTGGCGGGTGTTGCTGGCGTGGCGCGCGATGTGCTGATGGCTGCCCGCGTGGTGCGGGCAAGATTTCCCGGAAAGTGGGAAGAGGGGCCCTGCCGGGCTGGTGCGACCTGCGCCAGCGCGAGGCGCGGGGGGACATGGGTAGTGATCAGCGACAGCAGGCTGGCGACATCAGGCGAAATCGGGCGCGCCAGATCGGCTGTGATGCCGCCCGCCTCGCCACCGAGGCATTTGTCGAAGACCGAAATCCGCGTCTCGAAGCTGGTGCCGTGCTTGGCGAAGGCCGCACCCGACACAGCACCCGTAAAGACCAGATGCGCGGTCTGGGTCAGGCGACCGAAGGTCTCAGCACAGGCGGGCGCATCGGGCGCGAAACTGGCACCGGTGATGGCGACCAACCGTCCGCCGGGGACCAGACGCGCAAGCGCCGAGCGCAGATGCCGGGCTGTCGCCTCGGTGGTGCGAGCGTCGACATTGGCCACCGCCGAGAAGGGCGGGTTCATCAGGATGACGCTCGGGCGCAGGTCCGCGTCGAGATGATCGTCGATCTGGGCTGCGTCGAAGCCCGTGACCGGAAGCCCCGGAAACAGGCGGCGCAGAAGATCGGCGCGGGTGTCGGCCAACTCGTTCAGCGCGAGGCTGCCGCCCGCGATTTCTGCGAGGACCGCCAGAAGGCCCGTCCCAGCCGATGGCTCCAGCACCAGATCGCACACGGTGATCTGTGCTGCAGCCAGTGCCGCCAGCCCCATGGGCAGCGGTGTCGAGAATTGCTGGAACCGCTCCATCTCTTCAGACCGCCGCGTATGGGTCGGCAAAAGGCCGGACACCTTGGCAAGAATCGGCAGCAGAGCCGCGGGCGAGCCCGCCCGGGCCAGGAGCGCACGGCCGAACTTCCGCAGGAACAGGACCAGCGCTGCCTCGCCCGCTTCATAGGCCAGCTTCCAGTCCCAGGCGCCGGTCGCGTCAGAGCCGCCAAAGACGCGCTCCATCTCAACGCGCAGGCGAAGCGCGTCGATCGGCGCACCCTGCGCCAGATCGGGCTGCAGCGCTTCGGCCACGCTCAAGATCGCAGCAGCCGTATCGAGGGACGGGATGGGGGCAACAGGCGCAAGCGCGCGCTCGGTCGCAAAATGGGCGAGATGGGTCATCGGGAAACTCCGGAATGAGGAACAGGATCAGGCCCAGACACCCTCTTTCGGGCACCCTCAGGCCTGACCTTCCCCGGCCATCCTCTTCCTCTCAAACCCCATGATTTCCGCAGGTGGCTTGATTTTGTTCCTGTTATGTTCTATTTTGAAACCAAGCTAAGAAGGGAGATCCCCGATGGAAAGCACCACTTACGTCCTGCCCGCGACGCCAAAGCAGATCGCCTATGCGCGCGCTCTGGCCCTGCGCAACCAGACGCTTCTGCCGTGGGAGGTTCAGCAAGATCGGCGGTCGCTGAGCGCCTGGATCGACGCACAAGCCAAGCTCACACCTGCGACAGCGCTGGACAGCCTGCCCTCGTCCAAACAGGTCGCCTTCGCAGAGCGTCTCGCCCGGATCAAACGCCGCGCCGTGCCGGATGAGTGTTTCCGCGACAAGGGGCTGATGTCGAAGTGGATCGACGGGAACAAGTGAGCACGGCACCGGCTAGCTCCGGCCTTCCGGAGCTTCTGCCATACCGTGGCTTGGCAAACCGAGCGTAGTTGCCAACCTATAGATTGGCAGATTTGCCCTTTGGGACATCAGCCTCGGTCAAGCTCCTGTCCGAAGGACCAAGGTCTGGTCGCGGCGGCAGACCGGGACGTACACCGCTGAGACCTTCGGCAACCGCTGCGAGTCGTTGCCGTCTTTCGACCCAGCGTCTTCAGATCTCCCTTCACGTGGGGCTAGTCCATCAATTCTTTGGAAATGGTGATATTGGAGCGTCCATAACGCTGGAAAAGCAACCTCATCGAAGAAAACTATAGTGGTCTCTTGGGGGCAGAGACGTCGCCTTCCTCAGCGCGTCTATAGGAAGCCCAGAAGACCGGCGGACTCAGTCCAAAGCCTCAAAGAACAACTGATGGTCACACGGCTTCAAATGCGTGACGTCCGGCCTGTTGCCGTTTGCCGGTTTCATGTCTTCGCCCCCCCCAAAAAAAGCGCATGCGCCATTACTCGTCAGCCGACGGCAGTAAGCGAGTAGTGCGGTGTCCCATCCCAAACAAGATCCCAAGACGCGCCCGGCCGGACGTTCTGGATGGCGTGGGGCTCGAAGCAGACGAGGCAATTCCCGCCCGGCGCGGGAGCCCGAACTGAGGGGTAGATCAGGCCCCGCGATCCAGCCCGGCGAAGATGTTGGGCCAGGCTTTGGCCCTCGGGATATCCGACAGCCGGATCGGGATGCAGCGCTGGGTGTTCCGGCTCATAGGTCAGATCATCGAAGATCCCGATGAAATCCGCCAACAATTCCACATAGCGAGCGCTGTCATGGAAGCTGCCGGTAAAGCCGAGTTCACGGGTGCGGTGCCAGGCCACTTCGCTGACAGAAACCATCACCTCCCACGCGCAGTACCAGGCGCCACGATCTTCGGTGTTGAAGCGGTTCCCGCCGGCGCGGGTATAGGTGAAGGCGGCGTTGACATGACTGTCGCCGTAAATGCGCAGATCGCGGCTGCGCCGCTGCCAGGCAAGCTCGCGCGGGTCCAGATGGGGATTGCGGCCACGTTCGGCCAGAAGGCGGCCGCTGGTCAGGCCCTCGATCTCTGCGAGGATCTCCATCTCGTCATCGGTATCGACGAGACCGCGCAGGGATGGCGGCTTGTGGTAGGTAGCGGGCAGAAGACGAACGAGACCGCGATCGGAAATCTCGGTCTGCTTCATGCCCCACCACGCAGCGCATCCAGATAGGTCCGAACCGCGAGAATTTGCGGCAAGCCGCCGTCGATCGCCGTGTCAACCGGACGGCTGCTCCCAAAGAGCGGCCCCGTGTTCGGCCGGGTGAACCAGCTTCGCGCGAGCGGCTCGGAGAAATAGAGTTCGAGCGATTTGTAGATGCCGATCACCGCACTGAGCCGCAGCAGTTGATCCTTGGTCAGTTCCCCCGCGAAATCCGGCTTCTTGGCACGCTTCCACGTGCTCACCGTCATATCGGCAAGGCCAGCCGCTTCGTTCAGGTTAAGGCCCCAAGCATCGACCACGCGCGCATAGGCCTTCAACGCGACGGCGTTGATCTGTGCGGGTTCTCGGATTTTCTCTGCGACGTACATGGCGTCCTCCATTGGGCTGAATATAGATCATATGGCCTCATTGTAAAGATCAAATGAACTACCCGCGCTCTCACCCGAACCGGCGCCCTTCTTCGGTGAAGGTGTACTCGTTGACGATGATCCCCTCCTCTATGGCCTCGTCCGAGGTGAGGTGGTCGTATTCAGCCTGAAGCTGGCGGTAGAGCCAGCGCGCCAGATCACGCAGCGCCTCGGTCACGATCTCCTCGGCGTCCTCGGTCGGCGGCTGCCAGGTCGGGCTGTCGCGGGTGACGTCCACCGACATGGTGTATTCGTGGTAGTAGCGCCCGCGATGGCTGACCTCGGCGGCGAGCTGGTAGAAGTTCCGCCGCTGGATGGCCTGCAACCGATCCGCCATACCATGCAGCGTCGCGTCCGTGGGCGCGTAATCCCGGATGCGCGCGGTCGCCCCCTTGGCGTGGGACCAATAGCCTTCGAAGCAAGCGCCGTCGCCCTGGCTCCAGAAGCCGGAAAACCAGATGCAGGGTTTGGCCCGCGTCCCGCCGCCCATCAGGCGCACGGGGGTGGTTTTGAGCTGGATGCCGAGAATATCGCAGATGCGCTCGAAATCCTCGTAGACCGCGTCCCACCAATCGTCGTGAGGCCCAAGCTCGCGATACCAGCTGCGCGCCTTTTCCTTGGCGACGTCGGAGAGTTCAGGGAACTGGTAGACTGTTGTGCAGATGACCTCAGGCATCGAAATCCACCCCGTTCAGCGCGGCGGCCAGCCATTCTTGCGTGCTGGTCCAGCCGATGGATTTGCGGGCACCGAGATCGATGATATGCGCACCGCCGCCGAAAGCGTCGAGGCGCGGTCGGGAACAGGTCAGCGCGTACTGGAACCCCCAGAGGCCGGTGAGGTCGAGGTATTCTGCCAGGCGCAGCACGAAGCGGATAACCGCCTCGACATCACCTTGCTCGTCGTCATGGATCCAGAGGGTGCTGCCTTCGGGCGCGTCCTGGCGCACGAGGTCGAAGCCTGCGACCTCCGGGTCCTCGGCATCCTGATCGGCTTCGCGCAAGCTCTGGAACAGGGCGAGCGCGCGGGCAGCTTTGTCGGGGGTGCCAACGTCGAGCAGGCACGAGAAATGGGTGAAGTAATCCGCCATGGGGACCTCCTGAATGGGGAAGACCCGGCCAAATGGCCGGGCGCGATGAGGGGATGGTCGGGAGCGATCAGCTGGCAGGATCGTCGCCCGCCGCCTGTCGCGCGGCATGCGCACAAAGCATCTGCAGGTAGAAGCGCTTGCGCGCCGTCCGGAAGCTGCGCACGGCGCGCGTGTCGGGGTGAAGCGCCCGGACCGCCGCGCGCAGAACTGTCTGAGGCGATGCCGTCGGCGGCAGACCGAGGCGCAAGTATGCGGGATCAGTCATGTCAGCTGACCTCGACCACGGGCGAGGCGAGATGCGGATCGACCTGCGCCTCGATCCGCTCGGACCGGCCCATCCAGGGTTCGGGCCGGATGGCCTTCACCCAGTCGGCGAAGCTTGGGATGAAGCCGAGGTCTTCCTTGACATGCTGCTCGCCGACCCAGCGGGTCGGAATGATGCGCCCGGTCGAGAGGGTGAGGGTCGAACCGAAGATCGTCTCGGCCATGAATATGCCCTCGGCATGGTGCCGCAGGGCCCGGTGCCGAAAATCGGCGCTGATCTCCTTGCTTTGGTCGATTATCTGGACACTTGCGATTTCACCTCCAAGGCTGAAGTTTTCACCTTTTTCCGAGGACCGATTATGCAAGTCACCAGAACTCCAGAGGGGACTGTCCCTCGCTATTTTGTCCGCGACGATGCGGGTAATTCCGTCGAACCGATTCACGATTTCCTCCGTTATCTTGACGCTAGGGGCTCATCCCCGAACACCATTCGCTCCTACGCCTACGACCTGCGGCGCGTGTGGGAGTTCTTTGAAGCCCGAGGGCTCGAGTGGCAGGGCTTCAACATTTCGAACGCCGTCGATCTGATCGCTTACCTGCATGACCGGATCGATATGCGCCCCGGCCGGGGCGCAACCTCGGCTGGCCCGGATCGGCTGTCACCGGCAACGGTCAATCGAGCGCTGGCGGCAATGTCGTCTTTCTGCGACTGGGCGATCATCGCAGGGACGCTGACCCCGCCGAACCCGATGCGGGTCAGCAAGAGTATCAACAAGCCTGCGGTCACTGATCGGCACAGACCGTTCTTTGAAGGCATTTCCCGTCGCTCAGCGAGTGTGCGCGTGATCCGTGTCCGCAGCGTTCACCGCCTGCCTCGCCCGTTGAGCGACGACCAAATCGAACGTCTACTCGCCGAGCTGACCAACCTACGCGATCGCGCCCTTGTGCTGCTGATGCTGCACGGTGGGCTGAGGCCAGGCGAAGCGCTCAGTCTGCATCTCGAGGATATCGCCTATGGGCGGCGGCGCGTGACCGTTCGATGTCGCGCTGACCACCCGAAAGGGGCACGCGGAAAGTCGCGCGTCGAGCGTGTCGTCGACCTCCATGACGGGCAGGCCCTGGATACCATCAGCGCCTATGTCATGCGTGACCGTCCCCGCGAGACAGAGACACCGTTCATCTTTCTCGTCGGAGGAAACGGCACGAGGCGGTCTGAGCCCTTGTCCTATGCCGCGTTGGCAAAAGCCTTCGCGCGAGCGGCGGAACGCGCCGGGGTCAAATCGCCCGGCGTCACACCGCATGCGATGCGACATACCCACGCCACCCGCATGTGGGAAGCCGGCATGCGAGAGCTGACCCTGCAGCGCCGGCTCGGGCATGCGTCGCCGGAATCGACACGCATCTACACACGCGTGTCCGACGCCACAGTGCTCGCCGAGTACAGCCGTGCCATGGGACTGAAGCCATGATAGACCCCTTCCCGAAAGCCCTGATGACGTTTCCGACCGACATCGCGCCGTCGCATAGCGAGGAGGAGGAATACCGCGCATTCCTCGCGGGCCTCGACATGACCCGCAATATGAAGAACCGGTATATCGCTCAACGTCGAGAGTTCGTCGCCGCTTTTCCCGATCTCGCTCTTTGGTGCGAACAACCGCTTGAGGTTCGGCTGGGCCGACTTCACGGAACGTCCGCCTTCACACCTGAACACCCCGCCTCGTTCTGGGCGCGGCAATATCTCTACTACCTCGCCTTCACGGACCGCCTGCGCCTCGACTATGGGTTCCTCCTGTCGATTTCGCCCATGTATGCCGCCCAACTCGCAAATCACCTGGGCATCGATCTGGGCATTCCGGATCTCCGCAAGCGCCAGAAAGCGATGGGGTATCACCAGACGACGCCACAGGGGTCGACCATCTGGGTGGTTTCCCGCATCGCGCTTCATGCCGGCATACGTTCGCCTGAACTTATCACCTCCGATGACCTTGACCTGTTGAACGATGCAATTTCTGCATATGCGGCGTCTTCCCTGATGAAGCGCTTCCATGGCTACGACCCGCAGAAGGCCAAGGCGACCGCCCATTTCTGGCACCGCTATGTCCGACAGACACAGCTTGTACTGCACCACCTCGGCAACGGCATCGCGCGACCGCGAATGACCGCCGACAAGCGCAGGCCTTATGTCTATCCGAGGCCGGATATGGGTGTTTTCATCGAGCGCTGGCTGGAGATCAAGCGCACCAGCCTTTCCAGGGTGACGGTCGACCACTGCGCCGTGTCGCTCCGCCGCTTTGTCGACTTCCTGGTTCGCCACGATCCAAAGATCGAGAAGTTCGCAAATGTCACGTCCGAGGTAATGACCGCCTTCCTGATCGATCTTAGGAGCCAAGTCGGCGCCAGAACCAAGCGTCGATTGTCGATTACCGCCCAAAGATCCCGTGCACTTCATGTCGCGCAATTCCTCAGCGAGGGGGCGGCCTGGGAATGGCCGGATTTCCCGACGCGACCAGTTCTGAACACCCGCGATCTTCCCCGCCTTCCGCAGCGCTTGCCTCGGTATATCCCGGCCGAACAGCTTGGCCCGCTCATGGAAGAGGTCCGCAAGCTTCCATGCGATTTCCAGCGCGCCGCGATTCTGATCGCGCGATGGTCCGGCGCCCGTCGGACAGAGATCGCAAGGTTGCCCGTCGACTGTCTGGACGCCTATCCGGACGGAACGCCACGGCTGCGCATTCCGGCGGGAAAGACCTACAGGGAACGGCTCGTGCCGCTTCACCCTGAGGCTGCTGAAGCTCTTCGCAAGGTCATCGACCTGCGCGCACAGTCGGACGAACGCCCGGTCCCGGATGCCAGAACCGGCCAATACGTCAAGTTGCTCTTCTACCGCCGCGGTGTCGCGATCTCGCCCGACTACCTGTTCAATTATCCACTCAAAGACATCTCTCACCGACTCGGTCTGGTCGATGGAAAAGGGCAGAATCTCATCTCGGCACATCGCTTCCGCCATACGGTCGGCACGGAACTCGCCGAAGGCGGTGCGCGGATGCAGACGATCATGGACGTGCTGGGGCATCAAAGCCCGCACATGTCGATGGTCTATATCCGAGTCAGCGATGAAGCCGTGCTCGCGGACTATCAGGCCGTGTTGAAACCTGATGCGCCGATCGCCGGACCCGCGGCCGAGATCATCCGCAATCAGCGCCTGCCGCAAAGCACGGTCGATTGGCTGAAGTGCAACTTCCTGAAGACCGAGCTCGAACTCGGCCATTGTCTCCGACTGCCGGAAGAAGGTCCCTGCGAATGCGACCTCTATCTGAACTGCGCCAAATTCGTCACCACCCGATCTTATGCGCCGAGGCTGCGAGCGCGCCATCGCCTCGAACTCAATCTGACGGAAGACGCGCGTTGCCGCGGTTGGACACGAGAAATCGAACGGCATTCAGGAATAGCTTCCCGCATCGAACAGCTTCTCGTCGAACTGGGCGAGCCAGTCACAGACGCGGCACAAGAGGTCGGGCAGACGGTCGAAGCGGCACGGAAAATGTCGCGGTAGCCCACAGGTACCTCCCCGCCGCCCGCTCCGCTGCGCGCGTATCCGCGCTACGCGGGCGGCGGGGGCCCTCCTATGGACAACCACGACAAACCCCGGTCGGGAGAACAAAAACAGCTTGATTGTCCGGATAACATCGAACCATGTATGCACCGCGATGAAGTCATCGACCGTGCCGCCCCATTTCTTCACTGAAGACAGGGCGTGGTGGTAGGGATGTGCCATCGTCGCCCCCTCAGAAATCATGCGTGTAGAGTTCGGACGAGGTGAAGCGCTCGTTGAACTCGAGGTGTATACAGCGTGCGGACGCGTCGAAGCAGAACTCACCCCAAGCGCCGTCGTTGTTTTCCCAACCGCCATGGGTGTCGGAGAGGAAGTCGTAGGTGAGTTGCTCGACGACATCCTCAAGCGAGAGCTTCCGCATCTCGACCTCGGGGTCGTCCCAGGTCAGTGCCGCATAGGCGATCTCGATCGCAGGGAACTCGACGGCGGTTTCGCCAGACCATGCGCCGATGCTCTCGATCTGGCCGCTGTCCCCCGCGCCGTCGAATGTCACAGTGACATGGGTGATGCCGACGGCCAAAAGACCATCGAAGAGACGGTCTTTGTTGCCCGGGCGCAGGGCGAGGGTCCGGGCGGTACGTTCGGCATGTGCGGCAAGGATCGCCCCGAAATCGACGGTGGAAGGCCGCAGTGGTGCTGCCAGAGTGGGTTCAGTCTGGGTCATGGATATCTCCGTTCGGTGAGGACAGGTCAGACCCCCCGGGTGGCGCACTCCTCTGCCCCCGAAGGCTCAAACCCTTCCCATCCCTCCTCTGTCTCTCGGGCGTCACGCCGCGATCTGCAGCGCGCGGGCAGCAAAGGCGCGCCAGAGCGGATCGACCAGACGCGCATCCAGCAGATCGGCACGGTGACGCAGTCGCTGCGCCAATTCAGGCTCGTGCCAATCAATGGCACGGCCAGCCTGGGCGCGAAGTTGAACCGCCTCGGTCACGACGGCCCGCGCCTCAAGAGCATTGGCGACAGGGTGGCACCAAGCCACAGCGCCATGACTGGCGGCCCCGGCAAGAACCAGGCGCTGGTCGCAATCAAGGATGGCCAGAAGCTGCGGCGCTGCATCGGAGCCGTTGTCCTCGGCAAGTTCAAACGCCCCCTGCATGGCATCGGCCAAGGTCGCAAAACGCTCAACGACCACGGGTGCAGCGGTGCCCGACATCAGGGCCGCTGGCGTCCGGTGCATCCGGGTCAGCGCGAAAGGCAGGCTGGGATCAGAAGCGACAGTCCCACCATTTGTGCCAGGACCCATCGGGCGCGGGCTCGGTTGGATCGGCAGGGGAAGGTCAAACATGGCAATATCTCCAACGGCGCGGGAAGCCACTCTCCCCGCCTCATCCGTCAAAGACCAAACCGCCGCCCTCTTCCTCGAAGGGGCGACGGTGATGGATCTGGCCACAGCGTCAGAGTTTGCCGAGACCCCGCAGGCTCAGTTCCGTCCCGGCACCGACGATGATGTGGTCATGCAGCGTAAGGCCGAGATACTTGCAGCCCTTCTGGATCTCTTTTGTCATGCTGAGATCAGCCTCGGACGGCGTCGGATCACCCGACGGGTGGTTGTGGATCAGGATCAGGGCGCTGGCGTTCAGCATCAGCGCCCGCTTGATCACCTCGCGCGGATAGACCGGGACATGATCGACTGTGCCGGTCGACAAAAGCTCATCGGCGATGATGCGGTTCTTGCGGTCGAGATAGAGGACATGGAACCGCTCGATGGGACCTCGGACGGTCAGCGCGCAATAGTCCATCAGCGCTTGCCAGCTCCCGATCACCGGGTTCTGGCTGAGGTAACGGCCGAGGATATCGCGGGCCTCGAGAATGACGGTTTCTTCTTGGGGGGTCATGGGTGTCTCGTTGAAATGCGCACGCCGACGCCCCCTGTCCTTTCGGGGCATGGCCAGCGGCGTGCATATTGAGAAATAGCTACAGCGACCGCCCCGGTGTCGGGCGACCGCTGCGTGGGGGCTCTGTCAGCCGACCCGGTCGAGGAGCTTCTTGGCGCGCCCTTCCATGTCCAGACGCGCATCCTGCTGGGTCTTGTCGCGCGCGAGCCGCGTGATGCCCTGCACGAAGTCGAAGATGCTCTCGGGCAGGCGGCCTTCTTCCATCAGCACTTTCTCGATGATCTTGCCGGACTCCGCCTTCGAGAAGCCCCGCTTGCGCAGAAAATCCGCGCGATCCTCGTCGCTGCGCGCCACGATCTGCTGCCGCGCGGCCTTGATGCCGTTCACGAAGCCCTGCGGCGAGGAATTGGCGAACCGCGTCAGCGCCGGGGCCGCCTCATGGGCAAAGCGGGAGGCGGCGTATTTCGAATGCCGGATCCGGATCTCCTGAAAATCCTCGACGCCCCAGAGATTGCGGTTCTGGCACACCGCCCGCAAGTAGAAGCTCGCCATGCCAAGGGTTTTCGCGCCCACCTCGGAATTCCAGCAGTAGAAGCCCCGGAAGTAGAGATCAGGAGAGCCGTCGGGCAGTCGACCCGCCTCGATCGGGTTGCGATCATCGACCAGGAACAGGAAGACATCGCGGTCCGAGGCATAAAGCGTGGTCGTGTCGCGGCTGATTTCGACATCGGGGTTGTAGACCCCTGTCGACCAGTCCAGCACGCCCGGCACCTTCCAGCGCGTGTCGCCAGTGCCATTGCCCGCAATGCGCTGCACCGCCTCGACCAGCTCGAAATCGTGGATGCGGCCATAGTCGGGGCCCGTCACGGCGCGCAGTTCGGTGCGGCCGTCTTCGGTCTCGAAGGTTTTGACCTGTTCGGCGCGGTGGTTGGTCAGGCCGTATTGCAGGTTGATCCCCGCCAGCGGCGCAGGCAGCTGCCGCAGGTAGGAGGCCGGTGCGCCAACGATGCTGGCAAGCTGGCCAAACGCCCAATGCGTGGGCGCGACCGGTTCTTGCGCCTTCGGCAGCATCAGGTGCAACCGCTCGGGGTTGTCGCGCGCGGCCTCGACCCGGATGTTCGCCGTCTGCACCACACGGCTGCGGCTGCGTTCCGACCGGCCTTTCACATTGGCCCAGAGATCGTCGAGCGACAGATACCGCTCGTCATCGGGCCGGTTGAACCATTCGGACGACACCCGCCCGTTCCGCTCACCCCGGCTTACATCCACTTTCCAGCCACCAGCCCCCATCGGCTGCACCGGATCCAGAACTTCTACAACGCCCATCGGCTATCTCCCGCGACGAGCGCCGGGAGCCACTCTCCCAGCCTTCAACCCGTCACCGGGAAACCGGCCCTCCTCTCGCTCTTGGGTTCACAATGGCGAATTAGAGCAAAGCGGCAGTGTGCGAGGCTTGCGGGTAGTCATCGGTTTTGGCTGTACTGGACGTTGCCCAAGACCCGCACGACGAGCAGGCTGGCCTTGTGGGCAGCGTAGGCCTGCTGGCGTGTGGAAGGCATCTTCGGGTCGTTGTACCGAACCGAAGCGTCACACTGGATGTCTGCAATTAGGTGGCGAAGGTCGAGGCCTCGGATTGATTTGGCAAGGACGGCATGCGGCTCTTTCAGCTTGTGCCCCCATGGAACCTCGTAATCCCCGATGATGGCAATCAAGCCCTTCATGAACTTCTCGGTCATCTGTAGCGAGGACCACCGGGCTTGCCCCCAGTTCGGGGATTGGTTGGTCATATGCGCGACTGCTGCGAACCAATCCTGTTCGGCGGCGGCGAACATCGGGTCGGACTTGCGGAACCGCTTGAATGCATCACGAACATCTAGCCCGACCACGAACAGCCCGTAGACCTCGTTCAGGTCGTCGTCGGAAAAGTGCTTCAGGCGGGCCTCAGTGATGCCCGTCAGCGAGACGCATGCGT
This sequence comes from Sulfitobacter sp. SK025, assembly GCF_003352105.1. Taxonomy (NCBI): domain Bacteria; kingdom Pseudomonadati; phylum Pseudomonadota; class Alphaproteobacteria; order Rhodobacterales; family Roseobacteraceae; genus Sulfitobacter; species Sulfitobacter sp. SK025. The sequence goes on along the minus strand of NZ_CP025813.1, from coordinate 9,651 downwards.
TGACGTTGAGAACCTGTGTCCCAACTCTGTTCCAGGTGTGGCTGGGCAGATCGCGTTTGGCCTCGATGACCACTGTCCCGTAGATCAGTGGAATCCGCATCTCCCAGATGTCCCCATCCGCGAGGACCGCGACCTTGGCCTTCTCAGAGAAATCGGTCTTGATCAGGTCGCCATAGACCTCTTCGTACCAGCGGTGAATGCGGTCGGTGTATACGCTGGTCGCGACCAGTTCTGCCGGTGCACCGGGCGGGAGCTTCGCAATCGGAAGACTGATGCGGAACCTATTTCCGAACTCGAGCACCGCCATTATGGGGCGTGAGTGCGGCGGTATTGCCTTTTCCTTGAGCGACTGGTCGATCTCGCGCAGGATGGGTGTGATGTCGTCAGGTATTTGCATAATGCGATGCTACCCACGGTGGCGGGAAAGGGATACAGGATGCTGCCATTTTTCCGTCGAAAGGCCGAATCGCAACCGACCGGTGACTGGTGGACGGAAGCGTTCACGCCGGAGGAACACGCGACCATCGAAGGGGTCTTCGCGCCACTCGGCGGAGGCACGGCGGAAAGCCTTGCGCGGTCGACCAATCCGAACAGCCTCGGCGCACTGGCTGAATACCTGAAGAAGGAGCACCTGCGCCATCTGGGGTACAAGCTGCTAGATCGGGCGGACACGCTGGTGAACGAGAACGTCCCGGTTCTTAACCTGCACTTCTACTTTGCGGTCAGGGGTGGGTTCTATTACCGGTGGCGCGATCACGATCCGTTCGCCTTGGACGAGGCAGTGAAGAGTTTCGAGCGCCAGATCGGGCTCGGGGCTAATGTCGCCCGGTTCTTCCGCGAGGACAAGAACTGGGGCTTCATCCCTGCCCACGCGGGCTACCGGCAGCTTCGCATCATCGAAGAGAAGCGCGGCAACTGGACCTTGGCGAGGGCGCTCTGCGAGCAAGCGAAAGCCGAGGGCTGGGCAGATGACTGGGACCACCACATCGGTAGGATCGACAAGAAGCTGGCGGCGATGAAGACGCAAGACTGAAGTTTAACAGACCCGGCGGGTTGTCCCGCCGGGCCCGAGGGGGAGACCCCGTTCTTAGAACGGGATCTCATCGTCGCGATCGACCAGCTCGGGGTTTTCGTTCTCGGCCGACTTTGGGCGGCTCAGAAAGTCGACCTTCTCGGCGATGATCTCGCAGCCGTAGCGGTCGTTGCCCATGCTGTCGATCCACTTGCTGTAGTGGATGCGGCCATGGACGAGGACCTTCATGCCCTTTTCGCAGTGCTCGGCGACCGTCTTGCCGAGACCGTTGAAGCAGGTGATGCGGTGCCATTCCGTGTCCATGATCCGGTAGCCGTTCTCGTCGCGCAGGACGCGACCTTCCGAGAGGCGGGGGCGTGAGGTGGCAAGGCTGAAGTTGGTGATGTTGGTGCCGCCCTGGGTGGTGCGGGTTTCGGGTTTTTGACCGATGTTGCCGGCGAGGATGACGATGTTTTGCATGATTAGCTCCTGTGTTTCCTGTCTTCGGGACCGTCCCTTCGACAAGACCCGGAAAAAGCCCGTCGGGTGATGCGTGCACGGTGGACAGCATGGACACCGGAAACCCCCAAAGGACCGGGGTGGAGCGGGCAGGACGCCATAGGCGGCCAACACGGCCCGGGCTGACGCGGGGTTGCGCGCAGGCAAGCGAACGGGATTAGGGGATTGTCAGTCGAAGGGATGGCCCAGAAGACAGAGATGCGCGGGGAGCCCATGCCAGACCCTGTCATCCTGCCAATCGGGACTGCCTGAACCCAAGCCCAGCACCCCACTAGCGGCCAAGATTATGCTCGTCACCTGCCTCCCCGCCTTCCGGGAGTTGCGGCACCCTGCCGCGACAGGCTATCGATACCGGATCATTCAGGACACGGAGCGCACCAATGGCTGATTACGATCTCGAGGCACTGTCGCTCGGCGAGCTGAAGAAAATGCGGAAGGACGTCGCCAAGGCGATCTCCACCTATGAGGATCGACAGAAGGCGGAAGCCCGCTCCAAGGTGGAAGCTCTCGCCCAGGATCTGGGTTACTCCCTGGCCGAACTTGTCGGCACCGAGACGAAAACCGCCCGTGCGCCTGCGCAGCCGAAATACCGGCACCCTAACCTGTCGCTCGCCTGGTGCAGCCGGGGTCGCCAAGGAAGTAGTATGGCGAACGCACCGTCAAGATAGGGCCCACCACTAAGGTTTTTTCCAGAACCGTATCGCCGAACCTTCGAAATTCGCGAGCGCTTTAGCGACATTCACGCCGCCTAGGATTTCAGTACTTGATGCCAGAGGATGGAAGCGGGGGGCGGTTGTTGTCCAGTTGCCCTCCGCGTCGCAATGGTGATGCGCGGCACCAGGTACGAGGTGTTCCTCAAGCGGAATGATGGCGCGCGGGTTATGATAGACGTTGAGTCCTTCCACCCAGCTCTCATGGTATCCTTTGGCGTTCACGATCGCCTTAAAGAGCAGCGGGTCCCTCGCTACGGGATCGGGGTCGACGACAGTGCCAGTACGCGTCATCAAAACATTGCCCGCGTCGAACCCGGCCAGAATCCCCATTCGATTGAATTTTGAGATCGTACCAGCGGTTGTGGAGATAACGGCGCTGACATGTTCTGAGTCCGGAATGTCAAAGAAGCCGGAGGGTATCACCTTGTCCCCCCAACGGTGCTCAATGATCTTTATGGGCTGAGCTACGGCTCTTCCTTGCTCGTCGCGTGCGGCGTCAAAGGAGTACCCGTAGAGATACCGCTCGAGTGCGGATCGGGTGTGGATCATGGAGCCGGGCGATGAGAAGTCCGCGATTGCAAACACCAGCGGCACACCAGCGATCTGCTCCTTTTCCCAGTATTTTTTCCTTAGCTTGCTGAACAATGGGCTGCCGAACTTTATCGGCATATAGTCCCACAGATACGCTTCCATCTGTTCCTGGGTCTCAACGGGCGGTGGCGGAACAATTTCAGCGCCTCGCCGAGTCGGTCCAACCGTCACCGCTTCGACGGCGATGGGCCCAAACAAGCTTGTGCCGATGAAGTCGGGCACAGCATGCGTCACATCCAGGGAAAACCCAAGTTCGATTAGCGTCGCGAAAAGGTAAAGTTCCCAAATCCGCTGGTCGAAAGCGGTGGACTGGAACTGCTCCACGAAGTTTCCATCTAGATCCTCGTGCCACCGCATCATTGGTTCGATTATGCCCCGGGCAGGAAAGAACCCAATTTCGGATGCGACCTGCTGGAAGTCCGGGTGCAAGACATCCAGTGGGTGCATAGGAGTGAAGAAATTGACCGGCTCCCCCCTTTCATCACCTTGGTGATGAAATTCGTCCGGCTCATCGAGCAAATTGGTCATCAGTTCCGCCAATGCGTCGTGCGCCAGTTCCGGGCTCTCGAGGAAATTGGTCATGGAAGTCCACCGGAACCGCAATTTCGCGTCCCGGCCAAAGGCCATTCCCGCGAAGTCACCGTCTGTTCGGTCCCTGATGAGCAGGCCGAGAATGCTCCCATCCTCTGCCTCGTAGTAAGCCAGTTCCTCACCAGTCAAAACTGCCCTCGGGTGCCGGGCATAGCCAGCGATTGCATTGAAGCGGAGTTCGGAAATTTCCTTCAAAGCAAGTCCTTTAACACTGCTGTCGATGTTCACGTACGGTGTCAGATTGAACGAGTGTTGCAAAGGTCGGCTTTGGCAAGGCCTGCTGATAGTCCTTGAGGGCTTCGACGCAACTGCGCATGTCCGCTGCCCGGCCAACCCTGCGCACCACGATCTGCTCAGGGCCGCAGACCGGCGTTCCTCAGATCGGCATCGCCGATCACTTGGTCGCCGATAGGCCCGGAGGCGCACCTGCGCGGTGCCCGGGCCCTCGGGAAGTGAGGCCAAAGCCTCACCCGAAGGGATCGTACTCCGAGACGATCACGACCTCGTCGCCGTCGATTTCATCGGCGGGGACGGCGCCGAAGGTTCCATCCCCTGCCTGGAAGACGACGATCGAGACCATGAGCGTGGCGGCGAGGGAGACGGCGAAGGCGTGTGCATCTTTGCGGGACATCTGTTTGGCTCCTGTCTTGGAGGCGGGGGACCATCCCCCGCGCGACAGGACCTCGAAGGCCCGAATACTGGCTGACATCACCGGGTGCGTTCGGCTCGTCCGAATCCGCCCGGCGGCACGGGCTCGCCCGTAGTCCGACCCCTCGCGGGTTGATCTCGAAGACAGAATTTGGGCCAAGGAAGGGAATGGCGAGCGGGGGATGGTGCCCTGACGACTGGAGCCGGTTGTCCCGCTGATGCTTTTGCCGCCAGCCTCCCGGCCAAGCTCTTGGTTGAAGACGTCCTTCCTTGGGGATGGTTCCTTTGGCGCCCCGCGAACTCAAAGGACGAGGTTGTGATGGTTGAGAGGCCCGCGCTTGGGCGGGCCCCTCGGTTTCAGTGGGCTCAGGCGGCCAGGTCCGCGCCCCCTGCCCTTTCGCCATCTTCATCGCCAACGATTTCAAGTCGCGCATTGCGGTATCCTTCCTTGGCGATCCAAAGCTCGGCCGCGGTGATGGATTCCGCCAGATGCAGCAGCTCGGTGTTGCCGCTGAAGTCGAGGAGCACGCGCACCTGCCCGGGCTTCGGCTCCTCGGCCACCTCGAAGACCAGGGCGCTGTCAGCCGAATGGCTGCGCATGATGGTGACGAGGATCACCCCCTCCGAGGAGAAGTTACCCTCATGCAGCGTGAACGACGCGGGAGCCGTCCAGGTCGGATAGGACCGGGGTGGTTCCTTTTTCACAAGACGGCCAACGCCGTTCGAGCGCTCCCAGGCTGCAAGCTTCTTGGTGAAGCGTGCCGGCGGCTTGGGACTGCCGTCGGTGTAGCGAATGAGCGCCCCGAGGGGGGCGGTGTCGATGATGGTTGTTGCAGACATGATTCCTCATTCCGAATGCGAGTAATCGCACTCATCTTATTGATATTGTTACGTTATAGGGTGATTTGGGGGCGGAATCTCCGCCCCCCTCTGGATCACGTTATTCCGCGGCCAGCATCGACGCACCTTGAGCAGGCAGGTCATCCGTCAGGAATGCAGGAAGGTCAGCTTCACTGACGCTGTCAGCCGCTTCGGCATCCGCCCCCTGCCCTTCGGCATGGTCCTCATCGTCCAGCGCCACGAGATCGTTCCGGCGCAGGACCTCGGGCAACCAGCCGCTGCCCTTCAGCAAGCGCTCGGCCTCACTGGCCATCTCGCCTTTCTTCAGGTGATCGAGGAGTTGGGCAGTCCCCTCCCCTTTCGCCTCGCGCACGGCCTCGAGGATACGGGCCTTGGGCACGCGGTTGAGATAGGTGTCGACCGTCGGCTCCCAGCCCGCCTCGACCATGTCGAGATCTGTGGCACGCGCCACGAGATCGGAATGCGCCATCCGCCGGGTCAGACCGCCTGCGGAGATGCCTGCACCGTATGGGTTCACCTTCTCATGCAGCGCGTTGACGCCGAAGCTGAGGCAATGCGCCAGCAAGGCCAGCCGACTGCCCTGATCGAGGACCGTCAGATAGTCCCAGAGCGCTGCATCATCGCCAAGCGGCAGATCGGCTTCCCATTCCGCATGACGCTCGTCGACCAGCTTCGCCACCACGCTGTCTTTCAGATCGGGCGCTTGCGCTGACATATAGACCTGACGCACGGATGCCTCGAGACAGCTGCCCGAAGCAGATGAGGTGCGGAAGGTGTCCGTCACCAGCTTCAGGAGCAGGAGTGTCAGCGCGACATCCGGCGAGCGCCCGATCGCTTCACGCAGCGCCAGCGTCCGGTGGGCCGTCAACTCCATGACCAGCCGCTCGGGCAGCGGCTTCAACGCCCCGTCGTCCTCATCCTCCGGCAAGTCAGCTCCGATCGGCTGACCACCCGACATGATGACGGTTCCGCCAGGAGCGGCACTGACATGGCTATCGGTGAGATTACGATCATCCCCCCGCCCCGCCACCGCAGGATCAGTACCATCCTGGACCGCGGTCTCGTCAACGGGCTCATCCTCTGGACGCACATAGCCGCGATAGACGGCCAGCGCGCCGTAGCGGTCGAGCGTGACGAACGCCCCTGCCTGCCCGATCTCCTCCGCGTCGAAGATCAACGGCCGGGTCTCGATCTTTTCCATCTCCGTTTCCAATACGCCAAGCCGCGTGTCGATCTCGTCGGGGATGTCATCCTGATCCGCGTATTCCTCCTCGAGCGCTCGGTACTCGGCGAGCAGCTTGGCATGAGCTGCACCTTCGTCATCCGTCATCGGTGCCGGATCACCAGACAGAGACCGCAGCCCGTGACTGTAGCCGTAGGGCAGGTCAAGCGCGACCTCGATCCACTTCCAGCCCTCAACCGCAACCGTCTCAGCCTCGGCCTGGAGTTTTTCCGTCACCAGCCGATCGAGCAGGGCAGGGTCCTCGAGCCAGCCACCGTCATCGCCCTGAAAGAGGTCATGCAGCATCGTGCCGCCCGCTGCTTCGTAGGCCTCAACACCCACAAAGACCGCGCGCCGGTCAGACGCCCGGACCGACGTCTCTGTCAGCATGCGCCGGATCTGGAATGGCTCCTTGTTCCAGGATGAATGGATCACATCCCAGACCTGAACCTGACGCGCATGATCGGGGTTCACGGTGAAGGCCATGAGCTGCTCCAGCGTCATGCCATCCTCGGCATAGACCTCAAGCAGTGCAGGGGCGACGGAGGCGAGTTTCAGGCGTTGCTTCACGATCTGTGGCGTCACGAAGAAGGCCGCAGCAATCTCTGCATCGCTCTGACCCTTGTCGCGGAGGGACACAAACGCGCGGAACTGGTCGAGCGGGTGCAGGGCGACGCGCTGCATGTTCTCGGCCAAGGAATCGTCCTCGGCGAGGATGTCGGACGCTGCATCCCGCACGATGCAGGGAATGGGTGTCGTCTTTGCCAAACGCTTCTGCTTCACCAGCAGGGACAACGCTTGGAACCGCCGTCCACCGGCCGGGATCTCGAACTTGCCGGTCTCGGTCCCATCGTCAGCCAAGACGTGCCGCACGCTCAGGCTCTGCAAGAGGCCGCGGCGGCCAATGTCTTCGGCCAGTTCCTCGACGGATACGCCAGCCTTGATGCGCCGCACGTTGGACTGACTGAGCACCAGCTTGTCGAAAGGGATATCCCGTGAAGGGGACAGGGTGATTTTCTGGACAGGTTTCGCCATCAGTTTTTCTCCACGACGGGCGTCGGAAGCCACTCTCCCGATCTCACTTCCCGTCAAACCCTTCACAACCACTCTCTCCCTCTAAGCTGGGTTAGAAAGTTGGCCATGGCCAACTAAGGTATGTTTGGTAGCTGAAATGATTCGAGCTAGGTATGCGTCAGGGTTGGAGATTTGCTCTGCACTGCCAGCAATCTGGTTTTGGACCATTAGTGTTTTCGCGTAACCTATTGTTGAAATCGCTTTCGTTAGGGTAACCTGAGCTATTCTAAGCATCTTTCCAAACTCGAAGATTATTTGCACCATAGCGCGCTCTGTTCGAGGCGTACTGGGATAGAACTCAGACAGGACTGTCAGACTGTTCCAAAACTCTGTGTTTGAATCTGGCGTAGTTTTTTTTGTATATGATTTTTGTGGTTCTTTGTGCCGGACATTTCGACCGTCTGTGGCGGTCATTCTGGCTGTATCATCAAGGTTCTGTTGTGGCTGATTTATGGTGGTGGTTTTAGATTCTATCGTGGCAACAGGTGCTTGGGTTCCTTCTGTATTGGCCTGATCCACGCCCATGAGAACGTCTGTAAGCTTGTCAATGATTGCGCGGGCTTGCACTAGCGTCGTACTGGCGCGGCGCATGATGTTGCGTGTTCCTTCCAAGAAAGTACTTACGTCTTCGCCTACGGGTAGTCTTAAACATTCCATACGCAGCTTCTGGATATAGGAGCGAAGACCGCGCAGCTCATCGGCTTCCTGACGACGCTTTTGGGCGAGGGCAAAAAGTTCTTCTGCCCGTGCCAGGAGAGGGGAAAGGTCAATGCCGAATGCGCCGATAACCTTCCCGCCGCGATGAATTGGGAACCGTTTCCCGTTAGCACTGTCTTTGCGTTGGATCAGCCCAACTTCTTCTAGGCGTTCTAAATGACGCCTGAGCTGTCGCTCGGTGATCCCCTTGGCTCGAAAGCAAAGTGTATTATTGGACGCGTAGACGGTAAGCAAAGTTAGTGGCGAAATAGGTCTATCGAGACCTGATTTGGAATCTTTGCAAGGGAGGCAGCTGAGTAGAGCATCAATCACCATAACAGAGGCTGCGCGCAGTCCGAGGTCTTTGGAGACGGTGTTGACCGCGGCCATCAAATCTCGCCTCGTGATCGGTCTGAAAGAAGGTTGCTGCTCGATGCTGCCCATTCCCGCAAAGGCAATGGGCTCCTGCAAGGCACAGTTATCCTGCGCCTCGACTGCTGAAGTCGCGACTTGTTCCTGTTTCATATGATTTCAGACGGCAAAATGCGACCGGGCACCGAAATCGGTGTTGCAGTGATTCGTTTTTGGGAGTACCAATATAGTGCTAGTAAATCGGGACCCTCTGGAGAGCTTCACCGCCTTCGGGGGGTTTCTTTTTGCGCGCTTGTCTGCCTCCTTGTTGTTTGCTTCTATCTTTTCCATAGGTTGGCCACGGCCAACCGTAACGAAATCAATGGCTTATCGTTTGTGGATCTGCGCCAGCTTCATGGATTCTTTTTCCACTCGTCGTAGAGTCTCTCAAGGTTGGCTTCGACAAAACCGATGAAGCCTCGTTCTTTCTGTTCCGATACCTCGATCATAAGGCGCTTGCCCTTTGCCTTAAACGAGACCGGCCTGTCCTTTAATCTGGACAGTGGGTTAGGAGAGGCAGCATTTGCCGCCAAACCTACAGCCTTTTTGCTCTTGCCTTCAGCAGCCTGAAGCGCCTCAATGAGAGCGCTCAGCTTTTCAGTTGGCGTACCATTGTCAGGAACCAGCGAGAGCATTTCAGCGTCTGTCACAGCAGTTTCGATCTTGATGAGTCGCCTGAGTTCGAGCCACGGTCGCCGCCCTGCCTCATGAGCAGCGCCAATTGCATAGATCAGCACATCAGGAAGATCGCGCGCTACACTTATCAGCTTGCTGAGGGTTCCCTTGTCGACTGCGAGGACATCTCCGATTTCAGCCCTAGTGAAACCCTGTTCTTCGAGCTTGATTGCGAAGATAGCTTGTTCAATGAAACTTCGTTCGAGGCGAGCGGAGTTTTCTAAGGCTTGAGAGACAAGTGCCTCACGTTGGTCCATTTCCTTGATGTAGGCTTTGACCTTGATCCCAAGCGCCCGACAGGCTGCGATTCTTCTGCGACCATAGACAACTTCGTAGCGAGGGCCGACTCCACGCCGATACCGAAGCAGGGCAGGAAGCTGTTGACCAGAAGTCCGGATCGACTCAATGAGATCGTCAAGCCCCTCGGCCACGTCAAACCTGTCTGCAATTTCGGAATCCGAGATTTCGCTGACATCCACTTCTTGGGCAGCTTGGGCCGAAACTTGAGAGAGCACGTCTGACATGCTTTTCAGCGAGCGAGGGGCTCCTTCGCCGGGCTTCTGGTCGTTCTCCTCGACAGCCGCAGAAGGTTTGGAACCCATTTGCGCTAGGCTTTTGGCAAGTAGATCACGCTTCAT
>NZ_CP025812.1:0-114845 GCF_003352105.1 Sulfitobacter sp. SK025 | reverse complement strand
CAGCTACGCCCCCATGCTTGGTGAATCATTGCTTCAACTTCGCTGCCAACCGCATCCATAGATTGTTTGGCGCGGTCGTAAGTCGCTCGTGTCATCTCTGAGCGGACGACCTCGTAGATCGATTGTTTGAGCATCGTGGCATCGCTAATCGCGGTGCTTTTGAGCGCAGTGGCTGTCATGACACGGTCCAAAAAGAGAGCGCGCATGAACGAGGTTAACTGTTGTGACGGCACATCTGTTGGCTCGTCGCGGGTGATCAGAAACTTGAAGTGGTCATATTGAAGCTCGGCACCCGCATCTTCGATGACACCCATATAGGCACCGGCAAGCTCAAGGAACTGCGCGGTTGAGGACACGTCGAGCATTGAGGGCGTGAGAGGGACGATAAGGGACGTCGCGGCGGCCATGCCGGAGATCGTCAGGAAGCCCAGCTGTGGAGGGCTGTCCATCAAGACGATGTCGTACTGATCCTCAACCTGGGCCAATGCATTGCGAATGCGCAAGAAGAAGGGCTGGTCAGGATTTGAGTTTACCGCTGATTCAGTCTCGAATTCGGACAGGAGGAGGCGTGCCGGAGCAAGCGACAGTCCCGGAAAGTATGTGGGCATGACGACGTCAGAAAACGGCACCGGATCATCATACCGGATGGCGTCGTAAACGGTGAGGCCGTCAAACTCGATCTCTGGGTTGATGCCGCACATTGAGGTCAGTGACCCTTGAGGGTCCAAATCGACTACAAGCACCCGGTAGCCATTAAGTGCGAGATAGTGGGCCAGGTGAATTGTGGAGGTGCTTTTGCTGCTGCCGCCTTTGAAATTCATCAACTGCCAGACTTGCAGTCGCTCGCCTTCTTTGCGGCCAGGGACGTATCTGCCCTTTGTTCGAGACGCTTTTTCCAGGATTTGGCGCGCTTCCCACAACTCTTGGGCACTGTAGTAGCGGCGACCAGCGCGAACGTCTTTTGGCTCCGGGATCGTGCCCTCGCCGTGGACTTTACGCATGAACTGGCCCGACACGCCAAGCAATTCGGCGGCTTCTGGGGCCGAAAAAGGGCGCAATGATTTGGTGTTGTCGGGTGCGAATGCAGAGAGCAGATGCTCACTGATCGCACGGTTTAGGCGCTCAGAGATGTCCGTTGCCAACTCTGATGGTCTGTCTGTTTTACTCGGTGTCGCGGGAATCATCTGGTTGCCCCAATTTGCTCAATGTGGCTCTTTTCGCGCCACTTGGGGATAAAAGGTGCGATTCACCTCTCTAAGTCAACGACTTTCTTACATTTAGTGTCTAGCACAGCGCAATACGCAAGATAAGACACTACGGACTATTGGCCAAACGGGTCGAAGTTTACAGCTGTAAACTCATCGCAGGGCGCCGTTCGCTTGTTTGGCGATCAGGTTTGGTGGCCACCTGGGTCGGTCAAAAGACCAATGTCATAAATTTTTCGACAGCGAAACGCCATTTCGCGATAGCAATTCCGCGCGAATATCACCGAGCCTGAAAGGGCAGGGGATGTGGCTGCCGACGAAGCAAGACACCTTACCCAGCCAGACCGCGCCATCCTATACCCCAATCCGTTTAACTCGGATCCCCAGCTTGCGCGCTTTATCAACGATATTCTCGGTGATCCCTGACCCTGGCGTTGCGATCAAACCCTGAGGCAGGATTTCCAACATCTTGTCGTTGCGCTTGAAGGGGGCTGCTTTGCCGTGGCTTTTCCAGTCAGGCTTGAACACCACCTGCGTCACGCCACGTGCATCTGCCCACCGTGCTGCGATCATCTCTGCACCTTTGGGAGTCCCCCCATGCAGCAAAACCATATCGGGGTATTTTTGATGCGTGGCATCGAGGACTGACCAGATGAGATCGTAGGCTTGGTAGTCCCCACCTGAGAAAGCAATACGGGTGCCTTCAGGGCAATGCACTTCGATCTCTTTGCGGCGCTTGGCCGAAAGAAAGGCCCGACTGTCCACAACAGCAGATGTCAGACCTCTGTGCGAGACTTTCGATCCGGTGCGGGGCATCCAAGGCGAACCTGTCGCTGCAGAGAAATGGTTACAAGCCAGATCGCGCATCTGCTCGAAGGCGTCGCGATGGTCCCAGAGCTTCAATCCAATCATTTGCAGACGTTCCAGCTCGACCGAAGCAACCTCTGACCCGTCCTGTGCGCTCATGCTGTCGCGGATCTCGCATTCATTGTCATCAAGACGCCTTTGCAGATGGGTGAGGCGGCGATGAAACAGGGAGGTGAGGGACCAGAGCATTTCTTCGAGGTTGTCTTCCAACTGGCTGTCGTCGAGCAGGCTGATGGTGGTGTCAAAGAGCGTCGCCATGGCGAGTTCGACCTGATCTGGCTGTGGTAGGGGGCGATGATCGGTTTCATCTGGCCCTGGCTTTGCGCCATGAAGGGCAAGGTGGTCGAGGATTGCTGACGTGAGGCCGCTATCTTCGGGGTTGGTTTTGTCTTGAAGGGGCATGGTCTTGTTCCTCTGTTTAATCTGACCCGGTTTGGATGGGGCGATAACAGGGCCGGCGGCGACGGAGCCGCATCCCTTGGGATCGCAGCGCAGCGGAGAATGCGCACACGGCAGAAAATTGTTTCGCGAGGAATGCCCCGCCTTCTTTCTTTGGCGGGGCAGGGGAATTTTCTGACGGGGGCGCATTGCGGTTCGGGCGAGGAGCACGCAGCTCCGACCCGCTGGCCCATCGCTCCCCTTATCCAAACGGGATCAGATTGAACGCCTTGGAACGCCTGCCACTGGCAATACACATCCCGATGAGCACGCTTTCTCTTACATTATCAGATACTTATCCCTTCATGGCTGCCAGAAGCGCGTTGCGAAGCCTGTCTTTGCCAAATGCCAGCAGGTCTTCGTTGAAATCACCCAGCTTTGGGACGAGACGCCGACATTCAATGCTCGACGATCCCAGTTTGGCCGACAAAGTGTTTGCGGCGCGTTCCCCTGCCGCATCATTGTCGCGCGCAATCCAGATGCGCTTGATATCTGACGCTGGAATGAAGAGGCCAAGATGCGTGGCTGTCAGACAGGACGCCAGGTTGAAGTCTGGAAGGGTTGTGCCCACTGACAGCGTGTTCTCCAGACCTTCGCCGACGATGAGATCAGCGGAATCTGACGCGGACCAAAACCGAACGGCGTTGCCGTGAAGCTGGCCCAATATCCGTTTGGGGCTACTCAGGTTAGCAATGCGACCAGTGTTCGGGTCGAGATACGTCCGGGCGCATCCCGTGATGTTGCCCTGATTGTCCGTGATTTTTGCCAGAAGGGCAGGGGCGTAACTTGGCAGATCTCGGCCAGTGTCCGCGTCACGAAAGTAGACCCGAGGATGATAGCGCAAGGCCGGTCCGAAGCGTGCGATGCCGCGCTGGTGCAGATAAGCGGCGGCCAAGGTGCCCAAGACAGGTCCGCCAGCGGCATAGAGCTTGCGTGCAAACACCATTCGCGACGTGTTGGAGGCTGCAGGGCTTTTCAAGGTCCGCCTTGGCGCGGGGTTGGCAGAGATGGGTGCAATGCCCAAAAAATGTTGGGCCTCGGTGATGGTTTCCTTGAGAGAGGTTGATCCGAGTTTGGCATGCAGCAGATCAATGGGGACTGTCCTGAATTTTGTGCTCTGGCGTGGTAACTGCTCTATAAGGAGACCCACGTATGAGCATCGACAAAAAGCTATTAGACGAACTGATGGAAGGCCGGTCCTCTGGCGACCTATTCGGCAAGGAGGGCATTCTTGCCGAGTTGACCAAAGCATTGGCAGAACGCGCTTTAACAGCTGAGATGGAGGAACATCTTGGGGCAGAGCGCGAAGAAGGTGTCGCGGAGGGCCAGAACCATCCGCCCAATCGTCGTAATGGCAGCAGCCAGAAGACTGTGACTACCGACAGTGGGAAGGTCATCCTGGACATTCCGCGCGACCGCAACGGCACCTTTGATCCGCTGTTGATAGCCAAGTATCAGCGTCGTTTTCCCGAGTTCGACCGCAAGATCGTCAGCATGTATGCACGCGGAATGACGACCCGTGAGATCCAAGGGCACATTGAGGAGATTTACGGCTTTGAGGCATCACCCAGCTTGATATCGGTGATCACTGAGGCTGTGATGGACGAGGTCACCGCCTGGCAGAGCCGACCACTGGAACCCTGCTATCCCGTGGTGTTTATGGACGCGATCCGCGTAAACATCCGCAGTGATGGAGCGGTCTCGAACAAGGCGGTCTTCGTAGCCTTGGCGATCCGTCCAGACGGCACCCGGGACGTTCTGGGGCTGTGGTTCCAGGCCAACGAGGGTGCCAAATTTTGGGCAAAGGTTCTGAATGATCTACGTCACAGGGGCGTTCAGGACATTCTGATTGCCGTGGTCGACGGTCTCAAAGGCTTCCCTCAGGCCATTGAGGCAGCTTTCCCGGAAGCCCAGGTTCAGACGTGCATCGTTCATTTGCTGCGCCACTCTATGAGCTTCGCCAGCTACAAGGACCGCAAGGCCGTGGCGACAGCCCTGAAGGCAGTCTACACCGCCTTGGACGTCGAAGCAGCGGAGGCTGCACTGGCCGAGTTCGAGGAGAGCGATCTGGCCAAGCGCTATCCGGCCATTGCACCGAGCTGGCGCCGAGCCTGGAACGAGGTGATCCCGTTTCTCGACTACCCGCCCGAAGTGCGCCGATTGATTTACACAACGAATGCCATAGAAGCCTTGAACTCAAAAATCCGGCGTGCGGTGCGAACCCGAGGCCACTTCCCGAGCGATGAGGCGGCAGCAAAGTTGATCTACTTGGCGCTCAATGCTACTTCCGCCGAGTGGAAGCGATCTGTGCGTGAATGGCACCGCGTTAAAAGCCAACTCGCCATCATGTTCGAAGAACGCTTTCCCATGGCGTAACTAAAGGCGTCAGGGCACAAAATTACGCACACTCCCGATCAATGAGATCACCAAATTCACCTGTGGCATAATCTATCCAGCCACCTGCTTTGCGTCCGTCTTGAGCCTGCAAGCGGATGACGAGGCTGCGGCCCGCTGCACCAGACGTGTCGCCAACCTGCCAATAATCGCCCTGGCGACAGCCTTCTGAGAAGTAGGCGCGGCAGAAACTCTCAGCACGCGCCCCAAGGTCTGCTGAAATCTCAGCAACCGGGACATCCCTCGTCATTGCGCCGCGCCATCCACAGCCGTGCCAACGGGGAAGCGTGACAGAAGTGACGCCAAAACATCAAGTGCTTCTGATGGAAGAAACACGCGCGTCTTCCATTGGATCACTTCAGAAAAGCAGCCCATGGCTTTCAACTCAGCGAGTATCGCACCCGTGGCACCGATTAATTCAAGCCGTGGTTGGCCCATGACAAGCGAGCGACGGAGTTGGAACCCGTTTACAAGACTGAGCGTGGCACGGGTTTCCATAACAGCGCGTACGACTTCGTCTGGTTGCATCTGGATATCACTGTCGAGCCCAAGCCGCGCATAGACGTTGATCAACTGTTCTTGCGAAACCAAACGGCCGATTGCGCGTTCACCATCCTTGGCCTGTAGACGGTAAATCCGCATATTATCGGCAGGCAGGCGATCCCAGATCGGCAAAAGAAGGCCGCAGATCAGTGTGATTTTGGAGGTGGTGAACTCCGGTACGGCTTCGACCTCAGCCTGCCAGAGCTGCTCGAACGTCGCATCATCAACTTCGTGCCAGTTTGATTTTATAAACTCACCCTGCTCGAACAAATCATAGGTCATTGGGCGTAGCAGTTTGATCCGACGAATTGGGACGCCGTCCTCGTCCATGTAAGCAGGCGCAGGCGTCATCAGTCCCGCACGCTTTGAATTGGCGTTCCAACAGAGCTTTGCATCGGACATAGCGGCGCAAATGGATTTCACTTTGGTGAGCGTCAGCGGCGCGTTGCGATCAGTCCGCTCGACCGTCAGCGCTGTGGCCGTTGCCCCCGTAGCTTCATGCTCGAAAATGACTTTGCGGTCGATGATCTCAAAGCGCTCGGCCCTTAAGGTCTCAAGGCCGACATCAAGTGTGCCCGCCTGTCGCGCATCTTCGATGATTGCGGCCAAGAATTCACCAAAGGCATCAAAGATTGCATCTTGCATGCTGATCTTGAGGGCAAGACACCGATTGAGGAATTGCTGGATGGGCGGCAGGACCTCCTTCATGCAGCCATCTGCGTCATCAAGGGTCAGGCCCGTCATCTCCTGAAACCGCGCATAGGAGCAGGCATCGATCTTACCTGCGCGCAGTTTGTAGAAGAACTGGCGCAGAGCGGCGCGGGCATAGGGGCTTTCAAGATTGTCCTCGGCACGGAACATGTTCTGTCCGCCGGTCTCTCGTTGGCCCTTCGTAATCGCACCAAGCGTGTCGAGGCGACGGGCAATTGTGGACAAGAACCTCTTTTCGCCTTTGACGTTGGTCGCGACGGGGCGGAACAGCGGCGGCTGCGCTTGATTGGTTCTGTTGGTGCGTCCAAGACCCTGAATGGCGTTATCGGCCTTCCAACCGGGCTCCAGCAGATAGTGCACCCGCAACCGTTGGTTCTTCGCCCCAAGGTCCGCGTGGTAGGAGCGCCCCGTGCCACCCGCGTCTGAAAAGACCAGAATGCGCTTGGTATCATCCATGAAGGCTTGGGTTTCGCCCAGGTTGGAGGACGCAGGTCTATTCTCGACCTTCAGGCACCCCTCAGACGTCCGCACAATCCTGCGTTTACGCCCCGTGACCTCTGCCACCACATCCCCGCTGAAATGCCATAGGATTTGATCCAGCGCACCTTGCACAGGTGCCAATGCTCCAAGGTGTTCGATGAGGGCATCGCGCCGCTGCTCAGCCTCACGGCATATGATTGGCGTGCCATCCACATCAACTGCGGGACGGGATCGCAGATCACCGTTTTCGTCGGTGTAAGGCTCAAACAGCTGTGTCGGGAAGGAGTGGGCTAAATAATCCATCACATATTCCCTCGGCGTGATGTCGACTTGCAGATCGTGCCACTCAGAAGGGGGGATTTCATCAAGGCGACGTTCCATCAGCGCTTCGCTGGTTGAGACAACTTGTACGACAGCGGCATGACCTGCTGCGAGATCCGCCTCAATGGCTTTGATCAGTGACGGACACTTCATGGCCGTGATTAAGTGATTGAAAAACCTCTGTTTATTGCTCTCAAAGGCGGATCGCGCTGCGGATTTCGCTTGCGGGTTCAATGTGCCGCCATCAGACGAGATGCCTGATGCTTCGAGCGCTGCTTCGAGATTGTTGTGAATGATCTGAAACGCGTCAGCATAACTGTCATAGATTGCGACCTGTGCTGGCGTGAGATCATGAACAAGCATGTCGTATTCCACACCGGCATAGGACAAGGATCGCGCGAGATAGAGCCCGAGGGCTTTGAGGTCGCGCGAAATCATCTCCATCGCCGCAATGCCGCCTGCTTCCATTGAGGTCACGAATTCGGCTTGGGTCACGAAGGGGAAGTCACCCGTGCCCCACAGGCCAAGACGGGATGCATACGCAAGGTTGCCAACGACGGTTGCGCCAGTGGCTGAGACGTAGAGGATGCGTGCATCGGGAACGGCGTTTTGCAATGCGAGGCCAGCAAGACCTTGCTGCGACGCCTTCTTGTTGCCACGCGCCGATTTCTCACTAGCGGCATTGGCCATGGCGTGGCTTTCATCGAACGCGATCACGCCGTCAAAACCATCACCGAGCCATGCGACGACTTGATCAAGACGAGACGCTTTGCCCTCACGCTCAGCTGAGCGCAGCGTGGAATAGGTGACAAAGAGGATGCCCTCAGTCAGTCGAATGTCGCTGCCTTGGCGAAACTTGGACAGCGGCACGATGTCACTCTCCCGCCCGCCCAATGCCATCCAGTCGCGTCGGGCGTCCTCAATGAGCTTGTCGCTCTTAGAGACCCAGACAGCACGTTTACGGCCGCGCAACCAATTATCGAGGATGATGCCTGCAACTTGACGTCCTTTGCCACAACCGGTGCCATCACCTAGAAACCAACCCTTGCGCAGACGAAAGGCCCCTTCGTCATCTTCCGCGGCCGTAACAAGCTGGCCTGCGATCTCGCTTGGCTTGAACCAGCCTTTGAGATGAAAGGCATGGGCATGGCCGGCGTAAATAACGCTCTCAAGCTGGGGCGCAGACAGAACGCCGTCACGTGTTAGCGTAGTGGGGAGGAGAGGTTGATAGGTAGGCAGCGGCGGCGGGACAGACGCCATAGCTGCGGACTGCACCAGTGACGTTGGATGGGTGGCAGCACCCTCAATCTCGAAGGCTTGTAGTATATAATCCTCGTACACCGTGTCCTGCAACGAGCCTTGGGGATCGGTCCAGTCCTTTGGTTCATACACAAGCGGACACGCATCAACGCTGTCGAACGGATGCTTGGCGCGCTCTGCAGCGAGATCACGGGTTTCCTGGCGAGCAGCATCGCGCAGCGCATGCAGATTGAGCCGTGTCTTAGGTTTTGCAGCGGTCTGACGCACGCCAGTGGGGCAGGGGGGCATCACACTGGGCCGTTCCGGGCAATTGGCCAAAACAGCGGCCAACAGATCACCTGTGATTTCGCAGAGCGGATGATAGACGTCTTCTGCGTCAGTCAATGCCACGTCCTCGCCAGCGGATCGTTTGTCGATGACCGTCAGACGTGTATCGATACTCGTCCCGTGCCGCGCAAATACCTTGCCAGCAATGGCTGCCGAAAAGACAACGTCGGCGACTTCGCCAATGCTTCTGAAGGTCGACTCATGGCTTTTGGTTTTGGGTGCGAAGCTTTCGCCTGTGATCACAACGAGGCGTCCAGCGGGGGCAAGGCGTGCCAAAGCTGACAGAACGTGCTGACTGGTTGCCTTGCGGTACTTCCCGTCGACGTGTTGAGCCGCAGAGAAGGGCGGATTCATGACGATCACCGAGGGTGTAATCGCGCGATCAAGCCTGTCGTCGATGGACGCGGCATCGTGTCCGGATACCGGTGCATTTACAAACATAGCGCGCAAGACATCGCGACGGATCTCAGCGAGTTCATTCAAGGCAAGCCCTGCGCCCGCAATCTGAGCAAAAACGGCCAGCATGCCCGTACCGGCTGAAGGCTCAAGAACCAAGTCAGATGGGCGAAACCCCGCAGCTTGAGCAACAATCGCTGCGAGGGGCAGGGGGGTCGAGAATTGCTGCAAACGAACGCTGTCTTCCGAGCGCCGCGTGTGTGAGGGCGCCAGTGCGGAGAGCCGCTCAATCATGCTGAGAAACTGGGCAGGGGAGGCGGCCTGCTTTCGCATTAGCGCGCCGTAGCGCGAGATCATCATGATCTGGGCAATTTCTGCCGCATCATAGGCGTCCTTCCAGACCCAAGCGCCGCTTGTATCGCTGGCAGCAAAGGCATCCACCATTGCTGCGCGAAGCATCTTGGCATCGATGAGTTTGCCAGTTTCAAAGTGCGGGAGAAGGCTGTTTGCCGCGGCAACTAGGCGATGCGCCGTCTCAGATGAGGGCGGTTTTGCGTGAAAGGTGTCGATAAGCGTAGCCGTTTTTGGATGTGCATTCATGTCGTGTCTCCAATGTCTGAAAGCAGGAAAAGGAGGCGATCCAGCATATGCGGATCGCCTGTACTTGTTGGTCTGGGAATGTCAGGCGGCTGGACGGCTGAACTTCTCAGCAGTGCGATCCTCGAGGTTGAAATAGAGATCCTCGGTCGCCTTCTTGAAGCCCGGCGGCTTTCGGGCTGCGAGACACCGCACGGATGCACGGCAGCCTTCGCCGTGCGCCATTGCGAAGTGGGTAACCTGCGCGATGAGGTCGTCCATTCCCGCGGCTTGCAGCTGTTTTTCGGGGTAGCTGTCCATCATCGTGAACTTGGTCACGACAAATGCGCCTTCGCGATGAGCTGGATAAAGAGTGATCTTATAGTCGCGTGTTTGTGCCATTTTGTGGCCTCCTGTGACGGCTGCTGAGACAATCTCGAGCCTTGAAATCCGCCAGTAGGAAAAGACCGCCCTCAATCAGAGAGCGGCCTAGAATTCGATCAACTGGAGGGAAGGGACGTCAGTATTCCGACGGCAAAAGCATCGTTAGAACACGGCGCGTTTGCTCCGGATCAGTCGGCTCATCTGAGCCCATTTCATAATTGACGTCATACAGGTCCACCTTGAACCAGATCGTTGTACCAAAGACCTCAACTGCGCCAAACTCATGCCAACCGTGGGGGTCTTTGTCGGGCGTGAACGCCTCAAATGCAGCTACTTGACGCGTGGCGGCCAGACGTGCGTCCGGACCCAAGGCTGCGACACCGGAAGTCATCACAAACTGACCTTTGGGCGTGTTCTCGGCGTCGTTGAAGAACATGATCGATTTACGGAATGCATCGTTCTGGGCTGCAATCGTTGCGGCCTCGGTCGTCGGGTTGTTTTGCAGTACTGTGGTCATGGGTCGTCTCCATGCAGGCGAGCTGAACCAATTCCAGCTTACGGCACCTGCAAGAGGGAAAGGGCCGCCCTTTGTGCAAGGACGGCCCAGATAGATACTGCTATCTTAAAGTGCGGGGCTAAGCTGCGGTTTCGCTTAAGAACGCTGGCAAAGCATCCGGCGCAGAATCGTCAGCATCTGAAGCGATTTCACCGTCATCTCCCGCTGGATCAACGTCAGACGTCCTTGGCGAACTGAACGTCTCCATCAGATCATCGACGCCCTGGAATGCCATACCGTCTGGAAGCCAGCGGGCCGTTTTGGAGGCAACCACTGCTTCAAAACCTTCCGTTTCGGCGGCATTCTCAGCGAATGCGCGTTCCATCGCGGCCGCAATATCGCCTTTGCGTTCTCTGCTGCGCTCTTCTGCATAATCATCGCCGACAAGCTTGCGCGCCATTGAAACTGCGTGACCTTTGTTAACGCGACCCCAGTATGTCGAAGCTGTCGGGCGCCAACAGGCTGCAACATCAACGTCCAACCGCGATCCAATTTCTTCGATGATCGGGGTAGGGTGATTGTCGGAGAGAAGCTGCGGCTTGATTGCAAGACCCACAGCCCAAGCGAATAAAGCTTGTTTCTGGGGCAGGGGGATTGCTGACATCGCTCGAAAGTCGTCTGGTTTTTCCAGCCTCATCCACTCGACCGCAAGATCCTGTTCCAATGCATCAAGCATCTTTTGTGCGACCGTATCAGCGTGCAAGGTCTCACGGTTTTGAGCCAAAAACGGGCTGATCGAGATGTTGAGCGCCTCTGTGCCGTAGGAACGCGACAAAGCCTGTTCGCACAGCGCATAGAGCATCGCATCAAAGGCCACATCGTAATCTGCGGCCAAATGGGCGCGCAGAATATGCTGGCGCGAGGCACGTAGCTCATCGGCAAGACTTGCTGAGATACCGTCTGCCTTGCGCAGTGTTGTCGCCGGATCAGAGATTGGAACGGGTGCTGAAGATTTCGGAGGGGTGACGTTGGGACGGGTAACGGCAATCTCTGCATCACCATCTGCCGGATCTTCAGTCTGCTCCGCAGCGACGGGAATGTCCTCGGGGCGTACCAAACCCTTCTCGACCCGCAACATGCCGTCATGACCAATTGTGACGACACACCCCGCGATCGCTTGATCCGCAGCAGCATAGGGCTGACGCGCCTTCTGCAGGGCTTCAATTTCACGTAGCCGTGGCTCAATGGCGTAATATTCGTCTGCTTCGGCATCCGTCCAATCTGCACCGTCATTTCCCGCTGCCAGTTCTTCTTCTCGTGCCATCAGAGCATTTTCTTCGGCCAGCAGATCAGCATCAGGTTCGATGTCTTGCGGATAGACGCGCCCAAAACTGCGGAATGCGCCGTAATCGACGGACAGATGTACTTCGACCCACTTCCAATCAGCTTCATATGCCTTTGCCGCGTCTTGTAGTTTTTCGATGGCAAGACGTTCCAGAAGCTCAGGGTTTTCCATATGTGCTGCGGCATTATCATCAAACAGATCACGCAACAGAACACCGCCAGCCGCTTCATAGGTCTCAATGCCGACAAAGCGCCCAATGCTTGAACTGGCAGAATGTGCCGTCTCGGTCAGCTGACGTTTGATGGACTGCGGGTGAATGTGATAGCTATCTTTGACTGCGTTCCAAACCGTCAATTGACGATCATGATCATCAGTCAGCGTAAATGCCATGACGCACTCGAGAGTCATCTCGCCGGCGCGGAACTGCTCAATGAGTTCGGGAGCGATGCGGGCCAGTTTGAGACGACGGCGCACGAGGTCAACACTAACCCCAAATTTGAGCGCGATGTCGTCTTCCTTGCGGCCCTCGGCAATCATCTGGGCGAAAGCCTCGAATTGGTCTGCGGGGTGCATCGCAGCGCGCTGAAGGTTTTCCGTTGTTGAAGTGACGATCGCATTTTGCTCATCTTCGACCAAACACGAGACAGGGTGATCGTTGGGGATGACACCATCACTCGCCAGCTGCTTGAGTGCCTTCAAGCGACGACCACCTGCATCCACTGCGAATTTCCCTTCAGGCAGCGCATGGACAACAAGGTTTTGTTTAATGCCGTTTTCGTGAATACTGGCGAGGAGTTCTGCGTCGTCGGTCGCACTCGCCGCAACTTTGCGCACATTGAGCGGGCTAAGCTCCAGCTGATCGAGCGGGATCAAGCGGAGATCCTGCGTCATTGTGATCGCGGTCGTGCCGACGTCAGCAGTTTTGGCGGCCATCGGCGGCTTCGTAGTCTTCGCTTTGGTTTGGGATTTTGCCATGGGTTTCGTCCTTTTGGACGGGCCCGGATGAGACTCTCTCTATCCTTTCAAGCCCGGCAATCGGGCTTCCCTTCCTCTGACTCTTTCAAAATGTCGGCCCAGAGAGGCGTACGGGGCATCGGATTATTACGTTGGGCCTATAAATGCTTCACTTACCTTGTTCGCTTGCCAGCCGAACATGAATGAACGAATGTAAAACAAAACGAATTCAACGCAGTTAGCTCAAAGTAATGGAGCCGCAAATCGGTTTGCGAAATAGATCAGGCGATAATTGAAGTGACATCATTTAATTTTGAAATTGGTCAATGTGTGCAACTTAGAAGGCGGCACTGGTTGATCGAAGAAGTTGAAACGAACGACTTTGGACCGGTTTCCCTAGAACTGCGATGCCTCGATGACGATGCAACGGGCCAAAAACAAATCGTCCTACCTGCCTCTGAGGTGTCCATCGAGCTTGTTGATGACTTGCTTTGGCATCAACTCGGTTCAAACGTTCCTACTGACCCAAAGGGTTACACTGCATATCTCCAGTCCCTCCAGTGGAACACGGCATCCGCGTCGGATAACAACCTGTTTCAAGCACCGTTCCGAGCTGGGATCGAGATTTCACCCTATCAGCTGGTCCCATTAGCAAAGGCACTCGACCTACCCAGAGTGAACCTTTTGATCGCCGATGATGTTGGGTTGGGTAAAACCATCGAGGCTGGCTTGGTCTTACGCGAGATGCTCCTGCGAAAGCGGGCCGACTTTTTCATTGTGGCTGCTCCAGCTGCCATGACGCTCCAATGGAAAGAAGAGCTTTCCTCCAAGTTTGGATTGAATGCCCAGATCGTCGATGCAGAGTTTTTTGCTGAGATGCGGGCAGATCGTGGCTTTGGATATAACCCATGGCAAGCAACAAGTGCGTACATCATTTCTCATTCGTTGCTACGCGATGAAGCCTACACTGTTGGCCTAAAAGCTATTCTGGGTGATCCAAGGCCTCGGTCAATGTTGATCCTAGATGAAGCTCACCATGCCGCACCAGCGCATAGTCAAGCATACGCGACCGACAGCCAATTGACCTTTGCAGTTCGTGAGCTTTCGAAGAAGTTTGAACACAGGCTTTTCCTTACTGCAACACCGCACAACGGTCATTCAAACTCTTTTTCCGCTTTGCTAGAAATGCTCGACCCTCAGCGCTTCACGCGAGGAATTCCTGTAACTCAGGACCAGCATGATGCAATCATGGTCCGACGTCTTAAATCTGATCTTAGAGAGCTTTCTGATACACCTTTCCCAATCAGACGGATCAAAAATATCGAACTCGATGATACGGCAGCCATTGCACCCGAGTTGGCGCTGTTCGAGTCCTTGATGGATTTCGGCGACCTTGCTGACCGAAAAGGCGGATATAGCTTTGTACGATTGCAGCAGAGGTTGTTGTCCTCTGTATCCGCTTTCCACTCAACGCTTACTGCGGAAATTGGGAAAATGCCCGATGGGGAGGTCCGGGATGCGGGCAACGCACTGGCAACGGCCGCAAAATCCCAAGCCTTCAAGGGGGACGCAAAAAGTCGGAACCTCGCGACCTGGATCAGAGAGAACATGGGTTCCCACGACTCTTGGAACCAGAGAAGAGTGATTGTCTTCTCCGAATATCGCGACACCTTGGACTGGTTACGCAAGCAGTTGCTTGAAGAGCTTTCTCTAAGCCCGGAAGATGACCGTATCGCAGAGTTTCACGGCAGCACACAGCCGAACGAGAGGGAACGGATCAAAGCGAGGTTCAATGCTGATCCCGATCAAGAGCCCCTGCGAATATTATTGTGCACCGACGCAGCGCGTGAGGGTATTAACCTTCAGCATCGTTGCTATGATTTGTTCCACTTTGACCTGCCATGGAACCCTTCCCGCTTGGAGCAACGGAACGGCCGGATTGATCGACGTCTACAGCCCGCACCCGAGATATTTTGCCGATATTTTACTTACAAAAACCGTTCCTCAGATCGAATTTTGCAAGCGTTATTCAAGAAAACAGAGCGCATCAATAGCGAACTTGGCGAAGTTGGTCGAGTAATTGAAACTGAAATTGAGGAGCGCTTCAAGGACGGCATTACTAGAGGCAACATGTCTAAACTTCGGGAGGACCTTGATAGTGAGAGTTATCTTGAAGTTCAAAGACAGGTCGAGGAACACCAGCTAAGCTCGGATAGAGCGGTACGTTTGAAAAAACTTGAAGCGGAGTTGAGTTCAATTGATAGGCGTCTCCAGTTGTCGCGAGTAAGCAAAGATGTTGCACCCAGATCGTTACAAACCGTATTTCTCAACGCCCTTACGAAAATTGGAGCTTCAGTCACGCCGGATCAAGTGGACGATACGGGTGATATTGATATCATTGAACTGAATCCAAACTCAGACGGTTTTTCCAGCGCCGATTGGACGCCAGTCTTTGACCAATTGCGCACAAGGCCTCGAAACAAGGACGAAACTCTAGCCGAGTATCGATCCAACGCGCCGCTGAAGAAAGTCAGTTTTTCGCCTGCCAAAGACGGTGACAGGCTTAGATCTGATGTTGAACACCTTCACCTTGAGCATCGTCTCGTAAAACGTCTGCTTTCACAGTTTGAAGCACAAGGATTTAGGTCGAGACTGGAGCGTACCGCAGTCTTAAACGCACCAATCTCTCGTGCACGTTTGGTTTTGCTGGTACGATTGACGCTTTATTCTAAAGGTGCAAATCGTTTGCATTCAGAAGTGATACCAGTGGCAGCTACCGTAAACGCAGACGGCGTGACCCCCCTGAAAAGCGAAGGGCAGACTGCTGCTCAAGCATATAAAGAACTTCAGGGCGCAATAGCAGATGCTTCGCAACCTAGACCAGAGATTTGCGATGTTTACCGAAGACGAGCATCCCATGACGCTCTTTCATTGCGGGATATTGCAGAGGAACGCGCAAGTGAGAATGAAGCCAAAGTACGAGGTGATCTTCGAAGCATTGGAGAGAAGCAAGCAGAGTCACTCCGCAAGCTCCTGCAAGAGCAATTCGACCGCATTTTGAAGCAACAGGGCGAAGTCCAAACGTTTTTTGATTTCAGCGCCGAAGAAAAAAAGCAGCGTGAGCTCGACCAAATGTACTGGGCTACGCGTCTCGAAGACCTAGAAACAGAAATCGAAACCGAACCAGAGATGGTACGGCAGAAACACGAAATATCTGCGCGGCGCGTTGAGCCCGTTGGGTTAGTTTACCTACTGCCAGAGGATCAAACATGATTGACCTCTGGCTTAAACATGTTCGGCAGGAAGGACTGGTTGTTTCGCAATCTGCTCTAAGCGCCGAAAATTTGGTGCCTATCAAGCAGACCGCTGAAGACACAGAAAACTTCTCCCAAAACGCTCATGACTTTTGGTCGCTTGCTGCCAACGTGCTGGGTTGGCCACAAGAACGCACTCTGAAAGGCAACCAAAAGCCAGCAGATGCGGTTTTTCGCCTTACAGAAATGAATGTCACACTCGAAGCTGATGCTGCTTTAGCAGGCAGTGACGGTGAAGGTGTTAGGCTACTTGTAAAACATCTCGCGAATGGCACCGATCCTGATGCACGCACTTCACTCGGACAGTGGAGCGGTGTTTCCGAGCAGCAAGCTTTTGAGCGGCACCTCCGAGAAAGTGGCGTTTTGCAAGGTCTACTCGTCACCGACAATGCTTTGCGTTTAACGTACTCACCATCTGGTGAGACGCCTGGCTTTCTAGAGTGGCCGATTGAGGGGCTTAAGACGACCGCTGGCCGCGAGATGCTTGCGGGTCTGAAGCTTTTGCTTGGCAGAAACGCCATTTGGGGCAGCAAAGAAACACGTCTGGATGGAATTCTTAAGAGGTCCCGCGAAAGTCAGAATATCGTTTCAACAAAACTCGCCGATCAAGTCCTCGGCGCGCTTTACACGCTTCTTCGCGGCTTCACTTCGGAAGTAGAGACAGACACCCATTTGCGCGACGTCGCTGAGACCGATCCACAGCAATTCTATGAAGGCCTTTTGACTGTGCTGATGCGACTGGTCTTTGTGCTCTATGCCGAAGATCGCGATCTGATGCCGTCATCAGAGGATGAAAAGGCCAAAACCATTTATGAGCAAGGATATGCGGTACGTCGGCTATTCGTGGATCTTGAAGCTGATGCGGCTCTTTACCCCGACACAATGGTCGATCGCTATGGCGCTTGGGGCCGCTTGTTGGGACTCTTCCAACTGATCTATGATGGGGCTGGCCCTAGCTTCATGCACCAACGGCGCGGCAAGCTGTTTGATCCAACCACATTTCCTTTCCTGCTCGGGCAATTTGACCAAAACGATGAACCTGATGTTCTTCCCGTCTCAGACAAATGCATCCATGAGGTGCTCAAGCAACTTCTGATGCTCGGCGGTGAGAGGCTGTCCTACAAGACACTCGATGTCGAACAAATTGGCTCGGTCTATGAAACGGTCATGGGCTTCACTGTCACTCGTTCAAAGGGATCGAGCATTGCCTTACGTTCGGGCAAGGGTGGTATCCCGGCCTACATCGACCTTGAAGCAGTCCTTGGCAAAGCGCCTGACAAGCGGACCAAATATCTCTTGGACACGATCGACTTCAAAACGACACCTGCGCAATCCAAGCTTCTCAAACCTGCAAAGACAATCGATGAGCTGCTGACAGCGCTCGACAAAAAGATCGACGAACGCGGATCGCCAGATAAGCGCGTAACAACGGCTGGAACGATCATCTTGCAGCCAACGGATGAGCGTCGAAAGACCGGCAGTCATTATACCCCGAGATCTCTGACAGCGCCGATTGTGAAGGAGGCGCTGGAGCCTGTTCTGGCCCAGCTTGGCGAAAATCCAACTCCTGACCAAGTGCTTGACCTAAAGGTCTGTGATCCTGCCATGGGGTCCGGTGCATTCCTGGTGGAAACCTGCCGGGCTCTGGGAGAGCAGCTTGAGGCGGCTTGGGCGCGTCACCCTCATTTACTCCCAGATGAGGCACGGACAGACCCGCAGGTGTTTGCACGTCGTGAGGTCGCGAAACGCTGCCTTTACGGTGTTGATAAAAACCACATGGCGACGGACCTCGCTAAGCTTGCGCTTTGGCTTGTGACGCTGGCCAAGGATGAAGACTTCAGCTTTTTGGATCATGCGCTCAAAACAGGCGATTCCCTTGTTGGGCTGAACTTTGACCAACTCGCCGAATTTGATTGGCAAACTGATGGTACTTATCCCGGATTTACACAATCGTTCCGTAGAAAGGTTGATGAGGCGCGTGGGGATCGGCAACGCATCCGCTCTGCCCCTGATAATGTAACCTTTGAACAGCAGAAGCAGCGGTTGGATGAGGCCGACCGAGATATCGCAGAAATCCGGCTTGGCGGTGATGCTGTGATTGCGGCGTTCTTTTTTGAAGCTAAGGCAAAGGCGCGGCGGCAGGTTATTGACGATTTTAAGGTCCAGTTTGGTCTCGACGGCGGTCAGGACGTTGCACGTCACCTGCGGCAAGGGCTGTTGAGTGGAGAGCATCCGATCACGCCGTTCCATTGGGACATCGAATTTCCCGAAGTCTTCTCGGGCGATAATCCCGGCTTTGATGGCATCGTAGGGAACCCGCCGTTTGCAGGTAAGAACACCATCATTAATGGCTCGCGGAAAGGGTTTTTGGATTGGCTCAAGATCATCAGTCCCGGTGCGCACGGGAATGCGGACCTGTCGGCACACTTCTTCCGTAGAGCTTATGGCCTGTTACGCGAAGGTGGGGCTATGGGACTGATCGCGACAGATACAATAGCACAGGGTGACACTCGTGAAAGCGGTTTGGAGTATTTGCTAACAAAAACTGATGCTCAGATTTTCAATGCACGTAAAAGAGTTGAGTGGCCTGGCGAAGCACAAACACTCATCTCGACGGTCCATATTCGCAAGGGCGAATGTCCCGACACTTCCCCCCGAATCGACGGTAAACGCGTAGAACGAGTGTCAGCGTTCTTAAGGGAAGGGGTAGTAGATCAATCTCCGAGTACTTTAGAGATGAACGCTGAGATAGCCTTTGCTGGTTCCTATCCCTTAGGCTCTTGGTATTTGTTCGATGACATAGGTTCGGAAAAGGGCGAGTGTAGCTCTTTGGAAGATATGGAACGCTTAATTGCTCAGTCACCAGATAACGGAGACCGGATCAAACCGTTCTTGGGCGGAAGCGAGGTGAACAACCATCCAGAGCATCTGCATCATCGCTATGTGATCGACTTTGAAGACTTTCCTCTTCAACGCGAAGAATTGTCACCTGAATGGTCTACTGCAACAGATAAAGAAAAAACAGAAATGATGCGCTGCGGTATGGTTCCGTTGGATTATCCTGATGCTGTTGCAGCAGACTGGCCGGAACTTTTGTCGATAATTAGAGAAAATGTTAAGCCAGACCGTGACAAGCAAGACCGCGATGCACTGCGGATTCGTTGGTGGCAATTTGCCGAGCGGCGACCTGCTTTGTACGCAAAATTGTCAGAAATAGGTTCTGCATTTGTGATCGGCAGCAAAGCGGTACCACACTTCTGTTTCGCCAAGGTTAGCTCAAGCCAGGTCTTATCGCAAAACTTGCACGTCTTCGCATCTGATGACACGGTGCTCTTTGCCAATATTTCATCAAATGTCCACGAAATTTGGGCGCGCTTCTTTAGCTCAGGACGAGAAGATCGCTTGAGTTACACACCTAGTGATTGCTTCGTCAACTTCCCTCGAATCTTGAAAAAATCAGACAACGGCGTGCTTGGTGCTCTGGCTGACAAATTAATGGATTACCGAACATCCTTGATGAATAAAACAGGCTTAGGATTAACCAAAACGTATAATCGTTTCCACGATCCACTTGACCGAAAACCTGATATTGTCGAACTCCGCCGATACCATGCCGAAATGGACGACGCAGTCTTGCGCGCCTACGGTTGGGATGATCTCGCTGATCTGGCTCAAGACACGTCCGAAAACGGGGCAGCCCCTCGGTTCCTTCACCGCACAGATGAACCTGAGTTTTCCTATCAAGAACGCTACCACTGGCCAGCCTGGTTCCGCGACAAGGTACTCGCAAGGTTGCTAGAACTTAACCGCGCGCGCGCGGCGGAAGAGGCTCAAGAGGCCAAAGGCGCAAGTAATGCCAAAATGAAACCATCGGCTTTGCAGCTTGATCAACAAGGAACGCTGATATGAGCGATGCAGCCACCAACAAAACCTCCGCCCAAGTCCGCGACGAAATCCTCGACGCGTTCCGCATGGATGTCGTTGGCCCAGACACGCGCCCGGCCTTCCACGACGATCACATGTCAAACTTCGAGGTCATCAACTCGACCCGTCCGTCGAGCTTCTACCTCATCGGCTATTTGACGCCGGCCGAGGGTTCGACTGCCGCGCTCCCCAAGAACGACGCGCCGGAAATCCAAGACCCGCTTCCCAGCATGGAAGACGATGATGAACATGGCGCTGCGGGCGGCGACGACAGCGACGGTGGTAACGAAGCAAGGCAGCGCAAGCGCCTTGATCCAACCAGCCTCGGCCTGACAGCATTCGTCGCACCTGATTGCCCATTTATCGATGTCGCCCTTCGATATGCCGACTACTACGCTCAACCGCCAATCCCCGAGGCGGTGCTCGAGGGAACAGGCAAGGATGCCCCCAAAGACATCAGCTGGCACCGCAAACCGCGATTTGTTGAGCACCGGATTACAGCCGCAGACTTGGCGAAGGCACTAGATGTGAAAGAAGGCGTGTCGATCCCGCTGCTAGACACCGAGACACCCCAGCGGAAAGGTGGGTGCCTCCACTTGCATCTGATGGTGCAGAAAGTTGACCTGTTGCGCCCCGAGGCATCAGTTGACGGTCTGTCCGTTACCATTTTTGTTGTAAATCGCCGACCAGAGTCCCAGCGGTTCCGTGATGTTTCCAATGTGTTCCAAGTCAGTTTGGAGCTAAAAGCCGGTGGCGACGGATTTATCGGCAATCCCGATATGAGCGGGTATAACGCCGAAGATTCCGATCTGCGTTTGCATGACCTGCATTACCAAGATGTCCTGCGCTTTGCCGGGGGCCGGAATGTCGGCACTGCGCATGCGAACCCGACCGATGGGCTTGCGCCATCTGTTTGGACGGATCACCTGCCTTCAGCCGATGTCGAAAAGGTGGACCAGAACGAAGCGCTAAACGATGTCGCAGAGTTCAATATGCTTGAGCTTGCCAAGCTTGCGGAGGATCCAACACAGCTTGCGGCTTCGCTAGCTGGGTTCCCTGAAGATTACGCTGAATTCATCGCAAATCAGGCCAATACTGCTTCTACAATCACATTTCCATCGCGGCGTGAAGTTGCGGAGGATTTGGTGGAAAAGCAACGTGAAGCCTGCGCGCGTATGCGGAACGGGATCGCGTTGTTGAGGACTGATGCTGCAGCATTAGAGGCGTTTCGCGCAATGAACTTGTCGATCAACTCGTACTTGGAGAAACGGGATACTTCCGGAAAGGTTTGGAAGGGAGCCAAATGGCGACCGTTCCAGTTGGCCTTCATTCTCCTTAATCTGGATGGTCTGTCCGATCCAACTCACGCTGATCGCAAGACTGTCGACCTGCTCTTTTTCCCAACGGGTGGCGGTAAGACCGAGGCGTATCTTGGGCTGGCGGCCTATCAGATTGCATATCGCAGGCTAACTCATGCTGATTGGTTGGGAAGCGGTGTTTGCGTAATTATGCGCTACACACTGCGCCTTTTGACGCTGGATCAGTTGGGGCGGGCCGCAGCGATGATTTGCGCGCTGGAGTTGCTTCGGCGGTCCCCCGAATGGCAACAAAATGGCCAGCCAAAGCTGGGGTTAGCGCCAATCGAGATTGGGCTCTGGGTGGGGTCAGCCGCCACTCCCAACAAAATTGGTGGGCGAGGTGAGCAGGATAGCGCGGGTCGTCACGCATACACTAAGGTAATGCGTTTCAAAAAATACAAAAGGGAAGCGCCTGCACCCATCAAGCAATGCCCTTGGTGTAGCACCGCATTCGATGATCATACCTTCCAAATCACCGGCAAACGGATGCTCATCAACTGTGCCAATTTTGACTGCGCCTTCAGTGGAGAAAAGGGCGGTTTGCCAGTCCTTGCTGTCGACGAAGAGATATTCAACCGTCTTCCCGCTTTTATCATTGGGACAGTCGACAAATTCGCGGCCTTGCCGAGGCGCGGTGAAGTCGGCAGGTTTTTTGACAACGTTGACCGTTTTGATGAAGGCAGTGATCCCAAACACATGAGGTTTTACGGTGCTGACGAGCCTGGTGTTGGGTATCTTCTTTCCGATGAAGCGGAGTGTCTTCCGCCGCCTTCGCTGATTATTCAAGACGAGTTGCATTTGATTTCAGGACCTCTTGGCACCATCGCAGGTCTCTACGAGGCGATAGTAGATCGACTTGCATCACGGACGATCAACGGCGAATTGCGTGGTCCAAAGATTATTGCTTCTACAGCCACCGTAAGGCGCGCAGAAGATCAAATTCAGAAGCTCTTTGGCCGAAGGAAAACGGCAATTTTCCCGCCCCCAGGCATCAATCGTAGGGATAGTCACTTTGCACTAACCCGCGCTCTAAAGGACGCTGATGGGCGCCGTTATGTTGGGATCAGCGCACTCGGGATAGGACCAAGAAAAGTCATGCTAAGGTCTATTGTGCCAATGCTTGCATCAGCACAACAACAATTTGACCACGACAATCGCGATGGATCAAAGAATCCAGCTGATCCCTACATGACTGCACTTTGCTATTTCAATGCACTGAGAGAATTGGGCGCAAGTCGTCGCATTATCGAGGACGAAGTTGCGACCAATCTGCGAGTATGGCCCCGCAGACGTCTGCGGGATGGACAAGATGAAGTCAGTTCAAGCTTTGCAGCGCGTAACATCACCGCACCTGATGAGCTCACATCCCGCTTAAGCACAGATGATGTTGCGATAGCAAAAGAGCGGCTCGAGCAAAGTTTTACCAAAGCTCCAAAAACGAAGGGGCAAATGCTTCCGCTCGATGTCGCATTGGCGACCAACATGATTTCTGTTGGCCTAGATATAACAAGGCTTGGTTTGATGTTTGTTCAAAACCAACCAAAATCTGCTGCTGAATACATTCAAGCCACAAGTCGAGTAGGGCGAGATTCTGAACGTCCAGGAATAGTTTTGGTGATCCTGAATATGCACCGAGCTAGGGATCGAGCACACTATGAAGACTTTGAAACATACCACAAAGCATTTTATCGCGCTGTCGAGGCCACGAGCGTTACCCCAGGCTCAATGCGTGCGAAAGACCGTGCTTTGGGCGCTGTTTTCGCGGGCTTAGTTAGACATTTGGAACCGGATTTCGCGGTCGTCACTGGCGCATCTCGGTTTGATCCAGATCACCCGGCGGTTGCTGAAGCTAGCAAATTCTTAGTTGATCGTTTTTGCACGCTGGAGGATATCAACCGCCTTAAGGACAGCTGGTTGCAGATCTTGGCAGCGCGAGGCGGCGAAGATATTAATTGGGATACTCACCGCGCTGATGATCAAGGGCTTATGCACAACCCACTAACCGATTTGTCCGCTTTAACAAAAGATTTCGAGCTATTTGAAGCGGGTTGGTCAATGCGCGATGTACAACCTGGCATAAGTCTCGATGTGAAAGACTATTTGGCCGGTCCCGTCACAACTGGAGGAGCGGCAAAATGAGTTCCAACGACGAAATTAGACTGTCGCAGTTGATCCAAACTTTTGGCCCTGGTTCCATTGTTGATCTACCGGATGCATCCGTGATGATCATGGGCTTGGATAGTTGGCCTATCGCTTTTGGAAATCAAAGCATGCGCCAGATTTCTGAACCACGCTTGGTGAAGTATCTGACGAAACTTCTGAGCAATACAGAGGATGGAAGCAGCTGGCTAAAGGAAGGCGTAACACTGAGCCTTTTTGAACCCCCGCTAAACGGAGACACAACGCTAGGTCGAACGCCCCCAAAAGTTCCAGCCGTGAAATACCCGCGTTGGGAAGTCGTTACCGATCAAGCCGATACGTCGAAACAGGAACTTCGGCGTTTCAGGTCTGGTGACAAACCAAAGGCGAAAAAGGGGCAAGTCATCTCTCCCGTTCGCTGGGTGGCTGCATGTAGTAAGGGCCATATCGACGACATTGATTGGAGATATTTTGTGCATCGCGGCGGCAGCTGCCAACAAACCATGTACATGCAAGATCGTGGAGCAGCCGGAGACCCGCAATATATTACTGTTTTATGTGACTGTGGGGCGAGCCGTCAGCTAAGTGAACTCTTTACCGAAAATGCTCTCGGGTCCTGCAAGGGTTACCGGCCTTGGATTGAAGGGTACGAGGCAACAAGCTGCCCAGAAACACAGAGACCAATGACGCGTGGCGCCATCAACAACTATTACTCTCAGGTCTTAAAGTTGATTGCTTTGCCTGCTGGTCAAAATGACGTTGAACGACGGGTTTCTGAATACCTTCCCGCTTTCGAGGAAGTGCAGACAGAGCAAGAGGTGTTGGGTCCAGTAAAATTTGGCCTAGCACCAATCAAGAAAGCGTTTGAAGGTTTGGATGGGAGCGTGGTCTGGGCGGCTTTACAAAAAATCCGAAACGAACAAGCAGATGCATTGTCTCAAGATGTTGAGAACCCGAAGGTCGAAGAATTTTCAATCTTGGCTTCAGGGAAAAAGACGATTGGAGAGAACAAGCTGTCTGCTCGATTACACGCTGAAACTCTAGACGACGATGAATGGCGGGATGATACGCTGGCAGACACAAGTTTCATAAAGTCTTTGGTTAAAGTGCACCGCTTGTGCGAGGTCTCATGCCTCTATGGATTTACTAGAATTGAACCCGCTCCGTCTCCGTTTGATGAAGTTCAAGAGGATATCACGCTTGAGGTTCAGGGGCAGTCTCTTGCAGACAAGGTAAGTTGGCTTCCTGCAATGGAGCAGTTTGGTGAAGGGCTTTTCTTCAATTTCGACATCGCTTTGATCCGTGACAAAGTAAAGTCGCTTGGTGCCGGCAATTCATTAGAAGATCTCAAAGGCCGATACGACGAATGGTATCAAAGGGACGTAATCCGACGGAAACCTTTTCCCGGTTATGAGTACGTTTTTGTACATTCCTTGTCCCATTTGCTGATTGAACAGATTTCATTGGACGCCGGATATCCTTCTACAGCACTGTCAGAGCGGATTTATGCGTTGCAGAGCGATGGATCGTCTAAAACGACGAAATTGGGTTTACTCCTATATGCTGCAGGTGGAGGTTCTCAAGGTACGTTGGGAGGTCTGTTGGAGCAAGCCAAGAACATTCCACTAACTATAAAACGTGGCATTGCTAGAAACACTGTGTGTGGAAATGACCCTATCTGCACGTCAGGTTCGAAGAGCCTTACGTCAGATATAGACATGATAAACGGCGCTGCCTGCCATGGCTGCTTGTTCACCGCCGAAACAAGTTGCGAAAGGAGAAATACTTTGCTGGATCGCCAATCTCTTCTCAAAATACTGGGAAATTGATATTATTGACGGTAATCCACGATTATTCACTGACCGCCGTTCGAGCATTTTCTCAGACAGACCCACCCTTCATTTTAGGTCAGAAATACTGACTTATTTAACATAAACCTTATTATGCAAAAAGGAACTGTACGCGCAAAGCGATAATGTCACCCCAGAGCAAAGCAGAAGTGTCACTCTCCTCGCAAACGATGTGAGGATGAGCGGATATGGGATGGGTGATGATGAGCGAGCGCGAGTTGAACCGTGTGGAGGTTTTGGCGCAGGTCGATGATGGTCGGTTGAGCGTCGACAACGCGGCCAACATGCTGGACCTGACGCGTCGACAGATTTTCAGATTGCTGAAGCGGTATCGTCAGGATGGTGCACCTGCGATCCGGCATAAAGCGCGTGGGAAGTCGCCGAACAACCTGATCCATCAGGCCAAACGGGACTATGCGCTGAGCCTGATCAAGGAGAACTACCCGGATTTTGGGCCGACGCTTGCCGCTGAGATGCTGGCGGAATATCATGGCTTCAAAGTCTCTCGCGAGACGCTTCGCAAGTGGATGGTTGAAGATGGTATCTGGCTTTCGCGCAAGCAGCGCCGTCGGTTTCACCAGCCGCGTCTACGCCGGGAATGTTTCGGCGAGTTGATCCAGATCGACGGCTCGGATCATCGTTGGTTTGAGGATCGTGCTGGCCCTTGCACCCTGCTCGTCTTTATCGACGATGCCACCAGTACGCTGATGGAACTGAGGTTCGTGAGGTCAGAGAGTACGTTCAGCTATTTCGAAGCACTAGAAAGCTATCTGCTCGAACACGGTCGCCCCGTCGCCTTTTACAGCGACAAGCACACAGTGTTCCGTAAGCGGTGCACCGATCACACGGGACTGACGTAATTCCAAGGTAGCAGCTTGTTGATGTCGGTTTGTTTGTGTCCTGCGGCGATTGCCGTCAGGATACCAGACAGGTAGCCATGCGGTTCGATTTTGTTGAGTTTGCATGTCTCGATAAGTGACGCGATGACGGCCCAGTTTTGTGCGCCTGCGTCATGGCCCGCGAAGAGCGCGTTTTTTCGGTTGAGGGCGATGGGGCGGATCGTCCGCTCCACGGGGTTGTTGTCGAGTTCGATACGACCGTCGTCGAGGAACCGGCATAACCCGTCCCAGTATTTGGCAATATATTTCAGGGCTTCTCCGGTTGGGGATTTGGCCGAGACGCGGGCACGGCTTTGGGCCAGCCAAAGCGCGAAGGCGTCGATGATGGGTTTCGAGCGTGCCTGCCGTGCGGCGTGGCGTTGGTCGGCGCTCAGGCCGCGCAGGTCTTTTTCAATGCGATAGAGTGCTTGGATTTGAGCCAAGCCTTCCTGTCCAATCGGGGCCGCGCCGGATTGGGTAACGTCATGCAGCTTGCGACGGGCATGCGCCCAGCAGTATGCCAGTGTCACGTCTTGTGCTGGACGTTTGAGCAGACGGTTATAGCCTGCATATCCATCGACCTGCAGGGTGCCGCTGAAGCCTTTCAAGATAGTGACTGCATGCTGACCGGAGCGCCCCGGCGCATAGGTAAAGGCAACACCGGGTGGATCATCGCCGTCCCAAGGCCGGTCATCGCGGGCCAGGGCCCAGAAGTACCCGGTCTTTGTGCGTTTCCGCCCCGGTGCGAGAACCGGCGCGGGTGTTTCATCCATGAAGAGCTTGGTTGAGCGCTTGATATCCGCCATCAGCGCCTCATAGACCGGGGTCAATTCGAACGCCGATTTTCCGACCCATGCGGCCAGGGTCGAGCGATCCAGATCGATCCCCTGACGCCTGTAGATTTGCGCCTGCCGATAGAGCGGCAGGTGATCGGCGTATTTGGACACCAAAACATGGGCCAGCGTGGCCTCGGTTGGCATGCCGCCAGCAATGATGTGGGCGGGTGCCGGGGCTTGGGTGATCCCGCCCTCGCAGGACCGGCAAGCATACTTGGGCCGCCGGGTGACGATCACGCGGAACTGGGCGGGAATGATATCCAGCCGTTCGCTGACATCCTCGCCAATGACATGACGTTCTGCCCCGCAGGCGCAGGAGAGGTCATGTTCGATAACCACTTCAACCCGTTCCAGATGCTTGGGCAGTGACCCACGATTGGTCTGGCGTGGCTTTGTTGGCCGTGCGGGCGCGGTGCGCGCGTCGGCGTCAATCTCGGCTTCCACCTGCGCGATGGCCGTCTCGATATCCTCAAGTTCCAGCTCATACTGGGCTGGATCAATCTTCTCGGATTTGCTCCCGAAGAGGGCTTTCTTGAAGGAAGCGACCAGCGCCTCAAGTCGCGCATTCTGATCTTGTTGCGCGCGGATGATCGCCTTCAATTCGGCAATGTCATTGGGCAATTCGTCAGGCACACTCATGCCCGAGACCGTAACAAAACAAGGGCGGAATGACCCGCCCAAACGACCCTATGAGTCACTCCGCCGCAGCGGGGGCCGCTGTCTCCAAAGGTCGCACGCGCCGCCAATCCAAACCCGCAAACAGCGCCTCAAACTGGGCCGGTTCCAGCCGCATCACACCGTTCTTGATCGCAGGCCAGGTGAAGCTGCTATCTTCGAGCCGTTTGTACGCCATTACCAATCCGCTCCCGTCCCAATAGATCAGCTTCAGCCGATCCGCACGCTTGGCGCGGAAGACATAGACAGCCCCATCAAACGGCTTCTGGCGCAACTGGCTTTGCACCAAGGCGGCCAAACCATCATGGCCCTTGCGGAAGTCGACCGGATCGCTGGCCACAAAGATCCGCACCTTATGGGATGGCGTGATCATGGGGCCAGAGCCTTGGCGATCGCAGCAATCCGCGCGGCTGGCGTCGCAGCATCAAGACGAATGGTGACATCGCATTTGATCACATCAATCGTGCTGGCGGAAGCGGCAGGCAGAGGTTCGGCTAAAGGTGCAGGTGCCTCGATCTCAATAGGCACAAAATCCATGCCGTCCAAATTGGGCAGAACCAACTTACCCTGCCGCGCCATCCGACGCCAGTCAGACACCGTGCTGGGGATCAGCTCGTATCTCTGCGCCACAGCCTTGACCGTCTCGCCCTCAATCAGCGTCTCCGCAACAATCCGTGCCTTCAACTCAGGCGGCCAATTCCGCTTGCCGTCAGAACGGCGAGGCACCATTGCAAGAAACTCGCTTGTAGCTCCCATCGAGAAACTCCCTTGAAACAAAAGAGCCTCTGAATCGCAGATCAGGCGATATGCCGTAAGTGTGGGGTCGGCGCACCGCTTACAGTGTTCCGGGTGGCCAAGGAAGACGCAAAGGCTGGCGCGGGTATGAGGGGTCACTGCATAAAAGTGACGTTATCGTCCGGCTCGTGCGAACTTTACGGGAACATTCGCGGTTTCAGTCGGGTTTCTGACCTCTGAGGGCATTGTAGAGGCTTGTTTTGCTGATTTTGAGGCGCGCTGCGGCCTCTCGGACGGTCAATCCATCGCTGATATGGGCTTTGGCTTGCTCCAGCTTCTTGAGCGTGACGACAGGCTTGCGCCCTCCTTTTCTGCCGCGCGTTGCAGCAGCCTTCAATCCGGCCTGCGTGCGCTCGACAATGAGGTCACGCTCAAACTCGGCAAGCGCACCGAACAGATGGAACACCAAAGTGCCGCCGGTAGTTGTTGTGTCCACGCCTTCGGTCAGGGATTTGAAGCCAACACCGCGGTCGCCGAGGTCTGTCACTGTTTCCACCAGGTGCTTCATGGAGCGGCCCAGACGGTCGAGTTTCCAGACCAAAAGCGTGTCGCCCTTGCGCAGAAAGGCCAGGGCATTATTCAGGCCAGGGCGTTCGGCTTTGGCGCCGGAGATGACATCTTCAAACACAGTTTCGCAGCCCGCAGCTTTGAGCGCATCCACCTGCGGTTCCAGCTTTTGCTCAGTGGTCGAGATCCGCGCATATCCAATCAGAGCCATGAAGATAGCCTTGTCCGTTTTCCTGTCCATAAATCAACTTGTCCGACTTCCCGTTGTCAAGCCATATTGGCGGACGGAACGGGTCGTTCCGCCTAACGAGCGTTTCACGGACTTGGGACAAAAGAGGGTATTTTATGGCACGGCGACAAATATTGACGGCAAGTTTTTGGTCTCGGCTGATGGCACCACCCTCGAAGGATCGAGAAGTCGCGATGTATTGCACGCTCACCCCGGATGAGATCGAGGTTGTCGCCAGAAAGCGAACAGCTGCTGCGCGTCTGGGCTATGCCGTATCATTGGCTTATCTACGCCATCCCGGGCGGGTTCGTAATGTTGGAGAACAGGCCAACGACGTGATGCTGGCCTTTCTTGCAGATCAGGTTGATGCCAGCGCCTCCGATCTCGCGGTCTATGATCAGCGCCCGCAGACACGACGCGAACATATCGCGCAAATTATAGCTCGGTTTGGATACAAGGCGTTCACAAAACCCCTTGTGCGGGAGTTTGTTCATTGGCTGACACCATCTGCCGGAGAAGACCCGCGGGCCGAGCCTTTGGCAATTTCGTTGATTGAAGAACTGAGGCGGCGACGTATCCTGATCCCGGCGCGCCGTACCGTTGAACTGATTGTCAGGCATGCGATCCGGCGCGCGGAAAATGTCAGGATTTCCGCTCGGACCCGAGATCTGTATCCGGATCACCCCGACGCCCTGCGTGCATTGATTGCGCCACCTGAATCGGGCGAGGTGTCGACGCTGAGCTGGCTGAAAGCAGCACCCAAATCAGCGTCCTCCAAATCCATCAAGGCTGTTCTGGATCGCCTGAAGGTGGTTCGGGCGATCGGCCTGCCCAACAGTTTGCGTCAGAATATCTCGACATCAGCGCTCGACAGATTGGCAGGCGAAGGCTTGCGGATCACGGTGCAAAATCTGCGGCGTATGGCCTTGCCTCGGTTGCTGGCAGTTTTGTCGGCCGCCTGCCTGCGGCTGGAAGAACAGCTTACCGATCTTGCACTGGATATGTTCGACAAATTGCTGGGCCGAAGCTTTCGAAAGGCGGAACAACAAAGTTCCGACAAAGCGTCCAGGCTCCTGATGGACATCATCCGCCCTTTACAGTCACTCAAAGCATTTTGCCGTGAGGCTCTGACTGCCCGCCTGCAGACCGGTGATCTCAACGGAATATTGGACACGGCCAATTGGGACGAGATCGAGAGTGCGACATCCGCAATTGAAACCGCCCTCGGAGACGGAAAGCCCGACAAATATACTGAACTCATCGGAAAATATCAGACCGCCCGCCAGTTTGCGCCCATGATATTAAGGGGTTTTAGCTTCAAAGGTGCGGCCAGCGCTGCCAGCCTTCTGCGCGCGATAGATCTTTTGCGCGTTATGTATGAGGCGAACAAGCGCAGCCTGCCCGACAACCCGCCAACCGGGTTCATCCGGAAGGTTTGGCGCCCATTTGTCTTTCCGGCGCCCGGGGAGGTCAACCGGCGCGCATACGAGCTCTGCGTCTACTTCGAATTGCGTGATCGTCTTCGGGCAGGGGATGTCTGGGTCGCAGGAAGCCGGCAGCGACGCAACTTCGACGATCGGCTCATCCCCAAAGCCACCTTCGAGATCTTGCGTACCGAGGAGTCGTTGCCGATCGCCGCCGCGGCGGATGCAGAAACCTATCTTTCAGAACGGCAACAGCAGATCGAGGAGGCCATGGCCATTGTCGCGGCCCGTGCCGAAGCGGGGACGCTGCCGGATGCCGCCATTCAGGGTGGCACCCTGAGCATCACCCCGGTCAAAGATGAAACACCCGACGCCGCCACGGCCATGAGCCGACTGGCTTATGGGCAATTGCCACAAATCAAGATCCCCGACCTGCTGACAGAAGTGAACGCCTGGACCGGATTTGCGGAGTGCTTCACCCATTATCGCTCGGGCAAACCGGCGACAGATCAAAAGGCGCTGTTTGCCGCTGTCCTTGCCGATGGGGTCAATCTGAGTGTATCCCGCATGGCCGCGGCAACCCACAATCTGTCTGCCCGGCAAATCGCGTGGGCTCATGATTGGCATTTGCGCGAGGAGACCTATTCTGACGCTTTGGCTTGTCTGATCGACATGCAACGCGAGCTCCCTCTGGCCAAACTCTGGGGGGACGGCGTGACATCATCCTCAGATGGGCAGTTCTTCCGGGCCGGTGGCCGCGGTGAGGCCTCTGCAGATATCAACGCAAAGTACGGACGCACCCCAGGTCTCAAATTTTACACCCACATCTCAGATCAGTTCAGTCCGTTCCACTCGACGGTCATCACCGCCACCGAAAGCGAAGCGCCTTTCGTTTTGGATGGTCTGCTTCGCCACCAATCAGGCGTCGCAATCGAAGAGCATCACGTGGACACTGGCGGCGCGACGGATCATGTCTTTGCCCTGTGCTATCTCCTGGGGTTCCGCTTCGCGCCACGCTTGCGAAACTTCAAGGATCGCAAATTGTATCTCCTGCCCGGAATGAAGCCCCCGGCCATCATGACACCCTTCATCGGCGGCACCATCAAAGCAGGTCACATTGTCGACAACTGGCCTGAAATCCTCAGGCTGGCGACCTCCATCAAGGCCGGGACTACCACTGCTTCTGCGATCCTTAAAAGCCTGTCCGCATATCCCCGGCAAAACGGACTCGCAATTGCCTTGCGCGAACTGGGGCGATTGGAGCGGACCCTCTTTTCCCTGGAATGGATGCGCAGCCTTGAGTTGCGAAAAAGAACCAGCGCAAGTCTAGCCAGAGGAGAAGCCCGAAACGCCCTCGCGCGCGGGGTCTTCTTCAACCAACTCGGTGAAATGCGCGATCGCAGCTATGAGCATCAGATCCACAAAGCGTCGGGCCTCAACTTCCTGGTTGCCGCCATCATCCTGTGGAACACCAAATACCTGGAAGCCTCAATCACTGATCTGAGGAAAAACGGAGTAGCCATCCCAAACGAAATTACCAAACATATCGCACCACTTGGCTGGGCCCATGTAGGATTGACCGGGGACTACCTGTGGAACATGAACCCACCACTCAGCTCAGATCGCCTCAGGCCACTTCGGAAACACGAGATACAGGACGCCGCATAAGTTCTCCGTTCGTTCGCACGGCCCGGACAAAAATGACACTTTTATGTAGTGACCCCATTAGCAGGATCAGGTTTCTTTGATGTCATGATGTACCATAAGAATGGTACGCATTGATTTGCAATAGAGGTAGCTCTTACGTACAATCAGTTAATGACATCGACCCAAATCGGCTATGCACGCTGCTCCACCGACAAACAGGACCTGACCGCACAGCGGGACGCCCTGATCGACCTCGGTGTTGCCCCGGATCGCATCTACACTGACCACGGCCTGACAGGCCGCACGCGCGCCCGACCGGGCCTCGATCAGGCCCTGGCCGCAGTCCGAAAAGGCGACACTCTGGTCGTGACCAAGCTGGATAGGCTGGCGCGGTCTGCTCCCGATGCCCGCACCATTGCAGACGGCTTGGCGGAACGCGGCATCCGCCTCGCCCTGGGCGCTTCGGTCTATGATCCAACCGATCCCATGGGAAAGATGTTCTTCAACATCCTCGCCACCTTCGCCGAGTTCGAGTCCGACCTCATAAGGATGCGCACCCGCGAAGGCATGAAAATAGCCCGCGCCAAGGGCAAGCTGCGGGGCAAGAAACCCAAGCTGTCGGAGAAACAGCACCGCGAACTGCGCCGCATGTACGACACCGGGGACTACTCAATCAGTGACCTCGCAGATGTCTTCGCCGTCTCCAGACCGACGATCTACCGCACCCTCCAACGCACAGAGAGTGCCAATTAGCGTGCAAATATCAGTGCCATTTATCGTGAAAAGTCACAATTTTTAATGGGTTGAGAAACCGTGACAAAAACGACCGTTTTTGGCCGGTACCATTAGCTCATCCCGAAAGGTTGGTGCTAGACCGTCTTTGCCTCATACATAACGTCTTGGACGTGCTAACTCCTTACATTGTCCTTGATCTATCGACGCCGAAATTTAACCATGTAATCAGTCATTTCTTTCCAAGACAGCACTTGCCTCCGATGTGAAGCATGTTCGAGTGCGGAAAGTCGTTGCCGATCTTAACGCTGTAGAGGAAGAGAATATGCCCGAAAATCACACACCGGACGATGGTCACAACCACGCGCACGGCGGTTTTCTGAACCGGATTCTCGGTGGACGCGCCGAAGTCATCTTTGCCGTCTTGTGCGGTATTTGCCTGCTGCTTGGGTGGCTGGGACCGAAATACGGCATAATGTCCGAACAATTCGGATTTGGCCTGTTGTTGGCGGCTTACTTCTTCGGTGGGTATTTCACCCTGCGCGAGGCCGTTGAAAAAATTTCCAAGGGTCAGTTCCAGATTGATTTTCTGATGCTGGTGGCCGCGTCGGGTGCGGCCATTCTGGGGGAATGGGCCGAAGGGGCCTTCCTGCTGTTTCTGTTCAGCGTTGGTCATGCCCTTGAAAACTACGCCATGGGCCGGGCCAGAAACGCCGTGGCGGCCTTGGCTGGCCTGACACCGGACGAGGCTTTGGTCCGCAGGGGAGACAAAACCGAAACCGTCTTGATCGAAAACCTGCTGGTGGGTGACATTGTCGTTGTCCGTTCCAACGAACGTCTTCCGGCGGATGGCTTTGTGGTCAAGGGATCAAGTGCCGTAAATCAGGCCCCGATTACGGGCGAAAGTGCGCCGGTCGACAAACTGCCTGTCGATGATCCCGAATTTGCCGCCGCCAATCTGGACAAGCTGACACCGCAAACCCGCGTCTTTGCTGGGTCTATCAACGGCAGCGGCAGCCTGGATGTTCAGGTCACGAAACTGTCGGGTGAATCGACATTGGCGCGGGTGGTGACACTGGTCGCCGAGGCACAGACACGCCAGTCACCAACGCAGAATTTTACCAAGAAATTCGAAAAGATATTTGTGCCCTGCGTCATTGCGCTGGCCTTCGTGACCAGCTTTTCGTTCCTAATTCTGGACGAAACCGCCGCCCAGAGCTTTTACCGTGCGATGGCCGTTCTGGTCGCGGCCAGTCCCTGTGCCTTGGCAATCGCGACGCCCAGTGCCGTTCTATCGGGGGTCGCCCGCGCCGCGCGTGGCGGCGTGTTGATCAAAGGTGGCGCGCCGCTGGAAGCCATGGGGCATCTGGACGCGATTGCCTTTGACAAGACCGGCACGCTGACCATCGGCGAACCGCATCTGGTCGAAATCACACCTTACGGCGATGCGACCGAGACAGAGTTGTTGCAGGTCAGTGCCGCCGTCGAGATGCTGAGCGATCACCCGCTGGCACAGGCCGTTGTAAGAGATGTCAAAGACCGCCTCGGCGATTTGCCGTCCGAAGCCTCGGATTTTGCCAATATCATCGGGCAGGGCGTGTCTGCGAAGGTTGATAGCAAGGTCGTTCATATCGGCAAGACCGCCCTGTTTGAAAGTGTCGCAGGCTTGCCTTTGCCCGACGACTTGCGGGGCACGGTTGAGGCGATGTCGCAAAATGGCCGCACGACGATGATCGTCAGAAGCGGCGACAGGTATCTTGGCGCAATTGGCCTGATGGATACCCCCCGAGAAGACGCGCGTTCGGTTATCGCCGCGCTGCGTGATCTGGGACTGAAGCGGATGATGATGATCTCTGGTGACAACCAGAATGTCGCGAATGCTGTCGCC
Source organism: Sulfitobacter sp. SK025 (assembly GCF_003352105.1). Classification (NCBI taxonomy): domain Bacteria; kingdom Pseudomonadati; phylum Pseudomonadota; class Alphaproteobacteria; order Rhodobacterales; family Roseobacteraceae; genus Sulfitobacter; species Sulfitobacter sp. SK025. The sequence goes on along the minus strand of NZ_CP025812.1, from coordinate 79,952 downwards.
AAGGAGGTCGGTCTCGACACAGCGTTCGGCGATCTGATGCCCGAGGATAAGGTAACCAAAATTGCAGCGCTCAAGGCGGACGGTGGCGTGGCGATGGTCGGCGACGGCGTGAACGACGCCCCCGCGATGGCCAATGCCACGGTGGGCATTGCGATGGGGGCCGCCGGGTCGGACGTCGCGCTGGAAACGGCCGATATCGCGCTGATGGCCGATGATCTACAGACCTTGCCGTTTGCCGTGGGCCTAAGTCGCAAGACCAGCCGTATCATCCGCCTGAACCTGTGGTTCAGTCTTGGCGTTGTTGCACTGCTCATTCCGGCGACGTTGTTTGGTTTGGGGATCGGACCGGCTGTTTTGGTCCACGAAGGATCAACACTGGTTGTTGTTGCCAATGCCTTGAGATTGCTGGCTTTCAAGGACAATCGCGTCAAATCGGCATAGCGTGCGCGGTCACAAGCGTCCCTTGTTGGGTGAGTTTGACTGAGTATTCATCGGGTGGAACTTTTCCAAGTTCTCAGTTTTGTGTTACTGGCCGAAGCAACCCATTTTGAAAGCAAGTCAGAGGCGGTCATAGATGCAGTGAAGGTGTCAGCCCGCTGTTTTCGAGGTCCCAATTGGCCCGCCACGTGTCCGATCGTCGTTCCAGGACAAGATAGTTCCGCTGGGCGACATAACGTCCGCGCTGTCCTGGCAGCGGCAGAATGCGGACCCTATGCCGAGGCAGCGGTGCTTCGCCCAATTGTGCAAGACTGCCGAGAAACCTGGCCCAAGCTACGGGGGGTGCGCGATGCCGGACGCCACAAGCTGGTCGATCCGAAGGCCCTCTGCAAGGCCCATCACGGCCCGCGTTGCCAGATGAATCTCCCCGGAAACCACCGTGAGGTTCTGCCCGTCGGCGCGCGCCATGTCCCGCACAAGGCGCAACATCCGCGCCCACTCCGCGCGATGAGCACGGCTTTGCCACTGGTCGCGCAGATCGTCCTCGTATTTCTGCATACGGGGAATGACGACCATCAGCGCCTCGAGGATCGACAGTCGCGGCCCAAGCAATGGCACGCTCGACATCAGGAGCGTGCGGCCCGACGCTCCTGTTGCAGCTTCAGCTTCCATCATTGACCATCCACCCGTGCCCATGACACTCCTGCGCGTGCGCTCCGATCTCAGGTCCGGTGCCAGAATGCGCAACCCGGGCGCACGAACACCCCAGCCAAGGTGGTGCCCCGCCGGGTCGTGGAACCGTGCGGGAAGATCGCCCTCTGCCGCCGCCTGCTGGAAAATCAGAAAACTTTCCCGTGCTGCCACGAACAACGTCTGGCCGACCACCGAATGGGTCTGCCATCGCCTGAGCGAGCCCCAGCCGTCGCAGATATCGTGATCGTCCCACTGCATCAGCGATGGCACACGTGCGGCAATCCAGGCAAATTCGGGTGCCGCGTAAAGCGCTGCGTAGCGATCAAAAAACCGCTCGCGCAGGTGGTGACGCAGATCGGCCAGATCGGCTTGGGAAGGATCGTCGGGGACATGCGATGGCCAGTCTTCGCTCAGGGGATGGCCTCGCGTGACTTCGTCGGCGTAGACCTGATCGCCGCCATGCAGCAGCATTGCAAAAGGTTCCTCGCGGTGCGCCTTGCACAGCCGCGCCCACATCGCGTTGCGCTCCGACCCTTCACGCTCCAGGTCGCCGATCTCTTCACCGTTGCACGACACAAACGCGATCCGCAGATCGTCGTGCAAATCGCCAGCTACTAGGTAGGATTCGCCGTTCCAGTGATACTCAGAAGGCCGGTCGGCGGGCAGGTCGAACCGCGTGCGCCAGACCGTCGCGCTGTCGAACCGTGCCAATACTTCAACGTCATGCACCCCGCCGGGAGTTTCGACGGGCGGCGGGTGTTCCCCCCCATCCACAATGAACAGCGCCGAAAGCGTCAGCGTGCCATCGCCGATATTGTCGAGGATAAGGATGGGGCCAATCAGGGGCGCACGGGCAGCGGTCATGGCGTTCTGCCCGGAATGCGAGGCGATATCGTCATGGGCGATGATCCCGACCGGTACAGGTCCAATACGGATCGTACGGAATTTCAAGCATCCCGCGCCCGAATGTTCGCTTGGATGTGGGTGTCTTCAGCCGCAGTACCAAGCCACGCGAAACTCGAGCCTCCGTCTTGCCTACAATCGCTACCACCGCGACCTGCGCCGCAGGATAATCGGGAGCGCGATCAGCTTGGCAGAACCAGCAAGCCACACGAGTATCAGTCCGCCCTTGGCGAGCAAATGCACCGGACCAACGGCCCATCCGACCAACCCGTCCACATTCGCGGCGTCGCGTAACGCTGACACCTCGTTGCCGAGGCCGAACCAGCGCGCGAAACCGACGCCGAGATCGGTTGCGGGACCTGCCATGCCCGCTGCCCATGCCAGCAGCGGATCGACCAGCGCCCAGACACCGAGCGCCAGCAGTGACCAGATCACGATCCCGCCTATCAGAACTGCTCCCGGGATGCGTGGGATGCGCGCGGGAGCGTTGTCATCGTAGCGGCCATAGTTTTCGTATTGTGCACCATCGTCGTATCGATCACTGCTCCGCCGGTACTTCGTACGCCTGAAAAGATGATGGCCCATATCTATACATCCTCATGCATGGAGTGACTCTTTGGTCTGGGCCAAATCGGCATCCTCGACCTGGATCGTGGTGTGGGTAATGCCAGGTCCCATTTCAGGCTGCCCTTGTGGCGAATGGCGGAGGTTCCTCCGCCGCTGCCGCCGTGTCCCACGCCTATGCCCGTCTATTTCCTCAGTCGAACAATTCGTGCAGCCAGGACTTCCGGCGCGAACCGTGTTTGCCGTATCCGCTACCATGATGTCCACCGCCGTGCTTGCCGGAACGATAACCACGATCATCGTCGTCGTCACGCCGGTCACGTGCGCCTGACGGTGGTGGTGTCGCTTCACCGATGCTGCGCTCTATGATCTTGTCAAGTTCGCCGCGGTCGAGCCAGACCCCCCGGCAATCGGGGCAGAAATCGATCTCGATCCCCTGTCGGTCCGACATGCTCAACGCGACATCGCAAACCGGGCAGCGCATGGCTCCCCTTCTTCCTGTATTTCGTTCCGGGTTCCGACCCGGTTCCTTCAATTCAACTACCATCTTGTGGTTCTCCTTTCATTCTGGTGAGGCAGGCTAGACTAACAAATTCCGCTATCAATAACGGTGGTATTCCCGGGTTCTTACCACCCGTACTTGTTTCAATTATCGCGCAACTTCTGCCGATCTTAGGCACATAACATCTACAGTAACTGTAGGTTCAAGGGTGGTCGGTAATATTTTTTTTGTGCGTTGAAAATGTGACCGCGTCACCAAGCATTGCGACAGCCTCATGCCGTAATTTCAAATCACTGATAACCGGTAGGGGCTAGAAATTCACCTGCGGCGTGCTCTAGAATTTCCGCATGGCACCAAAGACAACACTGAACGCGGATAACCTTGCGGCACTTGGCGCTGAGCGTCTGGCTGATCTTCTGATTGAGATCACGAAAGGCAATGCAGGTGCGAAGCGACGGCTCAGGCTTGAGCTGGCGGGCGAAGTAGGGACGGGGGATGTGGCACGGGAAATTCGTAAGCGGCTTTCGGCGATTGCGCGGTCGCGGTCGTTTGTCGACTGGCAGGGGCGGAACGCCTTTGCGGCCGATCTGGATATGCAACGGCAAGCCATCGTTGGTCAAGTTGGACCGACGGACCCTAAAGCCGCATTTGAACTGATCTGGCGGTTCGTCGCCCTTGCCAATGGGGTCTATGAGCGGTGCGATGACAGCACTGGCCGGGTGCAATCAGTGTTTCACACGGCCTGCGAGGATCTGATTGATCTTTCTGAAGCGGTCGAGCCGGATCCGATTGTTCTAGCCGACCTTTTGCTCACGGCTTTGCCTGATGATGACTATGGGCACTATCCCGCGTTAATCTCAGGTTTGGCACCCATGCTGGGGACGGAGGGTCTGCAGCACCTCCGGGCTGGCATTGCCGCGTTGGACGAAGATGTGTCCGAGAATTACGCGCTGCGCATGGCGCTTGAAGAGATTGCGGATGCTGAGGGCGATACCGACGCTTACATCTCCCAGCAAAGTGATCTAGCGCGAAAATCATTCAGAGGGGCTGCAGAAATCGCCCAACGACTTCTTGGTGCGGGACGGCTTGAAGAGGCGTGGGCGGCGATTAACGCGCCCGACGAGGATAATCGCGGATGGATCCCTTATGAGTGGGAAGTGACCCGGATCAATGTGATGCAGGCGATGGGGCAAACGGATGCGGCGCGGGCGTTCATGTGGACCTGTTTTGCGCGTAGTCTGAACGCTGAGCATCTGCGCGCATGGCTCGCTGGGCTGCCAGATTTTGAAGACGTCGCGGCGGAGGATCAAGCCCTTGAGCACGCACAGGGCTTTGAAAGCTTCACAACGGCGCTGCATTTCTTGATGACATGGCCCGCATTTGCACAGGCGGCAGCCCTGATCACCAGTCGCGCCGCCGAAATTGACGGGAACCACTACGAGCTTCTCGGACCAGCCTCCGAAGCGCTGGAAGAGAAGTATCCGCTTGCCGCGACGCTTCTCAAGCGCGGGCTGATCAACTTTGCGCTTAAGAATGGCCGGGTCAAACGCTACCCCCATGCCGCGCCACTTACGCGAGTGTAAAAACCTAGCCGCAAGGATTGATGCGTTTGCTCCGTTTGAAACACATGAGGCTTTTGTTGCGGACTTAAGATCGGTTCATGGGAAGAAGACATCGTTTTGGGGGTCGGGGATGTGATAACCAGAGTGCCACTAGGTCGTGTTCTTATTTTGTTCTTATGCGCATAAGGATACTTATGTTAAATTTAAGCAAAATACAATCAATCTGGTGATATGCAATGCTTTGCTAAGACTGTCAGATCCTCTGTGCTCACCGGTGTTTTGCAGTTGCTCTGGAACGACAGAAGGCCGTGGCCCCCACGATCTTACGCAGGGGCCATCGACATATTTTATGGCAGCTTCATCTCGCTGTAGTCGCCCCTGACATAGAGCGTGACGGTAACGTCCTGCCCATCGCGATTCCGCCAGAACCAGCCATGATTGCCAGTGAATGCCGCCGTCAGGACGCCCTCTTCTTCCTCAACCGCACGGCCTTTTGCATAGCTGATGTTATTGCCACCTCCATCGCCGTGCAGGTCAAAGTTGACGACACCGTTTTCAGCAACCCACAGGAATTCGGCCTCTGCACCTTCTTCCATGACGAGTTTGACCTCGATCCCTTCGCCAGGGGTCAGTGTGACGCTAAATTGATCCGTCCATTCGGGGTCAGCGGTTTGGGCATGGGCCGCGCCGACAAAGAAGCTGAAGAACCCACCACCGAGGCTGGATTGTTCTTCGATGGCCCCTGTGTTCTGAATCTCCAGCAGGCGGTCGGCTTCGGCTTCTTCGGCAAGCTGGACCTTGATATCACCCATCTCTGCCAAGCCAACGGCCTTGCCTATGCCAGTGGGATCAATCCCGTATTCTGAAGGCAAGACGACCGTGACGAGGATCGCGACCGCTGCGACTGCAGCCAGAATCGTAGACTTGATAAGCTGCGCTGAGGTTGGCAGTTCGTCGGGGTTTGGTTTGTTTCCGTTGTGCATTTTCTTATTCTCCAAAATGTTAGGCGACGAAGTAGCCGGTCATCTGGTATCCCACCAGAATGAATCCGGCAGACATCATCACGACGTTTGCGGTGTAGGCATGTTTCCAGAAGCTGGTTGTCTTGCGCCAATAGCCCATGACGATCAGGATCATCGCCAAAGCTATTAATTGACCAATCTCGACGCCGACGTTGAATGCCAGCAGGTTGGGAATCAGACCATTCGGTGCGATGTCATATTCAAGCAGCTTGGTCGCCAAACCCAATCCGTGGAAAAAGCCAAAGATCAGGGTCGCAGCCTTGGTGTCGGGTTGGACCCCAAACCAGCGCTGATAGGCCCCAAGATTGTCGAGCGCTTTGTAGACCACCGACAGTCCAATGATGGCGTCGATGAGATAGGAACTGAAGTTCCAGCCAAAGTAGACGCCAGCCAGCATCGTCGTGGAGTGACCGATGGCGAACAAGCTGACGTAGATGCCGACGTGCTTCATCTTGTAAAGGAAGAAGACGACGCCAAACAGGAACAGCAGATGGTCGTAGCCGGTGACCATATGCTTGGCCCCCAAATACATGAAAGGGATCAGCTTCATGCCGCTGACCTCTTGGATATAGCCCTTATCACCCGCCGTGACGGCATGGGCAAAGGCAGTGGTCGCGAACGCGATCAGCGCCAGCAGGACCAGTGCCATGAGGATCAGGGGTTGCCGCATTGGATGCGACCAAGCCCCCGACCCGTAGGATCGGTTGTGTATCATTGTGATTTTCCGCTTTGTGAAAGTGTAGGATGACAGCGCCCAAAGGGCGCAGCATCACACGCGCGGAGGTCGGTCTAGATCGAACTCCCTGCGATCTGGCATCGCATAGTGGGCTAATGTCCAGGTCGTCCGTGTCGGTAGCGCCATACCCGATGATCCACGAGGTGGCAGGAATGCGGTGTTATGGTCGTGGTCGGCTACATCATGAGCGTGTCCATGATAAGCATCCATCGCACTGACAACTTCATCATGCGCATGGCCGTGTTCTCCGATCTCAGCCTGATGGTCGACAGCAATCGGTGTTAGGTTGGTCAGGTCGTGAGAGATCATACGAGAATTGAACGACAGAATCATGCCCACCGCTAAAGCAATGGTCAGAACAGCTCTCAGAAAATATGTTATCTGCCGCCTCATGCAACTCTTTCCCGCAGGTTTCGGCCCGCTTGTTCTATCCTCCTAGGGGGGATAGTCGTTGTTTATGACAAAACACACCCACCATGCAACCCACCCCGATATCGTCAAGCGGCTGAAACGTGCCAACGGGCATCTTTTGAGTGTAATCGGGATGATTGAGGCAGAGCGCCCCTGCACCGACATCGCCCAACAACTTCATGCTGTTGAAAAGGCCATCACGCAGGCCAAACGCACGTTGATTCAAGACCATATCGACCATTGCCTCGACAACGCCCTGACCGGCTCCAGCGACTCCCCAGTCGCCGCTGAGTTCAAGGCGATCACCAAGTATCTGTGAGGAACAACGCATGCTCTCCGTCCTGACTGACCGCACCTATCGTCATTTGTTCCTCGCGCAAATCGTGGCACTGCTTGGCACAGGGCTGGCCAACTTGTTGCTGTTGGTAGCAAAGACCAAGTTTTGGGTTTGATCGAACTGCGCGACCGCATCCGCCCGGATGCAAAAGGCATCGTTGCGCGACTGCATGCACAAGGTGTCCAGAAAATCGTCATGTTGACTGGCGACAACGAACGCACAGCACGCGCCGTGGCGGCAGTGGTTGGTATTGATGAGGTGCGCGCCGAACTGCTCCCCGAAGACAAGGTACGAGCTATTGAAGAACTGGTTGAAAAATACGATGTCGTTGCGATGATCGGTGACGGTGTGAATGATGCACCAGCCATGGCGCGGGCTCATTTCGCCATTGCCATGGGCGCAGTTGGCTCAGATGCTGCCATCGAAACCGCCGATATCGCGCTTATGACGGACGATATCGGCAAGGTGCCATGGCTCATCGGACATTCGCGCCGGACAATGAACATTATCCATCAGGACATCGGAATATCGCTGGCGACCAAAGCGCTATTCGTTGGGCTTACTGCATTTGGCATGGCCAGTATGTGGGGCGCTATCGCCGCTGATGTTGGTGTCTCATTGCTTGTCGTTGCTAACGCTTTGCGGCTGCTGCGGGCCAAGAAAGACAATGGTAAGCCGAAGGATTATAAAACATTGAGTGAAAAAGAAATGCAAGGTGTGCAGGCAAATGGTCATTGAACTCAAAAAACCAAATTGGAAACCGCAGGAAAAAACAGCGGAGTTGTCCGGGTTTGGTTGAGGACATTGCAGGGCAAGTTAATGCGCGCTAGCGAGCTCAATGAGCATCGCGAGCAAAAGATGAAAAAAGATCGCAGTAGGGAGTCAAATCTTGGCTTTGAGTTGCGAGGCGCAAGACTTCACTCAAGTAGCGTAAATGTGAACGGAAACTAGCCTTTGATTCTGATGGTGAACGACATGCGACAAAAAGCGAATGGACCATCGGTTACGTGTCCTGTAAAGGTCCCATTATGAAGTATTTGTCCGCCATTCGTGTTGCTAAAATTGGGTTGGCCATATTGCTTTCGGCTGCTCTGAATTTCAGCAATGCAAAAGCCGATGCCCATGTGTTTGAGGCAAGTGAAGCGGTCTTTGAAAAAATTATTTTTGCTACCGATACGGGTGATCTTGATTTAGCTACTCAGGATCAAAGATTTAGCGAAAATGGTGAGGCATCCCATGGCTTTGGCGATTGCCATATCCACATCATTGGACTGAAGCAGGCGCAGTTGGCATGCGATCAGGCGTCAGCAGACCGATCGCGACACTGGGCTGACGCCTCTGTGGTCCTTGCCACGCTCCAAGGTTTTTACCGTCCTCCGCGAGGCTGATCTGCCCCATTGCAGAGTGGTATTTTACATATCCCGTGTCGGAACGGGCTTTGTAGAAACTCATAAATATCACAGCAGACCAAACCGTTTGAGGCGAACCTGTTTCAGGGCCATTTCATCGGTTTGATCATGCCAGACGAAGTTCCAACAGGTGCCTGGACGTGTTTTCAGTGACCTATTCAATCCCTGGAGTACGATTATGAAACTGACAACGATGACCATGGCTGCGATGACGGTGGGCGTATTTGCCTTCGTCACGATACCTGCCACGTCTGGCAAGGCGGAAACGCCCTTGCCGATGACTGCAGCAGCTGCAGCAGCGCCGCAAGATGACGATCATGCCGATGAGGCCAAAGACGCGCACGGCGACGACGACCACGCAGGTGAAGCCAAGGATGCGCACGGCGATGACGATCATGCAGGCGAAGCCAAGGATGCGCATGGCGATGACGATCATGCAGGCGAAGCTGAAGGCGCACACGGCGATGAAGGCGGTGGCGATGTTGTTAAACTGACCCCCGAAGTCGCGAAAGAGGCCGGAATCCTGCTCGAGCAAGCTGAATTGGGTGCCTTGGGCGAATCCCTTAGTCTGCCAGCAGAAATCCGCTTTGACGCGGACCGGATGGCAAATGTCACGCCCAAAGTGAGCGGAGTCATCGACCGGCTTTTGGTTGGTGAAGGCGACACCGTTGCCTATGGAGATACGCTGGCACTGATCACAAGCCGCGAGCTTGCAGGGTTGAAATCGCAATGGATCATTGCGCAAACAAATGAAGTCCTTGCCGCACAGGCGTTGGAACGCCTGGAAGGTCTGTGGGCGCAAAAAATCACATCCGAGGCGAATGTCCAAACGGCCCGCGCAGAGCATGAATCGGCAAAGACCGAAAGTGAAGCCGCAGAAACCGAACTGCATGCCGTCGGAATTGATCACGCCGCTCTCGAAAAAATAGCCGCTGCTCAGGATGGCAACAATGCCAATGCCTATCTGACTGCACCACTTGCGGGAACAATTGTACGACGTGCGGCGACGCTGGGAGAAACGGTAACAGCCGGGGATTCCAGCGCCAAGGTGCTGTTCACGATTGTCGATGACAGCGTGGTTTGGGCCGATATCGCGGTTTACAAGCAAGACATCAGCCGCGTTCGCGTTGGCGCACCCGTTGCCTTGAAATCAGACGCAGGCGACGTCATCGCACAATCAACGGTGGCCTTTATTCTACCGGTTATTGATGAAGTGTCGCGCACGGCGACGGCGCGTGTCATCATCGACAACTCTGACAGAACCCTGACCCCCGGCCAGTTTGTGATTGCAGATCTCAGCGTCGGCAATGCCGCGGAGGTTTTGCGCGTGCCACAATCCGCCGTGCAACTGGTAGAGAACCGTCCGTCTGTTTTTGTCCCTGTTGACGGCGGGTTCGCACCGCGCGCCGTCATGGTCGGCACAACCGCTGGCGGCTATGTGGAAATCCGCACCGGGCTGGAGGAAGGCGACCTCTTTGTCTCTGACGGTGCCTTCACACTCAAAGCCCAACTTGAAAAAGACGCCTTTGGCGACGGCCACGGACATTAGGATAGCTGATTATGACTGATTTTATGCACCGCATCGCAGGCGGCTGGCTTTTGGCGGCCATTGCGGCTTTTGCGATGACGCTTGGCGGGCTTTTTGCGTTTCGCGCCTTGCCTGTTGATGCCTTTCCGGACGTGACACCCGCGCTGGTTCAGGTTTTCACCGAAACCGAAGGGCTCGCCCCCGAAGAGGTTGAACGCTATGTGACCTATCCGATCGAAACGGCGATGTCGGGTCTGCCAAAAATCAAAAACATGCGCTCAGTCTCGAACTTCGGGCTGTCGGTGGTGAACATCTATTTCGAGGACGGGACGGATGTCTATTTCGCCCGTCAGGTCGTGGGCGAACGGCTTGCCGAAGCGCGTGGTAATATCCCCGACGGGTTTGGCGACCCGCAAATGGGTCCGATTTCAACCGGGCTTGGCCTAATCCTGTATTTCCGCCTGGAAGACCAGACCGGCGCACGCAACCTTGTCGAGATGCGCGAAATTCAGGATTGGATCGTCAAGTATCAGTTGCAGACCGTGCCGGGTGTCACCGAGGTTTTGTCCCTTGGTGGCTATGAAAAGCAATATCAGGTCAGGCTCGATCCCGATGCGCTGCTTGCCTATGATATTCAAATCGCCGATGTGATCAGCGCATTAGAGCGCGGAAACAAAACCGAAGGGGCGCAATTCCTCGAAATCGGATCCGAACAATACACGGTGCGCGGCGTTGGACTTGCCAAGACAATCTCTGATCTCGCAGAGATTGTCGTCAACGTGGAGGACGGGCGCACCGTGCGCGTGCGCGATCTGGGCCACATCATCGTTGGCGGTGGCGTTCGGCAAGGTCTTGCAACCGCCAATGGTGAAGGCGAAGTTGTCGCAGGGTTGGTTCTGAAACTTTATGGCACCAACACATCCGATGTCATCGCGCGGGTCCAGAAGCGCTTTGAGGAAATCAACGCAAGCCTGCCGGATGGTGTACTGGCGGTCCCCTACTATGATCAGGGAACGCTGGTAAACAAGGCCTCCGCAACCGTCACGACGGCGTTGTGGCAGGGGGCTGTACTCGTAGCGTTGGTGGTGTTTGTCTTCCTGGGCGGCTGGCGTCCCAGTCTGGTTGTGGTCCTGTCGATCCCGTTTTCCGTAGGTTTTGCGTTTATCGCAATGTACGTGCTCGGCATCAGCGCCAATCTGATGTCATTAGGGGGGGTCGCCATCGCCATCGGGATGATGGTCGACGGGGCGATTGTTATCTCTGAAAACGTGGATCGCAGCTTTGAGGAAGATGACGGCTCTGAAGAGCCGCGTATGTTGGTTGCCCGATCTACCGCCGAGGTAATCGCACCTCTGGTGGCGGCGGTTGCCGTGGTTATCGTTGTTTTCCTGCCGCTTTTCTCGCTGCAAGGGGTTGAGGGCAAAACCTTCCGGCCCTTGGCGGCATCGGCTGCACTCGCCATGACCGGATCGCTGTTCTATGCGGCCCTGATTGCGCCTTCCATGGCCTTTTCGGTGATGCGCCGATCCGGCAAGAAGGCCCCTGACAAGCCGGGGCGGACTGTCGCGATGGTCAGTGGTGCGGCCGGGTTCTTTGTCCGTAACCGTTTTTTCGCCATCGTCCTGTGCGGCATATTTTTGGCGGTGGGCGGTTTTGCAGGATCGCGACTTGGTTCCGAATTTACGCCATCGTTGGAGGAAGGCGATATTCTGATGCGCGTCACCATGGCACCCTCGATTTCGCTTACCGAAGGAACGAAGACGACGACGCTTGTGGAAAAGCGGCTGTTAAAGAATTTTCCTGAAATCAAGTCCATCGTGACCCGTATTGGGCGTGGTGAGGTTGGCGCGCATGCTGACCCGACCAACAGCGCCGAAGCCTTTATCGAGCTGAACCCGGTCGATCAGTGGCGGCCCGGCTTGTCTGCCGAAGGTTTGCGCACGGCGATTTCGGAAGATCTGGAAAGCTTTCCGGGGATTGTGGTGAATATCGGCCAACCCATCGCGATGGCTGTTGATGAATTGCTGACCGGCACACGCGCCGAACTGGCCGTCAAAATCTTTGGACCGGATTCCGAAATTCTGTTGGAGCGATCACAAGTCCTGCAATCACTCCTGCAACAGGTTGAGGGGTCTGCCGAGGTACAGGCCGACCAGATCACCGGTGCGCCGCAACTTGTGGTAACCGTGGATCGGTCAGCCCTTGGTCGCTACGGGCTTGATGTTGAGGACGCGTTGGATGGGCTGCGTGCAGCCGTCGGCGGGGCCGAAGCCGGATCACTGTTCGAGGGCGTGCGACAGTTTCCGATCATGGTGCGTTTTGACGAAGAAAGCCGCGACACACCGGAGGCGATCAGACGCATCGTGCTGGAATCGCCTTCGGGCGCACGGGTGCCGCTGGACACAGTGGCCAATATCGAAACTGTAATCGGTCCACGCCAGATCACACGCGAAGATGGCGAACGCTTCATCACGGTCCAGTCCAACGTGCGCGGTCGCGATATCGGCTCTTTCGTTGCCGAAGCGCAGACGTTGACGGACGCTCAGTTGGATCTACCGCCCGGGTATCGTTTGGTTTGGGGCGGCCAATTCGAGCTTCAGCAACAGGCGAATGCCCGTTTCAAAGTGGTTATTCCGATTACGTTGGGCATCGTTCTGCTGATCCTTCTGGTAACCTTTGGTCGCCTGAAATCAGCGATCCTCATCCTGTTGAATATCCCCCTGGCGCTGACAGGTGGTGCGATGGCGCTCTGGCTGACAGGGTTACCGGTGTCGGTGCCTGCTACCGTCGGGTTTATCGCATTGTTCGGCATCGCGTTGGGCAACGGTATGGTATTGGTCAGTTTCATGGATGATTTTGCGCGCGCCGGTCGCAATCTGGAGGCTTTGGCCATTGAGGCCGCAGGGCTGCGCGCGCGTCCGGTCCTGATGACCGCCATGACGACGGCACTTGGGCTGGCACCATTGCTCTTCGCCACCGGCGTCGGTGCCGAGGTCCAACGCCCGCTTGCCACTGTGGTAACCGGGGGGCTTGTTTCGTCAACCGTGCTGACCCTACTGGTCATGCCCGCCCTGCACCGCTGGTTTGCGCCCAGACAAGGTGGGCATCATTCACTTGTCGAAACGGTCCACGAGCATGGTACGAAGGCAAAATCTGTAAAGAAGGCTTAGGGCATATATGTTCTGATGCGCAGGCAAAGGTGCACGGCTGTTTGGCGGTGCGTGCACCCTTGCGGCCGTACTTTGGGTCAATACAACGCATCTCCGGTCAAAAGATGAGTACTATAGGCTGATGCAGATAGTTTCGCGTTTGGAATATAATTCCAGATACTGGAGGCCCCATCGGAAGGTTACTGCGTAGGATTACTCTAATGAGGAACTTTCAGCGAACAGCTACGGGTGGCTGTTGTTTCTGATTACCTTGTAAGCTGTTGATCTACCTATTCCGAGATGTTTTGCGGCTTGAGAGACGGATTTTCCGGCGTCGACGAGGTCTTGAAGGGCCGAGATTGTTTCGGGTGGCAAAGGCGGCCGACCGGGCTCGCGACCATGCTTGCGTGCGTTGATCAGGCCGTCTTTGGTGCGCTCTGAGATCAGGCGGCGCTCGAAATGAGCGATGGCGCCGAAGACATGGAACACGAGCTCTCCGGCGGCGGATGTTGTGTCGATCCGCTCCTCTAGGCTGATCAGATTGATCTCCCTGGCTTTGAGGTCGTCGACGGTTTCCAGGAGCTCCTTGAGCGAGCGCCCCAAGCGATCGAGGCGGATGACGGCGAGAGTATCGTTGGGTCTGGCGTGATCAAGCAAGGCTGCCAGACCGGGCCGGTTGAACGTTTTGCCGGAAATCACGTCTTCGAACACGCGGATGGCACCGTTTTGCAGCAGCCGGTCTTTCTGGCCGGACAAATCCTGGTCGACGGTTGAGACCCTTGCGTATCCGAGGATGTCGCCTGTGCGTGGCATGATCGTCCTTTTAACGAACGGTTTGGGGACGCTTGCCCAAGAGGTGGGAGATCGTCCCTCCGGATATCGATATCTGTCTATTTAATAGTCTTCATATTAAAGCGTGTCCAGAAAACTTCAACACCGTTTTGAGGACACCTATGCCCCCTCGCTCGCTGCTTTCCACCCGTGCCCGCGCAGAACTCTTCGATATCCCGACAGACCCTGATGGCTTGATGCGCCATTATCTGCTGTCGCCGTCAGATCGGGAATTGATCCGCACGCGCCGCCGCGATGAAAACCGGTTCGGGCTGGCTGTCCGCATCTCTCTGCTCCGTTACCCGGGCCAAGGATGGCGCGATGGGGTGGTATTACCTGCAGCCCTCTTGGACTGGCTTGGGGATCAACTGCATCTCTCGGCGTCACACCTTCTGAATTATGCAAGCCGTGGGGCGACACGGGCTGCGCATCAAGCTCTCGCGCTGCAGCATCTGGATCTGGCTCCGTTTGCCAAAGCGCATGTGGCAATGGCGGAGGATATCGCCACGAAGGCGGCCTTTGCGACGGATCATGGCGTGAAGATTGTTGAGACGCTGATTGCGGACCTGCGCAAGCACCACCTGGTACTGCCGAGCGTGGACACGCTTGAGCGCCTCGCCTTGAAGGGGCGGGCACGCGCCCGGCGTGAGGCTGCCGCGGCGCTGTTTGATGCTCTGTCACCGGAGCAACGTGCCCAGTTGCAGGCGCTCTTGGTGAACGATCCGTCTGTTGGGCAAACGCGACTTACGTGGTTGCGCGGCTTTCCGCATTCGACCAGCCCGGCCAGCATGACCGCGCTTCTGGACCGATTGAAATATCTGCGATCATTGGACTTGCCGCCAGACCTTGGGCACGGCCTGCACCCGGACCGGTTGCTCAAGTTCGCCCGCGAGGGCGCTGTAGCGCCCGTGAGCTTGCTGAACGACTTTGGCGAACGACGGCGGATTGCAACGCTCGCGGCACAGACGGCGGATTTATCCATCACGGTCACCGACGCGACCATCGCCATGTTCGAGCGGCTGACCGGCCAGCTCTTCTCAAGATCCCGCAATCGTCAGGAAGAGGTCTGGCGTATGGGGAAGACCCAGGCTGGCAAGCTGATGCAGCTCTTCGGCGCGTCCATTGATGCCATGGCCCGCGCACAAGACTTGGGACAAGATCCCTTTGCAGCGCTGGATGCGGATGTCGGGTGGGATACTCTCTTGGGCAAGCGTGACGAAATCGCCGGCTTCGGAGAGCTGGCAACCAGTGATCCGCTTTCTCTGGCGGCCGAGCGCTATGCCTATATGCGCAAGTTCGCCCCTGCCTTTCTGGAGGCCTTCCAATTCAATGCCACCGATGCGGGGGACGATCTCAAGGATGCAATCGCCTTGCTGCGTGATCAGAACCGCACCGGCAAACGCAAGTTGCCCGATGATCCGCCCATGCCGTTCCCGGCCAAGCATTGGCCGTCGCTGATCGTACAAGACGGACAACCACAACGGCGCGTATACGAGACCGCCGTTGTCTCCACCTTGCGAGACCGCCTGCGCGCCGGGGATGTCTGGGTTGATGGCAGTCGTGAGTATCGCCGGTTCGACAGCTACCTGATGCCCCGGGACACGGCGGAAACCGTCATGCGGGACGCGGGCTTCGAGACAGATCCGGAAGCATGGCTGGCGGATCGGGGGGCCACGCTGGCAAAACGCCTTGACCAAGTGGACCACACCTTGAAGCGCGATGCTCTCACCGGCGTCCGGATCGAGCGCGGGCGCTTGAAAATCACGCCCCATGAAGCTGTGACACCACCTGCTGCGGTGCGTCTGGAACGGGCCATTGACGCCGTGATGCCACGTATCCGCATCACAGAGTTGCTTTGGGAGGTGAATGCGCAGACCGGGTTCCTCGACGCCTTCACTGATCTGCGTTCTGGCAAGCATCACGATGAGCCCGCCGCTGTGTTGGCCACGATCTTGGCTGGGGCGACTAATCTCGGGCTAGAGCGAATGGCCCATGCCTCATCGCGTGTCAGCCATGCGCAACTGACTTGGGCGCAGACATGGTACCTTCGGCCCGACACATTCGCGGATGCCTTGGGCCGCATTGTCGATGCCCATCATGGTCTGTCCTTCGCGCAACACTGGGGCGTCGCTGAACATAGCTCATCGGATGGCCAATTCTTCTCCGCCAATCGAGGCAGCGGGGTGATCAACGCCAAATACGGGCCAGACCCTGGGTTGAAGATCTACTCCTTCCTGTCAGGCCAATACGGGTCGTTCCATTCGAGCGTCATCGGGGCAACCGCAGGCGAAGCCCCTTTCGTGCTCGATGGCCTCCTGAACAATCCGGCCAGCTTCGATCCCCTCGTTCACTACACAGATACCGGCGGCGTGTCGGACCACGTCTTTGCCCTGTTCCATCTGTTGGGGATGACCTTCGCGCCACGTCTGCGCGACTTTCCGGACCGGAGGTTGACCTGCTTCGGGAGCGCGAAAGCGTGGCCCACTTTATCGCCTATCATGGGCAAACCGATCAACGAAGAGGTGATCCGGCAGCATTGGGGCGACATCATGCGGCTCGCGGCCAGCATACGTGACAAATCCATCAAACCGTCTGAAATCCTGCGCAAGCTTGGGGCGTACCGCCAGCAAAACCGGCTATACCTCGCTCTGGGTGAAATCGGTCGGATCGAACGCACGCTCTTCATGCTCGACTGGATCGAGAACGCCGACCTACGCATGGAAAGCCACGCAGGTCTCAACAAGGGTGAAGCGCGTCACTCGCTGGCCAAGGCCGTATTTGCTCATTCACAAGGGCGCATTCGTGATCGCTCTGACGCGGCCCAACAGAAACGGGCCATGGCGCTCAACCTCGTCATCGCCGCCATCACGTTATGGAACACGATCTACATGGACAAAGCGGCCAGCCACCTCGAGCAGGCCAGCCCGCTCTACGACGCCAAGCTGCTTCCGCACACCTCGCCCCTCGGGTGGGAGCACGTCATACTATCCGGCGACTTCGATTGGCATTCTGGCGCCGCTGACCGCAAAATTGCGCGACCGCTGAACATCAGACCAGCAAGAGACTGGGGAACGTGATTAAGTTCTATGAAAGTTCTCCCTTAGAGTAATCCTACGCACAAACCTTCCGATGGGGCCTGGAGGATGACATCGTCGGTGACATTCCCTGACGTGGTCGAAAAGAATCCACGTGCCCAAAATAGCGTTCCCCAGTATCGTTTGCGCAATTCGGGAAACTCAATCTGCACGTGCCGCGATGAGCGCGCCTTGATCTGCTGCATCAAGGTAGAGAACGCCAATTTTAGCTTACGTCGCCCCATCCACGACCAGTCGCAACCATAAGTGCTGACCACGATTGGGCCAAATCTCTTACTGCTGCTGCGAGGGATATGCGTGCTGCGTTTGCAAATCGTTCGGCGTCCAACAGGTCTGGTAAGTTCAGTTCTCCCCGTTCAAAAACTTTGCGGCTCAACTGAAGAGTACGATCCCTTGATCGTTGAGCAGCGCGCAATGCGGCCACCTCTCTTTGTTTTCGTGTAAATTCACTTTGAGTTTTTTGCACATCTTCCACCGCGGCCAACACCTGTGCACGCCATTCCAGTTCGGCGGTCGTGGCTGAAATAATAGCCGCATCTCGCCTAGCGCGTAGCGGACCTTGGTTGAGGATGGGCAATGAAAGTGCTGGACCAAAGGACCATTCTGACGGGTTTGCCGCTGTCACCGAGCCAGATAAAGTGACCGATGGGTACAACTTTGCTTCTGCGACACCTACTCCGGCAACTGCGGCAGCTAGACGGCGTTCAGCGGCCAATACATCTGGACGATTGCGGAGCAGATTAGCGGGGACGCCTGTTGACCCCTTGCTGCGAGGATAAGGTTGTGGTGCGCCTGCAATCATCTGTTTAAGCAGCGGCTGAGCTGGTTCGGCCAACAATGTCGCGATTGCAAAAACCCGGGCTTCGAATGCGGCTTCAAGCGGAGGGAGGTCGGCAATTGCTGTGTCCAGCTGACCTGCTGATCGGGCAAGATCTAATTCTGACAATGCGCCTTGCTCAACTTGAGCTCTGATCAAGGACTGGGTCCGGCGGAGGCTCGCGATATTCTGTCGTGTTAAAGCCAATGCCTCCTGAAAATACCGCGCGTCAATATAGTTGGAAACAACACCGGAAACCAGAGCAAGCCGGACAGTGCCAGCATCAAACTTGGCTGCTTCTACACCCGCTGCCGCGCGCTGCGCGTCACGGCGAACACCACCAAAAATATCGAGGATGTAATTCGCCCCGAACGTCGCACTTTCAGAGGGATCACCTGATATTGGGTTACCATTGTTTCTTTGCGCCTGTGCATCCAGTCCACCTGAGAATTGGCCAGCGGTACCTGTCTGCCTCAGGTCTGTATTTGCGGCTTTGATACGTTGTAAAGCCGTTGCAATATCGATGTTTTGTGTAAGGCCGCGGTCTACTAGCCGGTTCATTTGCCGGTCATTTAGCCGTTTCCACCATTCATCGCGCGCGACCTCTTCAAGAGCCCCGCCACCGCCAATGAACGACGTTTCTAAAGGTGTCTTAGGTGGCGTATAGTCAGGGCCAACAGCGGTACATGAAACCAATGCCGTGGATGCTAGGATAAAAAGCAGATAGGGACGGTTCATTTGTCATTCCTGTATATTGGATCAGCTTTTGGATTTGCTGGGGATGTGATGGAGATGTTTCACCCAGCACGCTATTATGAGCAGATAAGTAATTGAAAAGTAAAAGCTTGTCTAGAGGTGCTCAGAGCCGTCGAGTTCTAGAAAACTCCAAGATTGCGCCGTGTTTGAGCCACTAAATTTTTTTTATTAGACACACTTTAGGACCTGCACCAGTCGTCATGTCGCGCCATTTGGATAGAGCACAACGCGGGTGTCTAAAGGCACTTGATTGAAAAGTTGAATAATCTGATTGTTAACAAGCCTGGCACACCCGTTGGATACGGCGCGCCCGATAGTGGTTGGATCATTTGTGCCATGAACACGCAAAAAGGTGTCACCGCGACCCGGTTGAAAGAGATACAGGGCCCGCGCTCCCAGAGGGTTGCTCAAACCGCCAGGCATTCCATTGCGAAGTGGGCCATATTTCTGAGGCTCACGACGCAACATGCCAGGAGTCGGGGTCCAACTTGGCCATTCTTTTTTCGCCCCTACGTAGAATTCTCCTGCCTCGTAAAGACCTGGGCGACCGATCCCGACAGTATATCGAATTGCAGTATTATTGGGCTGGGTCCAGAAAAGTGCAAACTGGCCTGGAACTACATGTATTTCGTAGGGAGCAGCGCCCGCTGGTATGGTCACTACTTGAGGCAAAAATTCTGGTGGTAAATCATACTTAGGAAGCACTATGTGAGCTGACACTGGTTGGCAGGCTAAAGTGCCAACAGCCCCAGCGGAAAGGAGGAATTTTCTTCGTTTCATAGGCCGGTGGCTTTCAAAGACTGATGATAAGTGGAACTTGGTACACGAGGGCGTACCTTCATAAGTCAGATAAAGTGCATGAATCAAAACAACTTCACTTGTGTTCCGACTTCGGCCAAAGCGAACAATTCTTTGATATGCTCGTTGTAGAGACCTATGCACCCATTTGAAGATTGCCTTCCGATCTTGCGCGTGTCGCCCGTGCCATGAACACGGTAATATTGCCATGACAGATACAGCGCATGGGTGCCCAATGGGTTATCGGGACCAGGTGGAAAATAGTCTGGCCATTCGGGGTTGCGTATCTTCATTGAAGGGGTGGGGCGCCAGCTTGGCCCCTCAACTTTACGAATGACGTGTGTGTTCCCACGTTTGGTCAGTTCTTCTGTTAACGGAACACTGGAAGGGTAAAGTTTGTAGACGCTTTCATCTTCTGACCAATATTGAACTGCACGGGAGTCGATATCGCAAAGGATTGCTCCGTGCTCTAAGTTGTCAAAATGCTCCCTCCAATTGGAGGTACTGAAGGATGAAATGTTTCGGCGGACTGACGGTGACGAAAATGGCTCGGTCGTTTGCGCGATTGCCGTACCGGTTCCGAGAAATAGTCCACTTGCTGTCGCCCCAAGAAGCGCACTGCGACGTGAAATAGATGTGTCTTTGGTCAGTATCATGATGAAGCCTCTGATCTTGCCTGTTTTAACTATTTTAAGACCTCCACCTGCTAGAGCTTCAATCTCAATAAAATCACAATAACGTGATGTGGAATGCCCTTTGGCAGCCTATCAAGAACTTCAGCGCTTTGCCGCGTGGCTGGAAGGTAATCCTCCTGTTTTTAACGGAACAAGGATGTAGAATCTGCGCGGCCATTTTCAGTTTCATTGCGGGAGTGATGCCACCGATGCTCATGTTCGAACGGTCGTTGTTGTACATCCGGAGCCACTGTGTGGCGAATGCTGGGCCTCTTCAATGCCGTTTTGATGTATTAGTCGACCCATCCGTGGCAGACTGTGCGTTTGTATCGTTCAACGGGTCAAAGCAAAGCTTACAGTATGGCTGCTAGCGGTGTGAAATCATCCATGCCCATAACGCATGGTCTCCTCGTGCTTGTCGCGTGCTCGCTCGAATTCCAGCGTTGAGTGCGATATGTCGAACGCCTCTTCCAAGCGGGTTTTGATATCCTCTTTTATGCGTTCAAGGTCGTCCCAGCGTGCATCCTCGATCACCACATGCGTATCGAGCGCCGCTTGGTGTTCCTGCATTTGCCAGAAATGCGCGTGATGCAGTTCTTCAACGCCGTCGATGTCTTCGATGGCGGTGATCACGGCGTCGGTGTCCATGTCAGGCGGACTGCCCAGCATGAGTGTCCGGATAGGCCCGCCGATCTCGGTGAAAGCGAGCCAAAGTATATAAGCGGCGATACCAATAGTGATTGCCGGATCAACCCAACGGACATCATAGAGCAGGATCAGAACACCGCCAACGATAACGGCGACAGACGCCAGCGCATCACTGAGGTTGTGCAGGAACAAAGCCCGGATATTCACGCTGCCTTTCTGCATCGAATAAGTCAGTATCGCGGTAAGCGTGTCGATAAACAGGGCCACCCCACCCAGAATGACCACCGTCCAGCCTTCAATCGGCACCGGATTGGCAAACCGCATCGCGCCCTCGTAAACCAGATAAAGTCCGATGATGATCAGTGACGTATAGTTAATCAGCGCCGCCACGATTTCGACCCTGCCATATCCAAAGGTCATCTTGGCGTCGGCTGGGCGACGTGCGATTTTGCGTGCACCAAACGCGATAACCAGCGATGCCATATCAGAGAAATTGTGGATAGCATCCGCAATCAGCGCTAGGCTGCCGGAAAGTATCCCCCCGACAATCTGCGCGACCGTCAGAAGGCCGTTCGCCCAAATGGCAATAGCAACGCGGCGGTCCCCTTCCTTGGGTTCCATGTGGACGTGATCATGTGGCATCTGGTTTTCTTTTATCTAAAAATTGGTTCATTTCATCACCTCTTCGAGGCAAAGCACAAGCAGGAAGCTGACACCAGCCGCACTGTCCTGGATAGCACTGACAAGCGTAGGGCCGGGGGGGGGGCGCACATTGACCGCAACGATAGCCCAAGGTCACAACCGCTGCCGAGATCAGCGTATAGACCCAAGCAGCGGTCATGTTTGATCTCCATGCATGGCTTTATGGTGCTCGCCATGCGCATCCCGCAGGATAGAGATGCCTCCCCATGCAGCAATGGCCGCTACCAGTACCCCAACAACAAGGTCCGGCCAATTGCCGCCCAGCCACCAGACAAGTCCACCCGCGATCAAAATACCGCCGTTCGAGGCAAAATCGTTAACGCTGAAAGTGTTGGCAGCCCGGATATTGACGTCCGGTTCTTTCAGGCGTCCAAGCAGCCAGATACAGGCCAGATTAACTGCAGCGGCGACCAGCGACATTGAGATCATCAGCGTTCCCAAAGGTTCGGAACCGCCGATATAGCGCCTCCAAGCGTCAATCAAAATGCCGACAGCAAAGATCAAAAGCAAACCCCCTGAGACGTTTGCGGCCCCACGCTTCCATTTGGATGAACGGGACAAGGCCAGCAAACTGATGCCATAGACCATGCTGTCAGACGTATTATCAAGTCCGTTAGCGATCAGAGAGTTGGAATCACCAATAGCACCAGTCGCAAAGAATCCCACAGCGATTGCAATATTGAGGCCAAGAACGGTCCAGAGCGTGCGGTGCTCTTTCTCATTCGATAAATCGAGTGTCTGTTCTGACATATCCTTAGAATCTTTCAGTTTTTCTCGTTTTCATATAGCAGTCGACGGCGAGGCACTATGCTCCAATTTCATCATGATTGGTTAAACATTCTGAGTGGTCACGCAGCACTTCAAGAACCTTGCATTCTGCAACGCTTTCGCCATCGCACTCAGCAACCATACGTTTCAGCTCTTTCTTGAGGGCCTGAAGACGCTTAATCCGCTGCTCGACTTGGCGAAGTTGCCGCCGCGCGATAGAGTCCGCATCTACGCAGGATTGAGATGGATTGTCGGACAGATCCAGAAGCTCGCGGATAGAGTCGAGCGAAAAGCCCAGTTGACGCGAGTGTCGAATAAAAGCGAGCCGGTCGAGATCCTTCTCATAATATCGCCGTTGCCCACCTGACGTCCGCCCGGCCTCGTTCATCAATCCAATCTGTTCGTAGTAGCGGATCGTCTGAACCTTGGTCCCAGTCTTCCGCGAGAGTGTTCCAATTGCCAGCATATGCGTTCCTTTAATCTAAAGTGACTGTAGCTTATCAAAGATCTAACTTCCTTGAAAAGACCGAGGTTTCACAAAGTCGTGACATGATATCGTATCAAGTATCTTTTTGCTTGAACCTCTACCGACTATAGCTTGTATCCCACCCGAGAGGTGATTTTTTTAAAGGGCGAAACTGGCAATGAAAAAGGTGCGAATAACTCTCTGGTCCATAGTAGCGGTAGCCGTCGCCATCGCTGGCGGGTTTTGGGTATCAGAGCGTGGCCAGATCCCGATTGCCGCTGCTCGAGTGTCTGTCGCAGAGAGTTTATTAGCGGATTTCGAGTTAACTGACCACAATGGAATGATGCAGGTTGACGAAGATTTTCGCGGTCGATGGATACTCATCTTCTTCGGATTGTCCAACTCACCAGACGACTGCCCGATGAGTTTGGCAACAATCGCACAGGTAATGGGCGATCTGGGCGCAAAAGGTGAAGCCGTGCAGCCTCTTTTCACCACAGTCGACCCGGAACGGGACATGCTCAATGTTCTGGCCAGCTATATCCCCCAATTCGGCCCCAACATCCTCGGGCTAAGTGGCCCGCAGGAACAGATCCAACATACTGCTAAAGCTATCAAAATTTGTTATCAGCGCACCGAGGATGAAGCTGCACCCGATGGTTACACCATGCGCCATACTTCGTCCTTTCTATTGTTGGATCCGCAATGCGAATTCGTCCGAATATCTTCGGTTTTCGGAAGGCGCAAACATCCAATTTACGGCAACGTTCGAATGCACACTGGTGTCGATTACGCAGCCGTTAAAGGGACGCCAATCAGCGCGACCGCACCGGGCAGGGTTTCCTTTATTGGATGGCAGAAAGGATATGGCCAAGTGGTGGAGATATCTCACGGCTCCAACACGATGACCCGGTATGCCCATTTGAGCGCCGTACCCAATGGACTGAAAACCGGAAACCACGTACTTGCCGGAGAAGTCATTGGTCAGGTAGGCGAGACAGGTACTGCGACAGCCCCCAACCTGCACTACGAAGTACGGATAGACGGCCGGCCGATCAACCCGCTTGGAAAGGAACTGATCGCCTCGGTAGAAAATCCTGATACCGCGGGTGCGTCAGCGCTCCTTGAGAAAACACGCGCGCTGTTTACAGCGACGCTTAGCGACGAAATATGAACAATCGAGTAGGATAACGCATGTTCCCCAAAATTGAACTGATCTTTGGCGCCGTGCTGCTGGCGACCGTGTCAACGGCCGCCGCTGCCCAGACGGCCATTCAAGTCGCCAAGACGCGCGGCTGCGGATGCTGTGTGGCTTGGATGGACAGACTTTCAGACGCTGGTTTCTTACCCGAGGGCGAAAATATTGGGGGAGCACTGATCCGTTTGAAAATGGATCGGGGTATCCCTGTTTCAATGTATTCATGCCACACCGCAACGGTCGAGGGCTACACGATAGAAGGGCATGTGCCACCTGCCGACATTAGGCGGCTTCTTGAGGACCGCCCGGATGCAGTCGGTCTTGCGGTGCCCGGTATGCCAATCGGCTCACCCGGCATGGATTTTGGGGAAACTTCCGACGCCTACGATGTCTTTCTGGTGAAAAAGGACGGTAGCACCGAGATATTCTCTTCCTATCCGGCAAATTGAACATGGAGGCGCTCACGACCCTATCTCCTATCGCCTTGGGCTTTTATGGAAGCCTTGCAGCTGGTCTTATGACGTCCGTCGGTGCCGTTCCGGTTCTCTTTGGCAGCACTCCCTCGCGAAAATGGCGCGACATCTCTCTTGGCTTTGCCGCAAGGGTGATGCTGGCGGCTTCGTTCTTCTCGTTGATCATTCCAGCGCTCGATGTTGCTGAAATTCGATACGGGGATGGGGCGATCCCGGCATTGATCGTCTGCGTTGCGATCCTGCTTGGGATGGGGGCAGTTGCCATTATGAACGAAGTGATCCCGCATGAGCACTTCAGTTCAGGGCGCGAAGGTCCTGAGGCCGCATCTGGGGTCACTACATAAAAGTGTCATTTTTGTCCGGGCCGTGCGAACGAACGGAGAACTTATGCGGCGTCCTGTATCTCGTGTTTCCGAAGTGGCCTGAGGCGATCTGAGCTGAGTGGTGGGTTCATGTTCCACAGGTAGTCCCCGGTCAATCCTACATGGGCCCAGCCAAGTGGTGCGATATGTTTGGTAATTTCGTTTGGGATGGCTACTCCGTTTTTCCTCAGATCAGTGATTGAGGCTTCCAGGTATTTGGTGTTCCACAGGATGATGGCGGCAACCAGGAAGTTGAGGCCCGACGCTTTGTGGATCTGATGCTCATAGCTGCGATCGCGCATTTCACCGAGTTGGTTGAAGAAGACCCCGCGCGCGAGGGCGTTTCGGGCTTCTCCTCTGGCTAGACTTGCGCTGGTTCTTTTTCGCAACTCAAGGCTGCGCATCCATTCCAGGGAAAAGAGGGTCCGCTCCAATCGCCCCAGTTCGCGCAAGGCAATTGCGAGTCCGTTTTGCCGGGGATATGCGGACAGGCTTTTAAGGATCGCAGAAGCAGTGGTAGTCCCGGCCTTGATGGAGGTCGCCAGCCTGAGGATTTCAGGCCAGTTGTCGACAATGTGACCTGCTTTGATGGTGCCGCCGATGAAGGGTGTCATGATGGCCGGGGGCTTCATTCCGGGCAGGAGATACAATTTGCGATCCTTGAAGTTTCGCAAGCGTGGCGCGAAGCGGAACCCCAGGAGATAGCACAGGGCAAAGACATGATCCGTCGCGCCGCCAGTGTCCACGTGATGCTCTTCGATTGCGACGCCTGATTGGTGGCGAAGCAGACCATCCAAAACGAAAGGCGCTTCGCTTTCGGTGGCGGTGATGACCGTCGAGTGGAACGGACTGAACTGATCTGAGATGTGGGTGTAAAATTTGAGACCTGGGGTGCGTCCGTACTTTGCGTTGATATCTGCAGAGGCCTCACCGCGGCCACCGGCCCGGAAGAACTGCCCATCTGAGGATGATGTCACGCCGTCCCCCCAGAGTTTGGCCAGAGGGAGCTCGCGTTGCATGTCGATCAGACAAGCCAAAGCGTCAGAATAGGTCTCCTCGCGCAAATGCCAATCATGAGCCCACGCGATTTGCCGGGCAGACAGATTGTGGGTTGCCGCGGCCATGCGGGATACACTCAGATTGACCCCATCGGCAAGGACAGCGGCAAACAGCGCCTTTTGATCTGTCGCCGGTTTGCCCGAGCGATAATGGGTGAAGCACTCCGCAAATCCGGTCCAGGCGTTCACTTCTGTCAGCAGGTCGGGGATCTTGATTTGTGGCAATTGCCCATAAGCCAGTCGGCTCATGGCCGTGGCGGCGTCGGGTGTTTCATCTTTGACCGGGGTGATGCTCAGGGTGCCACCCTGAATGGCGGCATCCGGCAGCGTCCCCGCTTCGGCACGGGCCGCGACAATGGCCATGGCCTCCTCGATCTGCTGTTGCCGTTCTGAAAGATAGGTTTCTGCATCCGCCGCGGCGGCGATCGGCAACGACTCCTCGGTACGCAAGATCTCGAAGGTGGCTTTGGGGATGAGCCGATCGTCGAAGTTGCGTCGCTGCCGGCTTCCTGCGACCCAGACATCCCCTGCCCGAAGACGATCACGCAATTCGAAGTAGACGCAGAGCTCGTATGCGCGCCGGTTGACCTCCCCGGGCGCCGGAAAGACAAATGGGCGCCAAACCTTCCGGATGAACCCGGTTGGCGGGTTGTCGGGCAGGCTGCGCTTGTTCGCCTCATACATAACGCGCAAAAGATCTATCGCGCGCAGAAGGCTGGCAGCGCTGGCCGCACCTTTGAAGCTAAAACCCCTTAATATCATGGGCGCAAACTGGCGGGCGGTCTGATATTTTCCGATGAGTTCAGTATATTTGTCGGGCTTTCCGTCTCCGAGGGCGGTTTCAATTGCGGATGTCGCACTCTCGATCTCGTCCCAATTGGCCGTGTCCAATATTCCGTTGAGATCACCGGTCTGCAGGCGGGCAGTCAGAGCCTCACGGCAAAATGCTTTGAGTGACTGTAAAGGGCGGATGATGTCCATCAGGAGCCTGGACGCTTTGTCGGAACTTTGTTGTTCCGCCTTTCGAAAGCTTCGGCCCAGCAATTTGTCGAACATATCCAGTGCAAGATCGGTAAGCTGTTCTTCCAGCCGCAGGCAGGCGGCCGACAAAACTGCCAGCAACCGAGGCAAGGCCATACGCCGCAGATTTTGCACCGTGATCCGCAAGCCTTCGCCTGCCAATCTGTCGAGCGCTGATGTCGAGATATTCTGACGCAAACTGTTGGGCAGGCCGATCGCCCGAACCACCTTCAGGCGATCCAGAACAGCCTTGATGGATTTGGAGGACGCTGATTTGGGTGCTGCTTTCAGCCAGCTCAGCGTCGACACCTCGCCCGATTCAGGTGGCGCAATCAATGCACGCAGGGCGTCGGGGTGATCCGGATACAGATCTCGGGTCCGAGCGGAAATCCTGACATTTTCCGCGCGCCGGATCGCATGCCTGACAATCAGTTCAACGGTACGGCGCGCCGGGATCAGGATACGTCGCCGCCTCAGTTCTTCAATCAACGAAATTGCCAAAGGCTCGGCCCGCGGGTCTTCTCCGGCAGATGGTGTCAGCCAATGAACAAACTCCCGCACAAGGGGTTTTGTGAACGCCTTGTATCCAAACCGAGCTATAATTTGCGCGATATGTTCGCGTCGTGTCTGCGGGCGCTGATCATAGACCGCGAGATCGGAGGCGCTGGCATCAACCTGATCTGCAAGAAAGGCCAGCATCACGTCGTTGGCCTGTTCTCCAACATTACGAACCCGCCCGGGATGGCGTAGATAAGCCAATGATACGGCATAGCCCAGACGCGCAGCAGCTGTTCGCTTTCTGGCGACAACCTCGATCTCATCCGGGGTGAGCGTGCAATACATCGCGACTTCTCGATCCTTCGAGGGTGGTGCCATCAGCCGAGACCAAAAACTTGCCGTCAATATTTGTCGCCGTGCCATAAAATACCCTCTTTTGTCCCAAGTCCGTGAAACGCTCGTTAGGCGGAACGACCCGTTCCGTCCGCCAATATGGCTTGACAACGGGAAGTCGGACAAGTTGATTTATGGACAGGAAAACGGACAAGGCTATCTTCATGGCTCTGATTGGATATGCGCGGATCTCGACCACTGAGCAAAAGCTGGAACCGCAGGTGGATGCGCTCAAAGCTGCGGGCTGCGAAACTGTGTTTGAAGATGTCATCTCCGGCGCCAAAGCCGAACGCCCTGGCCTGAATAATGCCCTGGCCTTTCTGCGCAAGGGCGACACGCTTTTGGTCTGGAAACTCGACCGTCTGGGCCGCTCCATGAAGCACCTGGTGGAAACAGTGACAGACCTCGGCGACCGCGGTGTTGGCTTCAAATCCCTGACCGAAGGCGTGGACACAACAACTACCGGCGGCACTTTGGTGTTCCATCTGTTCGGTGCGCTTGCCGAGTTTGAGCGTGACCTCATTGTCGAGCGCACGCAGGCCGGATTGAAGGCTGCTGCAACGCGCGGCAGAAAAGGAGGGCGCAAGCCTGTCGTCACGCTCAAGAAGCTGGAGCAAGCCAAAGCCCATATCAGCGATGGATTGACCGTCCGAGAGGCCGCAGCGCGCCTCAAAATCAGCAAAACAAGCCTCTACAATGCCCTCAGAGGTCAGAAACCCGACTGAAACCGCGAATGTTCCCGTAAAGTTCGCACGAGCCGGACGATAACGTCACTTTTATGCAGTGACCCCTATGACTCAGTTTGGGCGCGCCCTGAACCAGCTGAACGTTGAGATTTTGTGCGCCAACAGCAGCCAGGCCAAAGGCCGCGTTGAGCGCGCCAACCGGACGTTGCAAGATCGGCTGGTCAAGGAACTGCGGCTGGCAGGTATCTCAGACATGGATGCTGGAAACGTTTATTTGCAAGGCTTCAAAGAACGCTTTAACGCGCAGTTTGCCAAAGCCCCAGCAAAGCCTGACAACCTGCACCGCGCCCTCAATGTGGAACCAGATCGGCTTGATGATGTGCTTTGCTGGCGCGATACACGCTATGTCGGCAAACAGCTGACGTTTTCCTATGACCGCAAGCGGATCATGCTTGAGGAGAGTGACACCACGCGCGGGCTAGTCGGCAAATACGTCGACACCTACGCGTTTGTGGATGGTCGGTTCGAAGTGCGCTCAAAAGGCCGCTCCCTGCCCTACAATATCTTCGACATGGATCAGCGCGTGACACATGCCGCCATTACCGACAACAAACGCCTTGGTGCCGTGCTCGAACATATCAAAGAGATGCAAGATAAGGCGCCGCCAAAATATCCAGTCAGGACAAATTCTGAGAAGATGGGCTACAAGCCAAACGGTAAAACGCCTGGGCGGCCGTCAGGATCACGGGCCAAGAAGAAGATTGTACACGTGGCGGAATAGCCCCAAGATTGGTAGCATGGATACCGAAGACGACCCAGATATAATATTCTCCGATTACACACAGATCGTGACCATCGACGGGCATCAACTCGACGTCGAGATTTATAAGACCAACATCCACCCTGGCTGGATCCTGTCCGTCGAGAACCAGTTCGGCACGTTGACGATTTCCGACAGCCCGCCCTTCTTTGGCGATGTCCTCGCCTGGCGCGCCTTCGAAGAGCTCGTGCGCGATGAAGGCATCAAAGCCTTCTACAACAAGAAAGAGCGCCGCAAGCTTGGTCTATAACCAGACCCCGCAAGGCTTACCAACCCTGCGATATATGAGGTCTTCGGGCTGCTAAGCCTTGCTACCGTTAGCGCCCGTGGTGACACTTCTGCTTTGCGCAATCGGTGACATTTCTGAATGGCGTTTACAAGAACAACATATGAACACATGCTTTGCCAGACTATTCTCCCGAGCCGAATACTAAGCACCCGCCCCCCAAAATGATGTCTTCTTCCCATGAGACTGTTCCAAGCCACCGAGATAGGTCTCATGCGTTTCGAATTGTTCAAAGTCGTCAATTCTAGCCGCTAGGTTCTTGCACTCTCGCAAGTGACGCGCTGCATGACGATAACGTTTGACCCGCGAATTTTGCAGCGCAAAATCGATCAGGCCGCGTTTCAAAAGTGTGGCGGCCAGTGGATGGCGATCTTCGAGGGCATCGGACGCTGGCCCCAAAAGCTCATAGTGGTGCCCATCAATCTCTGTAGCACGATTTATGATCAGAACTGCTGCTTGCTCAATCGCGGGCCAGGTCATCAGAAAATGGAGCGCTTTCGTGAAACTCTCAAAACCTAACGCGTGTTCAAGGGCTCGCGTCTCGGCTTCAACATCTTCGAAATCTGGTAGCCCGCCAAGCCATGCGCGCAGATGGTCAGCGTTCAGGCTGCGAGCATAATACGCCCACATAAAATCCCGAGCCACTTCGGTTTGCCCCATCGCTTGCATCACACTGATCCGTGTCGCTTCCCACTCATAGGGTATCCATCCGCGATCTTTCTCATCGGGCGCATTGATGGCCTCCCATGCTTCCTCAACCCGCCCCGCTTCAAGAAGACGGCGAGCTATTTCAGCGGCAACCTGTGGCGCCTTTCGTTCCAGATCACTTTGTTGGTCTATGTAGGCGTCTGCATCTCCTTCAACATCCGCAATCTGTTCCAACGCCATGCGCAGCGCGTAGTTGTCCGACAGATCAATTCCCGAAGCGGTGATCCCAGCTTTAAGGTGCTGCAATCCTTCTGAACCTAAGACTGAAGCAAGACCTGATATCAAAGCTGGATAATGCCCATAATCATCATCCGTCAGGGCCTCCAGTAACTGATCTGCCAGTCCAAGCGGATTCGGCGCGGCAACCTCGGCCAGATCGATCAGGTCTTCACAGGCTTTGTGAAAAACTGACTGCACCTTGCCGGTACTGTCATCGCAACGTTCATAGACCCCATTCGCAAGAGCCACGAACCGCCAGATTAGATCAAACGCACCTGCTGGATCGACTGGCCCAACTTGAGAAACGATGGCGCGTCTCTGTATGTCTAGGTCAGCCGCGAAGGCATTGCGGCCCTGCCAGTCAATAAACGACCGCGATCTCGCAATGGCGCTGAGCCGCTTGCTAATCTCCCGAGCGACATCTCCGGAGCCGGCTTCGCTTGCCAGCTCAAGCCTCAGTCGCCGCTTAGCGCCAGCATTGCCTTTGGTGACCTCAAGAAGAAGGTCGGCCAACCGCTCAGCGCCGAGCGCTGCAAGGTTCTTTGCATTCAATGTTGTTTTCGAAGCCATACCGGAAATTTAGTTCAACAATTAGCTCGAATGCCAGCCCCCTCCCCAAGTTTAACATCATCGCAGATTTGGGAAGACCTGCCCTTCGCTGCATAGCGCATGAACTGACACAGTGCGGGACGAAGCGGGCTTTCGCTGCGATTGCGCCAATGCCTGCTCTACGTCTTTTCGACGCTCAATCTTGCATTGGAAACCGCGTCAAGAGTCCGCTGAATATCATCTTTGGAGGTAATCCATGACGAAACGGAAAATCGGATCGCTTCACGTCCCTGCCAATTGGTCGGTCCGAACCATGCCTCTCCACTGCGTTGAACATGTGCAGCCAACTTTGAAGACCAACCTTCAGAGATTGGTAGAGTCGCAACGACTTGATTGAGCACTACGTCATTCAGAATTTCAAAGCCTTGCCCACGTAGCCCATCAGCTAAGGAACGTGCATGTTGGCACGTGCGGTCGATAAGGTCCGCAAGTCCTTCACGACCGAGCGAATGCAAAGCTGCCCAAACTTCGACACCTCTTGCTGCACGAGAAAATTCAGGCACCATGTCCTTCGGCGCTGCTGCTCCGCCAACCTTTAAATACGGCGCTTGTGTAGCCATTGCGGCATGGATCGTTGTGGGGTGCTTGCAGATCGCCAACCCACATTCGTAGGGGGTGTTGAGCCATTTATGACCGTCCACAACCCAGCTATCAGCTTCTTCAAAACCAGTTAACTGATCACGAGTTGCTTCACTTGCAGCGGCCCAAAGGCCGAAAGCACCATCAACATGCACCCAAGCTCCGTTGGCCTGTGCTGAGATCTGCGCGATTGGATCGCTTGCCCCCGAATTGACGTTGCCAGATTGGCAAAGAATGATCGTGTTCTCATCCAGTATGGGCATCTGTGAAATGTCCATCCGACCTTGATCGTCGCAAGGCACCCATTCGATAGCATCCGTGCCAACGCCCAACATTGTGAGCGCTTTAAGGACGGTCACATGACTTTGTTCACCCGCGACTAAGCGCAAGCGCGGAGCGTTCCAAAGGCCTTTTTTTTGAACGTCCCAACCTTGTTTCTCAAGCAATGCGTGTCGCGCACCAGCAAGACATGTGAAGTTGGCCATCGTGGCCCCGGTAACGAATCCAACCGAGCTATGTTCTGGAAGGCCGAGAACATCTAGAAGCCACTTTGCGGCGACCTGTTCCAGCTTAACTCCAATTGGGCTAGTTGCATCGTTGAACACCACTTGATCCCATGCCGTTGACAAAACCCGCGCCCCTAAGGTGGCCGGTAGTGTACCCCCTACAACGAGACCGAAAAACCGTCCGCCTGTCGTAGCGGTAGTGGCAGGCGACCCAAGGCTATCAAGCATATTGAGAGTGTCTTTGGGATCACTGGGGCCGTTCGGAATATCCATTTCAAATCCGCTAAGCGCAGCAACCGCCTGCTCTGACGCGATCACGTCTCTTTCGCCAATCGACTTCAAATAGCTGTTTGCCATATCCGAAGACATTAGAAGGGCCTGTTGCGATTGCGATAATAGGTCAGACACGATATATCTCCATAGACAAGAATCAATATAGTTAGTTATCAATATGGCTGCTGACCCGTCAACCATTGCCGTCCTGAAAGCACTCGGAAATGAAAACCGGCTTCAAATCTTGAAGTGGATTTTGTCACCTACAGACCATTTTCCGGCGCAACGAGACGGCGATTTGGTCGAAGACGGCGTGTGTGTCGGGTTTATCACCCAGAAGATCGGGTTGACCCAACCCACAGTGACCTCCCACATGAAAGTTCTGGCTGAAGCTGAGTTGGTGGCGTCTAAACAGATCAAGAACTGGGTCTTCTACAAGCCTAATCGCGACCGGCTAGAACGTGCGCTGGCACAGCTTGGCACAGACCTTAATCTTTGAAGCGGTCGTTGGTCCAACATGCAGCATCTGGTAAAATGGGCTCTTTTTCCTGTTTCGCTGCATTGTGCGCGAAGGTCCGGTTTTCAATTTTGGGTGAGTTAATCACGCCCTTGCCGACCACCCCGCCAGGCTAGGCTAGCCTCTTTGCCCTATAGACCAAATGCAGATGGCCCTTGAACCACTTGCTCCGTCCACAGAAGACAACTACGCTTCAAAACAGCCGGAGGATTGGTCCATTGGCTTTTGGTTTCAAGTCCAGTTGCAACAACAAATGGAGGATTATCGCTATGGATAATCGGTTCGCTTACATGCGCAAATACCTTGGGTTTTCCCAAAAAGACGCATCCAACATTTTTTCCACTCGGCTCGATACGATCAAGAAATGGGACAGCGATAAACTGCTAGTGCCGGGTCCGGTTTTGGAGGAACTGTATGATCATATACGGTTCACGAATGATATGGTTGTCGAGTTTTGCGACGAGCGCCAAGCGGAAGATGAAGACGAGGGGATCGACGAAATCTACCTGCGCACCTTCACAGTTGAAGGTCTTGCCGAGCAAGGCTTGCCGCCCTCCCTTGGTTGGCAAGATCACGTCATTGGTGCAATTATCGGTCGTCTTGCTTCCATCCACGTCTACGGCGCGGATAAGCTGCCAGAACATCATGACCCCGACTATCATTGGTATGAGTATTGGGGCCTTGAGCCAGTAAAGAAGCCAACAGAATTTTTCACCATCCAGGACGAAGCATTGTTCGCGAATGAACTTGCAAAAGCTGTTGAGGGTAACCAATGGCAAGTCGAATTTGACCCAAATGAGAACTACTACTTGATCGGGTTCCGAACTAAATCAGTCTCCAATGCTACTCGCCATATCTGGATCAAAGCTGTTCGCGCTGGTCGTGGTTCGGAACTTGTGGAACGCTTCGCTGACGAACCGTTACGATATTGCGATTCATTTGGCGAAGATGCCCCATACATCGAAGGACCAAACAAAACCAAAATCCCTGTCGGTTTTGCGTCCGGCCATGACGATGACACCATTGATCCGCATACACTTGCCGAGACACTTTTTGCCGCCCTCGCAACATCCTACCCAACCGAAGGCGCTATGCGTGAGGCGTGCCGCGACCGATATGCGGCACTGGTCGGTGCTGAAGAAGGATACATAGCTGATTTCCTGAACGATTGGGCCGTGAAGGACACTCGCTTTGTATCTCACAATTTCATCGCTGCCCTGTTTTTTGAAACCCAAAAACAGACCGGCTTAACGTTGCACCCCGAAGCTATGGTTGAACTATGCTCGATACTCGCCAAGTCGGAGCCGTCGATACGCAACATGGATCACGAAGTTGTTGTGATCGACATGGGCGAAATGGTGTTCACTATCAGGCTCGATCTACGCGACGTTCTTTCCCAATCGGGTGATGGCAGAGACTTTCACACCGAAGCAAGCAAAGCCCTTGATATTATCCAAGCGTCAATCGGAAACGATGGTCTGACCCGTATAGAGCCGTTCAGCACCATCGAAATCGAATTTACTTCGGACGACGCAGAAGGATAGGACACCTACCTTTATCTTCCTCGAAATAATCCTCGGCGGAGCGCCACTGGCGCGGGGGCAGATAGCCCCCTTCGTAGCTTGCCTTCGGGATCGGTATTGGTACAATAAAGCATTATTGACAGATTGGGAGTGGATTGAATCTTGCCGTTGAACCCGCCAGAAACACCCAATGTATTAACAGAGGTCGCATTGAAACAGCGCCTTGAGACGGGTTCGAAACTCATCATTACATGCAACGTATCGCCAACGCGCAAAGCATCATCATGGTTTGGAGTTTGGACGATGCACGCAGAACATTCCGATGGGACTACGCAAATGTTGGTCACGGCGCGCTCCAGGATGGCAGGTGAAATTTCCATTCGTGAGTTCAAAACCGTGACGGGAATCGTATCTTTTCTGACCGACTGCGGTTTCACCAAAATTTCCTTCCCCGTGGTTGAGGGCGATACCGTGAGACTTCCGCTGGATACTTAAATCTAAGCATACCCAGCAGTAAGTCTGGTGGCCAATGTCCCGCCCCGTCGGGCGAGCAGCGCGTTACCCACAATCCCGACACTTCGATGTTCAGTGTCTTCATTTACTCCGCCGCGCGACCAAGAACTTCTTCGGCCCATTGGTTCAGGCTTTTGCCAGACAACTCCGCCGCGAGTGCCGCCTTGCGGTGTACCTCGGGATCGACGCGAAACATGACTTGACCCGAGAATGCTTTTTGCGGCTCCTTGCCGACCTTTGCGCAAGTCTCAACGTAGTCTTCAACCGCTTCATGAAAGGCTTCCCGCAACGCCTCAACCGTGTCAGCATGAAAGCCAATACCATCACTGATACCGGCGAGACGGCCTGTGAAAATGCCATCTTCATCATCATACTCTATGCGGGCCGAATAGCCTTTGTAGGTCATAATATTGGTCATGGCGTTACTCCGATCCGTTCCAAGAATGCGCGAGCGGCGCGCACCTGATAGCGTTTGGCTTCCTTGGCAGGGTGTGGGCAATGAAACGTCGCAACCACAGAATCAATATCATGCTCCGTTGAAATATTTGGCAAAAACAAGCCATTGATCCCTCATGAGTTTACGAGATCGCGGTGGTGCAAATGGCAGCAAACTCAGTTGACATCACGACCTAACCGCGAATACCACTTCGAACCGACTTTTGATTGAACCGGTCTTCAAAGTATGTCCGGAAGATTTCATTTTCTGGATATTCTAGAGGTGCTTTCCAAACCGCACCAAGGCGCCCAACAAGTCCTGCAATCCAATCTGCAGCCTGCATCGTTTGATAGCGGTGACTTTCGACCTGGAACGGTGGCTCAATTAGGCAGCGCCTAGGCTCGGCTGGATTGTACATCGCTATGGCAGCCTCGGTAATCAACGCGTCACGCTGATCATGCTCATCAAGCGTCAGAATGAAATTTTCATTCGGATCACAGTCTTCCTCACAGTGCTGGTTTAGGCGCTTGATCGCCTCTCTCAACACAATGCGATATAGTTGGTTCGGATTATGTTCTCCTGGCGGGTGAGGTTTTGTACCGCCGACATGAAACAAAAAGCCGCCTAACGTATCAATCTTGTTGAACAATCGGAAGGTGAAACGGCGAAGTTCGGCATATTTTGTAACGTTGGTTACAGTGTAAAGGCTCGCCCCTTTCTTTTCCCAGACCGCCGCATGCTGCCCTGCCCGAGCGATTTCAAAGGCAAGGAGCTCCTGTTTGCGTTGAAAAAACCAAGTCCCGAACCCGCGTACCTGGTCAATCGGTAACGCGAATCCGGCTAAACCAAAGACAGGACTATCATTGTGACGTGGATCTGTTCGGCTAACGTATGGTCCGATGTGTCCAAATTCGTCCAAATACACTATGTAAGTCAAACATATCTCCACAAACACGAAAACCCACGCTTACGCGTGGGCCTCGGAAAGAGGGCAATACAAGCTTGCGCCTCATCCTTTACATGAGGGTTCAGCGTTCCAAAGTCAAGCTTTTTGAAGTCTGCGAGGGACAACCCGCTTCAATTTTGAAGCGCTATGAGTGCGCCAACACGCTTTTGTGACCCCGACCAGAGGCACAGTCTTGACTGCAACCACGGACGACATCGGCTCGAACGTAGCGAGAGACAACTATTGCTGCCCCCAATAGACATAGAGCATTCTTGGGTCGACCAACTCAGGCTTTTTGGTGAAATCGATCCCGCGGCTAAAAACATTCGAACCGTCGGAATCTGTAGTATACTCCGTCGCACTACCTGCAAAAATCAAGCCATTGATCTCGCATGGATTTACGAGATCGAGTTAGTACAAATATCAGAAATCTAAGGCGACTTCAGTCCCTTAGCCAAGAGGCCCTATCACTTAAGGCGGGGCTTGACGGGGGCTATGTTGGCCAGCTCGAACGTTCGAAGTACTCCACGACCATCGCAACCTTGCAGAAGTTAGCTTTGGCACTTGATGTCGATCCATCTGAGTTGATCGAACCAATTTTGATCACCCCCAGTATGAGAGCAAAAACCGTCAATGACGAAACCTCAGATGATCCAAAGGAGTCTGGACGCTCACAGCTGCTTGCTGCGCCATTTCAAGAAGGGTTTGAGCATCGTCAGGGCAATCTTTTCCTCGTACTGATCGACTATCGCTGGAATGACGGATCAACCGTTCGCCGTTGGCTGGTCGATCCTAAGAAGGTCGACTTGTCTGCCGTCATCCTCAAACCTTGCACACCGCTTTAATCAACGCAGATCCCTGCTCAGTATGAAAACCAATCTGAATGGCCCATATTTCCTTCATAGTCGCCATATTCGACCATGATATCGCGTGAGTAGAAGTTCCCAAACCTCCGCCCAACGGGCAGCAAAATGGTTTGGCCGCTCTCGGACACAAATGAACTCGGCCAACGGCTGTGAGATCCGTAAACCCGCGCGATGTATCGGCAGGTTCTGTTTTCGCGGTCACAGGATCGAATACTCCAATCCCACTGCCTTGGATCGTCACGCGGCGTGTAGGACCGACCTGTGAACCAAATCACATGGGTGCGATTGAGCCATTCGTATTCTGGCAGGTTCGTATCAACCTCGCCTTCCCCACCCGGACCACCAAGCTCAACGGGCACTGCAGCGAAGGTGCAAATCCCAAAAGGCGGTCGGCTGGGCCACGGGGTGATGCGGCGGATCATAGTGCGATAAGCTCGCGCGCAGACCGCGCTCGGAGGAAATCCACCCGCCATACAGAGCATAATCGCACAGTCTATATCGTAGGCCTGCGCCTTCTGGGGCGAACTGAGCGTCGTCAAAACACCAAAGAATGCTGACAAAATAAGTCGTTTCATCGGAGACTCCTTTGCTAGGTTTCATCCTATGGTTTAGCATTTTGTTAAATTCTGCAATATATCATATTGACTCAATGTGTCTTTCCGCTTGTACTGGGTCGGACTAGAAGGACTCTCAGGGGGAGAGTCCAAATGCCGATAGCGCGCAATCAAATCTTGATCACACTTGATGGGGTCAAAGACCTTCAAAAGAGGGAAGTTGCATTCCGCTGCCGGTATGAACTCGTGGGGTTCACGGACGATGGCAAGCCGCGCTACCAGTGCATTTACCTACGTGACGGTGAACCGGAAGCCATTCTTGTGTCCACACGGATCACACCGCTCGGCCCGGAAGCACGGTACTTCAACATCTGGCCGGGGCTTTTTAAACACCATCTTGAATTTGGCGACGGGCGCGATTTGCGCTTTGATGCTGACTACAGCATTTCCCTCGAAGGCAACGGCTGACGTTCTAGCGTTTCGCGCGGACGGTTCGGCTACGGCATCTGGGTGGACGTTTCACGGAGCACGTCCTAACTGGGCCACTTCAGAAGATACTGTTGAAGCAGAACCTGTTGCCGTTGCACCAATTGCGCCTGCGGCGGGAGCCTCTGCCCAAGTTCTCGCACTCATTCATCAGACGGCCAACCGCCACCAAAACAATAGGGCCATCGCGCGAGCTGGCCTTTCAACACGGGACTGGCAAGTCTTGTTTCAGGCGATGATTGAAGCGGAGAGCAGCTACAATCCCACTGCCATCAGCCCAAAGGGTGCCTATGGGTTGGGCCAACTGATGCCTGCAACGGCGCGCGAGCTTGGGGTGGATCCGCGTGATGTCTCCCAAAACCTTGATGGCGCAGCACGCTACTTGCTCGCACAATTGGCAGAATTTCGCAGCGTTGATCTGGCCTTGGCTGCCTACAACGCAGGCCCGCATCGTGTTGAGCAGTACTCAGGTGTGCCCCCGTTTTCCGAAACACGCACCTACATCGCACGCATCCACGACATTCGTGAACGGCTGTCGGGCGGAACTTCACAGCCAGCGCCAATCCGCGTCGCCAACACGGCACCAACACGCGCCCCAGTCATTATCGACCTGAACTGATCAAGGACATTTTCATGCCAAGACACCACTCACGATACCTGCCACTGATGGCCGCAGCCATAGCGCTCGCCGCCTCCCCTGCCTTCGCGCAAGACTTGTCACCTATTCAAACGATGCTGGAAACGGTCGAAGCCGCACTCACGGGACCAATTGGCATTGCCGTGGCCACACTTGCAGTCATTGGGACAGGCTTCATGTGCATGATGGGACGGCTGAACTGGGGATGGTTTGCCTCTGTGATCATCGGGATCGTGCTGATCTTCTCAGCGGGCACCATCGTAGATGGGTTCACTTGAACCGATGGCGGAACGATCCCCCCTTTTCCTCGGCCTTGCGCGGCCACCCAAGTATCTGGGTCTCCCTGTCGGATATCTGGTGGTCTTGGCCATGGGGGTCGTTCTGCCGTTTATCTGGACGAAATCTCTGATCTTTTTCCTGATCGGGATTATCGCCTACCCCGTTCTTTGGTTTGTCGCGGATAAAGAACCTCATTTTTTTGAGGTGCTGCGCATCTCTTTCGGCACTGTTCGTTCCACCAAAAACCGCACTTATCACGGGGGTGATAGCTTTGGCGCTTGATGGTGGAACTCTGAGCAGAAATGGCCCTGCAGTACATGAAGCGGGTGGATCAGGCTTTGCCCGTGAAAGCTACCTTGCGGAGCACCTGCCCTATTTTGCTTTGGCAACGGACGATGTGATGGTTCTGCGCGAGGGTGATCTCCTCGCAACCCTTCGCCTTGATGGCCTCAACCCGATGACAACCGAAGATGATCGCCTTGATGCGCTCAAGCGCGCGGTTGCAGCAATCGTCGCCCAAACCGGGAACGCGTTTGGTTTCTACATTCACCGTGTTTCTGTGCCGCAAGACTTGGACCTTAAGCCGGTTGAGGGCGATACCTTCGCATCCCATGTTGATGCCCGCTGGGCCGCCCATATCAAAGGGCTGCGCCCTTCAAAGCGGCAGATGTATCTCAGCGTCATACGCCGGCCCAATCTCGCGGCACGCATCCCGTTCTTGCGTGCACTCGCCCGCAAAGCTTGGGTAAAAGATCGCACGGCGCGTGTCCAAGAACTTAATGAAGTGATGGGCTTCTTTGCGGTGGCCCTCTCTTCGGCAAACCCTGTTCGCTTAACAAAGACGGGCGGTGAATGGCTGGGGTATTTGAATACGCTCAACGCGGGGAGCTTTTCACCTATTGCATTTGGTCAAAGCCCCCTGCCCCTATCTCATACCATCAGTGATTGCCGCGCGACGTTTGATGGCGATGTGGTCACTGTTACCTGTGCCACAACGGGTGCCGTCAAATATGGTGCCCTTTTCAGCATCAAATCCTATCCTGCACTGACAGATGTGACGCTCCTTGATGCCTTGGACCTGCCGCTCGATATCGTGCTGACCAATTCCTTTAGTCCAATCCCGAACAACATCATGGCCGAGCGCATCCAACGGATCATCAGACAGATGCATGCTTCTGATGATGCGGCCGTTTCTTTGCGTGATCAGCTAGCTTTGGCCGCAGACGATCAAGAAGCCGGACGCATCGCCTTTGGCGACCATCACCTTTCCATTGCAGTCTATGCGCCTGATCGCGATACGCTGGAACGCGCCGCAGCGCAGATCAAACGGGTCGGCCAAGAAATCATGGCTGTGATTGTGCGTGAAAACATGGCCCTCAAAGCCACGTACTTCGCGCAAAGCCCGGGCAACTTTGGCTACCGCGCCCGCAAGACGCCGATCTCCTCAACCAACTTTGCTGATTTTGCAGCCCTTCACGGCAGCGTTGAAGGGCGTAGCAATGACAAAAGCCCATGGGGCCAGAGCATTGCCGTCCTGCCAACAGTCGGCACATCAGGCTATCGCTTCAACTTCCACGAAGCGGGTTCTGCAGGCAAAGAACCTACTGTGGGCCACACACTGGTTTTAGGCCGCACGGGAACTGGCAAAACATTGACGACTGCCTTCCTCACCGCGCAAGCGCAACGGATCGGCGCACGCTTGTTCTTCTTTGACAAAGATCGTGGCTTGGAAATGGCAGTCCGAGCATTGGGTGGTCGCTACAATGAAATCCGCGCAGGCGTCCCGACGGGTCTGAACCCGCTTGCCTCTGAAATCGATGAGCGCGGGCGCGCTTGGTTATCTGATTGGTTGGCCACCTTGATCACGCGCAGCGGTGCCCTTTCGGGTGAACAGTCACGCCATATCCAAGGTGCGGTAACACAGAATGCCGACGCGGGCGTAGCTCTACAACGCTTTGCCAGCTTTGAGACATTGTTCCAGTCTTTGGATGATGATGGCGAGCTGCAATCCCGCGTCGCAGAATGGGCCCCTGGCGGGCGATTTGGCTGGGTCTTTGATGAACCAGACCGCGGGCAAAGCCTCGATCTTTCGGGCGACATTGTCGGGTTTGATATGACAGAGATCCTCGACATGACAACCGAGCGTATGGCGGTGCTCTCCTACATTTTCCGCCAAATCGAACGCGTTGTTGAGGACCGCCGCCCCACGATCATCGTCTTAGACGAGGCATGGAAGCTGCTGGATGATCCTTACTTCGGCGCACGTCTGGAAAACTGGCTCGTGACCCTGCGCAAAATGAACTGCGTCGTGATCATGATGACGCAGTATCCCAGCCAGTTGCGCGACAGCCGCGTTGGCAAAACCATTGTTGAAACTGTCCCGACGCAGATCCTGTTCCCTAACGACCGCGCCACCGTGGCCGATTACGATTTCTTGCGCGTGAACGCCAAGGAAGCTGCATTGCTCGTCCAACCCACCATTGGCCAACGCATCGCACTGGTGCGCTCCGCAGGCGACAGCGTCTTTGTCGATGCCGATCTCTCCGCCCTTCGTGACTTACTGCCAATCCTTGGCGGTGGAGCCACGGGCGAGGCCCGCGTGCCAGCAGACTGGCGTTCAAACCCCGATTTCTGGAGACCACAATGAGATATTTCCAACCCCTCCTCATGCTTTCGGCAGTGCTGTTGCTGTCGGCCTGCGCACAATACACCGAGAAAACATCGCCCTGCTTCGGCCAGAATGGCGAGCCTGTGGTAACACGCGCAGCAATATCCTTTGCCGCAACAGCACCTGTCTCAACCACAATTCGCAAAGACTGCACATTCGAAGCCCTGCCGCAGCCAGAATGAGACGCGCCGCAATCATATCAGCCGCGCTTTGTGCCTGCATCCATGCGACCTCGGGCTTCGCCCAAGGTGTCCCGACGCAAGACAATGCCGCAATCGGGCAAACCATCTCGCGCGTGACAGCACTTGTTCAAGACTTGGGAACCCAAAGTGAGAAAGAGGTCGAGCGCTCCTCAATCGCTGACGTACAAGCAGATCAACTCCGCACGCTTGAAGCCATTTCTGCAGCTATGACCGGCCCAGGCTTTGATATCAGCGCCCTTGAAGGCAACGCAGATTTTGGTGTCGCCTCAGTCTATCCCAACACCGATACAAGCCCAATGAACAGCCGCCTCTTTGGCGAGGGGCGCGAAACCGTCGAGATGATGGTTGTGCGTGTGGCAGGTGAATATGCCGGTGCGCCGGGCGTTGCACGGGCAGGGCTTTCCGCCACGCAATGGCGATGCCTATTTCAGGCACTTATTAAACAGGAAAGCCGATTTAACATCACCGCTGAAAGCCATGTTGGTGCTTACGGTCTGACCCAACTCATGCCCGGGACGGCGTCAGACCTCGGGGTCAATCCATATGATCCGATGGACAACCTGC
This sequence comes from Sulfitobacter sp. SK025, assembly GCF_003352105.1. NCBI lineage: Bacteria > Pseudomonadati > Pseudomonadota > Alphaproteobacteria > Rhodobacterales > Roseobacteraceae > Sulfitobacter > Sulfitobacter sp. SK025. The sequence continues at coordinate 37,263 of NZ_CP025812.1, read as the reverse complement.
GGGGCGGGGCCCGTTACATCACGACCCAGTTGAACCGTTTCGGAAATATCCCCCATGCGCTCGCTGCCTATAATGCAGGCCCCGGACGCGTGATTGAGTATGGCGGCGTGCCACCGTTTACCGAGACCCAAGGCTACGTGCGCAATATCTCCAAATTCTACAACGAGTACCTCGCGGTTGTCGGTGGTGCGGACGCGCTTGGCACATTGTCATCCTCGGACTTTGCCCTCGCTGAATACGCCAACATCTCGGATGCAGGCGTCTACTATGCGGCAAGCAGCCACGCGACAACAATGCAGGTTATCAACCGCCTACGCGCGATCGTTCTGCAGATCGATACCCAACCAAATGCGAAAGCCGCGTGGGAACTCAATACCTACGCCAAAGCTGAAATCGCCCGCATCCTAAACCTGCGCGTCAGGCTGATGGCAGCCAATCAACAGCGCGAAGCGGCCCATGCCCAACATCTGGTCGCAGATCGCCTATCCGAGCGTGAATTCATGCAAATGGGAGTGCCAAATTGAAACAGCTTCTTCTTTCGGTCGCCGCCATAACGGCGCTCGGCCTATCGTCACCCGCCCGCGCACAAGGCGTTCCGACATTCGATGGATCGCAACTTGGCCAATTGGTCGCTCAACTTGAGCACATGGCTGAAGACCTTAACGTGCAACTGCAACAGCTCGCCACCATGCGCTTGGAACTTGAGACGCAACTGTCTCAACTGCTGAACTTGGAAGCCCAACTCACATCTCTGATCGAAGGCAGCGGGTTAAGCGATCTCTTCGCATCCGTCGAAGAATTCCGCGCCTTGCGGGGCAAACTTGTTGGCCCACTAAATACAGCGCGCTCACTGGCGAGCGGAGACTTTCTGAGTGGCTTTAATCCAGGCGCGGAACTGGAAGCATCGGTTGAACGTGTGCTTTCCGGCAGTGGGTTCACACCTGAGACCTTGAGCACTCTTTCTTCATCGCCACAACCTGCTGACAACCGCATTGCGACGTCCGCAGGCGCCAGCGCCATGTTGTCGGTAGCCGCCCAAGAAAGCCATGCAGAAGCAGGCCAAAGTCTAGAACGTCTTGAAACAATGGTGGGCTTGATCGACGACCAAGACGGATTGAAAGCGGCCGTTGATTTGAACACGCGGGTAACTGTCGAACTTGGGATTATCCTGACACAAATTTGGCGCTTGGAAGCGGCACAGGGTGTCAGCGCAGGACAGCTTGGTGTTGTTGATGCGGCGACATTGGCTGACGAGCGGCGATTCAGATCGATGGCGGTAGACCCATGATGGTCTATACTCCAAGTGCGCTCCGTTCGGCCTTTGCTGCACTTGCCCTTGCGCTGCCGATGTCTGCTTTTGCTGAAACACCTGATTCAACATCCGGTGGGCTCAAGCCATTTACTTCCATGGCAATCAACCCCGAAGAAGAGGGGGCCTGCCGCGTGCCTCGACCGCCAGCAGATCTTGCGGAAACCGCTTATCTGCGCAACGGGTATCGCGCAATTTTGCGTATCCTTGTCGCAGAGCGGCATCTTAAAGCCGAGACCTGCGACTGCCATTTAGGTGAATTCACATGGGACATGGCTCTCGCAGAACTGTCGCGCTTTCAAACGTCTGACAATCCGCGCCTCCCGTTCAAGGTCCTCGACCTCTATGCCATTGCGGATGCGCTCGAGGCTGAGCACGCCGAGGGCTGTTCAGAATAGATGGGAATTATCAGCGATATCCTCGACCAGGTTGATGCAGCTGTCGACAGCGTGGCACAAGATGGCTTCATCTCGTCGGCTGCGGCAGTGGGCAATGTCATCACCGCAGGTGCAGTCCTGCTGCTGATTTTGCTGGGCATCAATGTTGTGATGCAACTCAAGCCCATGACCTTTGGCAGCGCCTTCGCGTTTGGGATCAAAATCTCACTGGTCGCAATCTTTGCCCAGAGTTGGGATAATTTTGACGTCATTTACGGCATTGCAACACAAGTGCCGGACTCGGTTGGCGCATCCATTCTCGCCCTCACGGGATCCGGCGATGAGGCTGGTGTTTATGAGAGCCTCGACAACATGGTGGCCCGCATTACAGCCTATGGTGATACGATCGGTGATCAAGCAGGCTGGGTCTTCGGGGCCGTGCTTGGCGCAATTTTCTTTGTTCTCTCCGCACTCTTCGCAGCCGTCACCGCTGGGATCATCGCGTTTGCCAAGATCGTCTTCGCGCTGATGATCGTGATCGCGCCCTTTATGATCATCACATCACTGTTCAAGCCAACCCAATCCCTTTTTGAAGCTTGGAGCCGCGCGACCATCGGCTACGCCTTGATGCCCGTCGCCGCTGCGGGTGCTGCTGGCATCATCGTTGCGATCGCAGAAGCCATCGGCGATGCGTCCGCCGATCCAGTCGATGTCGAAACGGTGAGCCTCATCTTGCCATTCTTGGTCATTCTACTGCTCAGCGCCGGGATCATGGCATCTGTCCCTTACATCGCCTCCAACTTAACTGGAGTGATGGGCATCGCCTCCAACGCTGTTGGACTGACGGGGCTGGCGCGTCGCGGCATCGTCAACACAAGCGATTACGGCACGGGCAGTGCCACGCGCCTCGCAACGGGCAAATCACCACAAGAACTCCAGCAAGCGGTGAACAGCGGCGTTGTCAAAACGGGCGAAGCAATCCGACGAACACCGGCAACAGCCCTGAACACCGTCAAATCCTTCCGCGCCTCATAACGAAAGCCAAACACCGAAAATGAAAAGTCAAACAAGCCAAGACCAAAGCGACGCCTTTGCAGTGGATTTTATCTACGGCCCGCGCAGGCGCGAGCGGTTTGCCTATTTTGTCGCGGCGGCTGGCGTTCTGGTCGGGCTGGCAGGCATGGTCGCTGGTGCTAGCTTGTTCCCGCTCAAATCGATTGAGACCTTTGTCGTCGTTGTCGACAAAGAAACCGGCCAAATGGACCGCGTCGCTGCCGTTCAAGCACTGTCCTTGTCTGAGAGCGATGCCATCATACAAGCCAACCTTGTCGCCTATGTGGATGATCGAGAGACCTACGACCTGACCGACGGCGAACAACGGATAAATTCCGTTCTTGAACGCTCTGACGGCGATGCCGCACGCACCCTGCGCGAGCTTTGGACCTCGTCCAACGAAGACTACCCCATCGCTGTTTATGGCCGCGATGCCGTCATCGAAGTTGTGATCAAATCTGTGAACCAGATCGAACCTGGCGTGGCTCAAGTGCGATTTACCCGCACCCTGCGGCGCGCACGCGACACCCGCTCGGTGACCCGCAGCTACGTAGCCACTGTTGGCTACGCCTTTGAACCTGAAACCCGCCAGCGCCTGCAAGACGTCTGGGCCAACCCTTTGGGCTTCGTGGTCACCTCTTACCGCGTCGACGCCGAGACTTTGGAGAACTGATCCCTTGAATATCGCTGCCCGTTTGATCTGCGCTGCCGCATTGCTATCGGCGTCCCCCGCTCTGTCCGAGGCCGTTCCACGAAGCGGGTCGCTCGACAACCGCGTGCGCACCGCGACTTATGTTGAGAACCAAGTCTTCGTGATTGAAACCGACTTGCGTCATTCAACGACCATCCACTTTGGGCAGGGCGAACGGTTTGACGCCGTCATTGTCGGCGACACCGAGAGTTTCCAAGTCGACCCGATCCCAGAACTTGGCAATGTGCTGACCATCAAGCCGCATGTGCAAGGTGCCTCAACCAACATGACGGTGATCACTAACCGCCGAACATATTCTTTCCATTTGCGTGAAGGGGCCATTCCGGGTCGCTCAGGTATGTTTTTCGAGGTGCGGTTTCGCTATCCAGAGGATGAGCGTCGCGCGGCAGCGGCCAACACCCAGCCTAAGGGCTTTGATGCACCGCGCAACTACAGCTACCGCGTCGCGGGCGAAGGGGATTTCCGTCCAACCCATATCTACGACGACGGGCGGTACACATACTTCACCTTCCCCGAAAACGGACGCCAACCCGCCGTCTTCAAAGCAGACGAGCAGGGCCGGGAGCGCACCGTGAACTGGACCCAGCAAGGCAACACAGTTCGGGTGCTTGGCGTGAACCAATTCTGGACCTTGCGGATTGGCGATGAGGCCATCTGCGCCTTGCGCGATGACAGCGCAATTTATGTGAGCAACTGATCATGGCTGATGAGAACACACCCGACCTGCAGGACCGCCTCAGCACGTTCAGCCAGAAGGGCAAAGCCAAACGCCGTGGCGGTAATATCGGTGTCGGGGCATTGGCGATCGCGCTTGCGCTTGGCGGGGGTGGCGCCGCTTATTTCTTGGCAACTAATCTGCAAGAAGGATCAGACGGCCTAGAAACGTCTGACGTTGAGACCTTCCAGGACCAACGCACCGGAAATGGCGGGCGGTTGGAATTCCCGCCGGATGAAGCGGAACAGCGGGTTAATGATGCGCTGATCGCTGTTGAGGAAGCACTCGATGTGCCGGCCCCTGCCCCAGCAGCTGAACCCAGTGCAGCAGTGCTTGAAGAAATCGCAAAGCTACGGGAAGCGCTTGCTGCAAGCCAGTCTGCCCGCAACGCCGAAATCCAAGAAGCCGTCTCTGATTTACGAGAGGCGTTTCAGGTTCAGACAGACGCGCTTGAAGCCTCCATCGCCGCCAAAGACACCGAGTTGCAAAACGCGCAGCGGCAGAACGAAGCACGTTTGGCCGGGCTGCAGGCGATGTTGGACGCGGAACGCGCACAACGCGAAGGACTTGAATCCGAAATGGCGCGCGAGGGATTGATAGCAGATCAACGGTTGCTTGAAGAACGCCAGCGGCAGGAGGACGAACAACGTCAGCGTGAAGCGGAACGGGTGGCGCAAGAATTACTTACCGCGCAAATCGTCTCCCCGTCTGTTGTCTATGCCGATGGTCCACGCGCTGCATCAGCTGGAACGACGAACCCAACTGCGACCACCGGAGCAGACGGGCCAACCCTTTCTGAAAATGAACAGTATCTACGGCAAGGCGCACGGCCGTTAGACGTGCAAGAAGCGTCCCAAATGGCCTTCCCGGAGCGAACACTTTCGCAAGGCTCTGTCATTCAAGCTGCCTTGCAAACAGCGATCAACAGCGACCTGCCGGGCTCTGTTGTAGCGGTTGTGTCTGAGCCGGTGCCGGCGTTTTCTGGCGATCAGATCTTGATCCCGCGTGGCTCCCGCCTTTTTGGCCAATACCGTTCTGGGATCGAGTTGAACCAAAAACGCATCTTGATCCTTTGGACACGCGTTCTGACCCCAGACGGGACGTCGATTGAAATTGCGTCCGTTGGCGGCGACCAACTTGGCCGCTCTGGGTTGACTGGGATCGTCGACACAAAGTTTGCTGAACGCTTCGGCGGAGCGGCACTGATCTCCCTCATAGGTGCTGCACCCGCTGTCGCCGCAAATAGCGCCGACAATGAAACAGCCAGCGAAGTACTTCAGGGGGTTTCCGAAGATCTGGAAGACGCAGTTGGATCTGTAATCGCTGAACAGGTCTCGATCTCACCCACTATTTATATTGATCAAGGTGCATCCGTGACCGTCCTCGTCGACCGTGATGTGGTAATCTATTGAACCAGCACCCAAAACCTGCGTCATACTTGGAGCGATATCTTGAGCCGTTCCGCGATTTGCTGCTGCGGGACGACGTCGTTGAAATTGCAATCAACCCTGATGGAAAAATCTGGGTCGAAGCCGCAGGTGACGCGGCAATGCGTCATGAAGGCCAAACCGTAGACCGCAACACCGCCTTCAACATGGCGCAGACGATCGTCGGTGATGCCAATGCCCGCGTGTCAGAAAAGAACCCACTCGTGTCTGGCAAAGTTGAGTATGCTGGCCGACCTCTGAGAGTTCAGGTCGCGGTTCCACCTGCCATCGAACAAGGTGCGTCAATTACGATCCGTCTCTTCGCCATGGCGGGCGTGAAGGGGTACAAACCATCCTATCTTTTTGGCAAAGCTGTCTCGCTCGACCAGTTGAGAGCTGAAAAGATGAAGGACATCGCCAGCCAAGCCGAAGAGAATCTTGAAGCCGCATTAGAGGCCTTAGTACATCAAAAACTGAACATACTGATCAGTGGTGGCACGTCGACTGGCAAGACCACCTTCGCTCGACATCTTCTTACTCATGTCGATGATGGCGAACGGTTGATCACGATTGAAGATGCGTTTGAACTGTTCCCTAGCCAACCCAATACGGTGGCCCTGCTGGCAAGTCGCGGCACTGGCACACAGAGAAGTTCGAACGCGCTTTTGCAAGCTTCTTTGCGGATGCGCCCTGACCGAATTATCGTTGGGGAACTGCGCGGGGGCGAAGCCTTGACCTATCTTGAAGCGATCAACACCGGACACGGCGGGTCAGTCTCAACCATCCATGCGGAAACAGCTGAGCTCGCAATAGATCGTTTAGCCATAATGGTCTTGCAAGCGGGCACGCCACTGACCTTCGCTGAGGTGCGGCAGTACATTCAGAAGTCGATCGATGTCATCGTTCAACTAGGGCGGACAGCCGGACGACGTGGCATTGCTGAGTTTTATTTGCCCAACTAAACTTAATAAATCGCGACGATTCCGTCCCTTCGCTGCGCACCGAATCAACTTGCAGAAAGCGGGAAAAAGCGGCAGTTCGCCACGAGATGCGGAAATGACCGCTTTACTCAAAGTTCAGCCATTTGATATTCACCGAAATCCGTTCTCTCGCAGCCAAATTCGGTCTTCCGGTGGCAGCCAGCTCAAGAATTCAGAGACAAGATGCGAATGCCCGAAGTAGTGCAGCCTCGAAAAGGCCGTACCACCTCGCTCGTCCTGTGAGCGTACGTCTGCGCCGTGGTCGACAAGTGTTTGAAGTAGCCATGAATTGCCGATTTCGGCTGCATAAAGAAATGGGGTCAGTCTAGAGGATCCAGCAGGTGCATTCACATTCGCGCCTGCATCAAGCAAGAGTTGCACGATTTTACGCAAATCGGTGCAATCTCCTTTCGAAAAGTGTTCCGCCATCTCAGGAAGGACCGCCAACTCGTCTGGGTGGTAACGTGTGGCTGACCGAGCTCGAGCTTCTTCGTCGTGAAATGGAGAGCTTGTTTTGCGCAGAAATGCGGGCATTTCGGGGCCGCTGCCATGCTGCAAAGCTGCGCGGGCCATTGTCATCGGATCAACAAAATGGCTGACGGTTTCGTAGAGCGCCGTTTGCTGGTTTGGACCAGTAACTTCGACATCCGCCCCTTTTTCAAGGAGCCTTTGTACGTAGTCTGAACTTCCCAAACTAATGGCCATCAATAGCAGAGATTTACCGCCTTTCGTTTTGGCGTTGATTGTATCTGTTGAGGTCACCGGGAGCAGCGCTCGCACGCAGGCGTCATCGTGGCCCTGCAGTGCATTCAGGAGCGCTGACCCATTGTTCCGGTCTAAGGCATCGGGATCAGCGCCGGCGCGTAAAAGTTGCCTAACCTTTTCGACCTGACCGAGATTAGCAAAGAGTGAAAGTTGCGGTGTCGGAGTCGGGCCGTATCCCTTAATGACGCGGTTTGGGTTGCGTAAATCTGGTTTGCGCTCTTCCCATTCCGGCATAATCAACAGGTAATTGCTAAGAGGGTCGGCATTGTCAGCCGGCTGCGCCTCTGGAAAAAGCTCCGGAAAATCCCTGGAAACAGACAGATCAGCATCCGGACTATCTAGATCCAACCCCAAGCCATCACACCACCCTTGCCACTTCGCAAGAACACGTCGCTTTCCGAGTTTGCTGGCAAGGTTAAGGATATAGTGCAGACAGCTCTTCATCTGGGTCGCGCTGCGAAATTGAAACCAATTGGCGGCGGTCTCAAAGGCGTCAAGTGCATCGTCATATCGCCCCATCTGGGCAAGATATCGCCCGCGATAAAAACAGAGACCGGCAAGGCGTTGTTGATCGTGCAGAGAATACTCGAGTTTTTCAAACAATGCCTCAAGCCTAAGAGTCCGATTCAAAACGGGATGAACGATTTCAATCTGTTGCAAGGAGCCGGGTTACGCGCCGGATATGGGCGATCAGCAGCCAGGCCTCGGCGCTCTCGATGGATTTCTCCCAATCCTTTGCCAAACGACGGCAACGACCGAGCCATGCGAAGGTGCGTTCCACGACCCATCTGCGTGGCAGAACCTCGAAGCCCTTGGCGGTGTCGGAGCGCTTGACGATCTGCAGCGTCCAGCGTCCGAGGCTCACGAGGGCGCCCCGCAGCTTCGGTCCGGCATAGCCGCCGTCCGCGAACATGTGGCGCAGTTTCGGAGCCTCGCGGCGGAGCCTGGCAAAGACCCCGAGCGCACCGTCACGATCCTGAATGTTGGCGGTATGAACCTCGCATGCGATCAGGTTGCCGCAGGTGTCAGTGATGATATGGCGTTTTCGTCCGTTGATCCGCTTGCCCGCATCGTAGCCGGAAAGGGACGTGTTTTCAGAGGTTTTCACGCTCTGACTGTCGATAACACCGGCTGTCGGCTGCACATCGCGTCCTGCCGCGAGGCGCGCGTCCGCGACCAGGTGGCGATTGATCTCGGCCAGCAGGCCATCATCGCGCCAACGGTAGAAATAGTAGCGCACGGTCGAGACCGGCGGAAAGTCCTTCGGCAGGAGCGACCATGCGCACCCGGCGGCGGCAAGATACTGGATCGCATTCCAGACCCGGCGTAACTCCACCTTGCGCGGACGCCCAAGGCGGTTGCGACCGGGCAACAATGGCCGCACGATCTTCCATTCCGCATCGGTCAAATCGCTTGGATAGCGCTTCGTCTTGCGCTTATGCTGCGCACGGGTGAGTTCGGTCCAGGCCATCGTGATCTCCGTTTTGTTTCGCAACCGAACAGAATCACAACCTGCTGAATTCACTCAACCCATTTCCGATTAGACACTAAGAAAATCCCCATCCAATTTTGGTCGCCGAGGATCCGTGAGCTTCGCAATTTCATTTATGGTGCGGTCGTCGGAGGCACTTAGGCCGCAGGTCTTCAAATACCTTGGCGATTGCGCAACATCTAAGAGCGCCGACTGGATTGCATCGAAATCAAACGGCAGCTCATTCCCCTCTACATGGTTGCCGGGATCAACCAAGCAAAATTCGCAGTATTTCTGGTAGATCCGTGCAGCAAGCAGCGCTCGTGCGAATTTACGGTCCCAGTTTTTCATCAATGCCAGTATTGTAATGATTTGCGGGTCATGTTCGCCTTTGGACCAGCGTTTGATCAATCTTTCCCAGTTTTCTTGCCCTCTGCTCAGCCCGGGCTTGCCTTGGATTTCTGCCGCAAGGGATGAAAGACCATGGTCTTTCACACGCGATTGCCACAAGATTCTGGTCGCTTGGTTGGGTTTTCCAAGTATTTCTCGTGGGTCAACACCTGTTACGGAAAGCACATTTCGGAATAGGTCTTGGAAGCATCCATATGCAACTCGGTCAAACACGCCTCGCACCACTTCAGCGGGTAATGCTGAGCAGTCCAGCCCAAGGCATAGTGAAATGTGTTCCTTCAGCGCATCCAAGAAGTCGGTCGCGCCCCAAATGTCATTGCCATTTGCTGTGTGAAAATCCGCCAGATGCTCTTTCAGCAGTTCATTCGCGGCTTCGGGGGACACCGGTTTGCCCTTTCGCAGGCGTTGAAGTTCCTTCTTTAGCGCCTCTTCGTGTTGGTCATCGACATGCGACATCGCGCGGATCAGGAACGCGACGATCTCGGATGGCTGCGGAATAGGGGAAATACCTTCGGTCATGCCATCAACCCCTGATTTCGACGTAGCCTTGCGAGTTCGGATTTCACATTCCGGGAGGCGCGCACATCGCTTGGGGTTTTGGAAAAAACGAGCATGCCGCCTTCGGGCAGAAACAGCTTCCCATGCTTCTTGCCGCTTACAAAACGTGCCCCTGAATTTACGGCGTCGGAAATTACCTTGTTCAAATCTTTGTCTCGGGATTAGTACATGTCTCACCTCGATAACGGGATGGTGGCGTTACCACCATCCCGACCAATTTATTTCTTAGAGCTGCTACGGTTGGAGCTTTTTGCAGCAGCACTCTGAGCACGTGCGGCGAAACTGCCTTTTGCTGTTTGCCCGCCAGTCTTTGGGGCGGTTGCGGATTGAATACGTCCCGCAGCTTTCGAGTTCATGGCTTTGGTTTTTGACATCCTGTCTTCCTTTCGTGTTTGAGGATGTCTTAGGAATACGGAAGTTATACCGCGCTAAACAGAAACAAGGTCGGGACACGAACCGGATATTTTGCTTCAACCATAGTGAATGGTAAGCGTTGCCTGGACAACACCTTCCCAGTTTTCGCCTGAGCTGCGACTCCGTTTCTGACGGATATTGGGCGGGAGTTTCGCGATGGCGACTACGGTAGAGTTTCTCAGAGACTACGGGGTGGAGATACGGGCCAATGGCCAGAAGCGGTGGCCCAATGAGGTCAAAGCACGGATCGTGGCTGAGAGTTTGCAGCCGGGCGTGAGCGTGAATGCGGTTGCGGCGCGGTATGGGCTTCGGGCGAACCATTTATCGGAATGGCGGAGTCAAGCACGCGATGGCCGGTTGGTTTTGCCTGCGGGCGATGACGACGCCTTTAATTTTGCGCCACTCGTAGTCTCGGATAGTAGCGGCGGTGCGCATATGTCGGTCGTTGCGGGGCGGTCCGCGAAGCCTGACGAGCCATCCCATACCTCCATCGAGATTGCGATTGGTCGTGTGACAGTCCGGCTCGATGGCACGACCAGTTCGACCCGGGTTGCCGAGATCGTGCGGGCAATCGAGGGTCAGCCATGATGTCCCATCAAACCGTGTGCGGGTTCTGGTCTCGACGCAGCCTGTGGACTTCAGGAAAGGTCATGATGGGCTGGCGTCGATCGTGTCGTCGGTGCTGCGCAAGGATCCGTTCACCGGCACGGTTTTTGTGTTCCGCTCGCGCCGGGCGGATCGGCTGAAGCTTTTGTATTGGGACGGCACCGGATTGGTGATGGCTTATAAGCGGCTGGAAGAAGCGACCTTCACCTGGCCGGCGATCAAGGACGGCATGATGGCGCTGAACCACGCCCAGTTCGAGGCCCTGTTTGCCGGTCTGGACTGGCGCAAGGTCAAGGCTCTGGAGATGCGCCCACCTGCTGCGGCAGAGTGAATCAACCGCTGTCTTTTGTGTGTTCTTACTGGGGTTTTATCGTATCCTGATGGCATGATCACGACACCCGCCATTGACCTATCCACCATCCCTGCTTCGCAGCGTGCGGCGGTTTTGGCGTTGATGGAAAAGGTAGCGACGCTTACGGAAATCACCCAACGGCAAGAGCACCTGATTGCGGAGTTGAACCATGCCCTACATGGCAAACGGTCGGAAAAGCTGACCGAGGATGAGCGGCAGCTGGCGTTCGAGGATCTGTCCATCGCACTGGCTGAAGTCGAGGTGGAGAAGGAGCATCTGGCCGCCAAGACAGGTGACAAGACGACAACCAAGCCTGCGCCAAAGCGCACGATTGGCAATCTCCCGGCCGCGTTGCCGCGCATCGAAGAAGTCATCGAACCTGAGAGCCTGAGCTGCCCTTGCGGCTGCGGCGTCATGCACAAGATCGGAGAAGACCGCAGTGAGCGGCTGGACATCGTGCCGGCGCAGTTGCGCGTCATTGTCACCGTGCGCCCGAAATACGCCTGCCGGACTTGCACCGACGGCGTGACCCAGGCTCCCGCACCATCGCATCTGATCATGGGTGCCCTGCCGACCGAGGCCACCATAGCCCATGTGCTGGTCAGCAAGTATGCGGATCATCTGCCATTATACCGCCAAAGCCAGATCCTGGCGCGTGCGGGTCTTGATCTGCACCGCGCTGTGCTGGCGGACTGGGTCGGCAAGGCGGCCTTCCACCTCAAGCCCGTCGTCGACCGGCTGGCCGAACACCTGAAACGATCCGACAAACTGTTCATGGACGAAACCACGGCCCCGGTGCTGGATCCCGGGCGCGGTAAAACCAAAACCGGCTATCTCTGGGCACTGGCTCGCGATGACCGACCATGGGGCGGTGAAGATCCGCCCGGTGTGGTTTACTTCTATGCCCCCGGTCGGGCCGGGCGCGAATGCCGAAACCTTCCTGACAGGCTTCGACGGCATCCTGCAGATCGACGGATATCAGGGCTATAACCGGCTGAAAAGTAGGGGGTGCCTACTTATCGCTGATGCTAAATTACAACATGTATTACAGATGTCACGAGGCAACCTCAGGGTGCAATTGCACGTAGTTGAAATACGTGTGAAGAGACGATGGTTAGCGATATTATCGGAAGGGATTTCCAGTGAAGACTTTTACCTATGGCGCGGCGTTGGCCTTGCTCGTTTCTACACCAGTACTGGCGGGTGACTTGGTCACTCCAGTTATGGAACAGCCTGTCATGATGGCTGAACAGGCTCCAGCACCTGCATGGACTGGCGGGTACGTCGGTGGCAACATCAGCTACGGTTTCGGTTCGCTTGATGCGAATGATGATCTGGCTTCGGCTTTGACCACCAACGGCTTCAGCGACAATCTATCCGAGCCTGACGGTGTATCTGCTGCATTGCGGGCAGGATATGACTGGCAATTTGGCCGCGGCGTTTTTTGGCCTTGGCGCAGAGTACAACTTTGGCTCCTATGACGGCGACGGCGAAGGCATTTTGGCAGGTTCTGGCGTAGACGTCGAAATCCAAGATATGGCGACGATTTTTGCACGTGGCGGTTATCTCGTGAAGGATAACTTCCTTGCGTACGGCCTCTTGGGCTACAGTCAGGCCGAAGGTGAAGTTTCACTCGGTGGGGACTCCGAATCCGAAGATCTTGACGGCGTAACAATCGGTTTCGGTGGTGAATACATGTTCACGCAAAACTGGACCGGTTATGCAGAGTATACCCTATACTGACTTCGGCGATGTTGATAACACTGATGGCCAGCTTGAAGCTGATCTTCAACAAATCAAGTTCGGTGTGAACTACCGCTTCTAAACTGTAAGGCCTCCAGGACCCTAAGTTTGAACAGCTACCCGAGTTGATTGGGTAGCTGTTTTTTTTTAGTGTTTCTGTTTAGTGGTAGGCATTAGAGCTCGATGCCCTGCATGACTTAGTTCGGTTGCCATGCAACATCAGTACTGAGGCAATTCGATCTTGCTTGGTGCAGGGGGATTCTGAAGAGAATCTTTTTTCTTTTCATATGAGCTTCAATAGTACGAATGCCTGCGCCCGCAGTTTCTGCAAACCTTCTCAGGCATAGCTTTGCTCTCACGCCATGAATGGATACCAACAAAGCAAAGCGTATTCTTGAAAATTTTTTTAATCATAATGTTTAAAACTTCACCTAAGTGACACACCCAAGTGTTCTATTTCCTCCCTGAGGCAATGATTGCCACAGATGGGGTAGATTCCGGTAGGGGGCAGGATCGTATCATAAGGCTTTCTGTCGGTGACGTTTGACGATCTCCGTGACTGTGTTTTTTGAGATCCCGAGATCGCGGGCGATCCAGCGGTAAGATCGACCATCTTCCACGGCCTGAAGCACCTTTGGCGCGAGCTTGTCGGATTTCGGACGTTGGCCGGGCTGTCTGCCGAGCTTTTTGCCCCTTGCCCGTGCGGCGGCGAGGCCGGATTTCACACGCTCGCTGAGGAGATCACGCTCAAACTGGGCAATGCCTGCCAACATGGTGGCCATCATCCGTCCGTGGGGCGTGTTGAGTTCAAAGGTCATGCCGTTCATGGCAACAACCGAGACTTTCCAGCCTGCAAGCCTGTTCAGGGTATCGAGCAGATCCTGGGTGGAACGCCCCCAACGCGAGAGCTCGCTGACCAGGATCGCATCGATCTGCCGGGTCTGCGCGAGATCAAGCACCCGACTGCGGGCGGCTCGATTTGCCGATGCCCCGGAAGCCGTTTCCTTGAACACGCCGATTACATCGTAGCCGCCACGTTCCGCGAAGGCGGTCAGTTCGGCCACCTGCCGCTCGCAGGACTGGTCGGATGTGGAGACCCTGGCGTAAATGGCCGCGCGCTGTCCCATTTGAACCCCCTTGGATTTTGGCCTTGCAAGCCATTGATTTTGCTGGTGCAGATTTTGTCCCGAACAGACTAATGATTAACAGGGACAAACCCACATGCCAAGACGCTCTATTTTGACCGAACGACAGCGCGCAAGCCTGCTTGACCTGCCGACTGACGAGGCGATGATCCTGCATCACTACACACTGGCGGATGACGATATTGAACACATCCGAACCCGACGGCATGCCCGCAATCGTCTTGGCTTCGCGCTGCAGCTTTGTGCATTCCGGTATCCCGGCCGCTTGCTGGTGCCGGGCGAAGTTATTCCCTTGGAGGTGAACCGCTTTATAGCCGCGCAGATTGGCGAAGACGTGGAAGATCTTTGCCAATATGCCGAGACCGACGTTACTCGGCGCAGGCATCTCATAGATCTACGCCTGATCTATGGATTCAAGATGTTCTCCGGGCGTGGTGCCCGCGATCTGAAGGGCTGGCTTGAACGCGAAGCAGAAACCGCGCGATCCAATGAAGACCTTGCCCGGCGGTTTGTCGAGAAATGCCGACGGACCCAGACTGTCCTGCCCGGGGTGTCTGTCATCGAACGCCTTTGTGCTGACGCCCTTGTCGCCGCTGAGCGACGCATAGACGGCCGGATCGTGGCGCGCCTCGATGAGGTTTTGAAGGGCCAATTGGATAATCTGTTGACAGACATGGTTGATGGCACGGTCAGCCGGTTCATCTGGCTTCGGCAGTTCGAGGTTGGGAAAAATTCGGCGGGGGCCAGCCGCCTTCTGGATCGCTTGGAATTTCTGCAGGGTTTGGGGGCGTCACCAGCTATTCTGGAAGGAGTGCCGCCCCATCGGATTACGCGACTGCGCCGTCAGGGCGAACGCTATTTCGCCGATGGTCTGCGAGACATCACCAGCGACCGGCGTCTGGCCATTCTGGCGGTCTGTGCGGTGGAATGGCACGCGGCGACTGCCGATGCGGTGGTCGAGACCCATGACCGGATCGTGGGCAAGACTTGGCAGGATGCAAAGAGGTTGTGTGACGCACGCATCGCGGGCGCCAAATCCGCCCTGCACGACACGCTTTGCTCCTTCAAAAATTTGGGCGCGGCCCTCCTGGAGGCCAAGGGGGATGAGGCATCTCTTGATGTGGCAACCGAAACGTCCTGTGGCTGGCTTCAGCTTGAGGACCTTGTCGCAACTGCGGCCGAGCTGACGGACACGATGGCTGCTAACCCTATCACCCATGTCGTGCAGGGGTATCATCGGTTCCGGCGATACGCGCCACGCATGTTGCGTGCTTTAGATATCCACGGGGCCACTGTGGCGCTGCCCTTGATGCAAGCGGCACAGGTCGTGGCTGATGACCGGAATGGCGAACCCCGGTCCACCAGCTTTTTGCGGCGGGGTTCCAAATGGCACCGCCACCTCAACTTTGAGGTGGACGATGGTCACCGGCTCTGGGATGTGGCCGTTTTGTCCCATCTCCGCGAAGCGTTTCGATCGGGTGATATCTGGTTGGCTCATTCGCGGCGCTACGGCGATCTGAAACAGGCCTTGGTGCCGGTTGAAGCTGCACAGGCCACGCCAAGATTAACAGTTCCCCTTGATCCGGAAAGCTGGATTGAAGACCGCAAGGCGCGGCTGACAGATGGGCTGGACCGTTTGGCCAAGGCGGCGCGGTCGGGTGCTATCCCCGGCGGCTCCATCGAAAACGGCATCCTGAAAATCGACCGTCTGACCGCAGCCGTGCCAGAGACCGCCGAAGCTCTGGTTCTCGATCTCTATAACCGCCTGCCCGCTGTGCGCATTACCGATCTGCTGCTGGAGGTCGACGATGCAACTGGCTTCACGGATGCCTTCACGAATGTGCGCACCGGTTCACCGTGCAAAGATCGCATCGGGCTGTTGAACGTCTTGCTCGCCGAGGGCCTGAACCTTGGGCTGAGCAAGATGGCCGAAGCCACCAGCACGCACGACTACCTGCAGCTGTCGCGTCTGTCGCGGTGGCACATCGAAAGCGATGCCATCAACCGGGCGCTCGCAGTGGTGATCGATGCGCAAGCGAACCTGCCAATGGCCAAATTCTGGGGTGGCGGCGTCACCGCGTCCAGCGACGGGCAATTCTTCCCGGCTGCCCGGCAGGGTGAAGCGATGAACCTCATCAACGCCAAATACGGCTCCGAGCCGGGCTTGAAGGCCTATACGCATGTCTCAGATCAATTCGGCCCCTTCGCGACCCAGAACATCCCGGCCACCGTGAGCGAGGCACCCTACATCCTCGACGGGCTGTTGATGAACGAAACAGGCCGTAACATCAAAGAGCAGTATGCCGATACCGGCGGCTTCACCGACCATGTCTTTGCCGTCACCTCGCTGCTGGCCTTCAGGTTCATTCCACGCATCCGCGACTTGCCCTCGAAGCGGCTCTATCTCTTCGAACCCGCTGCAGCGCCCAAGGAGTTGCGCGGCCTGATCGGCGGCAAGATCAGAGAGGGCCTCATCGTCCAGAACTGGCCGGATATCCTGCGGGCCGTAGCCACGATGGCTGCGGGCATCATGCCGCCCAGTCGGTTGCTCAAAAAGTTCGCGGCCTATCCCCGCCAGCACGAGCTGGCCGTGGCCTTGCGCGAAATCGGCCGCATCGAGCGCACCCTCTTCATCATCGACTGGCTACTTGATGCCGACATGCAGCGCCGTGCCCAGATCGGTCTCAACAAGGGCGAGGCCCATCATGCTCTGAAAAACGCCCTGCGCATCGGACGTCAGGGCGAAATCCGCGACCGAACCCCCGAGGGGCAGCATTATCGCATGGCCGGGTTAAACCTGTTGGCGGCCATCATCATCTACTGGAATACAAAATATCTCGGACAGGCAGTCGCGGCACGAAGACGTGCCGGTCTGGATTGTTCTCATGAGCTTCTGGCGCACATCTCGCCTCTCGGATGGGCGCATATCCTTCTCACAGGCGAGTACAGGTGGAAAAAACAACCCGTTACCGCCTTATGATACGATCCTGCCCCCCACCGGAATCCACCCCCAGATCACCATGAGGCAATACTTTAAGTTGTTCAAGTCCCCCCAAGCACACGCCGATACTGATACACATTCTGTTCAAGTGGATGTCCGGAGGATGCGCTCGCATTGCCCTAGGGCAATGGTTCGAGCAACTTTTGCGGATGAATTTTGAAATCTTTGCAGGGTGTTGGTGTTTCGGTTTTTTTTTGGGGGGGGGGTACCCCCTCCGACCGATGAAAAAATCTCTACCTGTATCAGAACTTTAGCAACAAGCACTTGCTGAGAACCTATTGCGTAGCACCCGAGCGCTTAAGTCACCCCTACCCGTACTACCCCTTTGGGTCCCTTAGTCGTTTATTATCAATTACTTAAACGTATACATTAATGATTTTCACGTTGCGATCTGAATCGACTGCTGGTCGTGCCCGCGCTGGTACACCTGCTAACGCAGGCCACCGCTGGTACACCGTGTCATCCGTGCCATTGCGTTCGCGGTAGATCGCGTCTTGTGTGTCGTGCGTCAGCAGGCGTTAGGCGTCAGCCTTCGCCTTGTGATCCGCTAGGATGCGATAAACGGATGCAACGCCGATACCTAACTGTTTAGCGATCTCAGGGGCTTTGAAGTCTCGTGCATGCAATGCCAGCACATCGGCTGACTTAGCCCGTGCCGTTGGTGCTCTGCCCTTGTACTTGCCTTCGCTCTTCGCCTTGGCAATGCCCACAGCGCGACGTTCCGCAAAGCGGTCTTTCTCGAACTGACCGATAGCGGCAAGCACATGGAAGTGAAGGCTCTGGGCCGCGTCTGAGGGGTCCAGAGGTGTCTTGGCTATGTCATGTAGTGTGAACCGGATACCGTGCTTGTGTGAGCGCTTCACAGTCCGGATAGCATGCTCAATATCCCGGAAGGCGCGGTCCATCTTAGTGATGTGGATGTTCACGGGCTGGCCTGTCTGTTCCGCCCGGTCCATTGCCTGTTCTAGCATGTCTTCAAAAATGGGTCGGTGATGACCTGCGCTGCTTTCTTCCTTGAATATGTTTGTTGCCCCGGCCTGCGTTAGCAGGTCAGCTTGATGTTGCCATGTAGCAGCCTGTTTGTCGGCATTCGTGCTCACCCTCACATAACCCCAGTTTTCCACGATGCGCTCTCCTTTATCACATGATACTTGATCAAGTGATATCGTATCACTAGGGTGGAGTCCAGCCTCTATTGATAGCGAATCCAAGATATCTATCAAATATCTTTAGGGACATCTCTATTGATAGCGATCGTGATCAAAAACCGGAGGGGCATGGGGATCAGGTCACCCGCTAACGCGGGGGGGATGCCCACTCGATAGGTCATAGGGGCGATAGGTCAGCGGGACGTGGATGTGGTTAGGTTTGGGTGTCGGTGATGCCCCCCCGCGTTAGCGGGCGTCAGGGCCATTTTTGAGTCAAGTAATTTTATTACATCGGAGCGATGTTAATCGCAACTTTGTTACTTTTCGGTTGTAGGGGGCAAAACCCTGTGTTTTATAGACAAATTCAACATATTGAATATTTTAGCAGCGATTTTGGCGGGTTGCGCGATCAGGGTCGCGAAGCGGCTGAGCGGGGGGTTTTAGGGGAAGCGCGGGGGACCCCGTTCGAAAACGGGACCTTTCGGGGGTCCCGTCATAGTCCCGTTCTTGTTAAGAATATGTAATCTAACGTAAATTATGATTTAACGGGGAAAACGGGACAACGGGACCCAAATCGCCGTCAGGCCCTATTTTTTTTCTGATTGGTTAGCGAAGAGAGGGGTATTTAGAAAAAATATTTATGAAAGAAAATGAGGGTTAGGGTCCCGTTGTCCCGTTTTTTTGTATTATTCAATTAAAACAAGCACTTAACCATGACTGGACTATGACGGGACCCCCGAAAGGTCCCGTTTTTCTGGACCTAGGTCCCGTCCCCAACCTCGCAATATCAGAATTTAACATTTTAAAACAATAGGTTATAAAAAAAAGGGACCCCGTGTAGGGTGTAAGCGGTGCGCCGATCCCACCTATTTGACGTAATTCCACGGTAGCAGATCGTTGATCTGGCTTTGTTTGTGGCCTGCGACGATGGCAGTGACCGTATCTGTCAGATAGGCATGCGGATCGACACTGTTCAATTTGCAGGTCTCGATCAAGGAAGCGATGACGCCCCAGTTTGTGGCCCCGTCGTCGTGGCCAGCGAAGAGTGCGTTTTTGCGGTTCAGAGCTATGGGACGGATCGTGCGTTCCACTGCGTTGCTGTCCATTTCGATGCGGCCGTCGGTCAAAAACAGGCACAGCCCGTCCCAGTATTTTGCGATGTATTTGAGCGCTTCACCCAAAGGGGCTTTAGCAGACAGCCGCGCGCGGTTGGTCGTGAGCCACTCCTCAAACGCGACGATCAACGGTGCCGATTGGTCTTGCCGTGCTGCCAATCGCACCTCGGGTGCCAGACCCCGGATATCCTTTTCGATCAGGTAGAGCGCAGCGATCTGTTTCAGCCCGTCTTCGGCGATGGGGGCAGTGCCAGATTGTGCAACTTCGTGCAGTTTGCGGCGTGCGTGGGCCCAGCAGTAGGCCAAGTCGACATTGTCATCGGCGCGTTTGAGTAAGCGGTTATACCCGGCATATCCGTCCACTTGGAGGATGCCAGAGAAGCCTTTCAAAATGTCATCTGCATATTGGCCGGAACGCCCGGGCGCATATGTAAAGGCAACGCCCGGTGGAGCCGCTCCACACCAAGCCCTATCATCGCGGGCCAGTGCCCAGAAGTAACCAGTTTTGGTTTTACGTTTGCCAGGATCAAGCACTGGTGCTCTTGTTTCATCCATGAACAATTTGGTTGAGCTTTTCAGATCAGCCATTAACGCATCGAAGACAGGACGGAGTTCATAGGCTGCCTTGCCGACCCATCCTGCAAGGGTGGAGCGATCCAGATCAATGCCTTGACGGCTGTAAATCTGTGCTTGGCGATACAACGGCAAGTGATCTGCGTATTTGCTGACAAGAACATGCGCCACCGTTGCCTCTGTCGGCATACCACCAGGGATAAGCCGGGCGGGTGCGGGTGCCTGAACAACCCCATTGGTGCAGGACCGACATGCATACTTTGGGCGGCGGGTAACGATCACACGGAACTGAGCGGGGATGATGTCCAATCGTTCAGACGTATCCTCACCAATCATATGGCGCTCAGCACCGCAGCCGCAGGTCATGCTATCGGGCGCAATCACTTCTTCAATACGCAGTAAATGTTTGGGGAGTGAGCCACGGTTGGTATTGCGCGGTTTTGTCGGGCGCGATGCAGGTGGATCCACGGCGTCATCTTCAGCGTGGACCGCCGCCATCGCCGTTTCGATGTCTTCCAGCGCCAGCTCAAACTGCTCGGGATCGGCCTTCTCAGAGCGTGCGCCAAACAGCGCACGCTTGAAGTCAGCAACCAGTTTCTCCAACTGATCGATACGATCCTGCTTGCGCAGATTGCGGTCCTCTGAGGCGGCAAGCAGCGCCTTCAGGGCCTCAATATCATTAGGGAGCTCGGCAGGTTTTGACATGGGGAATGACTACCATTTCCTGCACCTCAATACCCCTGCAAAAGACGGCCTGATTCATTCTGCCGCAGTCGGCGGACGCGCGGACAAAGCCCTTACTTTCCGCCAGTCCAATCCTGAGAATAGCGCTTCAAACTGGGCGTGGTTCAGCGCCATCAAGCCATCTTTGATGGCGGGCCAGGTGAAGATATGCTCCTCCAGCCTCTTGTAAGCCATGACCAGCCCGGTGCCGTCCCAATACAACAGCTTCAGCCGATCTTCCCGTTTCGAGCGGAAAACAAATACGGTCCCCGTGAAGGGGTCTTTGCGTAACTCGTTTTTGACAAGCGCTGCCAGACCGTCATGACCTTTGCGGAAGTCTACCGGCTTGGTCGCCACAACGATCCGCACCCGGTTTGAAGGGAACATCATGAGGGCGCATTCAAGGCGCGAGCAATCTCGGCAATGCGCGCCGCTGATGTTCTTGCATCCAATCGCACGGTGACAGCACCACAGATCAGATCCAACGGCGACAGCTGCGCAGGTTCAGGTGCCACATCGACATCCTCGCGCACAACCAGCGCTGCAAAGCTCGGTTCTTCAGCCAAGGCAGGCAGAACCAGCTTGCCCTCCCGCGCCATCCGCCGCCATTCCGACAAATGATTGGCCCGCATGTCATACCGCCGAGCAACTGCGTCCACCGAGGCACCCTCCACCAGCGTCTCGGCCACAATTTGCGCCTTCACCGCATCCGGCCACCGGCGGTGACCACGCGGGCCCACAACCAAATCAATGTTACTGAGAAGCTCCGTTGAGCGCTCCATGGAGAAACTCCCTGATAATCCATCCGTAAGGGCTGAATCTCAGATCAGGGGCTTACAAGGAAGGTGGGGTCGGTGCATCGCTTACAGTGAATGCGGCTAATCATTTACTTGAATGAGTTCAAAAATGTGCAGCTTGCACATTTCTGCAAAGTTCGGTCTCTGCGCATCGCAGTCGTCGGAGCAGTTTACAGCATCAGACACTCTGGGTTCGAAGGGTGAATTCGCTACGGCTTTCCTGAACGACCGCTGTTGGTCGCTACAACAGTCTCTATTACCCTAACAACTCCTCGATGAGCTCTTCCCTCATATCCAGCGTTCTGTCCCAAGCCCTTGGTACATCCGCCTCGCGGTTGAGCGTCTCAGGCTGGGGCTTTTGCTCCATCTCAATCCCTTCAGCCATGACCCGCATCCCCCGCGCCTCACGCCGTTCTGCACGATCTCTTGCCGGCGCATGGCCCACGGTATCATTCGCCCTCTGCGCTCTGTCCTCGTCACCCCCAACACCCCATGGCCCCACGCCTTCCACACTTGGCGGAAAAGGAAACGGCTTGTCTTTCTGTTTGGCGTCCATCGCCTTAAACACTGGGTCATCAAAGTACTTGATCCGCTGCGCTTTTATTGGATGTTGTGGTGACGCGAGGATGATCACCTCATCAGGGTCCATCAGCCGCGCCTCGGTTTCTGACAACAGCGGCCGCTCTTCCAGTCGCGCTGACGTCGAAGTCGCGCCCAGTATCCCTTTGTTCCGCCCGTACATGCGCGTAACCGCCTCACGCGTTGTGCTACCCACGGCAGCCGACACCTCTTTCACCGTGCGTTGGTCCCGCGGTGTGATGTAAAGCTTCAGCCCTGCCCCGTTCTCCAGACTTTCACGTCCCTCGGGCCCATATATCCGATCCAAGGATGCAAGCGACTGCGCGATCATCGCTACCCTGCCGCCGTAGCTCGCCAGCGAATGGATCGCGCGTTCCAGATACGGCATCGCGCCCATCTGTTGGAATTCATCAATCATCATCATGACAGGCCATGGCTCATCTGGCCCCGGCTCTTTCAATCTGAT
This sequence comes from Sulfitobacter sp. SK025, assembly GCF_003352105.1. Lineage (NCBI taxonomy): Bacteria > Pseudomonadati > Pseudomonadota > Alphaproteobacteria > Rhodobacterales > Roseobacteraceae > Sulfitobacter > Sulfitobacter sp. SK025. Next base: position 14,823 of record NZ_CP025812.1, on the reverse strand, counting down.
GGATGCAATCAGATCAGCGAACATCAGGCGCAACAGTGGTGCCAGCGTCGCGATATGATCCTCAGACACCGCAATATAGAGCGACTGCGGCGTCTTGCGGAACGTCGCAAAGTCAAAATCGCTGTCCTGCGTGGCTGAGCGCACCGCAGGATTGTCCCACTGCTTTAGCCCAGCCGTCATCAGCGCCTGAATATTCGAGGTCAGCAACCGCGATGACGCACTTGCCGCATTGGTCCAAAGTTCGCGCAGGATGGTTTCTTCGGCCTCGTCTGCATAGGTTTTGTATTGCGCATTCTTGTACTCACCGCCCGCAACGATCTTGTTCACTTCGCCAAGGTTTGCCGTCCCCCGCTGGATCGCCAGCAGACAGGCGGCCACAAAGATCGACTTGCCCGCTTCAGAGAACGTATCCAGCGTCTTGTTATCCTTATCGAGGAACAGATCGGCCAAGATGCTGACTTCGGTGAACCGCTGCGCAAAGGTTGGTGCTTTGGCGATGCGCGACAGCGGATTGTAGCGATGCGTGGCATTGGACCAATCAAAGGGGCTGAAGCGATAGACCTCATCTCCATTGAGCGCGCGCAAACGAGAGGTTTTCTCAAAGTTCTCGCCTTTGACATCGAGCACCACAACCGAGCCTGCGAAGGCCATCAAGTTCGGTATCACGAAGCCAACACCCTTACCGGCCCGCGTTGGGGCCACCATCATCACATGCGGAATGGCCGCGGAGGAAATGAACCCGCCCTTTGACCTTGGCAGTCCGAGCTTGCCGCAGACAAACCCCTCCCCTGGTTCGTGGAGCATGTCGTTTTTCATAAGCTCGGCTTTGGTTTGCCAATGGGCTGAACCATAGTCATCGCGTTCTTTCTTCCAGGTCCATGCAAGCGCAAGACCACCGAGCCCGAGGGATCCAAAGCCAACGGCACCGTAAGCCACCTTGAACGCTTCGGGGTGTGCCGCGCGCAATCCCGTGCTGGCATTCCAAACCGCCAACATGTCGAAATTCCCAAACCCCGTGCGCAGCGCCAAGGTTAGATAGAAGCTGGCAACGATTGTCCCGAGGATCGCGCCGCAGATTGCGCCAAAGGGCAGGGCAGCCCAAAGAGGAAATGCTTTGTTCATCTGTTCATCCTCGCTCTAGAATTCCATATCGTCGTCGAGACCACGATCGCGCCCGAGATCTTTGCCCAAGGCCTGAGCCTCTTGCTGCCCTTTGAGCTGCGCCACTTCGGTTGCCTTGTCCTGCTGCAGACTGGATGCGCGATCGGTGAACACTTGGTCGCCGGTTTCTTCGAAGGTCATTTCCAAGAATTCTTGCGTGACGGTGATCTGATCGATCTTGCTGGGCAACACGTCATCAAGGACTTCATAGTTCCCACGCCGCAGCTCGCCGAGGCCTTCCTCACCCAGCTCTTTGAACAACTCGGCCTGCAAGGTGCGCTCAACGGTTTCTTCTTGGGCTTCCGACAACTGCCCGTCGCGCAGCATATCCGCCAAATCCTGCAGATAGGTATTGGGGCTGCGATCATCCTCATCAATCAAAGGCAGGTCTGCCGCTTCTTCCTCTGCAAGGCCGAGTCCAATTGCGACGCCCAGTTCTTTGGCCCGCTCGGTCAGGGCTTCCATAACCCCGTCCACACGTTCCAAGGCCCTATCGAGTTGCTCATCACTGGCACTCTCGACCGTCAGCCCGTCTTTGCTCAAGACGGCATTCATATCACGCTCAACCCAGTCCTGCGCCATGCCATAATTCTTGGTGCCGCCAGCTGTGATGCGTGCAACCAGCTCATTGCTGTCCATGCCCGCCTCATCGGCCTGCGCGAGAACACCCTTCAAAGCGTCGTCATCGCCAGATTGCAGCGCTGCAATCAGAACCTCGCTTCCAGCACCGGGCGGATAGGGTTCTTCGAGCTGCTTGCCAAACCGCGCCCGCAGTTCTGGGTCCGGCACCATCTGCGACAGATCCGCGATGACCGGCGCGGCCTTGGCCTCGAACGCGGCGCGCTCAGACACATCAAGCTCTTCGGCCTTTAGCCGCAGCGCCTCAATCGTGCGCTCAGAATAATCGATGGCATCACCGACGGTTTTGATGTCCTTCATATCGATCTCTCCTTCGGTGAATTTCCATGGGGTGCCTGTGCCGAGGTTCTCCGCCATGCCGCGCACCGCGCGGGCGATATGGCGCTGGTCCATGCGGTCCAACAGATCGGCAAATTCGGTGTAGTCTTTGGCAAAGCCCACGACCTGGGCTTGTGCGACGGCTGACTCCTCGGCGGTCATGATGATCTCGCGCGGCAGACGCGCTTCTTCTTTGGCGCGGTAGATTTCCGCGAGGCCTGCAGGCTTCTCAAAGATGCCGCGCTCAAGCCGCGTGGTGGCGTCCAACATGACGCCATAACCTTCCGCGATCTCGGCCTGCTTTTCGCGCATCAGCTGCGGCGACATCACACCCTCGGCCCAGCAAGAAAACCACGTGCCCTGATCGAGGCCTCGATTGTTCAGAATGATGTGGGCGTGTTTGTGGGCTCGGTCATCGTGCACGGCGAGGACGTAATCCCACTGATCGCCATACTCACCGCTCTCGAAAAAATGCTCGGTCCAATCCATCGCGATGTCGCGCACCTGATCGACAGTGACGTCTGTTGGGAATGACAGCAGCATGTGCGAGGTGAACCCAAGCTTGGTCGATCCGCGCCATGTCTCGGACCAGGCCTCGATGATATCTGACTTCTGATCTTCAGACAGCACCGCGTCATCGGTCAGCGCGTTGGTCATGGTCGAATAGGTGTAGACGGCCTTGTCATTGATATAGGCAAGCTGGTTGCCAAGAGAGGCTTGTGTTTTGCAGCCCCCTGCCCTGATCCGCTTGAACACAGCCGCGCGGCTCTGGCCACTGGCGGCCTTGGCGACGTTGCGCGCCGACATCGAGCCCACGCGTCCAAAGCAGCGCCCCTGCCGCCGACCCGCGATACGCGCATCAATCCGCGCCGCTGCTTTGCCCCGGATCCGCTCATCCTCCCAGAGCTTGCCCATAACGGAACTGTAGAGGGCAAGCGGATCAGCCATTGGAGATGTTCCGATCAATCACGGCCGCACCCGCCTGCAGCGCAGCTCTACCGTTCGGAGCCAAAGCCGCCGACGACCGCGCCCCTTCGCGACCGCCCTCCCCGGCCACCAAGCGCAGCCCCGATGTCGCGCACGCAGGGTCATCTCGATGCGCGCGCAGGGCTGCATCCCCTTCTTCCTTTAACGGCCAATCCTGCTTGCGCCGGACCTGCGCTGCATCCTTCATATGGCCAAGCTCACGGCTCATGCACTGCGCAAGATCAAGCAACTCAACCAGCAAGGCCCGATCCTCTGGCGACACAGACACCTTGCCGCGATGCACCGCCTTTGCGAGCGCCAAACCCGCGTCGCTGACGTCCTTGGCCTGTCGCCAACTGGCGCAGAATTCAGCAACCAGATCGCGCGGCACATCAAGGAACCCACACCGTCCGCGCAGCACTGCATTGAGGGCTTGGGAGCGGTTGGCAAAACCACGTGTCTGCCACTCTGCATCAAAGGCTGCGAGCTCTGACGCTGAGGCGCGGAAACTGACCCGCTCAGAGGGATCACGCACCGCCAGCCCCTCGCCCTTCACTTCTTTTGCAAGCCGCGTCACATGCCTACGAGAGACGCCATAGGCTTCCGCCAATACCTTTGGGGTTTCACCTGCATGGTATCGCCGCGCCAGTTCAATGCGCTGCTCCAGCTTGAGGCGTTTTGGTCTTCCTGTCTTCATCACAAGCGTACCTCGCCACATCCAAAATCAAATATCCGACGGCGCGTGCGGGGCAGCGTTTGCTTGCAAACGCGCATCCATGTGGTGGTGGTTTCACTGTTGCGTGGCACGCTCTCAGACCCCTCGGACAAATGTCGCAGACAAGTGGCATATCCTGCCAACGTCCTTCTCTTCTCTTTCCTTCATATATCAATAATACATATTGCGCAATTTATCTTTTTGCATGAGTTCAATTTCTATGCGCTTCACGCCGCCTGCCAAAAGCCACACCAACCATCAGAAATATTCTGACTGACCCTATTGGCAGCTCGCACAAAGCGAGCGCGGGCCTTCACCTACAAAACACCACTCAAGGGTCTACGCCCCCAAGGCGCATCAAGTGATCAACATGAAAACAGCAAGAAAGCTGACGCCCGATCGCGTCGGTGTCAGCTTCTGCAACTGCCTGTCTGGGGCCTCCCACAGGAGGTCGCCCTCCCCTGCGGATCACTCAATCCGCAGGGGTATCTGGCTCAATGAGCCAGATCCTGAGAGCGCAAATCTGCGCAGCGATCTTGGGCAATCAGAGCCTCGGTTGCGAGGCTGTCTATGACTTCGGGATGGTCACCCTCCTCAAAGGCTGAGAGGTAGGTTTCAAAGGCCATGTCAGCTTGCAGTTCTGCGAGGTCGAGGGATTGTTCGTAGGTCATGTTGTGATCCTTTCCATTGATCGTCGTTGGACGGATCGTGAAAAAGACTGGAGGCATCAGAGCGGGCTGCACCCAACTTGGGGCGCAATAAAATGGAGCACGGGAAGGGCGATGTTTGTTGTGCGCGATGCACGCAGCGCGCAAGGCGTCAGCCGTCCAGAAACATTGCCCAAGCGTTGCAGGCCGTTCGCCTCCGGGCTAGCGATCTGATGGGCCAACAGGTCAATGGGAAGGGGCGCAACGCGGTGATGAATTGAACCATCCCCTATCAGTTTTATTGCAGGCGACAGGGGACCGTATCACACGCTCAAATGCCAAAGTGCTGCACGCCACACAGAAGCCAAACCGCCGCGCAACATTTGATCACAGCCTCAAAGTCGCAGAATCATGGTCGGTCTAATTGCTCTTCAAGAGCCCCAATTGACGCCAGGATTGCATCAAAGGTAGGGGCTTCACCAAATATCATCGCTTCGGTATCTTTTGTAATCGCCGCCCAACCGCGCACCCAAGTCATCATGTGGAGCGAGCGGGGCGTTCAAACCTTCCATGCTCATACCCGACCACCCGCAGTCGCATCAGACAGAGGTCCACGCAAAATGTCCTGCATCCAGATTGGCATGGCTGACAAGCCGCCCTTCAGATCATCCAACAGAGCCGGACCCGCTTCTTTATCGGCAAGCATGCGGCGCACCGTTTTGCGAACAGGCGCTTTCTCTGCGTCGTTCGACATAACGTCATGAAGCCAGTGCAAGGCCTGTACCAGATACATACCAGGCCGCCCCGCCCAATACAGCCGACTTGGAGATGCCTGTTTGAAAACGATCTTTTGATTGCCCAGAGTGACGGGTTGAGGCCCGCATCCACCAGCACCTCAATTTTGGCCGGCACAGCGTTCGTGAGGCCAAGCATATTCGCAGCCGTCATACCATCGATCAACCAGCGAATCTGATCACGACGCGCAATTGCATCGATGACGGCGCGGTAAACTGGTGCGGTAGATTTGCCTGTTAGCGCATTCTGGGATGGTTTGTCGTAGAGCCCGCGCTGGATGCGGCGCAGCTGACCGGACGTGACCATGCGCTGCAGTGCCTTATCGACAGCTGCGCGACCCCCGATGTCGGCAAAATCAGCTGGCGTCCACACTTGGCGCGGCGCATCGTCTATTCGCGCGCGGAGGCGGTCTGGCAGAGTTTTCAATTGTGCAGATCCGATCATGTCCGAAATATACCGCAAAATTCGGACAGAAGCGAGTTCAAGCTGATGTACCGCCTTAAACGACGATGGCGTTCAAATTGGCAACCAGATCATCCATATCGGTTTGATGCCGTCACAACCGGTAAAATTGGTTCGTACCGCAGCACACTCAGTCATACAGATAACTCAGTAAAAAAGAGCTGCTCCGAGATAGGCTTGTAAATGCGGCTTGCAACCTTGCCTTTGGGGGCTTGGGTCACCGCAGCGCTCGCACTGCACACAGCATTACGGGTCGCCGACAGTTTCCTGTTTTTTGCCTGGTTAATGTGATCGGGAGCAATAATCAAACATCTCTTCGACCATTCGACCTCTGCGCACTTTGCTAAAAATGTACTGCGCATATCGGCTGTTTATTCCACTTAAGCAGTGCTCACTGCCGTGCGGGGAAAGTAGCCAGACCGCCGAAGCGGTCTGGCTTAACTGTTAAGCGGCGTCTTTCGGACCCCAAGGGATGATGGCCTGCAAAGACATGTCCTCCTGGCTCGCGGCCTTGCCAAGATTGGCGTTGAAGGCGTGATCGCGGACCGTCAAGGTGAAGTAATCAGAACCGGTGTCTTTGTTCTGCTTCTTCCAGATGCCACCGCATTCGACCAGTTTGCCGCGAGGGGAGCGGCCGAGGACGCGATGCGTTGGTGCCATGGGGTTGCTGCTGGCAACTGGTTCAACCGTGATGTCGAGGTCGAAGGTCAGAGTTGAAATTGAGCCGATACCTTTTGCTGTTTCGATATCGTCGCTGGTAAATTTGATGCAGTTCGTGGTCATTGCTTTTCTCCTTGTTTGCGTTGCAATGATGGTCACCTTGCAGCTGGCCAAGGCCCGGACACACCGAAGGCGAAGCGTCAGCGGAGAGGGGCAGGCGCGGATCTTTTTGTGTCGCGAGGAATGGCCCGCAGGGACAGGGGAAAAAGATCGGGGCCAACCTTTGTGGGCGGGGCGACAGCTGCGACCAGCATTATCGAGCAACTCAACACATCAGGAGAAAGCCTATGGCCACGTCGCTGATAGTGAACACTGACAAAAGAAACTGCGGGAAGGCATCTTCATTTCCAATTTGACTGACAACGCGCCAATCAAGGGCCCCCGCCCCACCAGACCTGACAGTGAAACGTCTCGTACTCTTTGAGCTCCCGTAAACGCTCTGGGGCCAAGTAGCTGGTATAAACGCAGTATTGACCCGTTTCGTTCATTTATCTGTACATAAGCGACTTAGTGTTCAGAGTACTGGACAACAACTTGACTCGACACCAGGTTAAAAGTACCTGTCCAATATATTGGACGTAAGGCCTCTCACGTCCATCTAATCAGACAATGGCGGTGCGATATGAAACGCAAAAGAAGTTACTCGCGGGTTACGAAGCAAGCTTTGTCTATCTTCGGCAAGCTGATCCGCGTCGCCCGCACGGAACGCGGCATGACAGCGCAAGACCTTGCGGACCGTGCAAACATTAGCCGCACGACACTGTATAACATCGAAAAAGGTGCACCCGGCCCTGAGATCGGCACGGTCTTCGAGGTCGCAGCGCTTGTTGGCGTGCGTCTGTTTGATGCCGATGACAGTACGCTGGCAATGCACAATGCCCGCCTTGATGAAAAACTAACACTCCTGCCTAAAAGCGTCCGGGCGTCCAAGCAGGAGGTCAACGATGACTTCTAAACTTGCTCAAGCCTCGGAGGCCTTCGTCTGGATTTGGCTACCCGAGAGCGCCGCCCCCGTCGTTGCAGGACGCATCACGCAAGATGCGGGCCGGTTCGTATTCAATTACGGTGCAAGCTACCTCGAGCGCACTGATGCAATACCGATATACGCACCCGAACTCCCGCTGCGTCGAGGCATCATCGAACCTCGGGCCGGTCTTTCGATGGCCAGCTGCATTCGCGATGGCTCTCCGGATGCATGGGGTCGGCGTGTCATCATCAATCGTTTGGTGGGCGCAAAGGCGAGTGAAGCTGAGGTCGGCAACATCACAGAAATATCCTACCTGCTTGCATCCGGTTCTGACCGCATCGGTGCCCTCGATTTCCAAGCGTCGGCGACGCAGTATGCGCCGCGCCGGAAATCCGAAGCCACATATGAGGAACTCATCGAGGCAGCCAGTCTCATTGAAAAAGGCGCGCCCCTGACGCTTGGCCTAGATCAGGCGCTCAACCATGGCACGTCCATCGGTGGCGCGCGGCCCAAAGCGCTGATCGATCGCGGAGATCGCAAGTTGATCGCCAAATTCTCGGCAAGCGGCGACCTCTATAGCGTCGTCAAAGCGGAATTCATCGCGATGAAGCTCGCGGCTGCCTGCGGCCTAGACGTCGCGCCCGTCTCGATGATTGAAGCTGGCGGCAAAGACGTGCTCTTGATCGAGCGCTTTGACCGGACCCGCGCAGGTGAGGACTGGCATCGCAAAGCGATGGTGTCTGCACTTACACTCCTTGGGCTGGATGAGATGATGGCGCGCTATGCCTCCTACGAGGATCTGGCCGAGATCATTCGTCACCGCTTCGCCAAGCCCAAGGAGACGCTGCGAGAGCTGTTTGGCCGGATCTGCTTTAACGTGCTGTGTGGCAATACGGACGATCACGCCCGCAATCATGCAGCCTTTTGGGACGGCGAAATGCTTACGCTCTCCCCCGCTTATGACATCTGCCCTCAAGGCCGCACCGGGAATGAAGCGACGCAGGCGATGCTAATCAAGGGCGACAACCGGATGAGCACTTTGGCCAGTTGTCTTGCCGCCGCACCAGATTTCCTGCTCACCGACGACGACGCAATCGAGGTCATCACGCAACAGATTATCACGATTGCCCGTAAATGGGACGCGGTCTGTGAGCTCGCAGACCTCAGCGCAACAGACAAAGCCCTGTTTGGCGGGCGACAATTCCTGAACCCGTACTGTATCGAAGGTTTGAGTTCTGATCATGATAAACTGACTAATCAATTTGAAGGGTCGCGAGGGCAATTGTTAGCTTAGTCAGGGTCGTTTCGATAGGTATTTGGCCTTTACGGTAAGCGAAAGCAGCCGTTCATAAATAGCGCAGCGAATGCTACAGAAGAGCCCAACTTGGCCATTTCGACTTTGTGCTGCGTGCGCACGCAGAATAAATATCTCTGCAACCGCTCAGTTCGTCCCGCAGCATCGCAGCAGAAAAAACGGTCATTCGTCCTCGGCGTACCAAGGAAAAGGGGGCAAGGATTGCTGCCAACGCACAGCTCGGATAAGGTAGCTCAAGGACACAAGGGATAACACGTTGACACATGAGATTACATTTTCCCGGCTGGTTGATGTACCGGCTTTCGAGATTGCCAGTCACATGTCCGACCCTAGGGTTGCCGAACACATGCCGCTTTTGACTGGCGCTTGGGACACGGAGATGGCAATCAAGTTTGTCAAAATGAAAGAGGAGTATTGGGCGCGGGATGGGCTCGGTCACTGGGCGTTTCTGGTCGACGACAAATACATTGGGTGGGGCGGTTTTCAGAAAGAAGGTCAGGAGTGGGATTTCGGGCTCGTTTTGCGGCCAGATGCGTTTGGTCTTGGTAGACGCATTTCAACGAAGGCCATAGATTTCGCCATCGCTGACGACCGCATTCCATTTGTGACGTTTCTGCTGCCACCATCCAGGAAAAGCCTTGGCGCGCTTGGAAGAATAGGTGCTGAGCACGTTGGCGATGTCGATTACAATGGAAAGACGTTCCTGAAGTTCCAGCTTAACACAGCGTAACAGCACGGCGCTGGTTTTCTTCATGACCGTCTCAAACGATCTTACGCCACAATGTATGTAAGGCATCTATGACAACCAGAACGATCCACACGAAAGGGCGCTTTGGTGACGGTGGTTGCAACTTAGAGAATGATACGCCGCGCCTGCGAGGCAATGCTGCGTCAGCAAGCCTAAGAAATCGAATGTCGGCAGAGTCCCGCTTCTTTCCCCTTCGTTGCGACCGCGCCGAATGGCCGGTCTACGGCTACAGCAAGCAACAATCATTGGTTGCATGAGTCAGACGATTAATTATTGAAGTAGGCAACCTTCAAATTTTACTTCAATCGACATTGGGTCGGCCAAAGTGGTAAGCAACCAAATGATTAAGTTCCATGACATTGCTGATGGTGATCCAGTACTCGATCACTCCCGCCTTCTGAAGGCGATGGAAAACGCCTTCGAATATGCCGCAGCGCACGGCGGGATTGGGCTTACGCAAACCAAGGCCTTCAACCGCAAGTTTGCCCATTGGATGGCAGATCATTCGCCTTGGCCGCAATATCATACTGATGAACTGATGCGACTCAACAAAGTCTTGAACGAATGGGACGTGCCGCACGCAATGGTCGTCCACGATTTGATGACTGTCGCCAAGTTCGGGCGTCATACCAAGGGTAAGTTCCAGGTTTCAAAAAAGGCGCAAGACCTTGCCAGCCAGCGTGGTGCGTTCTTCGCGAAGATCTCAGAAACTTACCTGTTCGAGTATAATCACGCGCGAAATGCCCGATCAGAGTTCACAGCTCCCGGAAACTGGGACATCTTCATCAACATCATCAACGTCGAGACTGATCAAGGCCTCACAGAAGCGCACCTCGTCAAGACGCTCTATGGTCTCGAAAAACGTGCGCATGTGATTGATCGGGAATACTATGACCACGCCGGGTTCATCTTCACGCATGTTCTGCAACCACTCAGCTGGCTTGGTTTTCTGGCAGAAACATCCGACGGTGGCAGACTGTCAGATCGCACCTACTGGAAAACGCCATTGTGGCGGGCGTGTCTGCAACTGGAAACCGACGGTATGGTCGACGTACCACATCGCCACTAAGGCTTCACTCAAGGTGTTGGCATCAAAATTGAGCCCTCTACCCTCCTTGCTTTGCTTGAGCGTCTTCGCATCATCTATTTTTGCGGCAGCCCAGTGGTCATTTGCAATCTCGATGACACGAAGCCAACAGATCAAGCCGAGGATCAGGGCATTTGAAACACAATCAAAAATTGATCGTGCTCCAAAGCGCACTCACCGGAAGGGCGAAGTTTCTGTCGCCAAAGGTGAGCTTTTCTTGGCCTAGGTAGAACACGATCCCCGTGCATGTTTTATTGCGGCCAGGCCCGTCTTTTGAGAACCATTTAAGGTGTTTGAAATCATCTCCATTAACTGATGCAGATGCCTTTATCTCAACGCAGACCAAGTGGCTGCCACCGTCGATCAGGATGTCAATTTCCCGCTGGTCTGCGCTGCGCCAGTGATAGAGCCGGTAGTCAGCGTCCTGCATTGGGACGGCACGCTGGATCTCGTTCAGAACAAAGCTCTCTAGCAGGCCGCCAAGCGCCTGCGGGTTGTTGTCGATAGTGAAGGTATCTTGGGTGAAACGCCGAAGGGCACAGGCGATGCCAGTATCTGCAAAATGGTATTTCGGGTTCTTGATCTCCCGCCTGCCCTCGCCTGATGTCCAGGCACCCAGCTTGGTCAGCATTGACAACCTTAGCAGGATATCAAGGTATTGATCGACGGTAACCCGTTGCAGTTTCGTCAGTTTAGAAAGCTCGGAAGTGTTGATTTCCTGCGCGGAGCGTGCCGCCATCTGATCTATCAGGATACGCAACGCATCCGGTTTTCGAACCGGCATGATATCAGCGACATCGCGCTCCACCACTGCGTCGATGTAATCCCGATATTGCCGCTGGCGGGATCTGATCGGTAGCTCTCTCACCTCTGGAAAACCACCTTCCAGAATGAAATCTATGTAGTCATGTCGACTGACCTGTTCTGGACCACCCACCTGCCCTAGTTTCGGTTCGTTTTGCATCGCCCAATCCATGATGCGATTGACGGGTGCCTTTTTGACTTCAGCGACGGATAGGGGCCAGAGCTTAAGTGTTCGCATTCTACCCGCAAGCGAGTCAGCCACATCAGTGGTTGTGAATACGTTGGAGGAGCCGGTAAGTACAAATTGCCCCTTACGCCGATTGGTATCGACGACCCTCTTGATCGCGAGAGCTAGTTTTTTGGATCGCTGGGCCTCATCAATGATAAGCGGCTCGCCGTTCAAATTTTCCGTTAAGCTGGTAAGCTGCCCCTCCGGGTCCGCTTCAATGGCCGCCAAGACAGCTGCGTCATCCAATGTGATGAAACGGCCATTGCCAAACAAGTCTCGTACAAGTGTTGTCTTGCCAACTTGCCTTGGACCAATGAGGTTGACCACACGTGCTGATGCAAGTGCATCTTCAAGCTCTGGGATGAGGTGCCTTGGCAGATATTCTTCTGTATCAGTCATGAACCTTTTGTCTCTCCCTCGCCTGATGAAGCCCAAACCGAAAAGAGGTCCGCTTCCTTCTTACAGAATGCATATTAGAGGCCCCACCATTTGTCTATTAGATGTATCACCATTTGTTCATTAGTGCATCTACAGTTTGCCTAGTACACAGGTTTGCTGGGAATTTCGTAAAGTTCACATTCACTCGCTCTCTGGGCTTGGCCAGGTCACGTGAGCTGTATATCTCGAACATCACCAAGAAATTCCTAGTGGTAAAACATGGAAGGGCGCTGATTGTAGGGCGTGGCGAAATGCGCGCGGTCCACTGATGCTCCTGCGATGGCATAACTGGTTGTACGCCCTTCCCCGAGATTTACAATTGGTCGCCCTCGACAAGGCGCTTCAAAGAGTGCGAACTGGTCGTTCTCCAGGCTTTCTGAGCGACGCCTTTGCGGATTACCTCGCGGCCGCTTTTGGGTGCGCAGCATTGAAATCCAGGATAGCCTGGTCTGTGAGGACCATGAAACGAAAGTCTGAGAAAGCGAAACGATTAAGGCATTGAAATCGTACATCTATTACTGAGCACAGTTAAATCATTCCAGCAGAAATGAAACGCAAATTGCTCACATTGCGAAGGTAATAGAACAAAATACCAGAACGCAATCATGCTATCAGTCCTATTTTGACCTCGGTTTCTTCAAGAGCGTACGCCAATCAAGGCTCTTATTCGCAAGGTCCTGGGACAATTTGAACGCGTAGCCACGGTGATTGCTGATCGTCTCTGTGCGTTCCAAGAGATATCCTAAGATCATGAAACTGAGCGCTGGACCAAGATCCTTTATCGAGAACCAAGTGTTCCCGAGGTTGAGATATCCGGCAAGATCATCCATTAAACGACGGCAGTCTTCTTGGTTCTTAGCAAACCTGAGTTCCGCGCAGAGCCTTGGGTAGGCGCGCTCCATCTCTTCTTGGCCAACTTCAATCTGAAAAGAAGTTTCATCTTTAACATACTGAGTCTTGGAAGTCTCTTTATGCCCCTCAATTTCGGGGTCACTGGCCCTCAAATCATTTGGTTCTGCAGAGCTTATCCTCGAGATTTCCACAGTGATTTCATCCAGAAGATCGCTTAAAGCTTGCTTGTCTGGCTGGCGTCTCAACAGGTTGCGCGCTTTGGAGAGCAAGCCTACGTCCCACTCTGCGGGCAAGAGGCGTGTTTTGAGGTCGCTCAATGCTGCTGAGCACATGTCTCTGAGCCGCCCCAGTTCGTTTCTGAAGTCTTGGTGGTCTTGTGCCATGCGCACGAACTCAGGGTAACGCTCAGCGAGCGGCAAGAGTGACAGGCCTGTTGCAAGGACAATGCTGCCCTGACGGTCTCGACGGGCCCACCGTTTGCCATTGCCGCTTGATCGCCGCGTCAGCAGGCCCAAGGACACCAATCTTGCAATGTGACGTTCAACGGTTTGAATGCTGACATGGGCGCGTTTTGCGAGGGAGGCATTTGATGCAAAGCAAATATGCCCGTCGTCGCGGGTGGCATCGACATTATCGACACGCAGGAACGAGATCATCGCTCTGAGGAGAGAGATGGACGTGCCTTTTAAGCCAAGCGGCTCTCTGATGTCTTCGATTACCTTGAGGAGTTGCCATTTGTTTTGGGCAATACCTGCCTGCCCCGTCGCTTTGTGCGACGAGTGTGCTCCAGCAGGAGCCATTCCTTGAATTGTTCTCATGATTTGCCTGCAGGCAAAGATTTCCCGTTCGCCCAAGAGCGTTTTTTATTGCTTAGCGATTCGGTGACTGCTACGATTCAGGTGTCTAATCTGAGAAGCGTAGAAATACGTCCAGCCCTCGAAGCTTCGGTTTCGGGGGTTTCTCTTTGCTTACGTCCTCCTTTGTTGCTCTAGCCTCTGGTGTCATCCGCAGGGTTTACAGCTGTAAACTCCTGGTAGGATTTCTTGATGATGCCCTCGAGCTCACGGTCGAGCCACTCAGCAAATGCTGCGTTCTCCCCTGCCCTCTTGATGGACATCGCGATTGATCCGCGCCCCGATTTGATTGTAACGCCCGGTACCGGTGTTGCCTCCCTGCCCTCGCTTGGACGCGCGCCACGCCGTGTAATCTCTCTCATAAGCTGCTCAAGGCGGTCATCTGACGACAGCTCGGCGTTCAACTTTGACAGGATTGCGAAGGATGATGATGCATTTACCTTCTTGGACGCGAAGGCTTCGGCTAAGGCGGTCCACTTTGGGCGGCCAGACTTAGGAGCGGCTCCAATTTGATCGCCAACATCGTCGGGAATATTGTCCGTGACCTTGGTCAGGTGGGACAGCCCAGATGCGGACAGGCTGAGAACTTGGCGGATGGTTTTGGTGTTGTGACCAGCCGCCCGTATGACGGCAGCAAACCGAGCCTTTTCGTAAAACGACAGGTTGCGACGTGCCGCATTCTCAAGGCCTTTGGCGAGAAGAGCTGTGGCGTCATCGAGGTCCTGAACATTGGCGCGGACTTTCAGGCCGAGCTCTCGGCAGGCGCGCAATCTTCGGCGACCATAGATGATTTCGAACCGGCCCTCTGCCCCTGCCCTGCGAACCAAAATGGGAACCTGTTGGCCGCCGTCTTTGATGCTGGATTTGAGTGTTTCAAAGCCGTCGCCATCATCTTCGGAGTTTACAGCTGTAAACCCATCAAGGCGATCTTTGGGTCCCCAGTCATCAATGAGCGATGGGTCAAGTTCGCGAATGGCTGACAGCGACCCCTGCAGGGCCCCCAAAGCGGGTGCTGCGGGTTTGGTGGTTCGATCTTTGGGTTGCGGGCTGGAATTGGCAATCGTCTTGGCAATGCCGCTTAGATCCTGAAGTGATTTACGTGCCAT
>NZ_CP025811.1:0-138654 GCF_003352105.1 Sulfitobacter sp. SK025 | reverse complement strand
CAGCGACGCCCCCATGCCATTTGGATCGTCTGCTCTAGCTCATCGCCAACGCCATTCACGCTGGTCAGGGCGCGATCAATTGTCTTTCTGATGAATTGGCTTGGATCGACTTCGTAGACGGTCTGCTGGGTCATCCCCGCGTCGGAGATCGCCGTAGACTTCAGCATCGGCTCTGTCATGACCTGACCTGCCAGAATTGATCTCAGGTAGCCTGCCATTTGGGTCTGCGGACCGTCCGACGGTTCATATCTGGTAATCAGGAACTTGACAAAATCCCATGTGACACGCCGACCGATGGCTTCCTCCACGGCCTTGACCGTTTCTGAAGCAAGCTTCAGGAATTGGCTCATGGATGCGATGTCAAGCATGCCAGGTACCACGGTAACCAAAAGCCCCGTCGAGGCTGCCAGCGCAGTCAGTGTTAGAAACCCAAGCTGAGGCGGGCAGTCGATCAGGACGATGTCGTAGTTTGCCTCAACCTCTTCAAGCGCCAAGGCGAGGCGCTCTGCAAAGATGGGCTGTACGCGACGGGCGAGAGCGTTTGCGGTCTCGGTTTCGTACTCCGAGAGCATCAAACCGGCGGGCACCATGTCGAGCTTATGGAAGTAGGTCTTTTGGATGACGTTCGAGAGAGGAACTTGGTCCTCATATCTCAAAGCATCATAGATTGTGCCGCCATCGGCGAACTCAAGCTCGGGCCGAAAGCCGAAAAACGTGGTCAAACTTGCTTGCGGATCGAGGTCTAGGACCAGCACGCGGTAACCGCGCAAGGCATACCTTTGCGCAAGATGAATCGTTGCAGTAGTCTTTGATGAACCGCCTTTGAAGTTGACGACGGATATCACCTGGAGACGATCGCCATCACGTCGACCTGGGCGGTAGCTTTCTGCGTTCTTTCCAGTGCGTCCAAGAACATCGCGCAACTCATCAATCTCTTGGGCTGTGTAGAACCGGTGTCCGCGGTTGTCTGTATGCACTTCCGGAAAGCTGCCGTCCTTGTGCCGGTTGCGCAGGTTAGATGTGCTTACGCGCAGGAGGCCGGCGACTTCGGTGGAACTGAAGCGGCGTAGGGACTTTCGTTCTTCGGGTTCGAAAGCGATCTTCATCTGGCGATCCAAAGACTCAGCCAGATTGTCGGCAAATGCTCCGATATCGGAAGAGCCTATGCCTTGCGTGTATCCAATGTTACGATCATCCATGTCCTGCCGCCCACTCTCGGCCTCTGTTGAGGCTCTTAATCATTCTGACGGTGTACAGCGTGTCTGACGCGTTTTGCCGTCAGAATGGGAATGCCACGATCCAGTGAGTCCGGCAAGAAGAATCTAAATGTAGTGTGAAAGTTATCCACAACACCTATAGGTGTTGCCACGTAAAAAACTCAGCAAGTCATTGATATAGATATATTAAATGCAGATCTAACCGAATCGAGCCGCTACTCTGTTGAGTTGGCACATTAGCAGCTAACCCCAAGCAACTAATGGCACTTTCTGCCTCCTGCGGAGTTTTCTCACGGTGAAATTTTTTGGATTCGGGTCAGAAGCTACATCTGATCTTGGCTCGATTCGTACGGCATGAGGCCAAGTCGTTCCGCCCGCTCCAACAGCATTTTCACCGAAGACGGCTGCCATCTTGTTCGGCCACGAGGCGTGCGTTCGCGCATAGATTCCAGCCGTTCACAGATCACTTGAAGCGTGATGTCGGGATCTGCGCCCTTGATGCCAGCAATAATGGCGGGCAGGCGATCATCCGTTTCGCGGCGCCCGGCGCGGGCCAACACCTCGGTAGGCAGGAAGCCGTCGCGGACATAGGCCTTCACAGCGCGCAAAAGACGGCTTTGGGTCCAGCGACGCGCCTCGGGCAAGGGGCCGTTGATGATGCGCACCACGTCTTCCCAGGCCAAGTCGGGGCGCAACCGGCGCACATGGGGCACCCAATCTTGTGCCGTTTTGTTCAGACGCTCCATGTAGCCGTCCTGTCGCGCTAGCCGCACCTTGCGAAGAGCGGCAGGGTCTTTGGCCCGCAGTCCAGGGTTTCCGCCCACGCGGCCCTTTGTGCGCGCGCTGGCGAGGCCGGCCTTGGTGCGCTCTCGGATCAGGGCGCGCTCGAACTCGGCCGCAGCGCCCAAGACCTGCAGCGTGAACTTGCCCTGCGGGGATCCAGTGTCGATCGGGTCCTGGATCGAGCGAAAGAACGCACCCCTGGCCTCCAGCCGCTCGATCACTTCCAGCAGATGCGACAGAGACCGCGCAAGCCGGTCGATCCGCACGACGACCAGCGTATCGCCACTCTGGATGCGTTCGAGCACACGCCCAAGCACCGGCCGCGCGCGATTGCCGCCTGAGGCGTGCTCTTCATAGATTTCGGCGCAACCCGCAGATTTCAGGGCCTGCGACTGGGGCAGGGGGGTCTGATCCTCGGTAGATACGCGCGCGTAGCCTATCAATGGCATCAAAACAGGCCTTTTGCAGTTTTATCTATCGCTACTAAACGACCGTTTGTAAGCGGATGCAAGGGCGCTCTCTGTGGCCCTGCTTACCGGAAAGTGAATCGCCCCAAGTTTGTCGGAGACCATCAACTTAAGTAAGGATGATGGTTATGACAAAAAGCAAAATGGCAAATCGCTATTTATCTGAGGTTCGCGCGCGTGCGGTCCGGATGGTCTTCGAGCATCAAGGCTCATACGAAACGCAGGCGGGCGCGATCGCGGCCATTGCACCCAAGATCGGCTGTATTCCCCAGACCTTGAGCGGATGGGTCAAGCAGGCCGAGAAGGACAGCGGCATGCGTGATGGCGTGACAACCGAGGAACGCGACCGGATCAAGACTCTCGAACGAGAGAACAGGGAATTGCGTCAGGCCAACGAGATACTGCGTAAGGCGTCAGCTTATTCTGCGCCCCCTCTCGCGCATGTTTACATGCGCTGCCGGGCAGCGGGACGGAACTCGACCGCCCACTGAAGCGATGATCGCCTTCATTGAGGATCAGCGCGTTGTTTACGGTGTCGAGTCGATCTGCAGGGTGCTGCCGATCGCACCGTCAACATTCTATCACCAACTTGCGTGCCGAGCGGACCCTTCCAAAGCTTCTGCCCGGTATCAGCGGGATACAGAGCTGCGCTCGGAGATCAAACGCGTCTGGGATGAGAATTATCAGGTCTACGGGGTGCGCAAGGCCTGGCATCAGTTGAAACGTGAGGGCTTTGAGGTTGCAAGATGCACGGTGCAACGGTTGATGAAACAGATTGGCATCCGTGGGGCTGTGCGGGGCAAGGTGGTCAAAACAACCGTCCCTGACACGTCAGCGCCTTGTCCGCGTGATAAGGTGAACCGCGTGTTCCGAGCACCAGCCCCTAACCTTCTCTGGGTCAGCGACTTCACCTACGTGTCGACCACTGCCCGGCAGTGCATTGCGGAGCAATGTCACGAGAGGGGTGGCAGGGCTTTGTCTATGTGGCCTTCGTCATCGATACGTTCGCTGATCGCATCGTCGGGTGGCGGGTCTCGCGGTCCGCCAAAACGGACTTTGTTCTCCCCTATCGTGCATTGCTGCGCAATACCCTGCCGGGCAATGGATGCCTTGGAGCAAGCCCTGCACGATCGACGGCCCGTCCAGAAAAGTGGACTGGTTCACCATTCGGACCGCGGCAGGCAAGGCGGATTCAACCGGTCGTCGCAACACCCCGTTGATGGAGGTGTAGATGACAAGAACAGGCAGACGAAAATGCGAACGTTCGACCCGGGACAAATTAAATTCACCAGGAAGGCCGCCAGTCTGGCAACGTGAGAATCTATGCCGGTTCTGGCGGGCGGTTGCAGAGGGGCTATCCAGTGAGGATGCCGCCGTCGAAGCAGGTGTTTCTGCGCCCGTCGGAACGCGTTGGTTTCGGAGTTCTGGCGGAATGCCTCCCACACATCTTGCGCCATCGGCGCCTTTACTGAAGAACCGTGGCCTTTCCTTCGCAGAACGTGAGGAAATAGCTTTGGAGTGCGCGAGGGGTACAAGTGTCCGTGCCATCGCCCGGAAGCTTAGGAGATCGCCCAGCACGATCTCCCGAGAGATCAGGCGCAACTCGGCAACCCGTGGCGGAGACTTCGACTACCGTGCGATCAACGCACAATGGCATGCTGACCGTGCGGCTAAGCGGCCAAAAGCCAGCAAGCTCACGCTCAATCTCACTCTCCGCGACTATGTGCAAGATCGGCTGTCCGGCCTTATCGCCACACCAGACGGCATCGCCTTCGATGGGCCTGTTGTGGTATGGAAAGGTCGGCGGGCTGTTCACCGGCAAAGCCGTCGCTGGTCGTCTGCCTGGAGCCCGGAACAGATCTCGCAGCGACTAAAGGTGGACTTCCCAGAGGATCCGACTATGCGCATTAGCCACGAAGCCATTTATCAGGCTCTCTACATCCAAGGACGCGGCGCGCTGAAGCGAGAGCTCTCCGCGTGTCTACGGTCCGGTCGTGCGCTCAGGTTGCCGCGTGAACGCGGACGCAGTCGCTGCAAATCCTTCCTCACTGATGCGTTGACGATCAGCGATCGCCCGGCAGAGATCAGCGACAGAGCGGTTCCGGGCCATTGGGAGGGCGACCTCATTCTTGGTCTTGGCAGCTCGGCGATCGGTACACTGGTCGAACGCACAACTCGCTTCACCATGCTCTTGCACCTGCCACGAATGAAGGGCCATGGGACAGCAAAACCAGTTAGGAATGGACCAGCCCTTGCCGGTCACGGCGCCGAAGCCGTCCGCGATGCCATCGCCGAGACGATTGGTAGCTTGCCTGCTCAATTGCGTCGCTCACTGACTTGGGACCAAGGTGCCGAGATGGCCCAACACGTGCAGCTGCGGATCGATACCGGTCTCGACATCTACTTCTGCGACCCTCAAAGCCCCTGGCAGCGTGGCAGCAATGAGAACACCAATGGTTTGCTCCGCCAATACTTTCCCAAGGGCACGGACCTCAGCCAGCATGGCGCTGACGAGTTGAGCGCTGTTGCGCACTCACTGAACACGCGCCCTCGAAAGACATTGGGTTGGCAAACACCGGCAGAAGCTCTCGACCGGCTGCTCAAACAGGATATGATCGAAGGTGTTGCGACGACCGGTTGAATCCGCCCAATATTTGTCCATTCGATATACCGAGCGTTTGGCTGAGGCTGGCATCGAACCGTCGGTCGGCAGTGTCGGTGACTCGTATGACAACGCCCTCGCCGAGACGGTAAACGGTCTCTACAAAACCGAACTGGTCCATCGCCAAGGACCGTGGCGCAACATGCAGGACCTGGAAATGGCGAGGTAATCCCCCCATTTTTAATGGGGTCCAGCCGTAGAATTCAGGCGGCTGTTTTCAGTTTCATGGCGGGTGTCATGCCGCCGATACCCATGTTGGGTCGCTCGTTGTTGTAAGTCCAGAGCCATTCAGTTGCTTGGTCCTGTGCCTCCTCGATGGTTTCGAAGATGTATTGCCCCAGCCATTCGCCGCGAACGGTTCGGTTGTAGCGCTCGATATAGGCATTCTGTTGCGGCTTTCCGGGTTGGATGTATTGCAGGCAGATGTTGCGCGTCTCAGCCCATGCCATCAGCTTGCCGCTGACGTATTCTGGGCCGTTGTCCACACGAAGAGTTTGGGGCTGGCCTCGCCATTCAATGATCTGGTTCAGCGCCCGCACGACGCGTTCCGCAGGCAGCGAGAAGTCGACCTCAATGGCCAGGCCTTCGCGATTGAAGTCATCCAAAACGTTCAACGTCCTGATCGACCGACCATCCGCCAATTGATCCGCCATGAAGTCCATGGACCAAGTGTCATTTGGTCTCTCTGGCACGGCCAGCGGCTCCGGCTTGTCCCGCTTCAAGCGTTTCTTGGGCTTGATCCGCAGGTTCAGCTCCAGCTCGCAGTAGATCCGGTAGACCCGTTTATGGTTCCAGCCATAGCCCTGAACGTTGCGCAGATACAAAAAGCACAACCCAAAGCCCCAGTTGCGCTTGTTCGCCGTCAGACGTTCAAGCCAGTCCGCAATCTCTTCGTTCTCGTCGCTCAAAACAGGGCTGTATCTGTAGCAAGTCTCGCTGATCTCAAACGCACGGCAGGCCAGCGCGATACTGACCCCATGTTGCGCAATCGCATTCATGGCCATCCCTCGCCTCTGAGACGGCCTCAACGCTTTTTTCCAAGCGCCTCCTTCAGCAAGTCGTTCTGCATGCTCATCTCAGCATACATGCGCTTCAGGCGGCGGTTCTCCTCCGCCATATCCTTCATCTCGGATATCATCGACGCATCCATACCGCCAAACTTTGCACGCCATTTGTAGAAGCTCGCGCTGCTCATGCCATGTTCACGGCACAGTTCAGAAACTGGCACGCCACCCTCCGCTTGCTTCAGGATCGCCATAATCTGCGCGTCGCTGTATCGTCCATTCTTCATCGTAAATCTCCTCAGATATCTTGCCGAGAAAATTCTACTTTTGAACACCACTAATTTTAGGGGGGATTACCGCGACACTCGGCTGGGTCGATTGGTTTAATCACCGGCGCTTGCTCGGTCCTATCGGAAACATACCGCCAGCAGAGGCTGAACAGAACTTCTATGCACAGCGCGACGTGCTCGATATGGTCGCGTAAAATGAAGCTACAGGTCTCCGGTAAAACCGGGGCGATTCACTATATCGACCCAGGCAAGCCCCAGCAGAATGCCTTCATCGAGTCATTCAACGGCAGCCTGCGCGACGAGCTCTTGAATGAGGAGATGTTCGACAGCCTGGATGACGCCCGCCGCAAGCTGGCGCTCTGGCGATACGATTACAACAACGTCAGACCCCACTCATCACTGGAAAACCAAACGCCCGCTGAAGCGCGTCGAGCGCTTGAGCAATTTGAGGGCTCCGCGCCCGACGCGCTTGCTCAAAACGAAGACAACGAATATGAAAACCAGACCCGCAGACTCTCGTTATAAATGAGGGAGCCTCGGGGGGCAGGTCATGATTTATGCCTTCTCAAACCAACAAGCCTCTATCGCTCAAAAATTCGTCTACACCTTGATAGCGGATCTTGACGTCTTCACGGCTTTGATAATACCGGAACAGTTCATTTAGCGGGGCTGAAAAATCTTTGTAAGCGGCTATTACCGCGACCAATCCACCCAAGGTCAACTTCCCATTGATCACGAGGTATCCACCGATTGCATAGAAGAAAAAGGGCGTAAGGGAGGACAGAAAATTGTTAAGACTTTTTGCGAAGAATTTTGCCCGATGGATGCTCAACCGGATGCGTTCAATTTCCTTAAGGCTGCCCCCGACCGCTTTTGAGTGGATACCAATCAGATTATCGGCTGTTGCCTGACTTCCAAGCTGGCCGCTGAGATAACGAACCTCGCCCATCCGCGCCCGCGCGAGCACATTGACCTTTCGTTGGAGCTTCGGGATTAACGCTAGCTGAAGTGGTAACAGTGCAATTGCGGCAGCCCCAAGATACGGATCCTGCAAAAACATGAATACAAGTATTGTCAGGAACGTCCCGCCCTGAAATACGGGAAGCGCAAAGGCTTCAGAGGCAAACCCGCCGATTGGCTCGACCTCCTGCATGATAATCGGGATGACCTCGGATCGTTGCTCCGTACCTGAACCCGCTCTCCATCTATAGTATATATTTAGCCTAAGGCGCCTTAAAAGCCGCTCTCCGACCTTCCCTTTATAAACATTCAGGCCATATTTTAGAAGACCGCTTGTCATGATCGCTGCAAGATAAACTGCGCAAAGAAAGAACAGATGTTCGGTTTGTGTAAGGTTGAGGCCGAACATGAAGGTGGTGTGCTCTGGTCCGTCAATGGCTCTGTTGATAATCCGTTTTGGCAATTCCAAGGTTGCATAGAGAACCGGCAGCGAGATCAGGCCCAATACCACAAGGTTAAATTGATCCTGCCGTGTGTGGCGAAATATCAACTGAAAAACCGAACCCGGAAGCCCGGACTGCAAGACCGTGCCAGACCTTTTTCCAAATACGTTCGCGCGTTTCGCGATACTTTTTGCAACTCTTACCAGCACGACGAGAACAAACGTCAATGGTGCCCAGATAAGGATAACATGAAGCACGACGTAAAACGCTGTTGATGTATCTTTTGAATGTTCATGGCCCAGCAGACCACTTATCCATCCCAGCACATCTAAAACTGTTTGCATATAGGTGTCCTGTTTAGGATCAAATTCTAGTTTTCGGGTTCTTAGGCTGCAGCTGGTTCGTGCGCAAGCCACCAGACCCTGAGACTTTTTAACCCCTGGATGGCGTCAGGTTCGGAGCATAAGGCGAAAACTGTGCCTAAAGTAGCGCAGTAATGCAGTTTTTGCCCAACCTTCCAGTGGGCCCCCAATTTACTCGTCAGGGCTACGGGACTATGGGATAGGATAACCTGATATGGCGAAGGAATGGTTATGACGACTGATAAACTGGGCTTTTTGAACAGGCGTGGATTCATGTCGGGGGCCGTGGGGCTGGGATCAGCCGCATTGTTTCAAAGTGTTGTTCCATCCTATGCATACACGAACGGTGCGCCTGCACAAACGGCACCAAGGGTATATGACCTGACGGTAGCAAAGAAGCGTGTCAAAGTTGGCGGTCGCCGCGGACGCGGCGTGACGGTGAACGGCGGTATTCCGGGGCCATTATTGCGCTTCAAAGAGGGCGAGGACGTTACGATCAATGTCCGCAATACCCTTGGTGAAGATACATCTATTCACTGGCACGGGCTGATCCTTCCCAATGCGATGGATGGCGTTCCCAAGGTCACCTTTCAGGGCATCAAGCCCGGCCAGACATTTACATATCGCATTCCGATCCGGCAAAGCGGTACCTACTGGTACCACAGCCACTCGGGTCTACAGGAACAATCGGGGCACTACGGGCCGATTATCATCGACCCTATCCGGCCTGATCCTTTCAAATACCAGCGTGACTATGTTGTCATGTTGTCTGACTGGACCTTTGAAAACCCCTATAGCGTCTTGCGCAAGATTAAGACGATGGGGTCATATTACAACTTCCAGAAACAGACCGTCGTTGATTTCATGCAGAGCGTCGGGAAAAACGGTGCCAAGGCGACCTTTGCAGATCGCACGCGGTGGGGAGCCATGCGTATGGATCCGACGGACATCGCCGATGTCACAGGTGCGACGTACCATTACTTGATGAACGGTATGACCGGTGGCGAAAACTGGACCGGCCTGTTCCGTTCGGGTGAGAAAATTCGCCTGCGGTTTATCAACGGTGCGGCGATGACATATTTCGACGTTCGCATCCCGGGGTTGAAAATGACGGTGGTTGCCGCAGATGGCCAGAATGTCAAACCTGTGCGAGTTGATGAGTTCCGCATCGGTGTGGCTGAGACATTTGATGTGATCGTTGAGCCAGACGGCAACAAGCCCTATACGATTTTCGCCGAAACAATGGACCGTAGCGGCTTTGCGCGTGGCACTCTTGCGCCCCAGATGGGTATGCAAGCAGGTATCCCGGCCCGACGCACCCGTCCTGTCAGAGGCATGGCTGACATGGGTATGATGCCTGGCGGCATGTCGATGGATGGCGGCATGGCAAAAGAGTCGTCCACTGGCATGAAGGATATGAAATCCATGTCTTCTGATGGCATGGCAGGTATGACCAAGGGTATGGAAATGCCGACCAAGCCCCAGGGCAAATCTTTCAAACACGGCCCGGATAAACACCTGCCAGGTAGTGCGATGGTGTCGATGTATGCGACGGATCAAACCGCAAACCCCGGCATTGGCTTGGGCAACGATGGTCGCCGGGTGCTGACCTACAAGGATTTGCGCAGCTTGGTACCCTACGAGGACAAACGCAAACCGGCCCGTGAAATTGAGTTGCACCTGACTGGCGTGATGGAGCGCTATATGTGGTCCTTCGATGGGAAAAAATTCTCGGAGGTCAAGGGACCGATCCAGTTCCGGTATGGTGAACGCCTGCGCTTGATTTTGCGGAACGACACGATGATGGAGCACCCTATTCACTTGCATGGCATGTGGATGGAGCTGGAGAACGGTCAGGGAAAATACCTGCCCCGAAAGCATACAATCAATGTCAAACCAGCCGAACGGGTTTCAGTCCGGGTCACCGCGGATGCGCCCGGGAATTGGGCCTTCCATTGCCATCTTCTCTATCACATGGAGATGGGAATGTTCCGCGTTGTAACGGTTGCCTGAACTAGAATGAGGAAGTCCAAAGTGGTAAATACGAAAATGAGTGGCAAGCGCAAATTTACGATTTCGTCCCTGTGTCTTGGTCTCTTCGGAATGTTCGCGACCGTGCAGCATGCTGGTGCTCAGGTGATGGATGAAGAAAAATTTGGCACCGTCACCGTTGATCAGCTCGAGATCAGGAATAATGACTCTGGTGGAGATACACTGAACTGGGACATACAGGGCTGGTATGGCGGCGACCGTGACAAGCTGTGGGTCAAAACGGAAGGCGCTAGTACAACATCGTCCACCAAGGAAGGCGATGCGGAACTGCAACTCCTCTATAGCCGGATGATCTCGCCGTTCTGGGATGCACAGTTTGGTGTTCGTCACGATCTGAAGTTTGGGCCCGGCCCGAATCTGAACCGAACCTATGCCGTCGTGGGTTTGCAGGGGTTGGCACCCTATTGGTTTGAAGTTGAATCCGCACTCTTCGTCAGCGAAAAGGGCGATGTATCCGCTCGCTTTCAGGGCACCTACGATCTGCTGTTTACCCAGAAGCTGATTGCTCAGGGACGCTTTGAAACCAGTGCCGCGCTCCAGGATGATCCTGAATTCGACGTTGGTTCCGGCTTCAACAATGTAGGTGTTGGTATTCGCCTGCGGTATGAAATCACGCGGGAATTTGCGCCTTATGTTGGTGTATCCTGGAATCGGTCCCTCGGAAACACGGCAGACCTGATCCGGGCCAAAGGAAACAATATCGACGACACATCTGTGAATTTTGGTATTCGTATGCGTTTCTAATTCTGCGTAACAATCTACAACCATCTTACCCATTCACCCCTGGATACCTGTCCAGGGGTGAATTTTTTGCCCTACAGTTTTCAATAATATGGCTTAGTTAGTCGCGGCGGAGCGACCACATTTCGGCCAAACGCAGATTGTTGGAAAAATGATGGACAAGGGCAAGACCCGCATGTCCGATCAAATATGCCCAAACAAGATTGGCAAGGTTGAGGTGAATAAACATGACGACACCAACCAGACCGCCTGCGTCGGGATTACCGCTGTTTATAAAGTAATAGATTGTGCCTGAAGCAGCCATGGCAGTAACCAGCAACAGGCCAAGCCCGTGTATCGCAGATGCCAGTGGAGCGTGGTCATCATACGGAGGTAGGCGCATTCTCCGAATGGCTGCAACATGAAGCTTGGTATCAGACCAAAGTGCCGACAGCCGTACGGCTGACAACCACGGGAACATAAGGCCCGATGGTGCCTGTCTTTTGCGAAAAATGACCCCGAACCAAAAGAGAGTAATGAACAAAAACGCGAATAAGCGGGACTATCCTGAATTTTGTGCGCTGACGTGGTAACTGCTCACAGAGGAGACCCACGTATGAGCATCGACAAAGACTTGCTGGACCGTCTGATGGAAGGGCGTTCACCCGGTGACCTGTTTGGCAAGAGCGGCATCCTGGCGGAGCTGACCAAGGCGCTGGCGGAACGCGCGCTGAGCACAGAGATGGATGTCCATCTCGATGAAGAGCGCGCAGATGATGCGCCTGAGGGCCAGAACCAGCCGCCCAATCGGCGCAATGGCAGCAGCCAGAAGACCGTGACCATGGACAGCGGCAAGGTGGTTCTGGACATTCCCCGCGACCGGAACGGCACCTTCGATCCGATGCTGATCGCGAAGTATCAGCGGCGCTTTCCTGAATTCGACCGCAAGATTGTCAGCATGTATGCCCGGGGAATGACGACCCGAGAGATCCAGGGGCATATCGAGGAAATCTACGGCGTCGAGGCCTCGCCCAGCCTGATTTCCGCGATCACCGACGCGGTCATGGAGGAGGTCACCGCCTGGCAGAACCGCCCGCTGGAGCCGTGCTATCCGATCGTCTTCATGGACGCGATCCGGGTCAATATCCGCAGCGACGGGGCGGTCTCGAACAAGGCGGTCTTCGTAGCCCTCGCGGTGCTGCCGGATGGCACGCGGGACGTTCTGGGCCTGTGGTTTCAGGCCAATGAGGGCGCGAAGTTCTGGGCCAAAGTGCTCAGCGACCTGCGCAACAGGGGCGTCCAGGACATCCTCATCGCCGTCGTGGACGGGCTGAAGGGCTTTCCCCAGGCCATCGAGGCCGCATTCCCCCAGACTCGGATCCAGACCTGCATCGTCCATCTGCTGCGCCATTCCATGAACTTCGCCAGCTACAAGGACCGCAAGGCCGTCGCCGCCGCCCTCAAGGCGATCTACACGGCCGTGGACGTCGAGGCGGCAGAACTGGCTCTGGCTGAGTTCGAGGACAGCGATCTGGCAAGGCAGTATCCGGCGATCGCGCCGAGCTGGCGCCGGGCCTGGAACGAGGTCATCCCGTTCCTCGATTACCCGCCCGAGGTCCGCAGGCTGATCTACACCACGAATTCCATTGAGGCCTTGAACTCGAATATTCGCCGTGCCGTCAGAACCCGAGGTCATTTCCCAAGCGACGACGCTGCGGCGAAATTGATCTATCTGGCGCTCAATGCTACATCGACCGAGTGGAAGCGTTCGGTCCGCGAATGGCACGCTGTCAGATCTCAGCTTGCCATCATGTTCGAAGACCGCTTCCCGATGGCGTAAGAAAACGCGTCACGCACAAAATTCTGCACAGTCTCGACCTTGGTAATCGACATTGAGCGCAGATTCCGGAAGTTAGCTGCAGGCAGCATCACGGACTGGCCGCAAAAACGGACACACTATCAGTTCCGCGCCGGCAGACATGGGGCGACCGAAGAGGAGGGCGGAATCCGGTACTTTAGGCAGAGCGTTCCGCTCCAGCCATGAAAAAACAGCCGAGAACTTTCTCCTCAAACGGTCTAGTTTTCAAGATGCAGAGCAGCTTCTCTCTTAGTCCGGGTTGCTCCTGCGATCCATCCACGCACAAATAATCAAAGAGAGGACAAAGGCTCCTTGATTGATAAGCGTTTGCCGCCATTCACTTTGGGTCTCACCAGTACGAATTGCTACTTCTAGGCTGGCAAATCCATGCTCTGCCTCCACAGATACAAACTGAGCAAGGGCAAAGACCCCCACCATAGCCAACAAGACAAGGCCGAAGCATCGCCTCCAAAAAAAAGCCGGATTATGAAGAAGCATCAATATGAACGCCGCAAGGCCAAACATGGCGGTTGCCGCCAGGCGGGCATCATATGTCCATGTTGCAGGGACAAGAAATAGCCAAGTGATGAGAGACGATGCCAAGCCCACTCCAAAAGAAGTCCAGAACCATGAAGAGGAATTATTACGCCTTGCAACTTCGCCAGCAGCGATCCTTTCGCGATGGCGCGCGGTCATCTCTATTTGCAGGTTTTGTTGCAATTCTGGGCTATTCGTCCATATTCGGTTAAATTCCTGTCCCGGCACTTTAAGGGCGGCAGCCTCATCTGTCAGGACATATACACTTGCCGATCGTTTGCTTCCAAGTTCAATCGCTGCCATCTCGCCGACTTGGTTCGGAGCAACGCGTTTCGAACCAAGCTGACGCTTGAAAACGATATCCACCTCACCAGACAGAAGAAAATAAACATCATTGTCCTGATCACCTTCATGAATCAAGCAGTCGCCCTTGCGAAAAAATACAATCTCACCGTGATTCATTAGTTGGTCTACAATTGCTGAGTCGCCGCGAATTGCACGGTTCTCACGAAGGGTTGTCCTGACAAGCTCAGATGCACCGTCCCCCGAGAACAGTCCGGGCAGTCTGACCTCTTTTTCCCAGCCGATTATTTTTCTTAGCTTCGCCGACCAATACATTCGTCTACTTCTTCTAGGTTTTTGATAGAGAGTGA
This sequence comes from Sulfitobacter sp. SK025, assembly GCF_003352105.1. Lineage (NCBI taxonomy): Bacteria > Pseudomonadati > Pseudomonadota > Alphaproteobacteria > Rhodobacterales > Roseobacteraceae > Sulfitobacter > Sulfitobacter sp. SK025. The sequence goes on along the minus strand of NZ_CP025811.1, from coordinate 124,646 downwards.
AAAGCTACTTTTGTTGCGGATCATCCCTTCTTCAACGTCGTGAGGATTGAACCCATAAAAGCGCAGATAGTAAAACAGCATCGCTTGGCGTACTTTCAGCAACAGCTCTCCTTTGCTCATGTCATATTCGATTTCCAGACGTTCGCGTTGCCTATCGCTGAGAGCTGGATCAGGCTGCAAGCGTAAATCAACAATATTCGTCCACTCTTCGTCCTCTGGAAGCTCTTGGTCATTATCAGCGTTGGTTGCGACTTTTTCGACGCGCGAAAGCACAAAATCTGAATAGCGGTTCTTATCTCCGTCGAATGCACGCATGTGCCAGCGGTGACCATCACTGGCAATCGCATGCGGGTAAAGACAACGAGGCGAATCCGATTCAGAACTGAGAGAGACATACATGACCTCAATACAGTGTCGGTCACGAATAGCCCGAAGCACGGCTTTTAAGATATCGGGGTCAGTCTTACGCGTGGAAGCCGCTACCGCATCGAATTCAGGTACGCTTGCAGGCCAGACTTCATCGGAGCTACGATAGCCATGATGCAGCATTTCTAAGTGTTGAAGATACTCCGCCGCTTCTCCCTTTATAAAAGCCGGACGAAATCCAGAGCGTGCGATGTAGGTTCTCTGACGCGGGTCGTAGGTCATGTTCTTTGGTTCGAGGTCCAGGTACGATGTGAGGTCTAGCGTTGCTTGCTGCGGAGAAATTTCGAACTTCTCCGTAAGAATCTTGCGTCCAACAGTACCGTCCCACATGAGCTGGAACTCTATGAACTCGTAGCGTTTTCGCTGACTTGGCTTGATGGATTCGTGCTTCATGGCGGCCTATTCTCCCTGCAAAAGACTAGCATATTGACAAATACTATGATACCCCCAAAATATAGGAGTATATTAAAAACTAGAATCGGCGCGGCGGGTCATCCGGTGACGCAGAAAGGAAGATCAAGATGGCCTGGAATGAGGCAACAGCGCTCGCGCGCATCAACAAGCTGAAAGGCGAGGTTCCAGACTTCAATGTTCAGCGCTTTGAAGAATACCAGCGCCTGTATCAGGCCGACATGGCCATGCGGGTAGCGAAAGAACAGCCCACCACGCCGCCGCTGTTTAGTCTGCCGAGAGGCAAGGCCGTGGTGGTGGACACTGTGCAAATCTACATTGCCATCACCAACTACGATGAGTTTCGCCTTGACGAAGGCCGCGAGACAGAGGCCTCGCACGAGCACGCGATGCGCCTGCTGCACCTCTACTACAGCGCGGCTGACAGGGCGATTGAGGCATCCGCAGCGCAGCGGGTGGATTTTCACAATGGTCGTGTTCACGCTGTTGTTCTGGAACGCGGAAAGCAGGGTGTCAGCCGCGACACGTTGGCCCAGGCGCTTGCTTTCGTTGATGACTTCAAGCGGGTTGCAGATGCCGCAAACCGCGAGCTTGCCCGGAACGAGTTCAACGCGGAATTCCGGATCGGTATCGACGTGGGCACTTGCGTTGCCATCAACAACGGAACGGGCTGCGAACAGGAACCGATGTTCCTTGGTAGCGCAGCAAACCATGCAGCAAAGCTGGCCTTCGGTAAGGAGGCAGGTGTCTATGTCTCCGACCGCGTGCGGGCTCTTTTGAACCTACAGGAGTTCGGAGTGATCAACGAGTTCATAAGTCTCGCTGATTCCGATGTTACCGTAAACGCAGCGCGCCAGGATGCCAACGGCAATCTGGTGTTCGGTGTTCAGGACCGCCAAGCTTATACGCAAGATATCGTGGCCAACTGGAAAGATGAAGTTCATCGTGGGGAGTTTCCAGACTTCACCGACCCGAGCTTCACCTTTTCTCACAGGGAGCCGCCGCTGCGCGAAATCGATTATGCTGAGTTGTCGCCAAGCCGCTCGATCCGCATGCCGTTGGTCTCCATGTATGCTGACCTGTCCGGGTACACCGACTATCTCGATGAAGCCGTGGCGTCAGGAGGCATTCGCGAAGCGGTTCGCGCCCTTCACGTTATCCGCCAAGAATTTCAGAATGTGGTGGAGAAGGATTTTGGAGGCCGGAAAGTCCGGTTCATAGGGGACTGTATCCATGCGCTAATTGCCGAAGGAACGCGCACTGAGACCGACGAACGCAAATCAGTATCTTCAGCAGCGCAGTGTGCTGGCGGTCTCCACTCGTCATTCGGCTTGTGCAAATCTGTTCTAGGCAATCTCGACAGTCTTGGACTGGCCATCGGTGTCGAGCTTGGCCCGACACCGGTTTCCCGGATTGGTATCCGTGGTGATCGGTCCGTGCGCGTGGCATCAAGCATCGCAACCACACGGTCCGAGCAGATGCAGCGCGACTGCGAGGACAACGGCGTCAAGTTCGGACCACGCGCGCTGAGTGTTGCCCCCGTAGCGCTTGGGGACTTGCTATACGAGGACGGCTATACCGCCAGCATGGACTATGACGAAGTCGCAGCTTGCTTGTCGATTGCTCCGGCACAAGTTGCCAGCCCGAACTACGCCAGAGCCCATGCTCCAAGCCAGTCGCCTCAGCCTCGGGCACATTTCAAGTCCGAATGAACACTCTGAACCGACTGCTCCAAAACACCCCAGAATGGGCGAGCATTGCAGACAAAAAGACGCGTGAGACGACCCTGTTGGTGTCACCTCCGGGCACGAAGACTATGTCTGCTGACGGGTTTTGGCTCAAGCTTGAGATTTCAAAGCATGGCGGGGTTGCTGTAGGGGAAGTGGAGAACAAGCGTCAGCTTCCTGCGTTCTGCCTCGAACGGCACATCAATCCGGACAGCACATTCTGTGTCTATTTTCGTTCCGAATATCCGCTGGACGATGACGACGCAGCCAAGACGTGGTGGTCCTACTTGAGCGTTTACCTGAGAAACCAGGTGTACGCCCACAATAGAGGTGTATGGCCGCTAGGTTCCGGTCTGAGTCATGGCGATGCGGCACATGTTCAGGTCGAGATGGAGACACTGGCCAAACCTCTGGGATGGGAAGAGGATTTGTGGTTGGCTATGTTCCGAGGCAAAGGATGGTTGGCCGACCGCTTGCCGCGCATATCCAGAGATCGCAGGCAAGTCTTGAATGTGCGCACACCCTGTCCAAGAGGATGCAGGTGGAAACATAGGCTTCTGCGAAAGAAATCTTGCGTCGCTGACAAGTGCAGTTCGGGCTGCAATCGGTTACATAAACCGGTTTTACGTGCCGAGTGCCCAAATAAAGATGTGATTGAAGAATTAGTTCTGCGAGAGCATGAGCGGCGGCGGATCGAGTCCGAGATAGTTGATATCTTAAAACGAGATGGCAGAAAATGCTGCGGTTCAATGAAAAGCTGCCCGCTTGCTATGTAGGGTGTGCAGAGCGCGCCTTATGAAAATTAAATGCGCCTTTTGCCCTCTTTCGACAGTGGGTGCCCACTAGTAGCTATACCCTTTTTCACTTCGAAAAGCCTAGCGGAACAGTTTGCAACGGCAACTACGGACCTTGCAAACTTGACCCATGCTGCACGACTGCATGGATGGCCGGTTCCGGGAAGTGTCATCGCAGCGATAGCCTGTCCAGCCGATGTCCGCAAAGGACCGTCACCGTCGACCAAGCCGACCCAGTCTCGCCAGCTGCGCCAGCATTTTTGACCCTGAGTCTGCGGATCCTGTGCCGCCTGTGGAACCCGTCTGACCCATGCCTTGCCTCGCCGGCATCTGCTGCACGCCAAAGAACTGCCGCGCCCTGAGGGCTGCGTACTCTGCGCCGCTTGCACCGCCGATCAGATAGCGGTTGTAGGCTTGCTGGCTGCCCATCGCTGCGCGAGCGAAGCTGTAGCCGCCGCCGAGACCTCCGGAGAGGGCGGGCATCATGATGTTACCGGAGATCGCGCGGACGATAAAGGGTGTTGCGATTATGAACCCTTTGGCCATGAGCACCATCATGAAGAAGGGGATGAGCGCGCCGATATTGGAGGCCCCTTCCGGGTCGCCAAGCTCACCGATCAAGGCTGAGGAAACCCCAGTGATCGTGGCAAACACGCCGGCCACGACGATGGGGTAGAGCGCGAAGGAAACCAGCGCGGATAACCAGCGCGCGAAATAATCCTTGGTCACCTCGAAGAGGGTCAGGAAAATCATCACCGGGGCGATCCCGATCAGAAGCGCGATCATCAGTCGGGAGGCCACGAGGATGAAGGCGGCCAGTCCGCCGAGGATCGAGAGCAGAAGCACTCCGACGATGTCGAGCATGGCGCCAGCCATCCAGTTCAGCTCGGACCCGGCGGCATTCAGGTAATCGCCGAGCTCGGCGATCAACCGGTCGAATTCTTCAGCGAAAGTTCCAGAAGGCCCAAGGCTGCCGCCGCCGACGGAGGCCACGAGCGCGCCCGCGATACTGTCGATCCCATAGAGAATGGCAGACGAGAAGGCGTTGAACTGCATCCAATTGGTCGCGAATATTCCGATCAACCCGATCTTGACCGCGAGCCAGAAGGCCGTGCGCCCGTCCATCGCCTTGTACTGGTAGATCATGTTCAGGAAGACGAGGATCACCACGAGCGTTGTTCCCAGGACGAGAAGCGTGCCGACCGTTGCCGCGACCGACCCGAACTGGGTTTCTGCGGCGGTGTCGAGATAGCCCTGGGAGGTTTCAACGAAATAGGTGACGACGCTCATGACGGGGCTGCCTTACCAATTGCGCGCGGCTTCGCAGATGGCCTTGGCGGCAGGGCGGGCAGCGTTTGCGCGGCGGTTGTAGGCGTCCGAGGCTTGCAGCATCTCCCATCGTTCGTCACTCGGGTACCTTTCCCGAAACACGGCCTCGGCTGCGTCCCAAGAGGGGAACCGGGTCGCGCAGTCGCAGTTGCCGATCTCGACGACCCGCTCGAGATTCTGGGCGCGATAGATGTCCTGAACCAGAACCCGCTGATAGGCTTGGCGCAGGGGGATCTCCTGCATCCACAAGGGTTCAGCGGGCCGGTCCGGACAGACGTCAAAGCTGCGATCGAGGGTCGGCACGAGATCGCGCTCAGCGAAGGCGGGTGCCAACGTCAGGCCCAAGACCAGCGCAGTCAATACGAGGGTGCAGCCCGCCTGCCTCATGCCGTGGCTCCGGCGGGTGTGGTCTCACGCTTCAGGAAGACCGTGTGTCCCACGTTGGCGAATTCCGAGGAGCTGATCGACACCACCTCCCAGCCTTCCGCACCTTTGGCATTCAGGCTGGCCTGCATTTCGGCAAGGCTGGTTTTTCGGGCCATGGGAAAGGACGGGATATCGTATTCAAAGGTCTTCATGGGGAAATTCCAATCTCAGTTGCGCCGGGGAGGTAGAATTCGGTGATGCCGCGTTTGCCGTCATGGCGACCGGCCTGGATGATCACGTCGATGGAATTCTCGATGTACTGGATCATGTCGGCATAGGTCATCGGGAACTCGGTCTTTAGTGCTGCGATCGCGAGGCGCTGCACGGCAAGTTGGGGAGTTTCGGCATGCAGCGTGGTCATCGAGCCGCCATGGCCGGTGTTGATGGCTTCCAGAAAGGTCATGGCCTCCTTGCCGCGCACCTCGCCCAGGATGATCCGGTCGGGGCGCATGCGCAGCGTGGCGGTGAGAAGCACATCGGCGGTCTGGAATTCTGCGTCGCGATTGGCGATGAGGGTCACGGCATTTGGCTGGGTCGGCAGAAGCTCGGCGGCTTCTTCGATGGTCACGATGCGTTCCTCGGCCGGTACGTGAGAGAGGATCTTGCGCGCGGCTACGGTCTTGCCGGTGGAGGTGCCACCCGAGACGATCATATTGAGTTTGTTCTCGACGCAGAAGGCCAGCGCATCATCGATCAAACCCGCGGCCACCACGGCGCGTAAGGCGCGCTTTTTTTCGAGGCGCAGTTCCTCGAGTTTGCGTTCTTTACCATAGAGGAAATCGAGCGCGATCCCATCGAGTGGCAGGCTTGAGAAGAACCGCAGGCTGATCGACATGGCCGAGAGCACGGCGGGCGGGGTGATGACCTGTGCGCGAATCGGGCGTCCCTTGTAGGTGATCGAGACCGAGACGATAGGGCGGTCCTTGCTCATCGTGGTATTTGCAGAGGAGGCGATCTGGTTGCCGAGGTCCCTGACCTGAACGCCCGTCAGCCTCTGGTCCAGCGCGCGCATGAAGTGATCGCCCTGGAATTCGCCCCAACAGGTGCCATCAGGGTTGATGCAGATCTCGATGACATCGTCGCGGGCGGCGGCGTCGATCCGGTCAAGTGAGGTTTCGAGATAGCTCAGCGACATGGGCTCAGAATATCTCCAGATCGCGGTCGACCATGACCGTGACGCGGGCGCCCTGGTCGACATAGATGACGGGGCCGATGGAGAGGTAATCGCCGATGACGCTGTCCGTCGCATCTGCCAGATCATCGCCAACGTCTTCGAGAACGTCGGCGGCAGTTTCATCCTGGACCTCGGAGGCGGCGGCACTTGGTGCCGCGGAAATTAGCGAGATCAGGGCGGCCGACCCGAAACGCTCGGCAAAGCGCGTGTCCACAAAGCCGGTAACACCCGAACGGCCAAGTTCATCGCCCCCGAAAGAGCTGATCTGGACGGTCTGGCCCGCGGGCAGGATGATCCGGTCCCAGGCGATCGTGACGCGGCGCTGCGCGATATCGACCCCCGAACGATAGCGCCCGATCAGGCGGGACCCGCGCGGGATCAGAAGGCGGGAGCCATCGAAGCTGTATACATCTTCTGAGACGACGGCCCGGGTCTGGCCGGGCAGGGAACTGTCGAGGGCGGTTTCCATGATGGCCTGGATCATGGTGCCCTGGATGATCGTGTTGGAGGGATTGGCGATGACCTCGGCTTGCGTCATAGAAGTGGGCAGCGCGCCGTTCAGCACAAAATCCGTCACTTCCCCAAAGGTCCGCTCGGTCAGCGCGGTTTCATTTGCTCCTGAGGTGCCGCCAAAGGCGATGGTGGGCGAGGTGATGCGGCGCTCCTGAAACGCACGTTCTTCGGCCGCGCGACGCTCGAGTTCCGCGAGCCGTCTTGCTTCCTCTTCGCGGCGCAGTCGCTCCTCTTCCCGCGCCCGCAACTCGTCCTCAGATGGCCCCAGAGGCGCGGGGGCAGGGCGGTTGGCCTCGAGCTGCGCGAGTTCGAGGTCCATGCGGAGTTGTTCCAGCTCGCGATCGCGCGCCGTGAGCTCGTCTCGGAACTGCTGCTGCGCGGCTTCTGACGCCGCTTGTAGCGCCGCGATCTGGGCGGTCAGCGCATCGATGGCTTCGGCGGCAGCCGTGTCTTCCTCGACGACGGGTTCGGGCGCGTTGCGCAACTCCTCGATCTGGGCCTGAAGGGCGGCGAGCTGCGCCAGAAGCTCGGCATTGGGCTCGACGGGCTCGGGCGCGACCAGAACCACTTCGGGCTCGGGTGGAGGGAGGGTTTCGATGGCACCAAACCCGTCGCCTTCGTTTTGGAACACGTCCGGCGTGGCCGTAGGCAGGGCTTCTTCTTCCTCGGGTTGGGACATCAGATAGAGCAGTGAACCACCCGCCCCGATCGCGAGGACAACGACCAATGCGAGCAGCGGTGAGCGCCGTGGGGCAGGGGGCGACCCGGAGCCTTTGCCTTGCTCAAGGGCGGCAAGGCGCTTTTCGAGGTCAGCGTTTCCGGCGTCGCTCATGATCGCACCCCCGTAGGTGGTGTGGCTTTGATGCAGACCACCTCGTCACCGATCCGTAGAACCCATTGCCCGTTCACCCCGGAAACCCGGATCACGCTGTCCTCGGTGGCTTGCGTGTTGACCGTGCGCTCACGGCCATTGGCGTAGCGGAAGATCGCAGGCACCGGCGCGTTCCGCGGAAATTCGAAATACGTAAACGTCCCGTCATCCCAGACACGGGTGGGGGTGAACTCGGTCCGCGCGCTGGCACCGTAATTATAGTTCGGCGCTTGGGCCGCGATGGCACGTGTGGGCCGGGTATTGTCTTCGGGGTAGCGGAACTGGACCACGTAAAAGGTCGGACTGCGGGTCTCCTCGACGTTGAAGTAATAACTGCGCCTGTTTGTGTAGACGGTCACATTGGTATGCACCCCGCGCGCCACCGGCTTGATCGCGAAGGCCTGACCCCCGGGTACGCCGTCGATCTCGAAGCCTTCCGTGTCGCCCGCAATGATCGAGCGGATGCTCTCGCCTTCCCCGAACTCGACCGTGGTGACATGGGTGAGCGAGACGCTGAGGCGGTAGACCTGACCTTCCTGATATGTTGCCAGCCGCACGCGGCTGTCATTTGGGCCACCGCGCGGGATGGCTTCGGCGAAAGTGAGGGCAGGCAGCAAAACAAATATGGCAGCAACAAAGAACTTATTGATCAAACTAATTCTCCAATCTGTCGGAGCGGATGGAATATTCGCGCACGGTGAAGCCGAAGGGGTTGGTCCAGACCTCATCGATGGAGCGGCGGGTCTCCGGGCGGAACTCGAAGAGAAGCGTCGCAGTGAAAAGGCCGGTCTGGACTCCGTTAATGGACGTCAGGCGCTTGCGCAGGCGCACCGTGGCGCGGTTGGTGCCGATCCGGTTGATGCTGAGTATTTCCACGTCGAGCCGAGCATTGGGGCCATAGACGGTCGGCGGGTAATTCTCGTTGGCGCTGTTCCAGATCTGGCGCAGCCCGCTCTCGGCGGCCCCGTCCGAGCGGCGCAGAACGCTGCGGATGCGCAGATCGTTGTCGAGCTGGTTATAGACCTCCCGGTCGGTCACATAGCGGAAGACCTCCGCCTCGATGATCGCCTGGTTGGCGGTCACCGAGGAAGCGCCCACCGAGGCCTCGGGGAGAGCAAAGCCGGTGGCGGGATCATAGGGGACAACGACGGGGGGCGGGTCGACATCGAGGATCGAGACAGCTGCCGCGCTCAAACAGCCGATGATGCCGAAGACAAGACCTGTCAGACCAAGGCGTTGCCAGAGCCGTTCGCGGCGCAGCGCGCCATAGACCAGTTCTTCCTCGATGATTTCTTGTTCACTCGCCACCCGTCATGCCCCCACGATCAGTCTGCCCGGAGGTCCGGCAAGGTGAAATCCATGAAGCGCTGCTCTTCGGCGATGGTGGCGGCATCGATCACGCCGCCGGTGCCGTCACCCACGGTTTGAATCGCTTCCAGCTGCCACATCGCCACAAGGGCGATGGCCAATTCAGCTGTCACGCGCGTGTTGAGATCGATGCTTTGCTTGAGCTCTTCCATGTCGTCGATGAGCCCCACAAGACGGTCGACCCGCTCGAGCGATTGGCCGGCATCTTCATAGCTGTTCTGGGCGGCGGCTGAGACGAGCGCGCCGGTTGTTGCCTGCGTCGCCACGCGGTTGGCCCCGGAATTGCCGCTCGTGGCCATTTCCGAGAGCGTGTCTTCATCGAAGCCGAGATCGGCCAGCACCCGGTCCATCTGGGTTTCGATCTCGCCTGCGCCGGAGCCGGAGAGGCCAGAGAAATCCCCAGTCTTGATCGCCTCAATCGTGGCGAGGATGTCCCCGAACTCCTGGTCGAGCAGACCGTTCAACTCGTCTTCCATTTCCGTCCGGATGATTTCGGGAAGCTCGGCAAGTCGGGTGAGCGCTTCATAGGTTCTTTGCAGCTCCGCGAGTTGATCCGTGAGCGTGGCAAGCTGCTCGCGGAGCTGTGTCAGCTGCTCGTTTTGCAGGATCTCGTCCTCGATCATCTGCCGCAGCTGCTGGATGTTTTGTGCGATGTTCTGGGTGTCGACGACCGGTACACCTTGTGCTGCGGCAGGGGGTAGGGCGCTGAACTGCAAGCCAACGCCAAGTGTCGTGGCCAAAGCCGTCCTCAAGAGCAGATGTCCCATCATTCAATCTCCCTGATCGTGAAATCCATGAACGCGCCTTCGGCCATGCGGGCGCTGGCCTGGGCCAGCTCTTCGGCGGAGAGCACGCGGGTGCGGGCGGCCTGAAGCCGGATGCGGGCGGCCACGAGACGCACGAGTTCGGCGCGGGCATAGGTGTTGAGCGCAACGCTCTCCTGCACATCCTCGGTCTCGGAAATCCGTTCGACGATATCCGCAATACGCAGGGCGGCTTGCCTGATCGCGGCGGGTGAGTTGTTGCCATAGAAGGCCGCGCCGTGCCCCGTGAGCGAGAGGTTGGCATTGGCCAGAAGCGCGGGGTCGATCGTGCCAAGCGCTTCGATCCCGCCGATACGGCTCAGATAGAGATTGTAGCGTTCAGGGATGACCGACACGTAGTACTGGGTCTCGCGAAAGGGCGGAACGCCGCCATACTCGAAAACCCGGCCGGGGCCGGCGTTGTAGGCCGCGAGGGCGTTGATGATGTTACCATCGAATGTTTTGAGCTGGGTCGCGAGATAGCGCGCGCCGCCATGCACCTGTAGGTAGGGGCTGTCATAGTATTCCGGGTTGATGCCGAGATCGCTGGCGGTGCCCGGCATGATCTGGGTGAGGCCATAGGCGCCGACGGGAGACCGTGCACCGATCGTAAACCGGCTTTCCTGCCAGATCAGCGCTTGCAGCAGCGCGCGCCATTGAACGGGGGAGAGCCCTGCGCGGCCAACACCCGCAAAGCCGCTGGTTTCCTGGGCGACGCGGATGATGAGCTGCTCGATGTTCTCGGCGGCGTCGCCGAACATCTGCGCACCGCCGGGATTGGGATCGATCTCGCCCGTGCCATAGACCGCCGCCACCGAGCGGTCGGGATCCCCGCTGCCGCTTTCCAGTCCCGAGACCATCGCGGGCAAGCCCTGGCCGCCGAAGCTGGTCTGGGCATCGAGGATGCGTCGGAGGGTTTCCAGCTGCTCCCGTTCGATCTCGGCGATGAGTTCGCGCACGGCAAGCTTGTCGGCCTGAACAGCCAAGTCTGCCTCGCGATCACCCGTTTCTACGATATCGCGTGCAGTCAGCCCGCTGTCATTGGTTGGCACGCCTTGAGACAAGGCGAGACCGGGCAGCAGGCAAAGTGCCAGGATATGGGGCAGGCTAGACCTCAATGTCGCCCTCCGGTGTGCCAAGGGGCGTGAAGGTGCAATCAGGCGAGATGGCTGCGGTGGAGGCGAGGAAGGTGAAGCAATTGGCCTGCGGTTCGCGATACTGCGCACAGGAGGCGAGCAGGCCGAGGGCGGCGAGGAACAATAAGATACGGGTCATGAAAGCCTCCAGAAATCAGGGTGGTCGCGGTAATCGGCGCCGACGAGCGCTTCGCCTTTCTCCATGCCGCCGAGGATGGTGAGATTGGGCCCGAGAGCACTGAGATCGGCATCGACGACGATCGAGCCCTGATCGTCACGGATCAGCGCCAAGCGGCTGTTGCTGCCCGTGTTAAGAAGGACATCGAGTTCCTTCTCCGTCAGGTTCAGCATGGCGTAATCCGAGGCGTTGGCGCGGATATTGGGGAGCAGGATCTGCGTCGGCACGGCCTCGACGATAGTCTTGCCGGTCCGGGTGCGCTCGAGCTGGCTGGCGTATTGCGTCATCATTACCGCAACGGTGTTCTGCTTGCGCGCGGTCACGAGCCAGTTCGACAGCCGCTCGGCGAAATACGCGTTGTCGAGCGCCTTCCAGGCCTCGTCGATGACGATGATGGTGGGGCGGCGATCCTCGATCTCGCGCTCGACCCGGCGAAAGAGATAGGAGAGGACCGCCATGCGTTCTTTCTCGGCCTCGCTGTCGAGAATGCCGGTGAGATCGAACCCGACGACATCGCCTTCGAGCGAGAACGTGTCTTCCAGCGTCTGCCCGAAGATCCAGCCATAGCGGCCCTCTTCGGTCCACTCGAGCAAACGCTGGTGCAGATCGCCGCCATCGTCGGTGGAGACAAAGAGCGATGCGAAATCCCGCCAGTTCCGTAGGGCCGGGTTTGTGGCCTGCGCGTTCTGGCGCACGACTTCCTGGATGCGGTTGGTCTGCGCAGGGGTCAGAGGCTTGTCGGCGCGGTAGAGCAGTGTGGTGAGCCAGTCCGAGAGCCACGCGGTGCCCCGCGCATCGGTCTCGGTCCAGAGCGGGTTGAGACCCGTGGGCTGGCCGGCGTTCAGGGAGGCGTAGCGCCCGCCATTGGCGCGCACCGCCATCTCCATGCCAAGACGGTAATCGAAGACGAAGATCCGCGCCCCTGCGCGACGGGCCTGGGTCATCAGAAAGGCTGACAGCACCGATTTGCCGGACCCGGGCCGCCCCATGATCAGGGTATGGCCGCTGGTCGGTTCTTTGTCGGGCGATCCCTGCTCGTGATAGGAAAACCGGTAAGCGCTCTGTTCGGGCGTGGGCAAGTAGGTGATGACCTTGCCCCAGGGTGTTTTCTGAGCAGGCTTGCCGAGCTGGGTCCGATGAAACGCCGCGAAGTCGGCGAAATTACGGTTGGTGATCGCACTGGCACGCACGCGTTTCGGCTGGTTGCCGGGATGCTGACTGAGGTAGTGGGCTTTGGCCGCGACCCGCTCGCCGATCATCTTCACGCCTTCGGCGGCAGCGGCGTTGACGATCTCGGCGCTGAGCGTTTGCAACTCGTCCAGCGTATCGCAGAAGATCGTCACCACCATGTGGTGCTCGCCGAAGCTCTGGCGTTTGGCCTCCAGATCATCGGCGGCGATGTCGAGCGCTTCCATCAGCGACAGGGCCGCGTCCTGGGAGGCCTGCATCTGGCGCTTTTGCCGCTTGATGCGGCCTGCCATGAGGTTCGAATTGATCGGCGTGAAGGAATGGGTGACGATCATGTCGACCGGCAGGTTCAGCATGTCGAAAATGGTGCAGGAGGTGCCTTCCGAGTATTCCCCGATGGTGAAACTCTTGCCGTAGCGGTGTCCCACGACGCCTTCGGAGAGCTCGAAGTGATCGCCTTGAAACGTCACTCGCGTGTTGGCGACGTTGAAGGACAGGAAGCCATAGGTGTTCGCCGGATAGAGCGGCAGTTCCTGGCCAGTGTTGAGGGCCCCCAGAAAGCCGATCAACTCGCCGGACTTGGCCGAAAGCACACGTGGATTCAGCTCCGTCAGGCCAGACAGGAACACGTTCACGGCCTCGCCCAATCGGCGAAGGCGCTTCTCGGTCGCTTCCTTGAGGCGATCCGGCGCGCTGCGGTTCAGGAATGGCAGGACGCTTTTTGGAGGCGGGCGATGGATGATCGTAAGGGTGAGCGTCTTGTCGCGCAGCCCGCTGGTCTCTAGCTTCTTGCGCCAGAGCCGGTCGACTTCTCCCGCGAAACTGTCCTCGCGCAGCGGCTCGAGGTCCGGCGTGATCGCCTTCGAGACCTTATGGACGTAATGGCTGAACTCCGGCCCCAATTGCGCAATGATCCGGGCAAAGAGCGCGGTCACCTTGTCGAGATAGGCGTCATCGGTCGTGTAGCTATTGACCCCGTCGAGCCGGATGCACTGGAAAAGCTCGTTGACCCGGGTCCGCACGGTCTGGTCATCGACGAGGCTCACATAGGGCAGCATGTGCGCGAGGCGGGTCTCGTGCGCGTACCAGTCCGGCGTCATCGTGCGGAGATCAAGCGCGGCTTCACGGGGCATAGCTGTCCCCGCCGTGGATGGAGCGGTTCCGCGTGGGCGGCGTCTCTTGCAGCGCCGTCATCATCACGTCGATGAAGCGTGGGTCCCAATCCGCAGCCTTCCAGAGCACCGGGTAGAGCAGGGCCGCCACACCCAGCACCGCGATGTGCTGGACCCAGACGAACAAGAGCACCGAGCCGAAAAGCCAGACCATCGCGTACATGATGGGCAGGCCCAGAAGCTTGGGCGGGCGCACGAGGCCGAGAAAGAGAGGCGAGCGCTCAGCCACCGGCGAAAACTGCGGCAACGATAGTGGGAGCGGCGGCAACACCGGCAATGCCGACGAGAACCCAGAGGGCCTGTCGCAGATCGATGATATTGAAGAACCAGCTGAGGAACACGCCCAGAACGGCGAGTGTGGCGATCACGACGCCGAGCGGGCCGGTCAGCGCATCAACGATGCCCTGCAACAGGCTCTGAATCGGGGAAAGATCAATGCTTTGCGCAAGCGCAGGCTCAGCGAATACCAGAAAGAGCGCCAGCGAGGCGACAAAGAGGTGTGAAATCCAACTTGTTTGGAAAAAGCGGTATCGCCAATGCACTGCCGCGCTGCGCGCTCTCGTGACATTGCCGATAAGTGTTTTTAGGAATGATTTCCAAAAAGGCTGGGACATCATGAATTTGATCCTTCCAATCGGGCTACGACGGCCATGACACGGGCCACGTGGTTCTGGGTTTCTCGGTAGGGGGGAATGCCGCCATACTGGCGGACCGAATCCGGGCCGGCGTTGTAGGCAGCGAGGGCAAGACGCGGATCGCCGAACGTCTCCAGCATCATCGCGAGGTATCGGGCGGAGCCGTCGAGGTTTTGTTGAGGGTCACGCGGGTCAACGCCCAGATCACTGGCCGTGGCGGGCATTAACTGGCCAAGGCCAATGGCACCTGCACTTGAAATCGCATTCTGCCGATAGGCGCTCTCAACCTCGATATTGGCTCGATAGAGAGCCATCCAATCCGTCACGGAAAGCCCCGCGCGACGCAGGCCGGGATGGCCGGCATAGCGCAAGGCCGTGGTCTGAATCCCAGAGAGAACATCGGCGCGGGGCAGGGGAGTCAGGCGGGCAAAGGCCGCAACTTGGACGCCCTCTTGCTCGGCCTCTACCTCGCCGAGGATCGCGATCCCATCGGAGGCCGAACCCTGACCAATCCCGTCATTGTAGTTTCGAGCAAAGCTGCTTTGGGAGCGCGACGGGGTAAGAGAGCCGTCGCTATCCATGACCAGGACCATTTGCGCGGAGGCTGGCATGGCGACCAGCCAGAGGCAGACGAGGTTAGTTGTCAGCGCCCTTGTCTGATGGGGCTTTGTCTGGCGGGGCGAGTTTATGCGTGCGGCTTGTTCCCGCCTCAAGCGGCAGGTCGACATGCGCAAAACCAAGGCCAATGAAGAAAGACACCACGCCGGAGACCGTCTTGAACTCGCGGATCTTGATATCGTTGTAGGTCGTCCGCGTGCGGGCGGTGACGAGGAGCTTTTCCACCCCGTCATCAGAGACAACACGCATAATCCAGACCCCGTAATAGCTGGGGCCTTTCTTATGTGCCGTCTCCTGGCACAGGATTTCTGCACAATGGCCGCTTTCCACGAGTTCGCGGAACCTGGCTTCCGTAACCACATTTGGTGCTTCGATGTCCCAGTTCATGGCCCGGCTCACGCTTTCTTCAATGGCGCGACCCTAGGCATTTTCACTTGAAGCCCAGAGTTACGATAGTATACTTTCAACCGCAAGATGTAATATCATGCGTCAGCTGTAGTTTAGTCACGCGGACACTAGTCACGGCTAGTGTCCGCGATCAAGGAGATAACAGGTTTGACAAACCCAAGGTTGACTGGACTGCTGCCATTGCAATCTATGGTCCCTCTGATCTGCGTTCCCGGGCTGGTTTTGGCGGAATCCTGCTTCGCCCCAACCCGCCCTTTTCTACCAAGCGATTCGCTGGCGGCGCGGGAATATGCGGACATCATCCGTGGCGATTTCGAAGATTACATCCAGGATATCCAGAACTACTTCCGTTGCCTCGACGGTGAACGGGCCCGTGCCTTCGAGGAAGCGCGCGAAGTCAGCGAGGACTATGGCCGATTTCTGCAATTGGTAGGGGATTGATGGGCGACCTCGGGAGCATCAGACTTGCAGCCCATGGAAACCAGACGCCGATAACGCCCTCATATATCTACTTTTTAGATAACAGATTTCATCCGCTAGCGACGTCACAAAAGGTATGTGACGCGTGGCAAAGACAATCAGAAGCACGGGACAGGTGGCACTCTGCCAGGCGTTGGTCGACGCCCGAATCAAGGCAGGCCTTGGACAGGCTGAATTGGCGACTAAGCTCAGATGCCACCAATCCCTCATTGCCCGCCTTGAAAGCGGCCAGCGCCGGGTCGACGTCGTCGAGCTGGTTGTCCTCGCCCGCGCCATCGGCTTTGACCCCTATGAGGTTCTCGGGATCGTTGAAGCCGCCACGGAGCCCGACCATAGGATTTGAGAGCAATGCAAATTTGGGGCGTACCGCTTTGGATGTCCCTTCGTGAAATCCGCTACCTCAAGGAAGAGCAGTTAGCCAACATCCACCAATTGCGTCATGCTGTGCAGGCGAAGCCTGAGAACACGATGCCGCGATTGCAGCGCCAAAGTGCAGGAAGTCAGTAAACAGTGGACGATGATAATGGTGAAGGCGTCGCGATTGCCAATCTGATCGGGACCGACGGGCGCAGCGTTGTTGGTTGGGTTTATAGCTGGACTACAGGCGCGCACGCGGTGATGTGGGACGTCCATGGACCCCAGCCGGTATCGAAAATCCGGCCGGATATAAGTGACGAACAGAAGCAAGAAATCGACTTCGAGGCGCTCATGCGGATCGGAAGAGACGAGGGCGGGTGAGGAGGGCTACCCTGCGGCGTTTGCCGAAATGCCGAACCGCACTGCGACGACTAACGCGCGAGGTGGCATTGCACATGTCCGCGAAACCAATCTTACAGTCCGAGCCATTTCGCGCAAGTTCAGTAGTTCACCTGTTCAAAGCCGTAGTTGCCCTCGTAGTCACGCCAGTCGACGAAAACGGATTGATGATAGATACTGGGGCAATTCTGGCCCCATCGTTCGAGACCGGCATGGGCGGCTGGTAGGGCGGTTATGGAGGACCTCTGCCAGGCGAAGTCACCTTGCGTTCCATATGTGCCGAGGACCACGGTGGCACTACGGTTGCAATCGCCGTCGCGTCCGGATTCGTGCTGTCGCGCATACCGGACATCAAAGACGCGAATGGACTGCACGAAGTTGAACTCAGGTCCGCTGATATCGATGTCCGCGCGATCTTGAACGAGCCGGATGGCCTGCTCGGCGGGAACAAGGTAGTCCGGGGCTTCTGTGGTGCGCCAAGCGGCCGCAATTGGGTCAGCGGTATCGCGCGCTGGAAAGGATTGTCGCAGACCAGTGCTGTTGTACTGGAAGAACGCTTCAAAGATGCGGTCTGAACTGTTTGGTGCTGGAGCGGTCTCAAAGGAAGCGCCCATAGGGCAGCGCCAGATTTGAAGCGGAGGTTCCACCGGCCAAGGCGTAATTCGTCGGATGAATTCGGCGCGTGCTCGGGCGCAAGGAACGGAAGCAGGCCAGCCGCCAGACAAGCACAAGAGGATCGCGCAATCGATCGGGTATGTCTGCGCGCGAGCGGGCATCGGCAGCAAAGAACTTGTCACAGTCAAAGCGACTGCGACCGACGGGAGGAGCTTCTTAAATAGATGACGCATGCTGAGGGCCCTCTGTGACTAGGCTCAGCATATCTACGATAATATACTATCGCAACACTAAGATTTTGGACCGGTAATAGTTATTATGTAATTTAATGACAGTATCAATCAGCTTTCCTTCGCTAATCAGCAATCCAAGCTTGACCTTCCCGTTGCTGGAAGCCCCATCTTAGGAGTTGGCATCATTTTGGAGGGCTAGAGCATGATACAGGTAACAGAACCGCACCCGCGAGAGCGGTCATCCGATCAGGCCAAGGATCCAGTTTGCGGCATGTCCGTCACTATGTCTCCGCAGGCCCGTCAGGCGGATTATGACGGTGAAACCTTCTACTTCTGCTCCGATAAGTGCCAGACCAGGTTCGAGGCCGATCCGATCTACTATGCCTCAGGTACGGCATCGGATCACAGCATGACCCCGAAAGCCGGAACTCAGTACACCTGCCCAATGCACCCCGAGATAGTTCGTGACGAGCCCGGCGCCTGTCCGATCTGCGGCATGGCGCTTGAACCGATGGTGCCGTCGGATGAACCCAGCGAAGAACTGACCGACTTTACCCGCCGGATGTGGATCAGTGCCGCCGCAGCCGTTCCTTTGGTTATCTTGACTATGGGAGAGCTGGTCGGTTTGCCGGTCCGGGACTGGATCGGACATCGGCTGGCGACATACATCGAGTTCCTGCTGGCGACGCCTATCGTGTTGTGGGCAGCGAAGCCGTTTTTCGTGCGGGGATGGGCGTCGATCGTGAACCGCTCGCCCAACATGTGGACGCTGATCGCGATTGGTGTCGGCGCGGCCTACATCTATTCGCTGGTCGCGACGTTCCTTCCGGGCGTGTTTCCGGAGGCTTACCGGATGGGCGCGGGAGTCGGTACCTATTTTGAAGCCGCCGTCGTTATCATCACTCTGATTTTCGTCGGACAGGTTTTGGAATTGCGGGCGCGGGAACGGACCGGCGATGCCATCCGGGCGCTGCTCGATCTAGCGCCGAAAACCGCGCGACGCATTCTGCCCGACGGCACGGAATACGACGCACCGCTGGAAAACATCGTCGAGGGCGATCGCCTGAGAGTTCGCCCGGGCGACGCGGTCCCCGTCGACGCCAAGGTCATTGACGGCACGTCTTCCATCGACGAGAGCATGATCACTGGCGAACCGTTGCCGGTCGAAAAAGGCCCCGGCGATACGGTCACCGGCGGCACGATCAACAAGAACGGCTCCCTTGTCATAGAGGCCGCCCGTGTCGGTGCCGACACGATGCTGAGTCAGATCGTAGAGATGGTCTCCAACGCGCGGCGATCCCGTGCACCGATCCAGGGGCTTGCGGACAAGGTTTCTTCCTATTTCGTGCCTACCGTTGTCGTGGTCGCCATCGTTTCCTTCGCCGCTTGGCTCGGCTTCGGGCCCGAACCGGCGCTCGTCTTTGCCATCGCCTCGGCGGTGTCAGTGCTGATCATCGCCTGCCCCTGTGCTCTGGGTCTGGCGACCCCGATTTCGATCACGACGGCCGCAGGTCGCGGTGCGCAGGCGGGTGTCCTGATCAAGGACGCCGAAGCGCTGGAACGCATGGCCAAGGTCGATACGCTGATCGTGGACAAGACCGGCACCCTGACCGAGGGCAAGCCGAAGCTGACCGATGTGAACGCTCTGGGCGAAGAGACCGAGGAAACCATTCTGACTCTGGCCGCGGCACTGGAAAAAGGCTCGGAGCACCCGCTGGCAGAGGCCATAGTCGAAGGCGCGAAGCAAAAGGGCATCAAGGTCGGCAATGCCGAAAACTTCGAGGCGGTGACCGGCAAGGGTGTGAGCGGGACCGTCTCGGGCCGGGCCGTCGCGCTTGGCAACACCGCGATGATGCGCGACATGTCCCTCGACACCTCCGCAGCCGAGCAGGCGGCAGATGTTCTGCGCAGCGAAGGCAAGACGGCCATGTTCGTGGCCATAGAAGGAAAACTGTCCGGCATCGTCGCCGTCGCCGACCCGATCAAGGAAACGACGGCCGAGGCCATCAAGGAACTGCACGAGGCGGGCCTGCGGATTATCATGGCTACGGGGGATAACGAACGCACGGCAAGGGCCGTGGCGCAGCGGCTTGGCATCGACGAAGTACGTGCCGGCGTTCTGCCGGAAGACAAGAAGGCGCTGGTGGACGAACTGCACGCCGATGGCAAGAAGGTCGCAATGGCCGGAGATGGCGTCAACGACGCGCCGGCCCTCGCCGCAGCGGATGTCGGCCTTGCCATGGGCACGGGTGCGGACGTGGCAGTGGAAAGCGCGGGCATCACTCTCTTGCGCGGCGATTTAAACGGTATCGTCAAGGCACGGACGCTGGCGGTGGCGACGATCCGCAACATACGCCAGAACCTGTTCTGGGCCTTTGCCTACAACACGCTCGGTGTGCCCCTGGCTGCGGGTGTGCTTTACCCCGTCTTTGGCCTGCTGATGTCGCCCATGTTCGCCGCCGCCGCCATGAGCTTGTCTTCGGTCTCTGTCATCGCGAACGCGCTCAGACTGCGACGATTGGGGCTTTAGACGATCCGCGTTTTGAACGTGGAAACGGTCGATACTTCTACTTCAGCAAAACGTGTATTGCTGATCTATGAGAACTTCAGCATAGCATGTTGCATGTTATTCAAAACGCGCCTTTTTCTGGTTGCTCTGTTGGTTGGCGCTGTTCTGGCGCAAACCACCTTCGCGTCCATTTCAAGCGTGGACCCAGCGCCTGAAATGGCCATGCAGAGCGATTGCTGCCCGAGTGATTGTCCGGATATGCCGGAATGCGATGCTGCCTGCATTTCCACGACGCAATGTCGTGTGGTCCCGATCGTGGCCGGGCTCGAACGGGTGATCCTGGCGAACCTGCCTCGCTCCGGACGTGCCGGGTTCTTGCGGACCGAGGCGACGGCGATCCTGCAACACGCGGACGGCGGATTGCAAAGACCGCCCAAGGCATAGCGGTTCTGGTGCTTGTCGCACCAAAAGCCGCGCGCCGATGTAACGTTTAGACCAGTTCCAGGTCGATACGATGGTCGGCGTTCCCGTTGCCCGTCAATACAGGCGTATCATGCCCCGTTATATTCACAGCGCCCTTGCTGCCCTCGTGGTCGCAGCCCAGCTTTCCGTGCCGGTGGCACAGGCCGCTGCATCTGACTACATTCTCGTTCTTGTCGAGACGACTTATGCCTTCGGAGACGATGCGGTTCTAGAAGTTCGTCTGATTGATACCCGCACCAATGCGCCCGTGGAGGGCGCCGTCATCTTTGCCACAAGGTTGGATATGGCGCCGGACGGGATGGAGACGATGACTTCACCGGTCTTGGCGTTACCCGGCGAAGAGCAGGGTCTCTATCGCTTCTCTGCCGATCTGACGATGGACGGAAACTGGCGCTTTTCCGTTGCGGCCAAGGTGCAGGGCGAGATGGAAACCGTTCAGGCACAGATCGTGATCGAGGTACAGCCATGAGCGCCTTTGGCAAACTGGTGCTGATCGCCGTCGTTGGCAGCGCGGCTGGATGGGTTGGCCTTGCGGCGGGCGGCAAAGGCTGGACGCCTGCGATGCTGACGGATGTGGCGCAGACGCAGCTCACAGCACTTTTGGGACGTAGAGCTGATGCGATGCCGGCCGAAATCCGATCGGCGATGGGCCCGATTATCTACTATCGACACCCTGACGGTCTTGCCGAGTGGTCCGCGGTGCCGACCGACACCGTCGATGGCGAGGCGTTTCTGCCGGTGCTGGCAAGCGAAGATGTGTCGTTTGACCCAGAGGCGCCCAACCCCCTAGAGGCGAAAATTGGCGAACGAACCGTTCTCTACTACCGGCATCCGATGGGCCTGCCCGATACGTCGCCGGTGCCTAAGCAGGATTCCATGGGCATGGACTACCTTCCCGTTTTTGCCGATGAGGCAAAAGATGCCGGATCGGTGACGGTATCGCCCGGCAAACTACAGCGCACCGGCGTACGTACGTCAGTTGCGGTGCTCAAGCCCATGGCAATGACGGTGCGAGCGCCGGGGATCGTCGCGCTGGATGAGCGTCGGGTAAGCGTCATTTCATTGCGTGCAGATGCTTTCATCGAAGAAGTTGAGGATGTAACGACCGGATCAATCGTTGAAGCGGGCGAACCGCTGGCGATGCTCTATTCTCCGGATATCGTCTCGGCGGCCGCACAGTATGTTTCGGACCTGCGAAGTGGTGAAGGGCGCGTGGAAGGCAGCCGTCAAAGGCTGGCAAACCTGGGAGTTCCCGTGTCAGTGATCGACAAGATCGCGGCGGACAGGCGTGCGCCGGTGCAAATCAGCCTGATGGCACCGCGGTCGGGCGTGGTTCTGGAACGAATGGCCGTCGAAGGCATGATGTCCGAGGCTGGCGAAACGCTGTTTCGTATTGCCGATACCTCGGTTGTCTGGGTCTTTGCGGACGTGCCGGAATCCGCTCTGATGGGCCTTGCGGACGGAAACGCGGCCACGATCACCTTTCCCGGCCTGCCGGGCGAAACCTTCAGCGGCTTGATCGACAAGATATACCCTGAGGTCGATATGCAGACCCGAACTGCACGCGTCCGCATCGATCTGCCCAATACTGAGGGACGCCTGCTGGTCAACATGTTTGCTGATGTGGCTTTGGCGACGGGCGACGGCGCGCCCGTGGTGCAAGTGCCGGAAACGTCAGTGATCGACACCGGCGATCGCCAGGTGGTGATCCGGGACATGGGAGAGGGTAAATTCGCGCCGCAGGATGTGGTCGTGGGGCGACAGGCCTCCGGAATGGTGGAAATCCGCGAAGGTATTGCCGAGGGCGACCGGGTCGTCACCACCTCGACCTTTCTGATCGACGCGGAAAGCAACCTGAACGCCGCCCTGGCTGCGCTGGCCTCCCCGGAGGCAAGCGAATGATCGCGCGTGTCATCGAATGGTCCGCCCGGAACCTTGTTCTGGTGTTCTTTGCCACGGCCCTGATCATCGCCGCCGGGGTCTGGTCACTGCGCAACTTGCCGATCGACGCTATTCCCGATCTGTCGGACGTGCAGGTGATCGTGCTGACCGACTACCCGGGTCAGGCCCCTCAGGTGGTGGAGGACCAGGTCACTTATCCGCTGACCTCGGCCATGCTGACGGTGCCGCGATCCCGCGTCGTGCGCGGGTTTTCGTTCTTCGGCATTTCCTTTGTCTACATCATCTTCGAGGACGGCGTTGACCCGTACTGGGCGCGGTCGCGCGTGCTGGAATACCTCAACGCCGCAGCGGCTCGCCTGCCGGACGGGGTGACACCAGCCCTTGGTCCGGATGCGACGGGGGTGGGCTGGGTCTACCAATATGCGATCACCGGCGAGAACCTGAGCCTTGCTGAATTGCGGTCGTTGCAGGATTGGGTAGTGCGTTTCGGGGCCAGCCGTGCAGACGGCGTGTCCGAAGTGGCCAGTGTCGGTGGCTTCGTTAAGCAATACTCGGTCACAGTTGACCCGGTCCGGATGCGCGCGCAGGGGATCACGCTGTCTGATATCGGCAAGGCCATCTCCGAGAGCAACATGGACACCGGCGGGCGCACGGTGGAGCTGTCCGAGTTCGAATTCATGGTGCGCGGACGCGGCTATCTGGCGGGGACCGAGGATATCGGCAACATCACCCTGCGCAGCATTGGCGGGGTGCCGATCAACCTGAAGGACGTCGCACGGATCGAAATCGTCCCCAACGAACGCCGCGGCATCGCCGAGTTGAACGGTGAGGGCGAGGTCGCCAGTGGTATCGTGCTTCAGCGGGTGGGTGCCAATGCGCTGGATGTGATTGAAAACGCCAAGGCAGAACTGGACGTGGTGGCCCAAAGCCTGCCGGAAGGAGTCGACATCGTGCCGGTCTATGACAGGTCCGACCTGATCCTGTCGGCAATCGAGACGTTGAAAACAACGCTGCTCGAAGAAAGCCTTGTCGTGGCGGGGGTAACGATCATTTTTCTGTTGCACGTCCGCTCCGCCCTCGTGGCGATCATCATGCTGCCTGTCGGATTGCTCATGGCCTTCACGGCAATGAAATTTCTCGGGATCGGGGCCAATATCATGAGCCTCGGCGGCATTGCCATCGCGATCGGCGCGATGATCGACGCGGCCATCGTGATGATCGAAAATGCGCACAAACACCTCGAACGGGCCGCCCCTGACAAGCCACGCATCCAGGTGCTGATCGAAGCGGCAAGCGAGGTCGGCCCCGCGCTGTTCTTCAGCTTGCTGATCATCACTGTCTCGTTTCTGCCAATCTTTTCGCTTGAAGGACAGGAGGGACGCATGTTCGGCCCGCTCGCCTACACCAAAACCTTCTCGATGGCGGCAGCAGCGTTCCTGTCGGTGACGCTGGTGCCTGCGTTGATGGTGGTTTTCGTGCGGGGTCGGATCATCTCTGAACACAGGAATCCGGTAAACCGCGTGCTAATCGCGGTCTACCGCCCGATTATCAGCGCCGTGTTGAAGGCCAAGAGCCTTACGATCATCGTGGCCATTGCGGCACTGGTAATCACCATCTGGCCCGCGCGCCAGCTGGGGTCTGAATTCATGCCTGTCCTGAACGAGGGCACGCTTATGTACATGCCGACCACGCTGCCCGGGCTTTCGGTCACCAAGGCCGCCGAGCTGATGCAGACCCAGGACCGCATCATCAAGACCTTCCCCGAAGTGTTGTCGGTTTTCGGCAAGGCAGGCCGCGCGCTGACTGCGACCGATCCAGCACCGACGGAGATGTTCGAGACGATCATCCAGCTCCGCCCGGAAGACGAATGGCGTCCCGGTGTCACCATCGAAAGCCTGCGGCAGGAAATGGATGCCGCGCTGCAATTTCCCGGCGTGTCGAACGCCTGGACGATGCCGATCCGGGCGCGAATCGACATGTTGTCCACCGGCATCCGCACACCAGTGGGGATCAAGGTCTTCGGTACCAGCCTGACCGAGATGGAAAAGGTAGCCCGTGAGGTCGAAGCCGTCGTGCGCACGGTGCCAGGAACGACCAGCGCCTATGCCGAACGGGTGATTGGCGGCTATTATCTGGACATCACGCCCGACCGCGCTGCCCTTGGCCGCTACGGTCTGTCGGTGCAGGATGTGCAGGAGGTGATCGGCATGGCATTGGGGGCCAAGGCCATCACGCAGACCGTCGAGGGCCGCGAGCGCTACGACGTCGCAGTGCGCTATCCGGCGACACTGAGGTCCGATCCGGAGGCCATCGGACGCGAGGTTCAAGTGGCGCTGCCGGGCGGTGGCACAATTCCACTCGGGGACGTAGCCACCATCGAACGCACTCGCGGAGCCACGTCGATCCGCACCGAAAACGGACAGCTTGCCGTCTATATCTTCGTCGATATCGTCGGACGCGATCTCGGTGGCTACGTGGCCGAAGCGCAGGCGGCGGTCGCGGCTTCCGTCACCCTGCCACCCGGCTATTCATTGGGCTGGAGCGGGCAGTTCGAGTACCTTGACCGTGCGAAACAGCGGCTGGCCACAGTTGTGCCGTTAACGCTGGCGCTGATCTTTCTGCTGCTTTACCTGAACTTCCGCCGTCTGACGGAAACGCTGATCGTGATGCTGTCGCTGCCCTTCGCGCTGGTGGGCGGCATTTGGCTCATGTGGTTCATGGGCTTCAACATGTCGGTTGCGGTGGCCGTCGGGTTTATCGCGCTGGCCGGGGTGGCGGCTGAAACCGGTGTGATCATGTTGATCTATCTCGATCAGGCGTTGAATGAAGCGCGTGACCGCGCGGGCGGCCGCGACCTGACCCGCGACGAACTCTACGCCGCGATCATGGTGGGTGCAGTAGATCGCGTTCGCCCCAAGATGATGACAGTTGTCGCAATCATGGCCGGCCTAATGCCGATCCTCTGGGCGCATGGAACCGGGTCCGAGATCATGCAGCGCATCGCAGTGCCGATGATCGGAGGTATGGTGTCGTCAACCTTGCTAACCCTGATCGTCATTCCGGCGGTTTATGCCATCATCAAAGGCTGGAGCTTCAAGAAGGCCGGTACAGCGCCTGATTTGGCCCTCGGGCAGGCCGCAGAATAAGGGCAACAGCATTAAGGAGGCATTGGGAATCGAGATGAATGCTTGAAACCTATGGCGTCAGAGCGACTTCAACGACGCGAATGGTGGTACTGCCGTCCGCGCCGCTGATTGGTTGCGTCCAGGCCACAAACGCCCCGGTTCCGCCAAGCGCCATCCTCGGAAAACCGACCGATCCGCCGCCTCGATTTATGTGGAGCGCCTGAGGCGCGACACATCCGGCATCTGGCGTTACGTGGCACATGACGATCGCTTCACCGCCTCCCACATATTCGATCCAGAGCGCCAATGCGCTGCCATCTGCAAATTGCAGGACGTCCACCCGACCTGCGGCTGCGCCGAGGTCAATGCGGAGCGGTTCGTCGAACTGCGCACCGCCATCGTCCGAAAAGGCGATACGAACCTTCGGCTCGTTCTCGGCTGCCGTGAACCAGATAACGGAAATCCTGTCGCCCATGGTATCAATGGCCGGGCCATTGACGGGGCATCCGGCGATTTCCCATCCGTCGTTATGGATCGTGGCGGGCTCCGTCCACTCCCCGTCGGCCTGCCGGACAGCCGATATATCGCGAATTTCATCGGCGGTTCTGTCACGATAGACCGCCACGATGTCGCCTGATGCAGTCCGCGCTGCAGAAGTCTGGCAACAGGTACAGGTGCGCACATCCAACAGGCTTTCTGGCTGCATCGTTCCGTCAAAGTTGATCTGCCGCGCGCGCAACTGCATCGCATTTTCGAAGCTGTCGCCTTCTGTCTGACTGTCATACTCCCGGCCATCCAGCCACAGCGCCGTCAATCCACCAAATTGGTCGGGTACCAACGAAACAAAACCATGCTCACGTTGAGACCTGTCATCGTGAGGGACAATCGAGTCAGTCCAGCTTCTGCCTTCATCTTTGGAAAAAGCGATTTTGACGTCGTATTGGTAATCGCCCGGTCCATTCAGCTCTAACCATTGTGCCGCCAAACCGCCACCAGCAAGCGCCACTACCGAAGGGAAGTCGGCCCAGTTGATGTAAGTCTTTGACGATACATTAATTGTGCGGACGTCCGACCACTCACTGCCGTTGAGGATGGCCATGCGAACTTCCGCTTCGGTTCCGCTTTCTTCGGTCCAGCTCAGTAAAACCCTGCCATCCGACAAGGGTGCGAGTGATGGTTCGCGCGCATTGATGCCAACCGGTGATCCGCGGTCGGTCAATCTGAATAATCCGGTTTCCTCCGCGTATGATGCGGTGGACGAAGCGAGCAATGCACCAAGGATCAGAGTCGATGCAGCAGAACATTTACTCATGAACAGAATTTTCCCACCGTTATTGTTTTTCTGTGGCAAACCAAATGCTGATTGACCGTGCGCGAACTCCCCTTCTTTTGACCGACGAAAGTGCCTAGTCAATTCCGTTGGCCCGCTGCAAAGCTCGAATGTACGCCACGATAGCAAGGATGTCTGAGCGCGTCACGCCTTCAACCGCTGGCATGTTGTCAAATTCCCAGTGGTGCGCCCGAACTCCATTCTGCGCTGCGAGGACAAACGCCATGTCGCCGTGGTGGCTGGGTTCATAGATCTTGTGAACAAGCGGAGGAGCGACGCCATCTTGACCCTGCGCGTTTCGACCGTGACAAGCGGAACAGACCGCATCATAAGCGCTTGCGCCGATTTGCTCCTGCTCTGTGAAACTGTTTGGTAGCTTGACAGTAGCGAGAGCACCCGCGGAAAGCGCGATGCCCTCCTCCCTCTGGACGCCCGTCCGAGTGTGGCTCGGTTGCACAATGAACCATACTGCTGCAGCGACGGCGACCAGAGCGAAAAATATCGCTGCCCATTTCATACTATCAAACTCTTTCATGATGTTGCGATGGCCCTCTGCCTTTTAAGAGACGAAGCCGGGTATCTCAGTGGGGCTTGCTCGAATTGACTGACCTCTTGCGGCAAGGTGTTGTCTGCTTGAACAATTGCGGATTGCTGGATCGATTTGTTGAAAAAGGTCGTGATTTCCTGGTACCGGATCCGCGTGTCTTCCAGCGTCTGATAGTAATTGAAGAGTTCTTTAAGCGGTGCCGAGAAGTCTTTGTGTGCGGCCAGGACGGCCACCAGGGCACCGAGTGTAATACGCCCTTCGATGACGAAATATCCTCCCAATGAGTAGAACAGGAATGGGGTCAGCGCGGTAAGAAAATTGTTGAGGGCCTTGATGAAGAACTTCAGGCGGAAAATTTTCCTGCGGACGTGCTCAAGCTCTCTAAAACTCGCTCCGGCCGGTAGCAGTCCGGTCGGATTGACCTGCCGTTCATGCAACTGTTCGCTGAGCTGTCTGCCGAGCTGTCGGACTTCCTTGATTCTTGTACGTGAAAGGGCGTTGACACGCCGCTGTAGCTTGGGCAGCAGCACGAGCTGGATTGGCAGCACCGTCAGTGCGGCGGCACCCAACACAGGGTCCTGAACGAACATGAAAAACAGGATCGTCAACAGTGTACCACCTTGTAGGATTGGCAGCGTGAGGACATTTGCCGCGAAGCCACCTATGGGCTCAACTTCCTGTGCGAGAATAGGGACGATTTCGCTCTGGTTTCGGGAGTCGGGATCGCTGCGCCATTGCCGATAGACCAGCAGCCGGAAGCGCCGCAGAAAACGCTCAGCTACATATCCCTTGAACACGTTAAGGCCATATTTGTTTAGCCCATTCAGGATGATCGCCAAAAGGTAGAGACCACAGAGAAGCATTAGGAAAACGACCTGATCGACGTCTCGCCCCAAAACGGCAACGGGGAAACGATCAGAATCCAAAGCGTTGTTGACGATCTGCTTTGGCAGTTCGAGGGTCAAATATAGAATAGGCATCGCGATGAGGCTGACGACAATCATCAATGCCTGCTGCCTTCTGGAGTAGCGCAGGACCGTGCTGAAAAGACTGCCTTCAAGCCCCCGTATGGGTTCGGGGTGGAACGTAGGGGTGTGACGGCGCTTCCAAAGCTTGAGAATGCCGCGAATAGCAAGATATGAGCCGACAGTGATCAGCAGCGCGGGTGCCAAGACCAGTATCAGATGAATGAACGGGTGAACCCAGTCTGGCGTCGCATCGCTGTAGTCGTACCCAAACGCGGCAGATACGTTGTGTACAAGCACGTGATACCTGTCCAGGAGTGACATCAAAAATTCTAACCCTTTGATTTCGGCGCAAGGTGATCGTGCACCATGATGACGCCCCACATGCCCGCTTCCCGGTGGCCGGGTATCAAGCACACGAACTCCAGGTTTGTCATATCGGAGAACTCCCAGATCAGGTCGGCATTTTGTCCACTTGGGATCAAAACCGAGTTGGCGCGATCATGTTGCATATCGGGGTGTTCGCGCATCCACTGCTGATGTTTCGCAATTTCGTCAAAGGAGCCGAGAAAGAACTCGTGATCCAGAGCGCCCGTATTGCCGATCAAAAACCGAACGACCGATCCCTTTTCAATCTGGATCGCGTCCGGCTCGAAAAGCATGTATCCGCTTTCTGTCTCCCTGATGGATATTTCGATCGTCCGGTCGAATGAGGAACCGACACCGGGCTTCCCGATCGCATCATGGCCAGGCAATTCAAAGGCCCGCGCATGAGGTTGCTGGCCTTTGCCACTAGAAGCGTTCACTGAGAAAGCCGGAAAGACGAGCACAAGGGCGGTGGTGCAGATTATCAGGAAATTCATAATGCTCGGCTATTTCCGTAGCGCTTGATTTTATTGCCTCAAAACGTTGGGGCCGGGCGTGTTCGCCTCGGCCCCATTGTCTATCTTCACTTCATCCGCGTGACAGTAAGCTTGCCCTTGACCCGGTCGGCAACGAACTCGATGTCCTGACCTTCCGCCATCTTGGCCATCATCGCTTCGTCCGCGCGGAACACCATCGTCATCGCGGGCATATCGAGGTTGACCAGAGGGCCGTGGATGATTGTGACCTTGCCGGCCTTGGCGTCGATCTTCTTGATGGTCCCGCTCGTATATTCCACGTCAGCCTGAGCCATCTGGTCCCCCACTGAGACCGCACGGTGCATTCCGGATTCGTAGTGACCCGGAATCAGGCACGCCGCTTCGAACGTACCAGCATTCGCGAACGTCCAGACGACCTCACCCGAAGCGCCTGCATCGAGACGGATTCGGTTCGGGTCGTCGTGTTCCATATCCATCTTGGCCATTTCGATCTTGTGCTCGGCGTTGCGCTCGACTGTATCAAGGACGAATTCATGCTCCAGCTCACCCTTGTTCGTGATGTTGAAGCGGATGGTTTCACCCTCCTTGATGGTCATCTCTTCGCTCTCGATCAGCATTTCGCCTTCGTCGTTTTCGAGCAGAGTGACATCAATTGTGCGGTCCACATTGGCGGCTTCACCCGGCATACCGATCATCATTGCGGCCGGCTTGGTCTCACCGTGCCCGCCATCATGTGTGCCTGCGGCAAATGCTGGTGCCGAAAGCACCAACGCGAAGCTTGTCGTCAAAAGAAGATTTCTCATTTCATTGTCCTGTAAGTTGGTTTGGTTGGAGTTGACGAAGGGCCGTTCAGCCCTTCGAGTTTGGTTTTGGTGTGAGAATGGTCTTGGGACTGTTGTTCGACGCGAATTCGGGCAATTCGCCGGTCCATTCGTAGGCCATCTCGCCCGGAGGATTTTCGTACCAGCCGGGATCGGAGTAATCGTCCGCGTCGATGCCGTCCCGCACCTTTACGACCGAAAACATGCCGCCCATCTCGATGGGGCCGTAGGGCCCCCAACCCGTCATCATCGGGATCGTGTTGTCAGGCAGCGGCATTTCCATTTTCGCCATGTCCCCCATGCCGGACATGCCCATGGGCATGTATTCCGGCTGGAACTGACGGATCTTCTGGGTCAGCGGCTTCTTGTTGACCCCGATGAATGTCGGCACATCGTGACCCATGGCATTCATCGTGTGGTGCGACTTGTGGCAGTGAATCGCCCAGTCACCCAGATGGTCTGCGACGAACTCATAGGCGCGCATCGCGCCCACGGGGATGTCGATGCTGACCTCCGGCCATTGCGCTTCTGGCGGCACCCAGCCACCATCCGTGCAGGTGACCTTGAAGTCATAGCCGTGCATGTGGATCGGGTGGTTTGTCATCGTGAGGTTGCCGACGCGTACTCGCACCTTGTCGCCCTTGTTCACGACCAGCGGATCGATGTCGGGGAAGATCCGACTGTTCCACGTCCACAGGTTGAAGTCCGTCATCGTCATGATGCGGGGCACGTATGTGCCGGGATCGATGTCAAAGGCATTCAGCATGATCAGAAAATCGCGATCCACCGGCATGAAGGTGGGATCCTTGGGGTGGACCACGAACATGCCCATCATCCCCATCGCCATCTGGGTCATTTCGTCGCCATGGGGGTGGTACATGAAGGTTCCTGATTTCACCAAGTCGAATTCGTAGACAAACGTTTTTCCTGGCGGGATGCTGGGATGACTCAACCCGGAGACCCCATCCATGCCCGAGGGCAGGATGAGCCCGTGCCAATGCACCGTGGTGCCTTCCGGCAGCTTGTTGGTGACGTAGATGCGGACCCGGTCGCCTTCGACAGCTTCGATCGTTGGACCGGTGGACTGGCCGTTGTAACCCCACAAATGCGCAATCATGCCGTCTGCAAGTTCGCGCTCTACCGGTTCGGCGACGAGGTGAAATTCCTTGACCCCGTTGTTCATCCGGTGCGGCAGGGTCCACCCGTTCAGCGTGACCACAGGTGTGTAGTCCGGCCCTGACGACGGACGCGCCGTAATCGCCGTTGCCGCACTGTCCATCTGCGCGGCTTCGGGGAGGCCCATGTTCAGGGTTTGACCCCAGGCTTTTGAAGAGACCAGCGTTGCACCTGCGGCGCCGGCTCCGAGTAATTGACGTCTGTTCAACATGTCAGTTCCTTTCAGTGTCCTGCGCCGCCACCGGCGGCAAGCGTTGCGCCTTCTCCACCAGCACCACCGCCGCCTTCGCCGCCGCCATAGATCGCAGCGGTCAGATCGGCCTGTGCCATATAGAATTCGCGTTTTGCATTTGCCGCTTCCAGGGATGCGGCAAGTTTCTCGCGCACATCAGTTAGCAGCTCGAAAGTGTTGGTGATCATGCCGTTGTAGGACAGCAAACCCTCTTCTTCGACGGTCGTGCGTAGCGGCACCAGAACGTCGCGGTAGTGGCGCGCGATCTTGTATGCGGCATGATAAGAGGCTTCAGCACCGCGCGCTTCAGACCGGACGTTCACGGCCTTCTCTGCGAGCACGTTGGCCGCTTGAAGATAAGACAATTCCGCCTTGCGCATCCGGGCCTTGCCGGTGTCGTAGATCGGGATCGCGAACTCCACTTCCACCTGAGGCAAAGTCTTGGTTTCAATGTCGCCACTGCCTTCAACTTCACGCTCAAATTCGGCTCCCGCAACGATCTCCAGATCGCTGACAATGCGGGTCTGGTCGGTCAGACCAAACGCCTTGGCCTGCGCTTCCAGGCCAAGTTTGGCAACACGCAGATCCACCCGATTTCTTAGCGCCTTGGCCTCGATGTCGGTCACACGGCCGACAGAACGCGGCAGTGCAGGAAGGGCATCTGGCACATAATAATCGACTTCGGTGCCCCAGAGGCCCATCAACCTGGTCAAAGCCTCCTTGGACCGAGTGGCGTTCAATCGTGCCTGTGCAAGTTGCCCCGCCAGTTCGGCATTGAATGCCTGTTCGCGGGCCTGCCCAGCTTTGTTGAGTGCGCCGGTCTCGCCCAACCTCATCGCCAGTTCAGAGCCGGCGTCAGAGGTCGCTTTCGCGCGCCGCAGATAGCTCACTGCCTCGAAGGCGGCGACTGCATCGACCCATGCCTTTCGCGTCTGATTGGCCAGCGCGAGGGTGTCATTAACCGCACCAAGCTGAGCCTGCCGGAAGCTTGCATCAGCAATGGCCATACGCTGTTTGCGCGTGGTGGCATCGAGGACGTTCGACCGGATCAGCCCTTCTATCGCCCTGTAGGCACCGAGCTCAGGCGCACCGATTCCCAGGACGCCAATTGAGACGATCGGGTTTTCCGGCGTCGATTGCTGCCAGGCCTCAGCGGCCGAGAGGCCAACATTGGCGTAAGACGCTTGCAGACCCTTATTGTTCAGCAACGCAACCTGAACCGCCGTATCGGCCGAGATCGTCTTCTGATGCACCATGCTGTGCACCTGTTTCTTGAGAGCTTCGTTTTCGGCCTGCGTTTCCGCAAACACGGTCCGTTTGCCGATCGCTGGCGTGATCTGGCTGGCCACATTGGCAAAACCGGCCTTCGGTTCGGTGTAGCTTCCCGGTACTGCGGTTGCGCAGGCACCCAAGAAAAGTGGCAAGCCAAGAACCAGCGGAATCTTAGATACCCGCATCAGTTGCCCTCCGTCTGCTCTTGATTGACAGACCGCCAATCACGGGGGCCGGTCGGACCACGATAGGTGTAGCCAGCCAATGGATCTTGATAGCTGATCGGAGACGAAACGGTCGCGTTGACGACAGCCTGTTGTGTCGCAACGGAGGGCAAAGGGGTAGGCTCATAGGCGCATGCGCCAAGCCCGAGGGCCGAAGCCCCCATAAGTAGATGAATTTTCATGAAGGTATCCTGATTGATGAACGATGTCTCACGCAGAGTCTGCGCAAGGCTCACACCCGGATTGGGCGCCGTTTCAGATCAGGAATCGAGGGGGCCGCAGAAACCCTGATGTTTCGACGGAATGCGTCTGACCGCTCAGGATCATATATTCTTTCGCAGCAATAGGATCCGGGAATACCAAGTCTGCGTCTGGAATGACGACAGAAATGCATATTCCGTTACAACACTGAGTTGATTGATGCTCTGTTTCACCCATGTCGGAGGATATGTCATCCACGTCAACTGTCGCCGGGTGTTTCATGTGGTCGGCGTGGATATCAGTTCCCTGACCAACAGTCGGTTCGCTGAGAAGGGCGCTGATCGATCCAGAATGCTGACCATCATGCATTCCCGAGGCCGCGTGTGCCGCAGAAGGTGGAGACAGAACCAGCGCCAACGCAAAAGCGAAGCAAGTGAGGAATTTCACCCATACCGAAGTGGCGACACGCATTCTCATGAACGGAAACTTGGACGTTTTGACAAATTAGTCAACGCTTACAGCGCGGGAAGGTTTGGCACATTCTAGCGAGGCAGGCGAATTCTCGCTGCAAGCGCTCAAAACTGTTGCGCAATAGGTACATAGCAACGTTCACCATTCAGACAGAAGACGCGAAAATGGCAGGGAGTATTTCAATAATGACTGGAATTGACGGGACTAAGTCAGTCTTTCCGATCCGTAGCCCGCATCGTGAATCGCTGCCTTCAGAGCGCTTTCATCCAATGCGCTATCTACCTCGACGGAACGCGCAGTCAGGTCAAAGGTGACAGTCGCATGTGGGTCTATCGTCACAATGGCCTTCTTTATCGACGCGGTGCAATGTCCGCAGTTCATGTCCGGCACGCTGAACCTGATCATCACGATCTCCTTCTTACTGCTGCCATCTACGCCGTTCCCCTATGGGAAGGTCAATGCCCGAAAAAATTTCTCGATGCACCTGTTGACCTTCCAGCGAATGGAACCCTTATCTCTCGGAGGATCAGAATCAGGAGATTTCCATGTCCGGTCCGCACAACGTCCGAATTTCCCTTCAAAACATGTCCTGCGCCTCTTGCGTTGGGCGGGTGGAGCGTGGGCTTTCCGGCCTGCCGGGTGTCAGCGACGTTCGCGTCAACCTCGCCAGCGAGACGGCCCAGGCGCAGATCGACGGGCCGGAGCGCATCTCGGACATCGTCGAGAAGTTGGAAGAGATCGGCTATCCCGTCCGGACTCAGAGCGTTCGTCTGAACGTGGCCTCCATGTCCTGCGCGTCCTGCGTCGGGCGGGTGGACAAGGCGCTGGCGGCGATGCCGGGCGTGCTGGACGTGAACGTCAATCTGGCCTCGGAAACCGCCACGGTGACTTATCTCGAAGGCGCGGTCGTGGTCGCCGACCTGCTCAAGGCGGCGGTTGACGCAGGCTATCCCGCGACCCTGCCGCAGGACAGCGCGCCGGAAGACACGAGTGCCCGCAAGGATGAAGAGGCGCGCAGGCTGGCCCGCAGGACCGCTATGGCGGCGGCCCTCGCCCTGCCGGTGTTCCTGCTGGAAATGGGCGCGCACCTGATCCCCGGGATGCATGGCCTGATCGGCGAAACCATTGGCCACCGGGCCAGCTGGCTGATCCAGTTCGGTCTGACCACCGTGGTCCTGTTCTGGCCGGGGCGCAGCTTCTACACGCTCGGGTTTCCCGCGCTGCTCAAGGGCGCACCGGACATGAACAGCCTTGTCGCTGTCGGCACCTCGGCGGCCTATCTCTATTCCCTCGTGGCGCTCTTCGCGCCCGCGCTGCTGCCCGAAGGGTCGCGCGCGGTCTATTTCGAGGCGGCGGCGGTCATTGTCGTGCTGATCCTGCTGGGCCGCTGGCTGGAAGCCCGCGCAAAGGGCCGGACCGGGGCCGCGATCCAGAAGCTGCTAGGCCTTCAGGCCAAGACCGCACGAGTGGTGGTGGGCGGAGAGCCGCAGGACGTGGCTATCGAACGTATCACTGCGGGCGACATCCTGTTGGTGCGTCCCGGAGAGCGGATCGCGGTGGACGGCGAGGTGACCGAAGGCAGCGCGCGTGTCGATGAGAGCATGATCACCGGCGAACCGGTGCCGGTTGCCAAGTCGGTGGGCGACCCCGTCACAGGCGGGACGGTCAACGGCTCCGGTGCCTTTCGGTTCCGCGCGACGCGCGTGGGGGCGGATACGACGCTGGCCCGGATCATCCGCATGGTCGAAGAGGCGCAGGGGGCGAAGTTGCCGATCCAGGGGCTGGTCGACCGGATCACTCTGTGGTTTGTGCCCGCGGTCATGGCTTTTGCCGCCCTGACCGTCTTGGTCTGGCTGCTGGCCGGGCCGTCACCCGCCCTGTCCTTTGCGATGGTCGCCGGTGTTTCGGTCCTGATCATCGCCTGCCCCTGCGCGATGGGGCTGGCCACGCCGACCTCGATCATGGTGGGCACAGGGCGCGCCGCCGAAATGGGCGTGCTGTTCCGCAAGGGCGATGCGCTGCAACAGCTTTCGACAGTGGATGTGGTGGCGCTGGACAAGACCGGCACGGTGACCGAAGGCCGCCCCGAGCTGACCGATCTGGTGCTGGCCGACGGCTTTGACCGCGCCGAGGTGCTGGCGCTGATCGCGGCGGTCGAGGCGCAGTCGGAACATCCCATCGCCGAGGCCATCCTGCGGGCGGCGGAGGCCGAGGGCGTTGCCCGTCACGACGCGCAGAAATTCACCTCCATCACCGGCTACGGTGTCCGGGCAGAGGTTTCGGGCCATGACGTCCTGGTGGGGGCCGACCGTTTGATGACGCACGAAGGGCTGGACATCGGTGCGTTGGCCGACGAAGAGCGCCGCCTGGCCGAACGGGGCCGCACCGCGCTTTACGCCGCCATCGACGGACGCGTTGCCGCCGTCATCGCCGTGGCCGATCCGGTGAAGCCGTCCAGCGCGGCCGCCATCCGGGCGCTGCACGATCTTGGCCTGAAGGTCGCCATGATCACCGGCGACAAGCGCGAGACGGCAGAAGCCATCGCGCGGGAGACGGGCATCGACCATGTGATCGCGGGTGTGCTGCCGGATGGCAAGGTCGCGGCATTGGACGATCTGCGCGGCACGGGCCAGCACATCGCCTTTGTCGGCGACGGCATCAACGATGCGCCCGCGCTTGCCCATGCGGACGTGGGCATCGCCATCGGCACCGGCACCGACGTCGCCATCGAATCGGCCGACGTGGTGCTGATGTCGGGCGATCTGCGCGGCGTGGTCAACGCGCTGGAAGTGTCGCGGCGTACGATGCGCAACATCCGCCAGAACCTGTTCTGGGCCTTCGGCTATAACGTAGCCCTCATTCCGGTGGCGGCGGGACTGCTCTACCCGGTGTCGGGCCTGCTGCTGTCGCCGGTGCTGGCGGCTGGGGCAATGGCGCTCAGCTCGGTCTTCGTACTGACGAACGCGCTGCGCCTGCGCCGTGTCCGCCCGGCGATGGACGAGGCGGCGAAGGCCGTGACCGACCCCCGCCTGTCCGCCGTTCCGGCTGAATGAAAACAAGGAGAAGACGATCATGAATATCGGAGACGTGGCCGACCTGTCCGGCCTTCCCGCGAAGACCATCCGCTACTACGAGGACATCGGCCTGGTCGAGCCGCTACGCAGTGCCAACGGCTATCGAAGCTTTCGGCAGAGCGATGTGCACAAGCTGGCGTTTCTCGGGAGGGCGCGCGCGCTTGGCTTTACCATCGAGGATTGCCGGAGCCTGCTGAAGCTCTATGCCGATACCGACCGGGCCAGCGCCGAGGTCAAGCAGATCGCCGAAGAACATCTCGACCGGATCGATCGCAAGATTACGGAGTTGACTGAGATGCGCGCAACTCTATCGCACCTTGTCGATGCCTGTGCAGGTGACCACCGCCCCGATTGTCCGATCCTGGCCGATCTGGCGATGGATGAGAAATCGCCTTCGGCCACCAAAGCCGCAATCTGACGACACTCCAAAAACTTG
The DNA here is from genome assembly GCF_003352105.1 of Sulfitobacter sp. SK025. Taxonomy (NCBI): domain Bacteria; kingdom Pseudomonadati; phylum Pseudomonadota; class Alphaproteobacteria; order Rhodobacterales; family Roseobacteraceae; genus Sulfitobacter; species Sulfitobacter sp. SK025. The sequence goes on along the minus strand of NZ_CP025811.1, from coordinate 87,754 downwards.
GCGCGGCAGCGACGCCGCTATCTTGGGAACGGATTTTCGGAACATTCCAGCGCAGGAAAGTTGTTCTGTCCTCAGCTTTCACAATTTCGGGAGAGGAGGATTCCATGTCCTACGGCCGCTTTTTCGCGATGATCGCCACATCTACCGTCGTCATGTTCGGTCTGATGTATCTCAACACCTATCTCTGGACGCATGTGTTCTGGTCCGAAACGCGGGCCTACATGGCCCTGCTGATGGGGGCCACCATGGCGATCATCATGCTGGGCTACATGCTGTCGATGTACTCAAGCAAGATGGTCAACGCCGCGATCTTTGTCGGTGCCGCTGTGGTCTTTGCCGCGTCGCTATGGCTGGTGCGCAGCCAGGTGACGGTCGGCGACACCAACTACATGCGCGCGATGATCCCCCACCATTCCATCGCGATCATGACCTCCAGCCGCGCCAATATCTCCGACCCGCGCGTGCGCAAGCTGGCGGATGAGATCATCTATGCGCAGGACAAGGAAATCGCCGAGATGCGTTATCTGGTGAACGACATCGCCGCCAACGGTGACGCCCCGGCGCAGGCAGACAGCGGGCCGGCACAGATCGTGAGCCTCGACGAGGCGCTCTCCACTGCGGAGATCGCCATCCTCGATCTGGAATTCCTGACCCGGGAGGACATCGCACAACTCTTTCCCGCCGGTGCGGAATGCACATTCACCTACACCACCAGCAGCAAGCCCGCTCTGGCGATTGGTGGCGTGGATGGCGGCAGCGTGGCCCTTGCCAAGATCAGCGGCGATCTGGTGCGGCTGAAGGTCGGCGACGCCGGAACCATCTGGGGCACGGAAGGCATGACAGTGGCGCTGAGCGCGCCGAGCGGACCCGGCATATTGGACGCAAATAGTGGCGAAATGCAGGACGCCGATCTCGTTCTCGAACTTGGGTCCGGTCTGCGTGCAGGGTATCGCGGATATTACGGTTGCGGTGCCTGAACCAGAAACTGGAGGAAACACCATGCCGAAAGGCGCATCGAAATCAGCCCAACTCTACCGGATGGTCATGCCGGATCATCTTTGCCCTTATGGTCTCAAGTCCAAAGACCTGCTCGAACGGGAAGGGTACGAGGTCGAGGATCATCACCTGACGACACGCGAGGAAACAGACGCCTTCATGGATGAACATGGTGTCGAAACCACGCCGCAAACGTGGATCGGCGATGAGCGGATCGGCGGCTATGACGATCTGCGGGTGCATTTCGGCCTCGACGCGCCGGAAAGCGAACGCTCGGACACCGCCTACCAGCCGGTGATCGCGATCTTTGCCGTCGCGTTTCTGATGGCGCTCGGCCTGTCATGGTACAGCTTTGGAACCATCCTCAGCCTGCGCGCGCTGGAATGGTTCGTCTCGATCTCGATGTGCTTGCTTGCAGTGCAGAAGCTTCAGGATGTCGAGAGCTTTTCGACCATGTTCCTGAATTACGACCTGCTGGCGCGCCGCTGGGTGCGCTACGGCTATCTCTATCCCTTCGGAGAGGCCTTCGCCGGTATCCTCATGGTCGCCGGGGCGCTCACCTGGCTGTCGGCACCCGTGGCCTTGTTCATCGGCACCGTCGGCGCGGTTTCGGTCTTCAAGGCCGTGTACATCGACAAGCGCGAGTTGAAATGCGCCTGCGTCGGGGGCGACAGCAACGTGCCACTAGGGTTCGTCTCGCTCACCGAGAACCTGATGATGATGGTCATGGGTATCTGGATGCCGATCCGGGTCTACCTGATCGGCTGACGGCCCCGCGACCTCTACAGAGGCGCGGCGTGTACGACCTTTTTGACTGGTGGAGATGATCCCCACTTACCAGCCATCGCGCCAAGAGCTGGTTCGAAGTTCGTCAGCCGATCGTCGCGAGAAAGGGAAACGTCCCCAGAAGCCAATAGGCAAAACGGGACAGCTGACCAGTCATGATGGCAATGCCCATGATGATCATGGCGACGCCCGCGCCCTTGTAGAGCCAGCGACCGGCCTTGCCGATTTGTCTGACCCGCGCGGCGATGGCGTCGGTGAACAGCGCAGCCAGCAGGAAAGGCACCCCCAGTCCAGCGGAATAGATCGACAGCAGCCAGATGCCGTCCGACATGCCGCCGGACGTCGAACTGAGTGTCAGGATCGCGCCGAGGATCGGTCCTATACAGGGTGTCCAGCCAAAGGCGAAGGCCAGTCCCAGCACGTAGGCCCCAAACGGGCGACCGCCGGGAATGTCGAGATTGAAACGGGTATCGCGCGAGAACGTCTCCAGACGAAAGACACCCAGCATGACCAGTCCGAACAGAATGATGATCGCGCCGCCGAGAAAGTTGAGCTCGGAGCGCCATGTCAGCAGCAGGGATCCGAGCGCGCTGGCCCCGGCCCCGAGGGCGACGAAGACCGTCGAAAAGCCCAGGACAAAGCAGGCACTCAACCCGAGCGCCCCGGCGCGCGCCCGCATGCCGACCGACCGCGTCGTGCGCAAACCCGGCTGACCCGCGATATAGGATACGTAGCCCGGCACCAGCGGCAGGACGCAGGGTGACAGGAAAGAGATGGCTCCCGACAGGAATGCCGCGAAAATGCCGATGCCGGAAATATCCATCATACATCACGCTCGGTGCTGAAGGGCCACACGGCCCACCAGAACGCGACCAGCGGGACCACCATCCATTGCAAAACAGGTGACAGGCCCGCATCGAGGATCGGAATGATCGGCATCAGGTCCGAATAGGCCCATGCCTCACGGATCACGATGTTGAGCCATTCACTGAACAGCGTGTATCCCAGCCCGAACACCACCGTCAGGACGGTCACAGACCGCCGCGTGGAGGCGACCAGAGGCCAGCCCTGGCCCGTCAGCATGAGGGCAAGCATCAGCGCGCTCATGGCGATCAGGATATCGCCACCCGTGCAATGGACGGCTGCGAAAACGATCTCACCCCAAGTGCCCTCGTTCCAGATCGTGTAGAGCGGCATATGCGCGAACTCCCAGAACAAGTTGGCCGGGATGATCACCGCAAAATACCGACGCAGAGCTGTCAGGGAAATTCCGTCTGTTAAGGACAGCCTGACGCCAGTCGCGACGACACTCATTGAAACACACCTGTCAGCCGGTCCCACCAGCTGAGCTCCCGGCGTCGATGCTGGGCATTGTTGATCAACTCGCTGACATAGAGGATCAGGTTCACGTTCTTGAACTCCATGCCATGGAATTTTGCGGCGAACCGCCCACCGATATCCAAGACATGAGTGACTGCCCCGTGCATCATCATGTCGCTGTCGGCGGTCATCGTGAACTCAAGCCCATAGTCCCGCGCCAGAAGGCGCGTGGTGTCTTCAGCCTGATCGGGCTGCTTGGTCAAAATGACCCAGTTGCTTTGATCGAACCCATGCCGATCCGCGTAATCGCGCAGCACGTCCGGCGTGTCGTTCACCGGATCGGTCGTGATCGAGATGAACTGCACTAAATCCTTCATCGGCCCGTCGTTGATCGAGGCCTGTATGGCCGCGATCTTTTGGGAGTGGAGCGGGCAGACATCCGGGCAGTTGGCGTAGATGAAGTGCAGGATGACCACCTTGTCGCTAAAATCCGACAAGCGCACGGGATTCCCCTCGGAATCCTGCAGCTCGAAACCCGGAGCCTGCGCTGCATCGATGGCTTGGAAGTAGGGCTCCATCTCGAACATGCGCGCATCCAGGTTTTCACCCGGATGATCGGCGAAGGCCGGAGACGAAATCGTGGTCACAAGTATCGCCAAAGCGGCGCGTCGTGTTAGTGCTGTCAATTCTTGAATCCTTCAAAACTTTTGCCTGCCGATCCGTAGACCGACAGGCACTTTCGGCAATTTAGCCGTCAGAATTTGGCGAAGGCATCATGCCGCCGTCCATATTCTCGGTCATGGACGCCATCATCTCGGTGCAGGCTTCCATCATGGGCTTCATTTCGGTCATCATCTTCATCATGTCCATCATGTCGCCGTCCATCATGCCGCCTTGCATGGCCCCCTCATTCTGCATCATTTCGCCCGTTTCCGGCGTGGTCTGTTCTTGGGCGCTGACGGCAAATGCACTTGCGGTAAGGGCCGTTGCGACGACGAAGGTTTTAAATGCTTTTCTCATGGTTTTCTCCTTGGGTTGGTTGGTCGTGTGGTTATTGAAAGAGCTCAGTCGGGAGACGCCCCCTCCGGCGATTTGGAGCAGCCCTTTCCAGACCCGCCCTTCATGCACAGACCCAAGCCGCACATCGCGGCACAGGGGGCCAGCGAGACCAGAACAGGCGCGAGCCCGATCGCGGTGAGCCATCCCCAGTTCAAGGCCATGCCGCCCCCCATCACAGTTGCCGCACCGACGAACAGCAATCGTCTGCGCGTCAACCACCGGGGCCAATTTCCTGCGCTTTCGATGTTGGCGGCACCCGCAATGTTGGAAGGTGATATTTCGGTCATCCGGAAAGTCCTTTCGATGATTAAAAGCTAGTCATTCCAGTAACTGGAAGGTCAAGGGTGAGCAGTGGACTTTTGCTGGAATTCATTCAATAAAGCTTCGCAAAAAGGACACCATCTCGGGATCATCCCATTCGGCCGGGCCGACCAGTCGCCCGAGCTCCCGCCCCTGCGCGTCGATCAGGATCGTCGTCGGCAGGCCAACGGTGCGCAGCGCGGTCATCGAAAGCATGGTCTGGTCGACATACATATTGAGATTGGTGACACCGATCTCGTCGTAGAAACGCCGAACGATTTGTGATCCGGCCCGGTCGATGGAAAGGGCAACCACTTCGAAGTCGTCGCCGCCAAGTTCCGCCTGAAGCGCATCGAGCGTCGGCATCTCTTCTCGGCAGGGGACGCACCAGGTTGCCCAGACATTCACGAGGATCACCTTGCCGCGAAAATCTTCCATGTCTCCGCGGCTGCCGTCATCTTTCTCGTAGCGCACATTGGCGACAGGCTGCGGGGTGTCGTGAAGTGCAAACCCTTGCGGTGTCGCGAAAGCCGCGCCGACGGACAGTGCCCAGGCGATCAGCGCCGGTTTCAGATTTTTCATGGCGTTTTCTCCTTGGCGGATTGGGTTTTGTGGTCACGGACGATCGGCAGCAGCGTTTCCTGCAGGATTGCTCGTGTGATCGGACCAACATGGCGGTAGGCGATGGTGCCGTCGGGCGCGATGACGTAGGTTTCGGGCACGCCATAGACGCCCCATTCGATACCGGCGCGTCCGTTGATGTCGGCCCCGATGCGCGCGTAGGGATCACCCAACTCGTCGAGCCAGGCGCGCGCCTGATCGGGCGGGTCCTTGTAGTTGATTCCGTAGAGCGGCACCTCACCGGTTGCGCTCAACTCCATGAACAGCGGATGTTCGGCACGGCAGGGCACACACCACGAGGCAAAGACGTTCACCAGCGAGACATGGCCGATCAGGTCCTGCGTCGAAAGACCTTCTTCGCGGCCGAGCACCGGGGGCAGCGCGAAGTCGGGCACGGGTTTACCGAGAAGTGCCGACGGCAAGTCGTCGCCACCCCAAAAAAGCCCCCAACTGAACAGGACCATGAGGGCAAAAGCTATCAGCGGCACCAGCACGAACCCGGAGATTCTGCGTCGCGACACAGGGTCGGCATTTCTCTCGACCTCTTCCGTCATGGCTGCGCCTGCTCATCGGCAAGGGATCGGCTTTCCTGCGACGCGCGGATCCGGTTGGGCCATGTGCTCTTGATGTAGTCGATGATCGCCGTGATCTCATCGTCTGTCAGCACATCCTCATATCCGGGCATGTCGCTTTCGTACCCGTTCCCGACAATCGCCGCCGGTCCGCGTTTCACGATGTCGAACAATACGCGGTCGGGGTGATGCCAGGTATGGCCGGAGGCGTCGTGCGGTGGGGCAGGCAACCTTCCGTTCGGCAATCTGGAGCGCCAATCTAGCTGCCCCTCTAGGTTCGCCCCATGGCAACTGGCGCAATTCTCTTGATAGAGGCGCTCACCCATGCGCACGTCGCTCTGCGCCGCAACCGGCAAAACCGTTGTGGCGAGCAGGACAGCCGAGAGCCTAATCGTGTTTTTCACTAAGTTTCCGCCTTCTTGTTACGAGCCACCTACAGAGGACGATGAGTGCCGCGAGCGACGACAGGACAAGCAGGACGCAAAGCGCCCAGACCAACCCCATCGACAACAGGCTGTCGCCGCTGCTGGCACCCTCAATCCGCATTCTGGCACATTTCTATTTTCCGCTGTCCGAACGGATGTATTTGACCAAGGCGATCGCCGCGAGCACCAGCACACCCACGATCAGCAACCAGACGAGGCCCATCGCAATCATCATGCCGCCGCCCATCATTCCACCGTCCATCATCATGCATTCCATCCTTTGTTTTCCCTTGAAACCGGTCTGGCACGGGTTCGCACCAGACCGCGCGATTGATCATTCGACCGAATATACGGTCGGGCTCAGACCTTCCTCGACGGTGTAAATCTTGAAGGGCTCCTGTTTCGCGCCGCCCATACCCGGCGACCCCAATGGCATGCCGGGAAGAGTCACACCGGCAATTTCCGGGCGCTCTTCCAGCAGCCTGTTGACGACATCAATCGGCACGTGGCCGCTGATGACGTAATCGTCCAAAAAGCCTGTATGGCAGCCTTGGAAGTCATCCGGGATGCCCGCATCGCGGCTGATCTGCGCCAGATCGTGGGTCGGCTTCACCTCCACCGTGAAACCGTTCTCGCGCAGATAGTCCGCGTAACCCTCGCAACATCCGCATTGTGGGTTCTTGTAGAGCGTGACCTCCTGCGCCGCGGCAGGCGCGGCAGTCAGGCTCATCGCAAGGACGGCGACGGCACCTGCCGTGCCGAGGCTGGCAAATCCAAGTATCTTCTTTATCGGTTCATTCATTTTCATGGTCCTAAGTGTGTGAGTTTCAGGTTTTGGTCGTGCCAGGTTCGACACGGATGACGCCCATCATGCCCGCCGCCTGGTGTTCCAGAATGTGGCAATGGAACATCCAGTCACCGGGATTGTCCGCGGCGAAGGCGATTTCGACCCGTTCTTCGGGTGCCATCAGGACGGTGTCCTGCCATTCGCGATACCGAGTCGGTTGTCCGTTGCGGGCGATCACACGGAACGAATGCCCATGAAAATGGATCGGATGGTGCCAGGCGGTGCGATTATCCATCTCGAACACATGCGATGTGCCGAGCGGCAGGACCAGCAAGGGGTCCATCATGTGACCCGTCGCGGCTTCGCCGTTGATGAACCACATGTTTCCTTCGCGCATCTGGCCCATCATTGACCCCATGCCGCCGCCCATCATCATCTGCCCCATCATTCCGCCGTTGAAGACGATCTGATGTCGCGCGGCCGACGCCATGTCCGGTTCCGCCAGCGGGTTGGGCGGCAGGTCCATCGGCCAATCCGGTACACTGTCCCGCAACTTGTCCGGCCCGTAGGCGAGATCGACCAGACGGTATTCGAGACCCTCGTAGAAGGCATCGGTGACCGTGACGACTTCTCCGGGTTTGCCGGTCATGTCGATCACTAGATCGACACGCATGGCAGGGCCGATCACAACGATATCGCCATCTGGTGCATGAGGGGTCACGGGTTGGCCATCCAGCGCGACGACGACTGGTTCAAAATCTCCAAAATCCAGCCCGAATATCCGCGCGTTCGCCGCGTTGATTAGCCGCAAGCGGATGCGTTCACCGGATTGCACCGCGATGCGTTCGGGTATCTGGCCGTTGATGGTCACGGAATTGCCGATACGACCGCCGTGCATCGCGTCGTGGCGGTTGTCGAAGTCATCCGACAACTGCCCCGCCCGCGTCATGCGCCAGTCGTCCAGCATCCAGGTCAGGTCACGATCCACGCGGATCGGGTCCACCTCCTCGACGATCAGCGGCCCGTAGAGTCCACGTCCGACCTGTTCCGAACTGCGCTGGTGCGGGTGATACCAGAACGTGCCCGCATCCAGTGCATCGAATTCGTACAGGAAATCGCCATCAACCGGGATCGGGTCCTGCGTGAGGAACGGCACTCCGTCCATCGCATTGGGCGTGCGGATGCCATGCCAGTGGATTGTGGTCCCTTCATCTAACCCATTCTGAGCCAAAACCAGCACTCGGTCGCCCTGCCGGACCCTGATTTCAGGGCCGGGGACGGACCCGTTATAGCTCCAGACATTAGTCGGGCCGTATGGTGACGGGCGCAGGGCGGCCTGTCCGGATGCCGCGCGTAGGACGAATGGGTCCCCAGTTGGATCGGCCATCGCCATTCGTGCAGGTGACAGAGCGGATAGGGCTGTTAATGCGGCACCTGTGCGAAGCACGTGCCTTCGTGAAATCGGTCTGTGGAGGATCATCGCATTTGCCTTGATCTGAAAGGGTCGCACTCAGCCAGCTTCGGCCAAGGCAACAATTAGACCTCGCAGCAGGCGAGGCCGGTTTCAGGTTCAGACAGGCAGTTTGGGAGGGAATGGATCAAGCGACGGATTCGTGCCGAGTGAGATCAGAGGTTCGGCACCCCGGACGGCAGTACCAAAAGGCCTCGTGAGCCGCGCTGACGGCATATTGGCAAGGAGGCCAGAAGTACCGCTGGAGCCGCAAGGAACAGGACACCCACCTTCACAGGCAGTGCCCTCAGCAAATCCGGTGGGATAGCACCCGCCGCAACGGCCATCCGCGCTCTCGGAGGGGTCCATCTGCGCCATAGCCGTGACCGACATACTGGCCGACGACACATCCGGCGCAGTCACTGCACCGAAGGTCAGCATGAGAATCAAAACAAGGCGAAAAACGCGGAACATAAACAGTTTTTACAACCTTCCAGTAAGGGGAGGTCAAGCGATATTCTGTAACTTGGACGTGATGTCCCTGTAGCCTCACGATCTTGAGGCGGATGTCATTTCACTCGAATCGCACATCGGCACACAGTACCCGGTTAAAGTCGCTACGTAGTAGGTCCGGATCCGCCAGAAGCATTATTCCATATCCAATTCAGTTAGTCCTTTTCTTGCAGAATCGTTGGCTACCCGTCACGCGCCCACGCAAGTGCGGACTCGGTATCGCTGGATTCGAACCACTGCATCTCGGAGCCCGTCAGTAGGTTGACCACCCGTGCGCCCCATTCCATCCATCTACGTTCTCCGACAACCGCTATACGACGGAAATCGTTCACGTGGGCGGTGTCGATCTTCAGATCTTCCAAGATCGCCGAAGGCTCTTCGTAGCCCTCGAAACTTGTAAGGTCGAGAACCAGACCCGGATTATCGGTTGTTCCAAGACGTTCATGAAGCAGCGCGTGCATTTTCTTGAAGTCTGCCTCTGTCAACTTGCCTTCGCAGACGAGCCCGATGACATCATCATGCTCGGTCAGCGTTTCCTTGAACATTGGTCTTCTCCTTTTCACTTGCGTTGCCGTGATGACCTGCCCCCCGCGAAATCCCTCACCATGATGTAGAGTCTGCCCAACCCTGAAGGAGTAGACGAATGCGGAAGAGCCGTTTTACCGAGGCGCAGATTATTGGGATGATCAAGGAGCAAGAGGCAGGCATGCCGACGGCGGAGGTGTGCCGCAGGCACGGGCTCAGCCCGGCAACGTTCTACAAGCTGAAGTCCAAGTATGGCGGCATGGAGGTGTCGGAGGCCTCGAGGCTGAAGGCGCTGGAGGACGAGAACGCCAAGCTGAAGCGGCTGCTGGCCGATACGATGCTGGACAATGTGGTTCTGAAGGATCTTCTGGGAAAGAACTGACGACGCTGACCAAGCGGCGAGAGGCGGCGCTCAGGGCGCTGCGGGATCACGGCATCTCGCAGCGCCGGGCCTGTCGGCTTGTCGGTGTCGACCCAAAGACAATCCGGCGCGAACGCCCGCCGGACTGCCCTGAGATCCGCAAGGAGATGCAGGAGATCGCCGGAAAGCGGCGCCGGTTCGGCTACCGCCGGATTGGCGTGTTGCTTGAGCGCAAGGGCATGAGAATGAACCACAAGAAACTGTATCCGCTCTACCGGGAAGAAGGGTTGTCAGTGAAGCGGCGGCGCGGCCGCAAGCGGGCCCGTGGAACGCGCTCCCCGATGCCGGTGGCTGCGTACCCCAATGCGCGCTGGTCTCTGGACTTCCTGGCTGACAGCTTCGGCCCATCCCGAAAATTCCGCATCCTGGCAGTGATAGACGATTGCAGCCGCGAAAACCTGTGCCTGATTGCTGACACCAGCATCTCCGGCGCGCGTGTTGCGCGTGAGCTGGATGCGCTGGTGCGGATCTACGGTAAACCCGGATGCATAGTCAGCGACAACGTCCTATGCGCGGAATGATTGGCTGATTTGGCATCAGGTCATTGTCATGTCGAGGTGCCTCGACACGTTCAGAAAGTGCCTCAGTTTGGCGATTTGGTCAACGACAGTCTCTCCCATAACAAACACAGAGTACGCTTTTGCGGCTCTCACCGTCCTTAAGACGAGATCATCGGGTCGCTAACACAGAAGGCCTAAACATTATCTACGAGGTCAGTTGCCTGCCTCCACGGCCCTTACAGAGAAAGGTCCTTCTGCGATCGATCACCCCTCAAAGAAGGGGCGATAGGGCTCGCCATGTTTAATGATCCCGTGAACAGTACGGGCCATTCACTGCCCGACAGGGTATTGCGCAGCAATGTCCCGAAAGGGTGGCGGCGATTGCGGAATACGCCTTTCGGCGCAAATGGGTGTTTTGTCGGTCCTGTGCGATGTAGCGCTCGAACTTATCGCGGAAGCTGTTGGTCCGCTGCAGAATGGCAACCTGACCAGCCATCCACAGGGTGCGGCGCAAGCGGGCATTCCCGTATTTTGACAATTTGGTTTGGCCCCGGAATGTACCCGACTGGATTGTAGCGAGGTCCATTCCGCAGAACTTCAAGAACTGCCGGTGGTGCCCAAAGCGGCGCAAGTCGCCAGCTTCTGCCAGGATGGTCAGGGCGTTGATCGGGCCGATCCCTGGGATTGATGTCAGCAACTGATAGTCAGGCAGATCTTTGAGCAGCGCGACGGCGCGATCTTCAATTTGATTGCGTTGCGCAATGAGACTGCGGCCTTCTCCAAGAACCAAGCGGAACATTCTGATCGCATCAGAATCTGGGGCAACCGGCAACCCCACTGAAGACTTAGCTGTCTCGTAAATATCTGCAAGCAAACGCTCTTTTCGCGACCTTGCGCCCAATGACGTCCCCAAGCATCAGCGGTGAAAGCGGCTTTGCCCATCGCTGTGATCAAATGTGGTGATGGATAACGCTCAAGGAATGCAAAGAACCAATCACTGCGTGAGCTGCGGTAAAACCGATCCGCTTCAGGGAAGTACAGCGGCAGATAATGGGTCAACACCCGGTGCCAAAGTTCAGTCTTCGACTTGGAGACGATATCGTGGGTTTTGGACAACTCTTGAATGTCATTCGTGCCGCATACCAGAGGGTCGTGGTAATATTGCTCGTTTCCGATCTCCATCATATGCAGGATCACTTGCGCGTCCTTTGGGTCATTCTTAGCCCAGCTGTTATTGAGGGCTTCGCGCGTCCGCGCCAAAGCCACTGAGGACACCAGCTTTACCTCAAAGCCAGAAGTTGCCAGATGGTAAGCCAAGGCACGGTGATAATTGCCAGTCGCCTCAAAGGCCACACGAACTGGGCGTCCGTATTCCTTAAGTGCGGTGGCGAGGCGGTTGAAGTCGGCGAGTTCGTTCAAAACTGTTAAGCGACGTCGCCGTTTCTTATCTGGAATAGCGATCAAAACTTCATGCCGGGCCTTGGCGATGTCGATAGCCACCAAAACAGGGGCATCTTGTGCAACAATGATCTTGGTCATAGTCGGTCTCCTTTACGGTGTGGTTTGTACAAAACCACTGTAGGGACCCGAGGCCCGGCTATAACCACCTGCTGCGCTATTTGAAGGCTGCGCAGGCGATCATAGCCTCTCAATCAGCGTTATTCCGAACGTGTTACGGGACAGAGTTCACGAGCCGGGCCATTCTGAGGTGGGCCGATCAGAACGCAATTCCGTGGCACTATATCGACCCAGGGAAGCCGCAGCAGAACGCCTTTATCGAGTCATTCAACGGCAGCCTGCGTGACGAACTGCTGAACGAGGAGATATTTGACACCCTGGACGACGCCCGTCGGAAGCTGGCGCTCTGGCGTTACGATTACAACACCGTCAGGCCACACTCATCGCTCGGGAACAAAACACCGGTCGAAGCGCGCCCGACGCTTGAGCAATTTGAGGGCTCCGCGCCCGGCGCGCTTGCCCAGCACGAAACCGACGACTATCAAGACCAAACCCGCAGACTCTCGTCATGAGCGAGGGACCAGCGGGGGGCAGGTCAGTGACCGTAGAGATCGGCGTTCTGATGAGCGCGATCCTCGTGCTCAAATTCGAGACTGGAATGGCTGATGCCGAACTCTTCCTTCAGCCGCTTCTTGATCGCGCTCTTGATCTCTTCGATCTTCGACCACCCCTCGGCTGCCACGACGACATGACAGTCGAGCGCAGCCTCGTGCTCTTGCATTTGCCAGAGATGGACGTGGTGGACGTCGGCGACGCCTTCGACTTTCCGCATCGCTTCGACGACGGCCTCGTTGTCGATGTCCGGCGGGCTCCCGAGCATCAGGGTTCGGATTGGGCCGCCTATTTCAGTGAAAGACAGATACAGGATGTAGAGCGCGATGCCGATGGTGATGGCAGGATCAACCCAACGCATGTCGTAAAGGATGATCAGTGATCCACCGACGATAACCGCGACCGAAGCAAGCGCGTCCGACAGGTTATGCAGAAAAAGCGCGCGGATGTTCACGCTGCCCTTCTGCATCGAATAGGTCAGCATTGCGGTCAGCGTGTCGACCACAAGCGCAATTCCACCGAGAATGACGACGGTCCAACCCATGACTTCGGGTGGATCAATCATGCGCATGCCGCCTTCGTAGATCAGATAGAAGCCGATCACGATGAGGGTGGTGTAGTTGATCAGGGCCGCGACGATTTCGACCCGGCCATAGCCGAAGGTCATGCGCTCATCGGCCGGGCGGCGCGCGATCTTGCGTGCGGCGAAGGCAATGACAAGCGAGGCCATATCGGAAAAGTTGTGCAGCGCATCGGCGATCAGTGCCAGACTGCCCGAGAATATGCCCCCAACGACTTGCGCAACGGTAAGTAGCCCGTTTGCCCAGATGGCGATGGCAACCCGCCGATCGCCAGAATCCGGATCGATATGCGCGTGCCCATGGTCATGCGGCATTGGCAGGCTCCTCATGCGCGTGTGTCGCGCGTCGGTCAGTCTTGAGGCGGCCGCTGCGGAAACCACGTACGCGCGCATTCATCCAGTGGCGTATGATATGACGGTAAAGGGCACCACGCAGCCATCCAAAGGATTGCTCATGGGACAAATAGAAGGCGTCCGGCGTATCAAACACGCCGAAATCTTGCACGATGCCGGTTGTCTGAATGTAGGTATCTTCTCCGTTCCAGGCAACGGGAGGCGCGCCAAGGCAATCCGTGCCCGCGCCATAACCGCAGAGACTTTCTGTGTCCGAGAATGACGTTTGCAGGACATTGAGGAAAGCGTCATCCAGGATGAAGCCTTCAAGGTTGATCCAGGCACCTTGATATTCGATCTCTACCCATGAGTGGAGAATTTCCTGCGGAGCAAGCGGATACACCAGCTTAGGGACAACACCGCGCTGCAAGCTTTTGTGGATCTTAAACCCATGCAACCGGCAACGAATGCCGACACCACGCAGCAGCGCCATCAAGAGCGTGCCTTTGGTATTGCACTGCCCGTAGCCGTCGGAAAGCACTTCGGATGCGGGGATGTCGTCAGCTCGATTGTATCCGAACGCGATTTCATTCCGAACGAAATCATAGGCAGCTCCGATCTGATCGTATTCGGATAAGCCGCGCCAGCTGCGGTTCTCAATTAGATGCGCAAGAGGCGCGGCATCAAAATTCAGTAGTTTGGTGGGTACAAGTAGGGGGTCGGTCATCTGCAACGGGTCGCTCCTCGAATCGTCTTGGAACAAGACTAATTGCTATAGTCACTGTAGCTTCAATCCTTTCTTTCAGAAAGAATCTCCCGCATTTACTTTCCCGTATGAACTGATTTGTGGTGTTCGCCGTGTGCGTCGCGCAGAATATCGATACCTCCCCAGGCCGCGATCCCGGCGACAATCACGCCGACGACGAGGTCCGGCCAGTTGGTTCCTAGCCAGGCGACGAGGCCACCGGCCACGACGATTCCGAGGTTCGCGGCGAAATCGTTGTAACTGAAGGTGTTGGCCGCGCGGATGTTGACGTCCGGATCCTTGAGCTTAGCGAGCAGCCAGACGCAGACTGCGTTGATGGCCGCAGCAATCAGGGCCATGGCGATCATGATCGTCCCGAGCGGATCTGACCCGCCGATGTAGCGGCGCCACGCATCGTAGAGGATGCCTGCAGCGAACAGGATCAGCAGCCCACCGGAAACATTCGCCGCCCCGCGTTTCCATTTGTCGGATCGGGACAAAGCGAAAAGGCTGATCGCGTAGACGAAGCTGTCGGAGAGGTTATCGAGCCCGTTGGCGATCAGGGCACTTGAGTCGCCGAAGGCGCCTGTTGCGAAAAAGGCCACGGCCAAACCGATATTGAGCGCCAGAACGATCCAAAGCGTCCGTCTCTCCATTGAATCTTGTCTAGCGGCCATTTTGTGGTTCCAGCTTGTGTTGTACGACACATTAACTTCTGCGGCTGATCTGCGTTCCAGCCGGAATGTTGGCTGAATTCCTTCAGGCCCCGATTTCCTCGTGCTCGGTCAGGCATTCCGAATGGTCCCGCAACACCTCAAGCACCTTGCAATCTCCCATCCGCCCGCCGCTGCATTCGTGAACCATGCGTTTCAGTTCCGTGCGCAGCGCCTTCAGGCGGGCCATGCGCTGCTCCACCTGTTTGAGCTGCCGGCGCGCGATCGCATCGGCTTCGTCACAGGGTCGGTTGGGATGGTCGCTGAGGTCGAGCAGCTCGCGGATCGCATCGAGCGAGAAACCGAGTTGTCGCGAATGGCGGATGAAGGATAGTCGGTCGAGCTGTGCATTGTCGTAGCGCCTCTGTCCGCCTTCGGTCCTGCCAGGTTCGGGCATGAGCCCAATCTGTTCGTAGTACCGGATGGTCTGCACCTTTGTGCCGGTCTTCTTTGACAGGGTACCGATCGTGAGCATTTTCGCCTCCATGAAAAAGATACAGTTTGTGTAGGTTTTGCCGTCGGAATAAACAAGTGCCGGATTCACAGACGCGTGAGTTCAAGCTATACCATGATTTCGTGCTTGAACCTCTAGCGGCTAGAGGATGTATCCGCACATGCAATAAGAATCACAAACAGGCGCACAGGATTGTCCCTTACATCGGCACAGAAATTTCTTTGGGTTTTGGCAGGCGTGGCAGCGCTTGCCTTCGTATGGCTTTTGCTCTGGTCTGACTATCGTGCCGACAGCGCCCGAACTGACGCCGAGCCGCCTTTTTTCGCTGAATTCGAACTGACAGATCACCGGGGTATGGTTCAAACCGAGGAGGACTTTGCGGGGCGCTGGATGCTGGTGTTTTTCGGCTTTACCAACTGCCCCGATGTCTGCCCGACGACCCTATCTGAGGTCGCGGCGGTGATGGACGGTCTGGGCGACGATGCCGCCGAGGTCCAGCCGATTTTCATAACAATCGACCCTGAACGAGACACGCCCCCAGCACTCGCCAAATACGTCCCGCTGTTCGATGCGGGCATCATTGGGCTGACGGGCACGCCGGAACAGATCGCCGCCACGTCCGAGACGTTTCCAATCTTCTTTGAGCGCGTCGAAGAGGCCGCAGCGCCGGATGGGTACACCATGGGCCACACGTCGCATCTGTTCCTCTTCGACCCCGAGGCAGGCTTCGCCGACTCGTGGCCCTACGGCACCTCCGCCGAAGAGATCCTCGCCGATCTGGAAGAGAGGATTTGACCGACATGAACCGTATGTTCGGAGAAACAGCCCTCGGGCTGGCGTGGATCATCGCGCTCGTCGCCTCGCTTGCCGTGCTTTTTATCGGCGAGGTGCTGGGGCAGACGCCCTGTGTGCTGTGCTGGTTCCAGCGCGCCTTCATGTTCCCCTTGGCCATTATCCTCGGGCTGGGCCTGTGGTGGCGGGACGGCCGTGTGGGGCGCTACGGCATCGCATTGGCGCTTGGCGGCGGCGCAGTCGCCCTGTGGCACATGGGGCTGTACGTCGGTCTTGTTCCCGAACGCATCCAGCCCTGCACGGCCACCGGCCCCTCTTGCACCGATGACAACCAACTGGTCTTCGGCGTCCCTATCCCGCTGATGGCGCTCGTCGCCTTCGCGCTGATCGGGGCGCTGTCGGCCCTTTCATTGAAGGACACACGAACATGAACCGACGCGGCCTGATCCTGTCCGTTCTCGCCCTCGGCGTCGCCGGTTTCGGCGGAGCCACCTGGTTTGCAACCCGCCCCGGCCCGGTGGCCGAAGCGGAGCCTGTTGCTCCGGAACTTGCTGAGGCGATGATCCGCCCATCCTCGGACCTGCGGAGGCGCCCGTCACGATCGTCGAATTCTTCGATCCGGCCTGCGAGGCCTGTCGCGCCTTTCATCCCATCGTGAAGGACATCATGGCCGAGCATGGGGATGCTGTCCGCGTCGTGATCCGCTACACGCCCTTCCACGGCGCGGCATCCGAGGAAGCGATCCGCGTGCTCGAGGCGGCGCGCATGCAGGACGTTTACGTGCCGGTGCTTGAGGCCGTTCTGCGGGAACAGCCGAGATGGGCGTCGCACGGTGCCCCGGCGCCTGGCCTAATCCTTCAGATCGCCGCCACGGCCGGACTCGATGCCGAGGCCGCGCGCACGCAAATGCTGGCACCCGATGTCGTGGCGATCCTGAACCAGGATCGTGCTGACGTCGAGACCGTGGGAATTCGCCAGACGCCCACATTCTTCGTGAACGGCATGCCGCTCGATCCATTCGGAGAGGCAGAATTGCGTCGTCTGGTGGCTGCCGAAGTCGCTGCCGCGCAAAGCTGAATGGAAAGGGCAGGATCAGAACGATGAAAAAGTATATTTTGACCAGCACACTGGCGGCGCTTTTGACCCTTGGAGGGTTCTCAGCGCCCGCGCTGGCCGGACCCGAGGATGTTGTCGTCGAGAACGCGTGGTCCCGCGCCTCCATCGGGATGAACCGTCCCGGGGCCGCTTACATGACGATCCGCAACACTGGCGACGAGCCAGTGACGCTGACCGGCCTTGCCACACCGCTCGCGATGATGCCCGAAATCCACGAGACGAAGACAAATGCCGAAGGTCTAAGTTCCATGAGCCCGGCGGGGGAGATCGCGATCGCCCCGGGCGAGAGCGTCGCGCTCGAACCGGGGGGCCTGCACGCAATGCTGATGCGGCTACAAGAACCGATGACGGAAGGGGACACCTTTCCGCTGACCCTGCTTTTCGACGACGGAGGCGAAGTGACGGTCGAGGTGCCGATCCTCGGAATAGCCGCGCGGGGGCCAGAGGACTGATGCGGCGACGGGCGATCTTGGGGTACGGCGCGGCTGGTGTCGGGGCGGTCGCCCTGATGCTCTTCGTCGGTTGGTGGCAGGTCGATGGACCGGAACCTGTCTGGCAGCGGCCTGTCGCCCTGACCGAGATGGATTTCCGTCTGACGGATCATGAGGGCAACGCGGTCGGGCCAGAAACCCTGATCGGTCGCCCGACGATGGCGTTCTTCGGCTTCACCTACTGTCCCGATGTCTGCCCGACCACGCTCTCGGACATTTCGGGATGGCTCGACGATCTGGGAGACGAGGCCGACGAGATGAACGTGGTTTTCATCACGGTCGATCCCGAGCGCGACACTGTCGAAACGATGGCCGAATATGTCGGCTACTTCCATCCTGGGATACGTGGCTGGACGGGACCGGAAGAGCAGATCGCGCGCGTCGCGGACGGCTTCCGCGCCACCTACGTGCGGGTGCCGATGGAAAGCGGCGATTACACGATGAACCACACCGCGAGCGTCTTCCTATTCGCAGCCTCTGGGCGGTTCGTCACCATGATCGACTATCACGAACCCAGAGAATTCGCGGTGCCGAAAATTCGCCGCGCGCTGGCAGAAGAAATGGAGGGGGCGACATGAGGCTCAGAACTTTGGCGGCTTGTGTCGCAATTGCGGGGACGGTTTCGGGAGCGGCTATCGCCATCTCTGATTTCATGTCGAAAGAACCCGCGCCACCGGAACTTGCTCAGGCAGGTGGCTGGATGCCCCAAGGTCCTGAAGCCTTTAGAAACGTTGACATCCTCGTGACGCTGCCCGCGACGGCATGGGCAGAGGATGCACCCGACCTCGGCCCCCTACCCCTTCTGCAGGTCGCGTTTGCCGACAGGCCGGTAAGGGCGATCGAGCCACCGTTGTCGACGTGGTCGCGCGACATTGCACCTGGCGAGACGCTCGATTTCTTGCTGTCCGAAGCTGGACTTGCGGCACCTGACAGAGCCGAAGTTGCCTTCGCGCTTGGCGCGGAATACGATCTGCGACGGCTGCGGCCTGGGCACTCGGTCACTGTCGCTTCGACCGTGGACGGCAGCCCCCGCATCGTCTCACTCGCCGTCGAGGACGGAGTGCGGATCGAGGTGGTTTTCGGCGAGCAGTTGTCCACGCAGGTCGTGGCTCCGGATCCGGAGATCTTAACCCTTGCCGGCGAAGCCGTGATCGACAGCTCGATCTTCGCGGCACTCGACGAAGCCGGCATACCCGCCCGTTTTTCGGTGGACCTTGCGCAGATGCTGGGTGGGACCGTGGATTTCCGCCGCGAGATGGCCGGTGGCGAGACACTAAGGCTTCTCTGGCGCGAGGCGCGGGTCGGCGAGGACAGGATCGGACAACCCGATCTTGCCTTCGCGGCATTGGAGATCGGCGGTTCGCTCTATGAGATCGTATGGCCTGACGACGGAAGCGGTCAGGCGACGATCTACGTCGATGGCGAGGTGCTGCGCGTCTTCGCACAGCCGGTCGAGGGTGCGCGCCTCAGCTCGGTGTTCGGGCGCCGAACGCATCCGGTCTTTGGCAACGTCCGGATGCACACCGGCGTCGATTTCGCAGCGGCACGTGGGACACCGGTTCAAGCGACGGCACCGGGGCGGGTCAATTTCATCGGCTGGCGCGGCGGATATGGTCGCGTGGTCGAAATCTTGCACGGCTCCGACACCATGACGCGCTACGCGCATCTGAGCGCCGTGCCGGAAGACCTGGCACAAGGCCAACGCGTTGCGGCGGGAGATGTGATCGGCCGCGTCGGCGCGACTGGCACGGCGACAGGTCCGAACCTGCACTACGAAGTTCTCGTGGATGGGCGCCCGACTGACCCCCTCTCTGACAACCGGCTCGCCGAAGCAGCAGAGAGCGAAGCGGATGATACCGCCGCGCTCTACCGCCTGGCCGAGGCGCGCGCGCTTCTGAATGAAAACCTCGGCAGCGAGATTGCCAAAACGACAACCGAAAGGCTCTGACCCATGAAACGTATGACCCAAGCTCTTGCCATCACGCTCGCCCTGTTCCCGGCGGCACAGGCCCTCGCAGAGGCAACGGCGATCGACGTCCGCAAGACGAACGGTTGCGGCTGCTGCCTCTCGTGGATGAACCATCTCGAAGAAAACGGGTTTGCGCCGAAGGGCGAGAACATGTTCGGTGGGGCGCTGGTTCGCTTCAAGCTCGACAACGGCGTGCCGCAGCGCATGGTCTCCTGCCACACCGCGCTCATTGATGGCTACGTGATCGAAGGCCATGTCCCAGCCGCTGACATCCGCCGCCTTCGCGAGGAGCGCCCGGACGCCGTCGGCCTCGCCGTTCCGGGGATGCCCTACGGCTCGCCCGGCATGGGGCCAGAAGACGACCGCGAGGCCTATGATGTCTTCCTCATCCGCAAGGACGGGTCGACGGAAGTCTTTTCGAGCTACGCCGAAGGATAATCTGGCCCGCCCATGGAAAATCTGTCTCCGATAACGCTCGGCTTTCTCGGAAGTCTCGCCGCCGGTTCGCTCACAGCAGTCGGAGCAGCTCCCGTGCTGTTCGGGCGCATCCCGTCTCGGGCCACGCGCGATCTGTCGCTCGGCTTCGCCGCCGGTGTCATGCTGTCAGCCTCGTTCTTTTCGCTGATCATCCCGGCATTGGATGCGGCAGAGCCAATATTCGAAAACGGCGCGATGCCTGCGGCCATCGTATGCGTCTCGATCCTTCTGGGCATGGGGGCTGTCGCGCTGATGAACGAAAAGCTGCCGCACGAGCACTTCAAGACAGGACGCGAAGGGCCCGAAGCGGCGTCTCTGCGGCGGGTCTGGCTGTTCATCATCGCGATCACGATCCACAACTTCCCCGAAGGCCTCGCGGTCGGGGTCGGCTTCGGATCCGGAGGTATAGAGGGCGGTCTGCCGCTTGCTGTCGGCATCGGGCTTCAGAATGCGCCCGAAGGATTGGCCGTTGCTGTATCTCTGCTGGGCGAGGGATATCCGAAGCTGCGCGCCTGGAGCATCGCGGCGCTAACGGGCATGGTCGAGCCGATTGGCGGCCTGTTCGGGGCCGGGATCATCACACTGTCGGAACCGCTGCTTCCATGGGGACTGGCCTTTGCCGCGGGAGCGATGCTCTACGTCATCAGCCACGAAATCATCCCCGAAACCCATCGCAGCGGCCATCAGAACAGGGCGACGCTCGGTCTCGCAGTCGGGCTCGTTCTGATGCTGTTCCTTGATGTCTGGTTGGGATGAGGCAATGTCACTAAACAAGGTATCTCCGATGATCGGCGTCTTCGCAGCACTTGCTGCGTTCGCGATTGATCAGATCACCAAAGCCATTGTTGTTGCGAATGCCGCCACTTTAAGCGCCGGGATTTCCGTGTTTCCGGGATTCAACCTCGTCTTTTATCGTAATGACGGCGTGACTTTCGGGATGCTGGGCGGCGCTCCGTGGTGGAGCCTAATCGCTCTCGCTCTTGCCATCTGTGTTTGGCTAGGGGTTATGCTGTTTCGCGCCGAAAATGCGGTCGAAACACTTGCCTATGGCGCGATCATTGGCGGAGCCCTGGGCAATGTCATCGATCGTGTGCGGTATCGGGCTGTAACAGACTTTCTCGATTTCTACATTGGCACAACACATTGGCCTGCCTTCAACTTGGCCGATGTATTTGTCGTCAGTGGCGTGGGGCTCTTGCTCGCCGCGGCATGGATCAGCGCGCGGCGTTCGATCAAGTCGTGAAGCCGGAAATTCTGAACCGCATCGCTCTGCGCCACCGTTTTCTTTCGCGGATGACGCTTGGTTTCGTCGCCGGGGCGCTGACCGTTCGTAAACCTCCGCCGAGGGCCGTCTGGCTGCTGGGCTGTGAGATCGTTTATCGAGTGTCCTTATGGACGCACACGAAGACACCCCCCGCATTCAAGTTTTGTCGGTCTCTGATACCGGCCGTCGCCGCCGCTGGACGGATGACGAGAAAGTCCGGATCGTTGAGGAAAGCTTTGGCGACGGCGTGACAGTGGCTGAGGTTGCACGACGCCATGATGTTTCGCGGTCTCAGCTTTACGATTGGCGTTATCGCCATAAGAATGGATTGCTTGGTTCTGGCCCGCAATTTTTGCGGGTTATGAAGATCGAAGATGCTTCTGATGGCTCTGACACTGCGCCAGCGCCACAAGTTCCTGTCATGACTATTGATCTTGGCCCGCGGTGTCGTGTGGCGATCCCGTCAGGTTTTGACATGGAAGCTGCTGCGCATCTGCTCAACGGCTTGATGGTGCGGTCATGATCGCGTTTCCGGCTGGAACGAAGGTGTGGATTGCAGGCGGTGTGACGGATATGCGCCGAGGCATGAACACTTTGGCGCTGACAGTGCAACAGGGGCTTGGGCGTGATCCGCATGCGGGTGAGATATTTTGCTTTCGAGGCCGCAAGGGTGACCTGGTGAAGCTGCTCTGGCATGACGGGGTGGGCATGTCGTTATATTTGAAGCGTCTTGAAGCGGGGAAGTTCATCTGGCCGGTGAGCCAAGACGGGACGGCTGTTGCTATATCTGCGGCGCAGTTGGGCTATCTTCTTGAGGGGATCGATTGGCGTAATCCACGCTGGACACAAAGACCCAAAGCGGCTGGATAATTTGTGCTGAAACGCCTGTTTTTATTGGCGTTTAACAGCTTCTGTGGTAAATATTTGCCATGTCCGACGCCGCTTCCGAAATCGCCAGATTAAGCACTGCACTTGCCGCGCAGACCGCCCGAGCGCAGGCTGCGGAAGCCGAATTGGCGCAGGCCCGCGCCTTGGCCTCCTGCACGGACGCAATGATCCAAGAATTAAAGTTGGAGATCGCCAAGCTGCGGCGCGACAAATACGGCATTTCCTCCGAGCGTCGCACGCGGCTGATTGATCAGCTGGAATTGCAGCTTGAGGAATTGGAAGCGGCCGCAACGGAGGATGCGCTGGCGGCTGAGCAGGCTGCGGACAAGGCGAGCGCCGTGCGTGCCTTCACGCGACGCAAGCCCGTGCGCAAACCGTTCCCCGATCACTTGCCCCGCGAGCGGGTTGTCGTCGAAGCACCTGCCGCCTGCACCTGCTGTGGCTCGGACCGGATCGTAAAGATGGGTGAAGATGTCACCGAGACGCTGGAGGTGATCCCCCGCCAGTGGAAGGTGATCCAGACGGTCCGCGAGAAGTTCACTTGCCGAGCTTGCGAGAAGATCAGCCAACCGCCGGCCCCGTTCCATGCCATTCCGCGCGGCTGGGCCGGGCCGCAACTGATCGCGATGATCGCCTTCGACAAGTATGGACAACATCAACCGTTGAACCGGCAATCCGAGCGCATTGCACGGGAGGGAGTTGATCTGAGCCTGTCCACCTTGGCTGATCTGATCGGCCATGCCTGTGTGGCGCTGACCCCCATTCATGCGTTAATCGCGCGCCACGTGCTGGATGCTGGCCGTTTGCATGGTGACGATACCACCGTGCCGCTACTGGCGCGTGGTGGCGCAAAGACGGCGCGACTGTGGACCTATGTGCGCGACGATCGACCCTGGGATGGGGGTGCGCCACCTGCCGCACTCTTCCACTTCTCAACAGATCGCCGGAAAGAACACCCGACACGGCATCTGGCCGAATGGCACGGTGTTCTTCAGTCGGACGTGTATGGCGGCTACAATGATTTGTATCTCGCAGATCGTAGTCCGGGCCCAGTCCGTAGTGCGCTGTGTTGGAGCCACGCAAGACGCAAGTTCTTTGAACTGGCCGACATCAAGGCCATAGCCCGCAAGGGTAAAAAAGTAGCAAAAGAAATCTCGCCCATCGCGCTGGACGCTGTGACGCGGATTGATGCGATCTTTGCGGCCGAGCGTGACATCACCGGCCTGTCAGATGCAGCGCGTCATGAAGCTCGCCAGCAGTGGGTAGCGCCGATGGTCAATGATCTGCATGATTGGATGCTGGCCGAGCGGGCTCGGATGTCAAAGCACAACCCTGTTGCCAAGGCGATCAACTACATGCTCGAGGGCACAGGTCGCTGGGAAGCCTTCACCGCATTCCTTGATGACGGGCGCCTCTGCCTCACGAACAATGCCGCCGAACGGGCGCTCAGAGGGATCGCATTGGGCAGAAAGTCATGGCTTTTTGCAGGGTCTGAACGCGGTGGCGACAGGGCAGCCTTCATGTATACCCTCATCGTCACGGCAAAAATGAACGACATTGACCCGCAGGCATGGATGGCAGACGTCTTGGCGCGACTGCCCGATATGCCTGTGTCTCGCTTGCCAGAGCTGTTGCCCTGGAATTGGAAGGCCGCCATGGAATTGAAGAGGATTGCTGCATGACGCTGGTCGCGCGCATCAAGGTCACATTGTCCGATGTCGAGCCTCAGGTGCTTCGACGCTTTGATGTGCCCCTCAAGATCAAGCTGAACCGCCTGCATGATGTGATCCAGGCTGCCATGGGATGGACCGACAGTCACCTGTATGAGTTCAGGGCCGGCGGCAGCGGCTGGGGCGTGCCAGATCCAGATGGTTTTTACGATGGCCCGATGCCCGCCAGCAAAACCAGCCTGCTTGACGTGATCGAAGATGTGGGAACCAAGACCATCCATTACATCTATGACTTTGGCGACAACTGGCACCACGTGATCAAGATCGAGAAAATCGATGGCTCTATCGCGGGCGCCACCTATCCGCGCCTCGTCAGGGCCATAGGGGCTTGTCCGCCGGAAGACGTCGGCGGCTTCCCCGGTTACGCGGACTTCCTGGACGCCATCGCCGACCCCAAGCACGAAGAACACGGCCAGATGCTGGAATGGTATGGGGGACAGTTCGACCCGGATGAGGCAGAGATCGGCCGCATCCTCGATAGCTTCGAGCGTCTTGCCAAAAAATGGGCACCGAAGCCGCGTAAACCAAAAGCCGCACCCAAACCCCTCTGATCAATACGGCGCGCCCACGGCCTTCGCCGAAGGCTTACGACCGTTCTGACTTTCCCGCCTTTCTCGCTTCTCTTGCTTGTTCCCATTGCCTATTCCGCGTTGTTTGTCGGTCTTCGCGATCTCTCCTTCGGGCGCGCTTTCCTCGTCGGCTGGGCGTTTGGTCTTGGCCAGTTCGGTTTCGGGATTTCGTGGATCGCGGAAAGTTTCTACGTCGAGGCCGAGCGGTTTGGGACGATGGCGATCCCGGCGGTCGCGGGATTGTCCGCAGGTCTCGCGATTTTCCCAGCCATTGCCGCCGCGCTTTTTGCCGAAATCGCGCGGCGCGGAGCCATGGGCAGTCTCTTGGCCTGCCTCCTGTTCGCGACCTCCTGGACCGCTGCCGAGTGGTTGCGAGGTCACGTTTTGACAGGACTTCCGTGGAACCTCGCCAGCTACGCTCTGGTCGATTACGCCGCTTTTCGCCAGCCCACCGCCTGGGTCGGAAGCTATGGGTTAAGCTTTCTCACCGTGTTCGTTGCGGTACTCCCCGGCGCGGCTGCCATGGCGTCCGGGCGGCAACGATTGACCATTTCGCTCATGGCGCTGGCCAGCATAGCGACGATGTGGGCTGTCGGCACGCTTCGCCTCCAGTCGGATGCACAACAGCCACCCGGTGTCGATTTGCGCATCGTCCAGGGCAACATTCCACAAGAGGAGAAATGGGCGCCCGAGAACCGCGAGGCGACCTTCGCGCGCTATCTTGAGCTTTCAACCCGGCGCGGCGATTTCGACGTTCTTCTCTGGCCGGAAACCGCCTTTCCGGGTTTCCTCGATGAGGATACGGAGGCGCAGGCCCGCATTGCCGCTGCGCTACCGGAAGGCAGCGTGCTGCTCACCGGGGTGCCGGACCGTGTACGGAGTGAGGATGGGATCCAATATTTCAACACGGTTCAGGCATTTGACGAGACCGGCGAGATCCTGACCGGATACGCGAAACACCATCTCGTACCCTTCGGCGAATATGTGCCATTCCGCGGCTGGTTGCCGATCGAGCGGCTCACGGCGGGGCTGGGCGACTTTACGCCCGGACCGGGCCCACGAACGCTTGCGCTTCCGGGTGTGCCGCTGGTCGCCGTGGCGATCTGCTATGAGATCATCTTCCCAGGGCATGTGGTCGACGACCTGTTCCGGCCGGACTGGATTTTCAACGCGACCAACGATGCTTGGTTCGGAACCAGAATTGGACCGGAGCAGCACCTCGCCTCCGCACGCATGCGCGCTGTCGAGGAAGGGCTTCCCATCGTCCGGGCCGCAAACACAGGGATCTCCGCGATCATCGACGCAAACGGTGACCTCGTCGCGCGGCTCGGCAACGGAGAAACCGGTGTCATAGATGCGGCTCTGCCCTCTGCTCATCCGTCAACCCTCTATGCGCGCTTCGGCGACTGGGCGCTGCTGGCTCTCATCTTCACTACTTGGGCCGTGGGACTGGCTGCAGATCTGGTCGGCACACACCGGTGCAACAAGAGAACAAGAACGGAGAAAAAGTCATGCTGGTAATCGCGGGCATTGTCGCGGGTGCGATCTGGGGTGGATATCTGGCGCGACACCGAAAAGGAAACCGGCTGGATATCCTCCAGTATGCGGCAAGTTCGGCGATCGCCTTCGGTCTTCTCACCTATTTCATATCGGTGGTCCTCTTGCGCATCTTTTTTTAAGAAAGGTTTCGAAACAGCACCGACATGAGACGGCTTTTCAACATATTGCTGTACGGGTTTCTGGCAATCTGCATCACGGTATCGGTTGGTTCCGGGTTGGTCTATTTTCTGCTGAGCGCATCCGTTCCCGACTACGACGAGGACTTCACGGTCGCAGGCTTAGGCGGACCGGTCGACATTCTGCGAGATTCTTCGGCAGTCCCGCACATCTCCGCAACTTCCGCTGCAGATGTCTACTTCGCGATCGGCTTCGTTCACGCCCAAGACAGGCTCGGTCAACTGTTAAGGGCAAGGCGAAAAGCGGAAGCTTCGTGGCCATCCGATGAGACATTGTCCGTTGCGCCAGCGGTCTCAGACGCGCTCGCGTCCTATGCCGCGGGCGTCAATGCGTGGCTCGAGCTTGTGTCAGAAGGCGGGCGTGGCAGAGGCTCTCCGGAGCTGCTGATCGCAGACGAACGGTCGATCGCGGCCTGGACACCCGGCGATAGCCTGAGGATTGCCCGGTCTTTCCTGAATGGCCTGCGACCGGGAAGCGCACGGGAAGGAATGCCGAGTATATCAGGTGCCATTATACCGGCGGATCGCCTGAGAGTGCCCGAACTGTTTGCGACTGATCCGGAGCAGCGCCTTGATGCATGGGCGATGGACGGCGACCGAACAGCGACCGGAACGCCAATTCTAGCCGCCGATACCAGCGGTTCCCTGCCGCTTCCCTCGGAATGGTATCTCGCAGATCTTCAATTTTCGACAGGGCCGGCCATAGGGGCCACAATGCCGGGCGTACCTTTCGTTATTGTCGGTCGCAATACGCGCGTCGCCTGGGCCTTCCGGTCATTTCCCGTGCCAGACGAGGAGGCACCAAGGGGGCCGTCACCCGTGCAGGCGGCAGGTTTCCTGACGATGCTGGAGCTGTTCGCGCGTTCGGCCGACGCGACCGATGCCATCGGAGTTGCCGCAGACATGTTGCCGAAGGGCATGGAGGCATTGGCCATTGACCGAGAGACCGTTGCCCGATGGCCAAGAGCGGAGGCCGTTCGGGCGTCGTCTTTTCGCGACATTCGACTGGCGGAGCTTGAAGCGCGGCAATCGATCTTCTCGACGGAAGGCGCCATCGGTGTTCAAAGGGACACCGTAAGTTCCGTGGCGCGAACCCTCCTGCCCCTGATGGCGAAAGAGCTTTGGTTTGTGCAGTCCAGAGACAGCACCGAAGGCACCGATGCGGACAGCCTTCGTCGTGAGCTACTGGACAGGCTTGCGTCGTGGAATGGCGAAATGGATCGCTATTCACCGGAACCTCTGCTGTTCTGGACCTGGGTCCGGGCTTTGCAGCAGCGCATTTTGAAGGACGAGTTTCCGACAGCGGAGCAACTCTGGACCCGTCCGAACTCGAACTTTCTTTTTGCGGTACTCAGCGATCGTCGCGGTAGCGCGATCTGGTGTGACATCCGCCTATCCTCACCTCGCGAGACATGCGAGGAGCAGGTTCGCGTGGCCCTGGATGATGCCCTTGGCTGGCTGGTCGATCGATATGGGCGCGATCCCTCGACGTGGACCTGGGGGGAAGAGCATAGATTGGACATGCAGTGGTCGCCGATCAGTTCGCGTCGGTTGCTGACCAACCTGCTGTCCCTTCAAGCGCCGATTTCAGGCGATCCGTTTACGCAATTCTTAACATCATTTGGTGTCGTAGAAGACCGTCCATTCCTTGTGAGTGCCGGAAGCAATTTTCAGGCGGTCATGTCGATATCGGAAGCAGCGGGATCATACTACATCTCGCCCGCCGGACAGTCGGGACATCCGCTATCTCGATTCTACGACAATCTCTTTCCCTCGTGGATACAAGGCGAATACCTCGCCATGTCGACCGATCTGTCACTGGCCCGTGGCGGCGCTTCCGGGATCTCGCGGCTCACACCAGCTACCTCCGACAACCCTCGGATGAGCGAGGGCCAGAGCGAATGATCACGAACTTCTTATTCCTATACGACCCTTTCGGCTATGTGCTGTCACCGGTGTCGCTCATTGTTGTCGGTCTTACAGCATGGCTGTTTTTGCGTGGGCTCAAGATACACGCTCGCTGTCTCGGAAGGGTTTCTGGTTGGCGTCGAACCGCCTTCTTTGCCGGCCTCGCGGCCGTCCTCGTCGCGACGAATGGGCCGCTCGCGCCATTGGGGCACAGTCTGTTTTCGGTACATCAGGTCGAGCATCTTCTTCTGCGACTGGTAGGACCGCTTCTTATCGCGGTTTCTCAGCCCTGGCTTGGCCTTCAAGCTGGATTGAAAAGGGAATGGCGCCGACGCCTTGCCGCGATTGGGCGTGCGCGCATCCCGCGATTCTTGGCGCTTCCTGCATCTGCCACCTCCTTGTTGATTGGTGCGCTTTTCGTCTGGCAGATCCCGATGATTTACGCCCTTACACAACGTATTGCGGCGATGGAAGCGCTGGCACATCTGTCTATGGTGCTGGCTGGGCTTTGGTACTTTGCTTTGCTGTTCGATCTGCGCGATCCACCTGAAGGAGCGCGGCGCGGTGCTCGGCTGATGTCAGGGTTCGTGGTGATCGTTTCCAACATCTTTCTAGGCTCCCTGACAACGCTCAAGGATGTGCCCCTCTATGGATCAGAAATCATCGCAGCGAGCGATGGTCGACTTCGCGCCCTGGCTGACGAGACAATCGGTGGCTACGTAATCTGGGTCCCGTCATCGATGGTTCTCATCGTGGCAATCATTCTGGTGCTGAACGGCTGGAACGCGGCGGAGGAACGGCGCTGGACGTCCCGCTACGACCTGATGCGCCAATCGAATGCGGCGGCGCTCGAGTTTCCGGAAACCGCGGAGGAACTGCGTCTGAAAGTAGAGAAGCCGAACCGGGACATGGGCCGTACGCTCGCCCTTGGCGCATCCTCCATGTTCATGGTTGTCATGATTACCGTCGTGACCATCGTCTATGCCCTCGGATAGATTGAATTCGACATGAGACCAGACGTATTCTTCTCCGCTAGGGCCCGCCTGTTTCGCCACTGCCACGGCTGGACACATATTGTAGTGTCCTTACGCGTACCGGGTGCTTGCGCTGGCCCACGGCGGCGAGCGTCACTTTGGCCGTGATCGCCATCGAAGCGATCAACGTGGCCCTGTGCCGACGATTTGCCTGATCTGACGGAAGATCATCTCCTCCCATCAGGCGTAGATGTCGATCGGTGTTCCGTCCTTCACCATTGCATAGATTTCCTCGATCTGCCGATCTGTGACCGCGATGCAGCCAGCTGTCCAGTCGCGGACGTCCGTTGGGTCGATGCCCGGGCGTGGACCACCATGGATGAAAATGTCGCCGCCGGGGGAAAGGCCCTGCGCTTCGGCAAAGGCGATGTCGGCCTCGTTCGGATAAGAGATACCAACTGAAAGATGATACGTACTTTCAGGGTTGCGCTTATCTACTATGTAGGTGCCCTCCGGGGTCCGGCCGTCTCCCTCGAATTGCTTGTGACCCTCAGGAGCGAAACCCAGCCCGACCGGATAGGTTTGCAATACGCGATCGGCTCCGTCCAGAACAAGCAAACGCTGCCCCTTGTAAAGCCGAACACGGGTCACCTCGGGTCCGCCATAGCTGCGGAACTTGCTGGCACAGCCAGACAAAAACGCTGCCAACCCGCCCAGCAGGACGGCGCGGCGGGGAAATCGGATGGTTTCACTGCTCGATGCCTCTTTCGTGAGGGCTGATATGGACACTACATTACCTTGCAAATGCTGCGTGATCAATGTCCGTGGGCAAGCGCGGCCTTTGCCATCGCTGGACCAACCTGCTCACCGGTGAATGCCTTGCGGGCCTACCGCAGCGCCTTGAGGGCGACCGGCAGGGAGGCCACGGCAGGCCTTAATCGAACAACTCGTGAAGCCAGGATTTGCGGCGATAGCCGTGCTTGCCGTCGCCGCCGCCGTGTTTTCCGCGCCGGTAGCCGCGATCATCGTTGTAGCCGCGCGGCTCAGGCACCCGCTGAGGCGCCACATCGGGTGCCGAACGCTCGATGATCTTGTCCAGTTCGCCTCGGTCGAGCCAGACACCCCGGCAATCGGGACAAAAGTCGATCTCGATCCCCTGGCGTTCTGTCATACTCAAGGGCACCTCGCAAACCGGACACATCATCCTGCCCTTCACGCTCATGTCCCGTCTCGGCTCCTTTCCGCGTTCTCCCAGTTCAATGACCATGTGCCAGCGCCCCTTTGGCCAAGCCTTCGCCAACCTGTTCACCGCCGGACGGCGGCGCCTTGGCCTCTTGGCTGTTAAGCAGGCGCAGGGCGTTGGCCACCACCAGCAATGACACTCCTACGTCGGCTGCAATAGCGCCCCACATCGATGCCAGTCCGAACGCGGTAGCGACAACGAAAACGCCCTTGGTCGACAAGGAAATACCGATGTTCTGATGGATAATCGACATTGTCCGGCGCGAATGACCGATCAGCCAAGGCACCTTGCCGAGGTCGTCGGTCATCAGGGCAATATCCGCCGTCTCGATTGCCGCGTCCGAACCAACAGCACCCATCGCGATGGCGTAATGCGCGCGCGCCATGGCGGGGGCGTCGTTCACCCCGTCGCCGATCATGGCCACCATGTCATGCGTTTCGACCAGTTCTTCGATGGCTGTCACCTTGTCTTCGGGCAGAAGCTCGGCACGGACCTCGTCGATGCCGACCTCGGCTGCAACAGCGTGCGCTGTCCGCTCGTTGTCGCCCGTCAGCATGACGATGATCTTCACGCCCTGCGCGTGGAGCTGTGCCACTATGCCCTTGGCGTCGGGGCGGATACGGTCGCGCAATTCCAGGATGCCCGTCACACCGGTTTCATCGCCGATGGCGACAAGAGTGCTGCCGGCGCCTTCGATGCGGTCGCGCAAATCCTTCGGAATGGCGTCGCCGAAACCCTTCTCCTCGGCAAACCGGTCCGACCCTAGCCATATCGACCGGCCGTCTGTGCGTCCTTCAAGTCCCCTGCCCGGAACGGTTCGGGTATCTTCCGCGGCGGACACCTTGATGCCGTCGGCTTCTGCCCGCGCGAGAATGGCGCGCGCCAAGGGATGCGAGGAACGTGCCTCCAGCCCAGCGGCGAGGGTCATCAGATCTTGTGCCGATGCTTTACCGAGCGGATGCACCGCCGCCACCTCGGGCTCGCCCATGGTGATCGTGCCGGTCTTGTCCATGGCCAGTGCAGTGGTTTTGCCCGGTGCCTCAACATATGCACCGCCCTTGATCAGCACCCCGGCCCGCGCTGAGGCGGTGAGTGCGGCGACGATGGAGACCGGTGTCGAGATGACCAGAGCGCATGGGCAAGCGATCACCAGCAGCACGAGTGCATTGTAGAACCAATAATCCCAGGCCCCACCGAAAATGAGCGGCGGCAGCAGGGCAATTGCGATGGCGAGAGCCATGACGATAGGCGTGTAGATGCGGGCGAACTTCGCCACCCACTGCTCCACCGGCGCGCGGCGGGCATGGGCGTCACCGACCATGCGGATGATCTTGGCCAACACGGTATCCGAGGCGGCCTTCGTGGCGCGCACCGTCAGTGTGCCTTCGCCGTTGATCGTACCGGCATAGACTTCGTCGCCCCGTTCCTTTGGGACCAGCGCACTCTCTCCGGTGATTGGCGCCTGATCGACGGCCCCTGCCCCATCGACAACCTCACCATCCAATGGGATGCGGTCTCCGCCGCGCACGACGAAACGTGCGTTGATAGCAACCGCAGAAGCCGGAACGTCCGCTTCTGAGCCGTTATCATTAAGAACTCTTGCCGTCGGCGGCGCCAGGTCGAGCAGAGCTGAAACCGCATTCCTCGCACGCCCGACGCTCCAGCTTTCGAGGAAAAGCGAGAGCGAGAAGAAGAACGCGACCGTCGCCGCCTCGAAAAATTCGCCGAGGCCAATTGCACCCGCGACTGCGACGACCATCAGCAGGTTCATGTCGGGCGACAGCCGCCGTGCGGACGACCATGCCTTGGGTGCCACGAGCCAGACACCGAACAGGATCGCAACCGCGAATAGCCCTGCCTCGACCAGTGGCATCGGCGCTTCGCCGTGCCCTGCGAAGAGGCCGAGTGCCCCCCCCATGCCGGTCTCGATGATGTGCCACAGAAATCCCGCGGCCCAGAAGCCGCCACTGAGCGCCGTAAACAGCCGCTGGCGTGCAATATGGGCCGCCTGGTCCACCGACGCGTTTTCGGCATCCCAGGGCTTGGCGGTCATGCCGGTGCTTGCGACCAGTTCTGCAATTTCGCCGTCCGATACACTCTTGGCGCTGTCGAGAATGGTCATCCGTCCATTGATCACGTCGAACGCGAGATGCTCGGCCCCGCCGATCTTCGGGCCGACCACCTTGTTCAGGATCGCGACCTCCTCGGCGCAATCGAGGCCGGACACCTGAAAACTGCGCCCGCCCGCTGGCGCGGGCGTCGCCGGAACGATGTCGCCGCACGTTCCGGCGCTCCCGCAGCAGCTGCCGCCGCTTGTCTGGGCATCTTCGGCGTGATCGTGGTCGTGACGATGGGTGTCGGACGGCATGAATGGACCTCTGGATTCGGGTGCTTTACCATGACATAGCCCCTACAGTGGCTAGAGCTTCAAGAGCAAAATACGGTGGTATTTCAGATTGTTTTATTGCTAGAGGATGCGATGACCGGCTCTATCATGCCTCGAGGCATGAAGAGCCGCTGGAGAGAAAAACAGACACGAAAGGAAGCTTGATGCGGATTTTGATGCTGAAGCAAAAAATAATGGTTGCAGTGGCGCTGCCGCTTACGGCCGGGTGCGCAATCCAGCCGCCTGGACCGGGCGACGCGGCAGACCAGCGGGACAGCGTTCCCGAAGCCGTGATTGCAATGGCTGCCCCGGATCAGGATGTTGCAACTGCGCGCTTGGTACCGGAAGACGGGTGCTACTGGTACAAACACAGCGGCCCCGTAGAAACAACCTTGCTGCCGCTGCGCACGGCGAACGGCAATCGTATCTGCACCCCTCGCGAAACTTAATTGCGTTTGCCGTCCGCTGCTTGGCTTAGCTGCGGGCAGTGACGCTGTCCTCCGCCGAGTAAAGATAGGCCGTAGAGCCGGTCTCGACGTTCGGGTAAAGATCATTGATATGAGCCATGACCATCCGTACGCAGCCCGAACTTGCGCGGCCACCGATACTCCGTGGGCTCGGAGTGCCATGGATGCGCAAAAGGGTATCGCGATCCCCGACGTAGAGATACAGCGCCCTCGATCCAAGCGCGTTTTCCGGTCCCGGTTCCATGCCATCGGCAATGTCAGCATAAAGTTCGGGGTCGCGATTGATCATGCTCTGTGTCGGTTGCCAGTGCGGCCACCTGACCTTGCGCTTGATGGTATAGACACCCGGCTCGTAGAGGTTCCCCCTCGCGATCGCCACGCCGTAGCGCATCGCGGTTCCACCCTCTTCAATGTGGTAGAGATATCGCGCGACCGCATCGACATGAATATCTCCCGGCACGAGCCCGGCCTTCGCGACTACGCGTTGCGGTAGGAACCGCGGGTGCAATCCCCATGGGTTGGAAGTCTCGGCAACATAATTCTGAGGCGTCACCTGTGCGTCCCACGCAGCCTTCTGCGCCTCAGTGGGCCAAGTGTCGGCAAAAGCCACGCCGGGAACGGTCGCAGAAAATAGCGCCGTTGTTGTTTGAATGAAGTGTCGTCTTGTCAGCATGTCGTACCCTTTCGGTTCTCACCGGCGATTGATGGCAAGAACGGCATATGTTCTCCTTGAAAACATAGGACTTCTAGTGGCTAGAGGTTCAAGGGCAAATTTTCGTTAACAAGTCGGCAGTCCTTTCGGGCCGAGAGTGCCTGCTACGGTTGCACTTTGTATCAACTGACAAGCTACTCTCGTTGGGCCAGATCTGGTCTGCGCAACAACGCGCTTCTGTTTCGAGAACTCACAAACTTCATCGCTGTGATGTGCGCAGAACTGGCCGCCCGCCTGAATGAGTAGGGGCCACCAACTCCACGCGATTCGGCAGTGGTAGCCCCTGAGTTCAACTGGCGTCTTTGAATTCGGCATATTCACCGCGAACCTGAACGGTCACGGTGGCGAGCTCGCTGTCGCGGTTGCGCCAGAACCAGCCGTGTTCGCCGTCGAAGGCGGCGACGATCTCGCCTTCGTCGCCGGTGGAGCCGCGGCCTTTCTCATAGGTGATCGAGTTGCCGCCGCCGTGGCCATGCATGTCGAAGTTCACGCGACCGCCTTCAACGAGCATCCGATATTCCACCGTCTGGCCTTCTTCCATCACCAGCTTCCATTCGGCACTGTCACCAGGTGCTAGAGTGAAGGTTATCTCGTCGCGCCAGACTTCGGCCTCTTGTGCGTGTGCCGCGCCGACGAAGAGCCCGAAAATATCGTTCATCAGGCTCGATTGTTCCTCTGCTTCAAGCTCCATCAGCCTGTCGGCCTCGGCCTCTTCCGCGAGCTGGGTCTTGATCTCGCCCATCTCCGCCAGACCGAGGACTCCACCGATCCCGGTCGGGTCGATGTTGTATTCAGCAGGCAACACGACGGTCACGAGGATCGCGACGGCGCTGGCGGCCGCGATGGCGGTGGAACGGATCAGCTGCGCGGAGCTTGGCAATTCTTCGAGGCTCGGTTTTTCTGCGTTGAACATTTTGGTCTCCAATTTCTCAGGTGGCTACGAAATAGCCGGTGATTTGCAAGCCCATCAGGATGAACCCCATGGACATCATGACGACGTTGGCGGTGTAGGCTTGGCGGAAGAAGTTCGGGGACTTCCGCCAGAAGCCCATGACGATGAGGATCACGGCAAGCGCCATGATCTGGCCAAGCTCGACTCCGACGTTGAACGCCAGAAGATTAGCCAGCAGACCGTCCGAAGCGATCTCGTAGTCGAGAATCTTGGTGGCGAGGCCGGTGCCGTGAAAGAAGCCGAAAATCAGCGTCGCGGCCTTGGTATTGGGTTGGAACCCGAACCAGCGTTGGTAGGCGCCGAGATTGTCGAGCGCCTTGTAGACGACTGAAAGGCCGATGATGGCGTCGATAATATAGGCATTTATGCCCCATCCGAACCAGACGCCCGCCAGCATCGTGGTCGAATGCCCGAGGGCGAAGAGGCTCACATAGATGCCCACGTCCTTCATCCTGTAGAGGAAGAAGACGACGCCAAGCAGGAACAGGATGTGGTCGTAACCCGTCACCATGTGTTTGGCACCGAGATACATGAAGGGAATGATGTTTACCCCCCAGATTTCCTGGATGTAGCCCGCGTCACCTTCGGTGACGTTATGGGCAAGCGCGTGGCCCGCAGTCAGAACGAGCGCTGACAGCGTAATGAAGGACAGGATCACGATCCGGCGTATGCCGGGATCGGTCCAGCCCCGGTGGACTGTAGTCATGGATTGAACTCCGCGTATGTGCTGATGATCGAATGGAACACGCCGATGGCGCGGTTGATCAGACGCGCGGAGGTCGTTCGATCTGGTTTATCCTTAACGTGTTCGACGTGGCCGAACTCAGCCGCCATGCGGTTCTGTAGATATCGAGCGGCTGCGGCGACAGATCGGGCCCAGGCACGACCGCCTGACTGTGATCGTGATCTATACTGTCGTGGCTGTGCCCGTGCATGGCCCAGGCCAGGTCTTCTTCCAGACCGTGCGAATGCCCGTGCTCGGCGATCATCTCCGCGTGCTCCTGAAGCACGTCGAGGATCGCGGGTGCATGCGAGGTTGTTGGCGTTACCGACCAGAGGAGCACGGCCATGCAGAGAAGCGTCGCGAACGCGGCCTTTCCGATTGTCCGTAAGGTTGCCATCAACTCTGCCTGCCTGCCTGCCCGCTCGTCGCTCGCGTGGTGCGTCGCGGAACCATCTTGTTCTATCCCCCAGGGGAGGATAAGCCTTTCATATGACAGATTCCCCGGTTCATGCAAGTCATCCCGCCCTCGTCGCCCGGCTGAAACGTGCTGACGGCCACCTGCGCGCCGTGATCGAGATGATCGAGGCAGGCAAGCCCTGCCTCGAAATCGCCCAACAGATGCAGGCGGTCGAAAAGGCTATTACGAACGCGAAGCGGGCGCTGATCCATGACCATATGGATCATTGCCTGAACGTCGAAGGTTCCGAAACAGATCGCGCCGAACTGCGGACGATCGCCCGCTATCTCTGAGGCACGCCATGCTCGATATCCTTTCCGACCGCACCTACCGTCATCTGTTTCTGGCGCAGGTCGTTGCGCTTCTGGGAACCGGACTCGCAACGGTCGCGCTCGGTCTGCTGGCCTTCGATCTTGCAGACGACGGGGCCGCGCTGGTCCTCGGCACGGTCTTCACGATCAAGATGGTGGCCTATGTGGGCATCGCACCCATTGCCGGGGCGTTCGCGGACCGTGTGCCGCGCCGCGCGCTGCTGGTGACGCTTGATCTGGTGCGTGCCGGTGTCGCGCTGGCATTGTCCTTCGTGACCGAGGTCTGGCAGGTCTATGTGCTGATCTTCCTGCTGCAATCGGCCTCCGCCGCTTTCACGCCAACATTTCAGGCGACGATCCCGGACGTTCTGCCCGAAGAGGCGCGCTACACCCGCGCGTTGTCGCTGTCACGGCTGGCCTACGATCTGGAAAACATCGTCAGCCCGACCCTAGCCGCGCTTCTGTTGGCAGTGATGTCTTACAACGCGCTGTTCATCGGCACAGTGGTCGGTTTTACCGCCTCGGCACTCCTGGTCGTCTCGGTACTGCTGCCGAGCCCCCGTCCATCCGTGCCGCGCGGCGTCTATGACCGCACCACGCGCGGCATCCGCATCTATCTTGCCACGCCCCGTCTTCGCGGGCTTCTGGCCCTGAACCTCGCGGGGGCGGCGGCAGGCGCGATGGTGCTGGTCAATACCGTCGTTCTGGTGCGCGGAGAGCTCGGCCTGTCCGAGAGTGCACTGGCCTGGACGATGTTCGCCTTCGGCGCGGGTTCCATGACGGCCGCGCTGGTCCTCCCGCGTCTTCTGGATGCGTTGCCGGACCGGCCTGTGATGTTCGGCGGCGCGCTGCTGATGGTAGCGACACTTCTGGGGCTGGGAGTGACAGTTCTGGTAGCCGGAATCGGCTGGACGATCCTACTGGCAGCCTGGTTGCTGATGGGACTTGGGTATTCCGCCGTCCTCACCCCTTCGGGCCGGTTGCTGCGCCGTTCCGCCCATGCCGGAGATCGCCCGGCACTCTTCGCGGCGCAATTCGCGCTGTCGCACGCCTGCTGGCTGGTGACCTATCCGTTGTCGGGTTGGCTGCTGACGGTCTACGGCGTCATTCCCGCGCTGGCCGGACTGGCCCTCCTCGCTGGCATTGGAATGCTTGTTGCATTGAAGCTCTGGCCCGCAAACGATCCTGTCGAGGTCCAGCACACCCACGACAACCTGCCGCTTGATCACCCCCATCTGCAAGGGCATCGCAGGCACAGCCACGCCTTGATAATCGACGAGAGCCATCCCCGCTGGGCCACGCATTTCTGAGACGGCAATGCAAGCTACGTCCGCAGCGTGGCATCGGGAAAAGAGGGCTCGAAGCAGACCTAGGATGAGGGGGAAAACTGCCAAGACCCAACCGTTTCTGCCACTGGCAGATAGAACCGTTCTGGCTGGACCCCATACGCTAGCGCTTATCCAGGGCGTTATAAGCTCACCGCGACTATTCGCCGTCAACCTTTGACTGCATCTGGATGACATCGTTGCGAATTCGTCGCGATGCAACCTGAAAGGATAAATCAATGCGTAAATTTCTGATTGCCACCGCCATGGTCGTCGCCCTCCCGGCCTTTGCAGCCGAAGTAACCCAGGACGCCCAGCTCGGCACAACGATGGATGAGGTCAAGGCCAGCCTTGTGGAGATGGGCTATGAGGTTCGCAAGGTGAAGATGGAAGACGGTGAGATCGAGGCCTATGCCGTAATGGGTGACAAACTCAGCGAAGTGTTTGTCGATCCTGCGACCGGTCAGGTTACGAAAATTGTGGCGAAGTGATTTCGTCATGCTGAAGGAACATGATCTCGGCAGCGGGCGCGAAAGCGCCCGCAACGTC
The DNA here is from genome assembly GCF_003352105.1 of Sulfitobacter sp. SK025. Taxonomy (NCBI): domain Bacteria; kingdom Pseudomonadati; phylum Pseudomonadota; class Alphaproteobacteria; order Rhodobacterales; family Roseobacteraceae; genus Sulfitobacter; species Sulfitobacter sp. SK025. The sequence goes on along the minus strand of NZ_CP025811.1, from coordinate 49,544 downwards.
AAAACGGTTCAGGTCTGGGACCCTCTGATCCGTCTGATTCATTGGGGCGTCGTCCTGATGGTTCTGATCAATGCGGCCATCGTTGCAAAAGACAGCACAATCCACCTGTGGGCTGGCTATACGATGCTGGTGCTTGTGGGGGTCAGATTGTTTTGGGGCATTATCGGAACGCGTCCTGCGCGGTTCTCGGCCTTCCCGCCTAATCCGTTCCGTGCGCTGAACTACCTGCGAAACATGCGCAGGGGAGACAAAACCGTACACCTGTCTCATAACCCGCTCGGAGCCTTGATGGTCTATAATATCTGGACGACGCTGCTGGTGATCGGAACGACCGGCTATATGATGGGCACTTCAAAATTCTTCGGTATCACATGGGTGGAGAGGGTCCACGAGCTGGCCTATGAGTGGTTACTGGTCTCAATCGCGGCACATATTCTCGGCGTCATCTTCGACACATGGCACTCGGGTGTTCCGCTGGTGCAGGCAATGATACACGGTCGCAAGCGCATCCCCAATGATAGACCGGTCGAATGAAAAACAGTTTGCAATTATCCAAAAAAGATAAACGGCGGGCGTTGACGCTCGCCGTCATCATTTTGTTGCAGGCACTCTGTGCAGCCTTTTTCTTTAGCGATGTCATCGCTGATTTCAAAGCGGACAAATACCTCAACGAGGTCCATTTCTACATGGAAGCGGGCGCAACACTCGTTTTGATTGTCGGCGTTGTTTTTCTTATGATCGAACTGCGAGGAGTCATGAGCCGTATGGAGCAACTGGATCGCGGCTTGCGTGGCGCACGCGGCGAGATGGCGGAGATTATAGATGCGTTCTTTGAAGATTGGCATCTGACGCCATCGGAAAAGGATGTGGGACTGCTCATTCTCAAGGGTTTCGACAACGAAACAATTGCTGAGTTTCGCGGAACCGCGGTCGGAACCATCAGGGCGCAATCGGCGCGCATCTATTCAAAAGCGGGCGTCGAGAGCCGCGCACAGTTGTTCAGCGTATTTTTGGAAGAACTTCTGGCCAGTGATGGCCATCAGAATGATGATTGAGGTGGAACTGTGAGAGGTCAACACAAAGAAAGCCACAACGTTTCGCGTATCGGCTGGCTGCGTGCCGCGGTTCTGGGTGCGAATGACGGCATCGTTTCGACCGCCAGCCTTATCGTCGGCGTTGCGGCCGCCGCAGGCAGCGCGTCGGAAGTCCTCTTGGCCGGAACGGCCGGACTGGTCGCCGGGGCAATGTCGATGGCTGCGGGTGAGTACGTATCTGTCAGTTCGCAGGCGGACACGGAACAGGCCGATCTTGCCCGTGAACGTCGCGAGCTGACAGATCAACCCGATGGCGAACTGCGCGAACTGGCCGCGACATTTACCGCACGGGGCGTCAGCGATGATGTGGCGGCCGAGGTCTCCCGGCAACTGACCGCGCACGATCCCCTCGCCGCCCACGCACGTGAGGAACTGGGGATCACGGAACTGGCTACGGCGCGCCCCTTGCTCGCCGCGTTCACCTCGGCGTTGACCTTCGCGCTCGGCGCATTTCCGCCACTGCTCATCGTGCTTTTTGCCCCCTCCGGACAGATAGGCACTTATGTTTATATCGCGACCATTTTCTTTCTGGCCCTGCTTGGCGCGATGGCGGGCGGTGCCGGGCTTTTGCGCGGCGCAGTCAGGGTCACGTTCTGGGGCGGTGCCGCGATGGCAGCCACGGCGATGGTGGGCAGGCTGTTCAGGGTCGCAGTTTGATCTTCGTCCGGCGTCCGCCCCGAGACTGTGCAGAATTTTGTGCGTGACGCGTTTTCTTACGCCATCGGGAAGCGGTCTTCGAACATGATGGCAAGCTGAGATCTGACAGCGTGCCATTCGCGGACCGAACGCTTCCACTCGGTCGATGTAGCATTGAGCGCCAGATAGATCAATTTCGCCGCAGCGCCGTCGCTTGGGAAATGACCTCGGGTTCTGACGGCACGGCGAATTTTCGAGTTCAAGGCCTCAATGGAATTCGTGGTGTAGATCAGCCTGCGGACCTCGGGCGGGTAATCGAGGAACGGGATGACCTCGTTCCAGGCCCGGAGCCAGCTCGGCGCGATCGCCGGATACTGCCTTGCCAGATCGCTGTCCTCGAACTCAGCCAGAGCCAGTTCTGCCGCCTCGACGTCCACGGCCGTGTAGATCGCCTTGAGGGCGGCGGCGACGGCATTGCGGTCCTTGTCGCTGGCGAAGTTCATGGAATGACGCAGCAGATGGACGATGCAGGTCTGGATCCGAGTCTGGGGGAATGCGGCCTCGATGGCCTGGGGAAAGCCCTTCAGCCCGTCCACGACGGCGATGAGGATGTCCTGGACGCCCCTGTTGCGCAGGTCGCTGAGCACTTTGGCCCAGAACTTCGCGCCCTCATTGGCCTGAAACCACAGGCCCAGAACGTCCCGCGTGCCATCCGGCAGCACCGCGAGGGCTACGAAGACCGCCTTGTTCGAGACCGCCCCGTCGCTGCGGATATTGACCCGGATCGCGTCCATGAAGACGATCGGATAGCACGGCTCCAGCGGGCGGTTCTGCCAGGCGGTGACCTCCTCCATGACCGCGTCGGTGATCGCGGAAATCAGGCTGGGCGAGGCCTCGACGCCGTAGATTTCCTCGATATGCCCCTGGATCTCTCGGGTCGTCATTCCCCGGGCATACATGCTGACAATCTTGCGGTCGAATTCAGGAAAGCGCCGCTGATACTTCGCGATCAGCATCGGATCGAAGGTGCCGTTCCGGTCGCGGGGAATGTCCAGAACCACCTTGCCGCTGTCCATGGTCACGGTCTTCTGGCTGCTGCCATTGCGCCGATTGGGCGGCTGGTTCTGGCCCTCAGGCGCATCATCTGCGCGCTCTTCATCGAGATGGACATCCATCTCTGTGCTCAGCGCGCGTTCCGCCAGCGCCTTGGTCAGCTCCGCCAGGATGCCGCTCTTGCCAAACAGGTCACCGGGTGAACGCCCTTCCATCAGACGGTCCAGCAAGTCTTTGTCGATGCTCATACGTGGGTCTCCTCTGTGAGCAGTTACCACGTCAGCGCACAAAATTCAGGATAGTCCCCCAAGGTCCGGCAGCGTGAACCAGACTGAGGGTCCGCTCCCGCCGATTCTGTGGAAAAACTCCTTTCTGCAACTGCGAATTTAGGAAATGTAGGAAGCCGCTCCCCGACGAGCTGATTGCGCCACGTGACGCCGCCGAAAACTGAGCGATTCAGAATTTTGTTCTGCGAAATTTGCGGCCGGCGCGCTGTATAAGAGTTATTCAACGGAATTCGCCCTGCCCGACAGACTTACCATCCTCGCCACCCTATCGAGCAACCAGCTTTTTACTCCCACCCCTCCCGCAACATCGCTTCCATATCATCCAATCCATCGACAGCAGAGCGCATCTGCGCCTCATCATCCACGCCCACTGACTCGGCAACCGCAATCTGGCTCCCAAAATCCATCTCCATCTGACGCTGTTCCTCGGTGATGACGGCTTGAACGACAGGCGCGGTCTTCTTTGGAGCGGCGTCGGCTTGGCCTGACGGTTGACCATCGCCAGCCTGGCTTGCCCTCTCCACATCGGCTTCTGTTCCCCCTGGCCCATCCAACGGCGGCGTCATCGGCATGGCGCGCACACTCAGCGGCAGCGTGCCCTGCGGTCCCCTGTCCCCCGGCTTCGGAAACGGCAACTCGCCTGATTGCGCCGCGTGGATCGCCTTGAACAGCCGATCGTCAAAGTATTGGATCCGCTTCGCGCGGACCGGCATCTGGGCATCGATGACCATGACGATCTCGTCGAGCGGTAGGCGGCGCGCCTCATCCTCGGGCAGGAGAGAGCTTTCTTCGGTCCGGGTGGACTGGCTACGGCCTTCGAAGGGGTTCTTGCCGATGGACTGGGATCGCGTGATGACGGTCTTCGTGGTCTTGCCGACAGCCTTGCTGAGCTCCTCGACGGTTTTTTCATCGGACGGCGTCAGGTAGAGCTTCACGCCCGCATTCCCCTGCAAGGCGCGGCGGGTGTTTTCGCCATAGATTTCATCGAGGGCGGGGATGGTTTGGGTGACCACGGCCAAATGGCCGCGATAGGTCCGCAGGGTCTCGATGCTCTCGACCACGATGGGCATCTTGCCGAGGCGATTGAACTCGTCGAGCATGATCATCACGGGCCAGGGTTCATCTGGCCCGGGATCCTTCTCCTGCATGGCGGAGAGCAGGTCGGAGAAAAACAGCCGGATCAGCGGCGCGAGCGGCTTCACCATCAGCGGCTGGACCACGAGATAAACCGAGAAGGGCTTTTTGCGGATGGTCCGGAAATCAAAGTCCGACACCGCCGTCGCCTCATCGATGGCCGGGTTCTGCCATTGGTCGAGCCCCGAGGTCATCAGGAGCGAAACATAAGAGGTCAGCGTATCGTTGTTGGTCGAGGCCAGCCGCGTGAAGATCAGCTTGGCGGCCCGGTCGTCCACCTCGTGACCGCGGGCGAAGTATTCCTTCTGCTTGTTCCCGCCCGAGGCCGCGATGCGATAGATCTCGCCCAAGGTCGGGCGCTTGCGCTGGAAGGCCAGAAGCCCTGCCGCCACGAAGAGATCGATCCCGCCTTTGAGGAGGCCCTGCACCCGGTCGTTGTCGCTTTGCAAGAAGAGCGTCGCCAAGAGCTGCAATTCCATCTGCTGGCGCGCGCGGTCTTTCAACTCGGAAATGCGCAGGAGCGGGTTGTAGCGATGTGTGCGCTTGCCCTCCCAATCGGTGGGGGCAAAGCGATAGACCTTGTCGCCCTGGGCTGCGCGGTGCCGGGCCGTGGCCTCGAAACACTCGCCCTTCACATCGAGCGTCACGGCGGAGCCCTGCCAGGTCAGCAGGTTCGGAATAACAAAACCCGTGGTCTTGCCACGGCCCGTGGGCGCCACGATCAGCGCATGCGGGAAGACCTTGGAGCAGATGTAATTGGCGCGGGAGCCCGGCATCCCCAGCTTGCCGAGGATGAACCCGGTGCCCGGTGCCCCGAAGAACCCATTGGCCTTCATCTCGCGCGCAGTCTGCCAATGGGTCTGGCCAAAGCGTGTCAGGGCGGATCCCGAGAGAGCGAGGCTCAGCAAGAGGCCGGCGGTGGCGAAGCTACCGATAATCAGGTGTATAAGTTGCGCGTCCTCCGGGCGGCGATCGAGGATCGCCATGTAGTTCTGCGCGATATAGGCAAAGTCGATCTCGGCCCCGAAGCCGAGATCCTGGTAGGTCAGCACCGCCGAGGCAATGGTATAGCCCATGGCCCCGGTCACAAGCGTCACCAGCAGGACGCCCGTGGCGATCCGCGCCTTTCCCATGGGCGCGCTCAATGGACCTGTCCCCGCTCGGTCTCGCCATCCACATCGCCAGTGCGGTGTTTTTCATATTCGGTGTCGGCGAGATCATCGACCACCTGGCGCAAGGCCTCCGTGTTGGCCGTCGCTGCATCGGATTGCAGATAGACCTTGGCGACATAGAGCCGGTCGAGGCGGTCCTCGAGAACCTTGTCCAGCGCATCGGCATCGCCGGATGTGAGCCGGTCGCGTTGGCGAACGTCCAGCACCCGCGCGATCTCGCCACGGAAGGCGTCCCGCTCCGCCTCGGTCTCGAAGGGCGCGGACAACTCCCCCGCCCGCTCATGCTCCAGAACACGCGTAATCTCGTCTGCAAGGCGGTCGGCACGGTCAGACTGCGGCGCAGTTTCATCGCGGGTCGCGAGGATGTCGTCGCGCGTGCCAGATCCAAGCCCCTCGCGCAACTCGTTTTCGCGGCGGACCTGGTTGATGGCCTCTGTGTCGCGTATCTCGACGACGGCGGCATAGGTCGCGCCGAGCCCGCGGGAGAGGTGGGACGGCATATCCGGAAAGCGCGCGCGCAAGTCATCTGCGACAGCATCCGCAACGGGCGTGCGGAGGTCACGTCCCTCCATGATCCGGTCTACCTCGCGGATGATCTCGCTGGCGCGGGCCGCATCGGTAATGATCTCCCTGTAAGGCTCAGACCGGTCAATCACATCGCCGGGACGTGCGAGCAGCTCCGGGTGTGCCTCGAGATACGCGCGCTGCTCCGTCTCGATCCGACGCTCAGCCCGCGAGACCACCTCCCAGTCCAGGTCCTCGATCTGCTGCGCGGTCAGGCCGTCTGCGCGCATCTCCTGACGGATTGTCCCTTCCATCGCCCGGACCGCGTCCCGGTGATAATGGAACCGCTCGCTGATCGGTTCCGCTTCCATGACACCATCCCGGCGCAGCACGTTTTCCCGTTCCAAGAGCGTGCCAAGTTCGACATGCACATCGTTGAGAATATCGCGCGCCTGTTCCAGATCGGCGCGGCGTTCAAGGTTCAGATCGCGCGCCTCGGCCACCTTGGAGAGATCATCTGCGATCCATTGATGCTCCAGCGCGGCGCTCGAGGCCCCCGTCTCGATCCGGGCCACCACTTCCGATGTGCTGATCCCAGTGGCGTGTAGTGCCGCGTCAATGCGCGATCTCAGGTCGGGCTCGGTCAGTCGCTCGCGCTGGCTGGCGTCAATATTGGCCTCGGAATAGATCCCGCCCTCCGAGGGGGTCTCTGACAGCGTGGATGATCGCAAACCGAGAGGCTGCATGTGCTGGACCTGCGTCTGGATCTCGATGAGGCATTTTTCCAGCACGGGACGTTCCGCGTCAGACTTCTCGGCGATCATGCCCTGCACCCGCGCGAGCTTTTCTGCATAGAGGCTTCTCAGATCCTCGAAGCTTTGGTCCTCGGCCATATACACATCTCCTGTTCGGTCCACCTGCCCGCCATGCGCCAGCACCTCGCCCGCGCGGAAGAGGGCTGCGGCAATATCCTCGCGGGCCTCGCGCGAAGCCTCCGCGGCAAGCGAATGGTAGACGGTTCTGGTGTTGGCGATCTCCGCCAGCGTCCGGGTCAGGTCCTGCCCCACGCGTTCGCGCTCGCGGGGTGCGCGCCCCTCTTCCTTCGCGGCATAAACTTCGCTGGTGCGGGCTGGGTAATGCACGACGCCGCGATCCACCCGCCGTGTGGCTTCCAGGCGCACACCGTACTTCTCGGCCTCCTCGACCATGGCAAGGCGGAAATCGTCATAGTTGAAGCGGTGATTGCGGCCGAGGAAGAAGAACTCGCCTTCCTGCGAGCGGCGGTTCAGCACCAGATGCGCATGGGGGTGATCGCGGTCCTCATGCACCGCAATGATGTAATCGAAATGCCCCTCATCGGTCTGGAAGAACCGCTCGGCCACGTCCGTCGCGATGTCGCGCACATCCTCCCCACGCGTGCCCACGGGGAAGGACATGAGCATGTGGGTGGTCTGTCCGAGCTTGGGCTTGAAGCCCGCATCCCACCGCTTGGCAAAGCGCTCGGTCAGGTCCTTGATGTCACCCGCCTCGAGCTTCGCCTTGCCATCCAGGAACCCGCTACTGTCCACGAGATGGGTAGACTTGGTGGTGAGGTAATCGAGCTGGTTTGCGAGCTGCGATTTGGTATGCGTACCCCCGCCTCTGATCGCCTTGAAGACCGCAGGCCGGTGGCCTGCTGCCGCGCGGGTAAGCTGGGTCTGCTTGGCCACGTGCAGACCTTGCATCGAGCCCCGAACGCGGCTCCAGCCATCCCGAAAGACCTCGCCCGTGACGGCATGGACGGCATCATTCAGCCGCATGCGCAAACTCCCTCAGCGCGGCCGTGGCCTGCAGCTGCATTGCGTCCCGACGGCGGCGCAGAAGCAGATCGATCTCGTCAGCAGAATCCAGGATGAACCGCGCCAACCCGCGCATCTGGGCAAGGCGCAATTCGGTGAACTCGGCACGCGTGCCCCCCACGGCCGCCTGCCCCCGCCGGTTGGCCTGCGTCATCTGTTTGGCGATCTGCGCGACCCCATTGCCGACCTCGTGCAGTGAAGCGCGGTAGCGCGCCATCTCTGCTGCCATCTGCGCGTCCGGAACGAACACCCCGCCTGCCGCCTGAATGAGCCGCCGCAGCCCCTCGGCACGGCTCTCGATCCCGGCCTCGGCCAGCACCGCGTCGAGCGCCGCCAGCTCCGCAGCCGTCACCTTCACACTGACCGCTGAGACCGGAATTGCGACATCCGTCTGGCGTTCAGCATCGGCTTTCAAAACGTAGCGCACGGCGCGCGATGTAACACCGAACCGCGCAGCCAGCTCGGACGTCGACACACCCTCCGCGGCCGCGCGGACGATCTGCATCTTCTTGATCTCTGTCAGGCGTTTTGTTCGGGACATGCGGAAGAAAGACCCCCTATTTCCTGCCACCTTCCACCAAGGCTGCCTCCACCTTACGATACTATACGAAGCTGTCAATTATATACTTACGTCGCGTTCAGTCTCAGGCAGCCTTGGTGTCCGCTTCCCCCGCGGCCCGTAGGGACGCGGGCCTGTCCCCTCGCCATCAAGAACCCCACCTGTGCAATGGGTCCCCTTCCCCAGCTCCGCCCGAGGGTCTGGCCGAACACGCATGTGTTCGGACGGAAACGCGGGCGGGCGCAAACCCTACCGACAGGGCGGACAGGCAGGGTCAAGGAGAGCCAGATTTGGGTCCCCAAATCTCTGCCGCAAAAACCGGGAGGCCCTGGCCGATAGGTTTTTGTGGATGGCCCCCTTGAGGCTGACTGGCCGGTCTGTCGCGGCCTGATCATTCCGGGCGGCGATAGTCCTTTGAGCGCGAGGATACCGACACCAAGAGGAAGTCGCTGTGGGCGTTCACACGCGCCGGTGACGGCATCCCTGGAACAGGGATCGGGCCACCCCAAGACCGTCCTGGGGCGGCCCATCCTCTTGAGAGGATTCAGTCCTGGGGATCCTTTGCGCTCGGCGGGAACATCACCAGCTCCGAGACCGCGACCGGGAAGTCGAGCTTGAGGCTGAAGAACTCCGAGCCATCCCCGTTGCGGGTGTTGCGGAACATCGCACCCACGCGCTGAAAACGGGTGCGCTCCTGGCCATCGGTATCGGTGAACTTGACGGGGACGGTGGCGACGTAGTGGTTGGTCATTAGGGTTACTCCTTGTTGCGATGGGGATCTGCCAGCACGGGGGCAAGAGGCCCGGTCGCAAACGCAAATGCGGAGGGTCCGCGGCTCCGCCGTGGAAGCCGTATTTATGCTTGCCGGAGCGCAAGCGCAGGGCACGATTGGGCCGACCCCGTGCGATCCACATCTATGAGCAAAAAGGAGTGATCCGGATGACCCTTGCCATCACGCAGCCGCCACCATCCGCGTCCGCGTCCCGCCAAGCCTGGCCGGGGTGCTGACGGAGCCCGCCCGCGTGGATGCGATGTTCCGAAACACCACCCGAGGGATACGCAAGTCTTCAGCCTCAAGTGCGACGTCTCGATCCCTCGCGTCTTGCCCCGCTAACGATGTGCGTGAGGTGCGCACCATCCGCATCCCATACCGATGCGGATGGGCCGCACTCTGACGGACTGGGTAGAGGGATGGCAGTGCCGGCCGCCGCAGACTGCCGATCACGCATGACCGATCGCACGCGCCATGAGACATGACGAAAGGGCCGCGCGAAGCGCGACCCCCTCTCTTCACTCCTGCGACGCCGTCTTCGCCGGGTCAGCAACCCGCATGACCGTCAGGCCTTTCGCTTCCGCCTTCTGCCCGAGGTTCAGCGCGACCCCGTTGCCGCCGAAGAGCACAACCCCCGTCGCCGCGAACTTGTCGTCTAGCATCTCGTCGTTGCACTTGAACGGTGCCGCACGCCCATGCGCGGACCAGCGCGGATCGAAGCGCGCTTGCGCGACCCCGCGTGCTCGGGCCCACCGGGCCGCAATCATCTCCGCCCCGTGCTTGCCACCCTTGTGGCAGAGGAAGATCTCCTGATTGCGGTTCTGCTTGATCCGTTCGCGAACCTTGTCGAGCGTGTTGAAGATGACGTCGATATCGCTCCAGTCGGTGGCGCCCGAGACGATCAGGGGCACCCCCTCGACTTTCGACTTCGCGGCGGTTTCGCGGTCGTGCTGATCGAGGAGCTGCCGGGCCTCGAAGACCGCCCCGGTCTCTTGCGCCCGGACGCTCGCCCGCGACCCGGCTGCCGGGATGAAGGCGTGACCCGTCTCGACCTCGTAGCATTCCGCTGCGGCCTCGCTCATCACCTCGATCGCGCCGACGATCTCGCGCAGCTGCAGAAAGCGCGCCTGCGCCTCTTCGAGTGCGGTCTCGGCGATCTCCGACCCGTCGTGGGATTTTGCCAGCGCGCCGATCTTGTCCGCAGTACGGTCGACCTCCTTGCCGAGCGCCACCTTGCGGCGCTGCAGGATCGTGGCGAGCCCATGCGCCAGCGGTTCGATTTCCGCTTCAAGCCCGGTCCCGCGCAACTGCCCGAGCAAAGCCTCGAAGCTCTCGCGGATGATGTGGTCGGTCAGGACGTGATCCTCCGGGATCGGCAGGTGGGCGTCCTTCTCGGTCAGTCCAAAAAGCTCGATGGTCTCGTAGGTGTTCGCGGTGTCATAAGCCATGTCTGGTCTCCAGTGTTCGGTTCCAAGGCCACCACGTGAGTGTGGGGGCATGGCCGAATGCCTGGTTTCCGAATCTGCCCGGGTCAGGGACGGCGCAGCCGCCGGCTTGCCGGGCGCAAAAGTTTTCCGCGTGCAGCACCGGACACATGCGCGCCCTCACGCATGGGATCGCCCCGCGCCACAGGCCCCGCCCTCGCCGAAAAGTTATGCGATCCTTGACGCGGGCTGATTTGGGGGCCATCCGGAGGATATGCTTCCGCACTCATGTGTGTGTGTTTTGACGGCAGGTTTGCCCGACCCGAGCAGGCAAACGGCCCGACCGGACGCGGAAGACGGATGAAGCGGCGGGAGCGTTTTGCTCCGCAAAACAGACCAGAGCGCAATCCGGCGGAGCGGCCGGGGAGGGACGTGCTCGCGAGGCGGGCAAACCGGGGGCCTGGGTGCAACGCCGCGGTGAGGCCGCATGGCCGAATGCGCGACGGACCGAAGGGCCGTTCTCCCCTGCGACACGCGAAGCCGAGCTGGGGAGGCCGCAAGGCTTAGCCCAAGGTTGATGTGCTGGCGACTATGTGAATTACTTTTCGCAGCATTCGACGTGATGGGCGGAAAGCAGACGTTCGTTGCTGGAACTTCCAAGGCCTGCAGTGCGGACGGAGCGCTCTTTCGCTGCGGCTGCGCCAATGTCGGCTGTCGAAATCGTGCGCCGGTTGCCGATTGTGCCTGAATAGACCACATGATATGTCAAGATGGCTACGTAACTGGCGAGAATTAGATGGGCAACCATCGGGAAGCGTAGTTTTTTAGCCGTTCGCCTGGGCACTCACCGTCAAATTGGAGTGCCCTGATGGTCAAAACTGGTTTCGCTTTATATCTACGTTACTGCGCTGGAAATAGCGTCGCTCTGACTTGCATTTGGATGCAGCGGGTCGCGGTGCTTTGGCTCGTGTGGGAGCTATCCGAGTCAACCTTTTGGTCAAGCGTTGTGCTTGCCGCGCAGCTTGTTCCAACTGTCATCGTTGGACCGCTTTTTGGCGCAGTTGCCGACCGGGTTCGGATCATCCCCGCGATGGTAAAGGTTCAGCTTGTTCTGGCAGTTCTGACCACACTGCTTTTCGTCCTTGCGCTCGCCAACCTCGTAACCGTAGGCACACTGATCATTTTCGAATGTCTGATCGGCATAACTGTTTCGGCTCATCAGCCGTTGCGTATGGCCTTGGTGCCTGCGCTTGTTCCCAAAATACTAATGCCCAGAGCCATCGCTCTCGACTCAATGGTGTTTAACTTGACCCGTATGATTGGCCCAGCTCTGGCCGGGCTTCTCATTGTGATGGTTGGTATCTCTCCGGTTCTTCTTTTAGGAGCGATTGGTAATCTAGTGCTGGCTCTGGTCATATGGTCGCTAAGGAACGACGTCGCAAAACGCGCAACTTCAAGCGGCAGTTTTCTCACGCAACTCCGCGATGGCTGGGCTGTTATCTGTGATAGTCGCCCGGTGACAACAGCTTTTCTGCTGACAGGCGTGTTCGGTTTCGGTGGGCGTGCAGCCGTCGACCTGTTCCCACTCTTTGCTGCAACCTCCTTTGGTCGGGAGGCGGATGGGGCTGGATTATTGCTCTCGGCAGCCGGACTAGGAGCGGTTTGTGCTGCGGCGTTTATGGCGCTTCAAAAAGAACTTCCTAAACACATCGCTGAGTATCTTGGCGTTGCTGGCTTTGCAGCACTTTGGCTCATGTCGCAAACCGAGAATTGGCTTTTGGGATTGGCATGTGCAGCAACATTGGGCTGCGCAGCTTCAATCGTCGGCGTAGCAAATCAGTCAAAGATACAATTGTCGATTCCTGATGGCTTCCACGGGCGGATCATGGGGCTTTGGGTTATGGTTGGGCTCGGCTCCACGGCTCTGGGTACAATCGCCTACGGCGTGATATCGGACCTCACCAACCTGCGCGAAGCCAGTGCGCTGATCTCAATTGTCGGGATACTGAGTGTTGGAGCAATCCTTCTGAGAAGCGGAGAGTAGTTTCAAATTTGTGGGTCCAGTTTGCAGACATTCATACAAGACGCAGCATTCGGCAAATTGGGCTCCGAGCCGCCGTGCGCCGCACAGACTACCAAGGTCGGCTCTGGGCCGGACAAGCCTGAGCTGGTGGTCAGTTCCGACCGCAACATTGCTTGTATTTTCGGCCCGACCCACAGGAGCAGGGATCGTTGCGTCCTGGCCGGGGACCAGCCTTGAACGGTGCCTCTGACCGGTTAGCGGGCTCCGTGCGAAACAGTTCGGGGCGGGACTGAGAGAGTATTGTAGCAACGCAGTTCGGGATCAGATCGGGTGCTTCAAGGTCGATTTCGTCGATCTCCTCATCCGTGAACTTGCTGTGGCCAGTGTATATGTCCTGAAGCGCCATCATGAAAATCATCGCCGTCCGCGTTTCTTCGTCGGCTTGATCGAGCAGTTGTTCCCAAACAATGGGTCTTAGCCCCATGGCGCGAGTGAAGCCATCGACCCAAGGCTCCCACATTACCTCATCACTGCTAGGGTCGACCTCATAGATGGGTTCGATCCAAAGCGAACGAGCAATCGCCTCAGCAACCGAATTGTAGTGAGCCATGACCGCACTGATCGTGGCCTCGGCGGTTTTCTGATCGGGAAAGTTTGCCTCACCTGTTTCACCCCAGACATGGGAAATCCAATCAGAGGGCGGAATGACATCCGGGCAGGCTAGAACACCGACCAAGTAGCCATCAAGCTCGCTAAGCGTCATGGGCATGTTCTCGACGGGCAGCGCATGCAACAACGCGCTGAGAAGATCGAGCTCCTGATCGGACTGGTCCATAAAATAACTCCCGGCATTGCTGTGAACGTTTACTCTGGGCAAAGCGAACCCGCAATCGGCGTGAATGTCCGTTGTGGTGAAGCTGCGGTGCGGTGTTTGATCGAGTAGCTGAGGTCCGGTTTAGGCCGTCCGTAAAGACGGCCCAAGTCTTCAGATTTCGATAGCTTCGGCGATCGCCAGCGCATCTTCGAGCTCCACGCCGAGGTAACGCACCGTACTGTCCATCTTCGTGTGGCCAAGGAGGAGTTGCACCGCCCGCAGGTTGCCGGTCTTCTTATATATCTGCGTTACCTTCGTTCGCCGCATTGAGAGTGTGCCATAGGCGCTGGCCTCCAGACCAATGGATGTCACCCATTCTCGGACAATACGCGCGTACTGGCGGGTCGAGATGTGAAGCCGTTCGTGAAAACGCCCAGGCCAGAGGTGTTCGGATCCGACCATGAGCGGCTCCCTCATCCACCTTGCCAGCGACGCTCGCGTGCCCTCAGAGATTTCGAAACGCACAGGTTTCTGGGTCTTGCTCTGCAGAACCGACGCGCGTTCCTTGATTTGGCCTGACGCCATGACATCGACCACCTTCATTTTCACCAGATCGCAGCCGCGCAGCTTGCTGTCGATGGCAAGATTGAAAAGGGCCAGATCACGATGGTTCTCGCCCAGCTCCAGCCGCACCCTGATCGCCCAGACGTGTTTGGGCTTGAGCGGCCTCTTCTGACCGACAATTCGACCTTTGTTCCAGGCTGGGCGCGGTGCGCGGATGGCGGGTAGGTTTGGTGTTTCCATGATGGATCCTCCGATCCACCGCGCCCTCCCACATCGACAACCCGACGTTGACAAGGCACCATATCACATGATGCTGCGATGCATCCGAGGTCGGCAGCGAGCCCATTTTGACCGGTGTTTCACGTTGGTAGAAATCGACGATCAACCCGGTAAGGGGCTAATCTTTCTCAACGCATGAACATGAGTGTCGATCGTTTTGGCTCCAAGTGGTCCACCATGACCAATATAGAATTTTCGCGCCCCTAGTGCCAAAAGCTGTTCAAGGGACGTAGCAACCAGAGCGGCACTTTCTTCAAAGGGAGGGCGTTTGGGGCGTTTGCGAAAGGCAATTCCACCGAGAAGTATTCCCGAAGCTGCCAGATCACCAGCGATCACCCGTCCATCGTCAAACAGTACTGATAGCGACCCAGGAGTATGTCCAGGAGTGAAATGAAGTGTACACATCGGAAAACCATATTCTGAAAGATTCAGTTTGGGCTGCGCTATAGGAACGTCTGGCCGGAAATAGGGGAAGGGTTCCAGAATCGCGCCTGTTTTGTAGAAGAGGCGTCCAAACAGCCCCGTTGCGTTCAAGGTGGGCCGTTCACCTTGGCAATATGGTATTTCCATTTCATGTGCGATAATCGGTGCGGATGTTAGGGATTTAATCGCGACTGCAGATCCAGCGTGATCGATATGCGCATGCGTCAGGACGATGGCATTAACATCCGACCAGACTAAAGAGTGTTTCTTCAACGCCTTGAGAATTTTGGGCTCTGATTGAGGGAGGCCAGTATCGATAAGTATGGCTTTCCCCTCGAAGGCGATGAGGAATGAATTAACCATGCCAAATGGCAGTATGGGGATTGTTTCTATGACAGTTTTTGACATTCTAAGTGCTAGCTCCAATCTGTGTTGAATGCGTTTGTTAAACGCTCAGCCGAGCACGACAATTGGGTACTTTTTTGTAACGGGAGATCAAGGTGACAGAGAAAAATGTTCTCATTAAGTCTTGGGCAGATCCAATCACCGGTGCGTGCCCCGTCGCCGAAATACTTCGTACGTTAGGTGGCAAACACGGGCCAAGAATTTTGCACTGCCTAACGGAAGGTGAACTTCATTTTCTAGAGCTCACACGAGCGATAGACGGCATCAGTCGGAAGGTACTGACCGATCAGTTGAAGGATTTCGAGGAGCAAGGGTTGATATTGCGTTCTCCAAAGAACGATGCACGTCAACGTGTCGGGTACTCGCTTACTGCGAAGGGAGATGCACTTTGCGGTGTTTTCGGACAGCTCTATGATTGGAGTCAATACTATAGATAGAAGATGGGATTGAGGCTGTTCGTTGAAACGGCGGCTTTGTCCCGCTCAGCAGACCTTCGGATCCCGCCGGGATTCGCAAGTGCGGCGAACGGCAGCTTTGATAGGCTGCGATGCGGCATTCTGATCCAAGGCTGAAGGTCGGCTCTGGGCCGATCGAGTAATCCCAAGTTCGACAGTTACGGGTCGATTTTTGGGGTTTGGCTCTGTCCGGTGCGAATAAAATCAATGGGTTAATGGTGCCCTCATGCCCCAATCTACGAAGTCTTGTTGTGGCACGTAAGTCTAAAAATACCTTTGACATGAAGGGTTCCTGAATGATATTGTTGCGGCATGTACACCAAAATCACACAGTCCGGCGGGCGCCGCTACCTGCAACTCGTCGAAGGCTTCCGTGATGATGCCGGAAAGGTCCGGCATCGCATCGTGGCCAATCTCGGTCGGATCGATGATCTCACACCGCAAAAGCTCGACCCGCTGATCAACGGGTTGAACAGGGTGCTTGGGCGGTCAGAAAATACGGCTTTCGAGGTTGTTCCCGAGAGCGCAAGGGCCTACGGCGACGTCTTTGCGCTGCACGAGCTGTGGAAGGACCTTGGCTTTGATCGCGCGCTCAGCCGTGCATTGCGGTCGGGACGCCGCGAGATTGATGCCGAGGCGCTGATCCGCGCCATGGTTTTCAACCGCCTCTGCGCCCCGGACAGCAAGCTTGGCTGCCTGCGTTGGCTGGAGACGGTGGCCATGCCCGCAATGCCGGAGAGTGTGACCCATCAGCACCTGCTGCGCGCCATGGATGCGCTTATGGATCATGCTGAGGTGGTGGAGATCGAACTGGCCCGCCAGATCCGCCCCCTTGTCGACCATGACCTGGCGATCATCTTCTACGATCTGACCACCGTGCGCATCCATGGCGAGGGGGAGGTCAGTGACGATCTGCGCGCCTTCGGCCTGAACAAAGAGACCGGTGGTATCGCACGGCAGTTCGTCCTCGGTGTTGTGCAGACGGCCGAGGGGTTGCCCCTGATGCATACCGTTCACCCCGGCAACATGGCCGAGACCAAGACCTTGCAAGCGATGCTCAAGACGGTGCTACAGCGCTTCCCGGTGCAGCGCGTCATCTTGGTCGCCGATCGTGGCCTGCTGAGCATGGACAACATTGGCGAGCTCACGGCCATGGCCGATCAGGGCGGGCGCAAGCTCGGGTTCATCTTGGCGGTGCCCGCGCGGCGCTACGGCGAACTGGCTGAGACCTTCCGGGGCCTCGCTTTCTCCGAGGAAGGGCTCGCCGAGGCGGCATTTGCAGGCCACCGGCTGATCGTGGCTCATGACCCGACCCGTGCGGCCCTGCAATCGGCCAGGCGGCGGGGCCGGATTGCAGAACTCGACGCCATGGCCGACAAGCTGGTGACACGCCTGGACGCCCAGGACGCGGGCGAAACGGCGCGCGGCCGCCGGGCGTCCGACCGGGGCGCCTACAGCCGGTTCACGCGCGCCGTGGCCGAGGCCGAACTCACGCGATTCATCAAGGCAGACTTCACCGCTGACCGCTTCTCCTGGGCACTCGATGAAGAGGCCATTACCGCGGCGGAGCTCTTCGACGGCAAACTGGCCCTCCTGACCAACGCGCCCGATCTCACCCCGGCAGAGGCCGTCACCCGCTACAAAAGCCTTGCCGACATTGAGCGCGGCTTCCGCGTGCTGAAATCCGATGTTGAGATCGCGCCGGTTCATCACCGTCTGCCGGACCGCATCCGCGCCCATGCCCTGATCTGCTTCCTCGCTCTCGTCCTCTACCGCGTCATGCGCATGCGGCTGAAGGCCAAGGGCCACGCAGCCAGTCCACGTACCGCGCTTGATCTGCTGGCGCGGATCCAGAAGCACACCACACACATCGGTCCAAGGACCTTCACAGGAACATCCAAAACCCAGCCCGAACAACTCGTCCTCTTCGACGCTCTGAGCCTCGCTAAACCCACTTAAACCGCAGCGTTGTGGCAAAAACCACAATTCTGGTTAAGCAATATCAATGGTTTAGCGGCTTAACTGTCGAAGTTGGGAGTAATTGCCCATCACGATGTGCCATGCTTATCCCAAGATCGCAGCCCGCACGGCGAACGCTTACGAAAACCGAACATTTGCCATATACATAACTTAACTATGATCACAGGCGATCAAAGCTCGAGGCTACGCAGACAACAATGACACAAACCCAGATTCTCTTCGGTGAAAATAAGCGGTTTGCACGATTATTGCTCGACCCGGAAGACTACTGCGACATCGTTGGGGTGTCTTTGAAGAACTCTATGCTCGGACCGCGTGTTGGGGGCGTTGGTGGCAACGAAGCGCAACACAGGTTCTGGACGAGAGCGCTTAAGACCGGCAACGCAACCAAGACTGCGGTTACAAAGTTCATCAGATACCTTGAAGCCAAACACCGGTTCTCTTTTCTATCCCCGCAAGATATGCCTAACGAAGTGATCCGGCTTGGCACCTGGTCTATAGCGGAACCCGGTTTGCGCGATCGCGGCGCTCATACACTCAAGGCCGTTCAGGACGCAGTCCTTGCCTCGGATTACTTACAGGAGGTCGTGGCCTCAGGCGGGTCGAAAGCGCTCGCTTCTGAACTGCGCCGGGTGCCGAAATCCCACGTTGCTCCGCTTTTCTACGACTGTGCCAGCATGCTCGAAACAACCAACCGCGCCGATTTGCGGGCTATCATGGCACCGATACATATTTTCATGGCGAGCGTCTTTGTCTTTAATTTGATAATTGAAACCGGGCCAGACAGGCCCGAGAGCGTCCTGTTGCTCCGAAAACTTGCGTGCGGGGATGCCATCCGCAGAGGACCGCGTCTGGCTTTAGCAAGATGGCTGGACACGGCCCAAAGCGCACTTGTCTACGAAACGAAGAGCGGCTTCTACGCTGCGCTCTCTCCGCATTTGGATCCTGAAAGCGCGCGCATTGAATGGTCCAAAATGGCAAGTGGAAGAGACGTGCCACCACTGGACAGGCTGCGAAAAGACCTCAAACGCGTCAGCGAAACCCCAGAGGTCTGCAAAACCAACTCCGACCTCTTTGACCGGCTCGATTTGGGGCTATGCTATTGTGCCTTTGTCGCGCGCTCCTACAGGTATCTGCAAAAGCAGAACGTGACCAAGGCGCGCAAGGTGTTTTTGCTCGCCGCGGCCGAGGTCGAGCACGGCTGGAGCGAGGCAAATCAGCCTGCGTGACGTTTTGCCTGCCCATGCAACACCCGCTCCACATCGCGCCGGAAGTTGCGAAGCGCCCGGCGATCGCTGGGGGTGCATGGCACGGTTACAAAGCCACCAGTCGGTGATACCAGCCTCCCATGTTTGCGTTTTCGGACATACTGCCAGCCCTCTCGTACGCGCGATTGCACCTCTTTCTCGATCTCTTTGCTGGTCGAGTATTTCATGACGTGCTCTCCAGAGGTTGGTCGCGCGCAAGAAACCTGTTGATGGAGAACGGGATTTGCGCAAACGCGCGTTCGATCCCGGTATCGAGGATGGGTTCGCTGTAGTAATACCCTTTACTGTCCAGCCTGTTCTGGAAGAAGCGACCATGCGGATCGATCATAAGATAGGACTGGACCATCGAGGGGTTATCCTCGACGGAAAGGATGCGCCGGAAAGCGGCGTGGCGGCTGACAAACCTTTTGAATTTTTCTTCATCCACGGTCAGCTCGTCATTGTAGGACGGCAGCATTCGTAGGGCCTTCCAACGGTCTGGCGCAATATGGGAAATGAGTGCCGAGAAATCCTCTTCGGCATTCACCGCATTTACGACCGTGTTTAGCTTGATCTGCAGTGTAGGGTTGGCGGCGCGCAACTCGCGGACCAAGTCGATAAGATCGTCCGAACCGGTTTGCGCGCCCCTTCTGTCCACTCGTCCGATCCGCAAGTTCCCGTCGCAATGAGTGGAATCTATACTAAGGCCGAGCATTGAAATTTTTGAAGCAACGTTGAGTAGCGTTTCGGCACGGCTACCGTTGCTGATCAAACTCACGTCAAATCCAGCTGCAACGGCGTGATCAACCACGTGCCCGAGCTCGCCTGCCCAAAGCGTCGGCTCACCTCCGGCAATGTTAAGTCGCGGCCGACGGGCAAAACGTTGTTCCCAAAGCGGGTTGTCAGGTGACAGAAACCGGCCCAGTTCCGATATCAGCAACCTACACGCGGCATGATCGCGCCAAAGTTCCGAAGCCTTTGGTTTGGACCAATGCCCGTAGCAAAACTTGCAACGATAATTGCAGGCTTCTGTAACATGCCAATTTGCTACTAGTTGAGGTTGAAGTTCCATTGCGCTCTCCTTGCAAAAGTGTGCTTAAAGAAATGGCCAATGCGGGCAGCGCAAAGACGTGGGATTCTCGGGACATTTTAATTGATGTTGGGCTCGGTAATGCCTGCAAGACCTGACTGTGACATAAGTGCTGCCTATCCAGGTCAATCATTTGAACTCCCCTCCGGAACGGTGGGGAAGCCCCGTTCTGCGATCAACCGCCATCTCCAAATGCGGCACAATCCATGAATGGCCGGTTCGGTGACGCTACTCCGCAGCGGCGGCATTCCAGATCGATGGCAGCAAAGGGCCGTTGAAGATGACGGACGTCTCGCTGCATACGCGAAACCGATCGGGAGCGCCCTGGTCACCTTGGGCACTTCGGTTGCATTAGCTGCGGGCGACACGAACGTCTGCAATTTACGCTGGGTACATTCAACCACACCAGCACTGAAAAAGGGGAACCTTGATCCCACGGCTCCCCTTTGGGTTCAGATCGTCTCGCCCTCGCGTACCAATTAGGCGACCAACGACAGCCCCGTGCCTGCGTCCTGCGGCTGCTCACCGCTGTCGATGAACGGGATGATGGAGAAGGCCTGCCCGCCGCGCTGCTCTTCGTTCTGCACGGCGTTCACGCGCAGGTCGCCATCGGGCGTGTTGATCAGCAGCGACAGGTAGTCATTGCCCGTGCGGCTGCTTTTCGCCATCCAGGCCGAGCCGACGCGGATCGGTGTGCCCCGGGGCGAGCTGACCTCGATACGGTAATCGGGGTGGGTTTCCTCGGATTTGTAGCTGTTCTCGATCAGCATGAACTCCAGATCGAACATCATGTTGGCGATGTAGCCGGTGAAGGCGTTGTCGGCGTCCATGGCGGTCAGTTCGCCCGAGATCGAGCCGGATTTCATCAGGCCGTTGGAGACCAGCGGGATGATCTCGAATTCGCCGCTATGGGCCGCGCGCGCCTCTTTCGTCTGCACCGCGTTGACCCGGAAGGGGCCCAAGCCGACATCGATCTGCATCGAGATGTAGGGGTTGCCGCTGGTATTGCCGGTCTCGTTCCAAGCCGTGCCGATGCGCACCTTGCGGCCTGATTTGTTGACTGCCGTCACGTCAAAATCCGGGCTGCGTTCGGACATCTTGGCCCGCGCCTCCAACTGGATGGCGATGTCAAAGCGCGTTGAGTGGATCATGCCGGTGTACTGAGCGGCTGCGGTCTCGACATTGCGGGTGAGGGTTCCTGCGAACATGGGATGGTTCCTTCTGATATGTCCGGTGCCTGACGTCCTTGCCAGCGCATCCGGGATTGCTTTTTCGACCCCTCCTGGGATCACAAACCAGAAAGCTCGCTTTCCTTTCTTCCCAACCTTCAGTTCAGCGCTGGCGCCTGAGAGACTGTGCCACCTCCCCGCCGGGTACGACGCCCCTCCCCTACCCGTCTGGTCTCAGTTGGCTGTCCTGGCTTTTCTCGTCGCCACCCTCCGATCCTGCGATAAAGAACTCTGCTTCCTCCCCGTTCAACCGCTGCCCGCTCCGGTCGGTCAGCCCGATGGTGCTACCGTTCGGCTCAAACGTGATCAGGTACTGACCGAGTCTGTCCTTGTGCACGCGGTAGCCGGTGTTGGCCCAGTGTACGGTTTGACCTGCATCGATGGCGGCTTTGATCTCTCCGAGTGTCATGATCGTCCCCTCGCCTATTCTGCTGCAACTGAAGACGCGTTCCGCGCGACGTCCGGTGCGGATCCAGCGATCCGGCTAAGAATGCCCAATGTGTCGATCCCGTCCCCATGCGGCAGGAACACCCGCAATTGGAAGGCGATGATCTCTGTGAAACACCCCATGGCCTTGAGACCTTCAATCATGCCCCGATCCGCACCACCCAGCTCGAGACGCATCTCGCCTGCGACCCGGCGACGGGTCAGGGTCAGACCCCGGCCCAGATCGACAAGTGCGGTGGTGCCGAGGGCGGCGGTCAGCATCTCCTGCGGTGTTTGAGGGTTGGACACGAGGAAGCGGGCGAGCAGCGCGACCGCACCTTCTTCGCTCAGCGTGCGCCCGATCATGGCGGTCGCCCCGTCCGGTGTGACCCTGTAGATGCGCTCATTGGTGGTCGGAATGTCCTTCCAGATCGGCAGCAGCAGCCCGGTCAGCAGGTAGAGCTTGGTCGTGGTGGTTTTTGGCAGGGATGCGGCCTCGGCATCCCAAAGCCGTGCAAACTCGGGCCTGTCGATGTCTTCCCAGGCCGAGGACTCGAACCGTGCCTCTTCGAGATAGTTCGACCCGTTTGGCCGCACCGCCTTGCGCATGAGCGTGACTATATCCTCGTCATACATCTGCATAGGACGCGCCGAGATGAGCGCCGCGCGTCCCGAAGCACGGTTAACCATCGGTAGCTTGTCGGGATTGCGCGACATGGCCTCTTTGGCGTCCAGTACATGGACTGGGTCGGTCACCTCGAGCCCGATGATCCGCGTCACGGCGCCGGACTTTGGGCAGGTCCAGAGATCCTCCGTGGAGACCTGTTCGATCTTTTCGCCGCGCAGGGTTTCGACGCCGAGATCGAGCGTGCCCGCCGCGCGCGCCCGTTCGGTCTGATCAGCAATCCGGCGCATGAACTCGGCAAAGAGCGCGTTCTGCATGTGGATGGGCAGGGCAAGCACCCGGTTTAGAAACCGCTGGATCGGGGGAAGCTCCTCAAGCAGCACCCTGTCCTTGTCGATCAGCCGCAGGGCTGTCCAGTCGGTGAAGCTCTCGTAGCTCATCGCCTCTGCCCGCCCGGCGGCAAGATCGGCGAAATACCCACGCAGCGCCGCCCGCGCGATCGGGCTTTCCAGATTGTCCTCCTCGCGGAACATGCCCTGCGAGCCGGTCTCGCGCTGACCCTTGGTCAAGGCCCCCAGCTGGTCGAGGCGCTTGGCTATAGTCGAGGTGAAACGCTTTTCGCCATGCACATCCGAGGTGCAGACCCGGAAGAAAGGCGCGCTGACCTGGGCAGAGCGATGCGTGCGGCCGAGCCCCTGGATCGCGGCATCGGCCCGCCAACCGGGCTCCAGCAGGTAATGACGCCGCCGCTTTTGGTTCTTCGCGGTCTGTGCCGCATGATAGGATCGGCCCGTCCCGCCCGCATCGGAAAAGATCAGGATATCCTTTTCGCCGTCCATGAAGGCCTGGGTCTCGGACGAATTGCTACTGGGGCTGCGCTTTTCGATGAAGAGATGGCCATCCTCGGCCTTGAGGGGCCGGATGGACCGCCCCGTGACTTCTGCCACGGCCTCCTCGCCAAAGGCCCAGAGGATCTGGTCGAGCGCCGAGGGGATCGGGGCCAGCGTCATCAACTCCATCATGGCCGCATCGCGCAGGGCGAGCGCCTCGCGCGAGACAACGAGCGCGCCGGTCTCATCCCGCAAAGGTTCCGCCACCATGTTGCCGTCGATCTCGACCAGCTTTTGCGCATGAATCGGGAAGGCCTGTTCGAGGTATCCCAGGACGTAGTCGCGCGGCGTTAGCGCGCCCTCGACCAGCTCGTCCTCCTGGTCCATCGTCTCAAGCCGGCGCTTCAGCAGGCTCTCACCCGTCGAGACCACCTGCATGACGCAAGCCTTGCCCGCCGCCAGATCGTCCTTGATTGCGCGGATGATGGTCGGCGCTTTCATGCCCATCAGGAGATGGTTGAAGAAGCGCTGTTTCGTGCTCTCGAAGCGGGACTTGGCCGAGGCGCGAGCGGCCGAGGCATTGGTCTCGCCAGAGGCGTCGTTGACGCCGGTCGCCGTCAGCGCGGCTTCGAGATTGTGGTGGATCGTCCGAAACGCTCCAGCGTAGGCGTCGTAGATCTCGATCTGGGCCGGGGTGAGCGCGTGTTCGAGCACGTCATACTCCACGCCGTCGAAGCTGAGGGCGCGGGCCGTGTAGAGCCCGAGCGTCTTAAGATCACGCGCGACCACCTCCATGGCAGCCACGCCGCCGGCTTCCATCGCTGAAACGAAACCCTCGCGGCTCGGGAAGGGGTATTCGGGGCCCTGCCCCCAGAGCCCCAGCCGCGCGGCATAGGCGAGGTTGTGCACGCTCGTGGCACCCGTGGCCGAAATGTAGAAGACGCGGGCGCGGGGTGCTGCCAGTTGCAGCCGTAGGCCAGCAAGGCCCTGCTGAGAGGGTTTGACCCCCCTGCCCTGCTCAGACCCTGCCGCGTTCTGCATGGCATGGGCCTCATCGAAGGCCAGCACGCCTTCAAAGTCTTCGCCCATCCAGTCGAAGATCTGGCTCAGTCGTGTGGTGCCGCATTTGCCCGCGGACCGCAGCGTGGCGTAGGTGACGAAGAGGATTCCATCGCCCATCGGGACGGGCTGATCCGGTTTCCATTTGGAGAGCGGCTGGATGTCGGCTGGCGAGCCGCCGAGATCGGTCCAGTCGCGGATGGCGTCCTCGATGAGCGTGGCGGATTTGGAGACCCAGATCGCCTTCCTGCGCCCGGAAAGCCAGTTCACGAGAATGAGCCCCGCGCATTCGCGACCCTTGCCGCAACCGGTGCCGTCGCCGAGGAAGTAACCGAGGCGATAGGCCCGGGCACTAGGGTCATCATCGGCGCGCGTCAACTTGGTCTGGTCGTCATCGATCATAAACCGCCCCGGCAGATCACGCCCATGGGCATCATGCGCCATGATGATGGTTTCCAGCTGCGCCTCGGAGAGATGTCCCTCCTCGATCAACCGTGCGGGCAGGCGCAATTCCGCACTGGCGGCACCTGAGGGCACCGGCGGGACCACAGAGGCCATGGCGATGCTTTCAACGAGCGGCGTGGGATGTTCCTGCGCACCCGCGATCTCGATCCGCTGCGGACGGTAGCGCGCATAGATGTCCGAGATCGGCGTGTTGTCGCGCGGGGTCTCAAGGCTCTTGAAACTGAGCGGACGGACGGCATTGGCCCGGGGTTTGGAGGGGGCGACAGGCGCAGCGGCGGTCTTGCGCGGAGCAGAGGATGGAACGGTCGGCCGCCCGTTAGGGATCGCCGCTGCCTGTTGTACGGGGCGCATCTCGGTCCGGGTTGAGGCCACAGCATCGACATATGCCAAGGCTTCATCCAGATCCCGCACAGGGACGCGGATCATTTCGCCGTCCTCCTGCACCTTGTCGAAGACCATCAGCTGGGTTTCGACAGATGTGCCGAGCTTGCGGTAGACCTGCCCCGGCATCGTCAGCGCCAATCGTGGCGTCAGGAGACCGCAGGCGCGGGACCAATGCGCGGCATCGCGTTCGGGCGTGAACCCCGGCGGCATGATCGCCACCAGGCGCCCACCTGGTGCCAGGCGCTTTGCAGCCGCAATGAGATGTTTGGCAGCGATGTGCTTGTCGCGGGATCGGTCGACCGAGGAGGCGAAGGGCGGGTTCATCACCACGACGTCGGGTAGAACCGGCGACTGCAGCAGATCGTCGATATGCTCGCCGTCATGGCCCGTCACCTCGCCGCCGAAAACCGCGCGCAATAGGCTTTGGCGAAAGGGGTCGATCTCGTTGAGCAAAAGCGTGGCACCAGCCCGGGCGGCGAAAGCGGCCAGTGCACCGGTGCCCGCCGAGGGCTCCAGAACGGTCTCGCCCTTGCGGATCGCCGTGGCCTGCAAGACCAGCGCCGCAAATGGCAGCGGCGTGGAAAACTGCTGCAGCCGGATCTGCTGCTCGGACCGGCGGGTTTCCGTCAGGAGCCGCGAGGCAAGCAGCCTTGCAGCGGCGATATCACCTGCCGCGCCGTCCCCACGCAGCAGCACCTGAACAGCCGCGGCCTGCATCAGGTCATATGCCATGCGCCAGTCCCAGGCACCGCCGGCATCGCTGCCATGGAACGTCTCGCGCACGATACGCGCGAGCGCTGAACTGCGCAGGGGTTGGTGGTGGATCTCTCTGCCGATAAGCGCTAGCGCAGAGGCGAGATCGGCTTCGGAGATTGCGAGAGCCGGGTTGGCCGTTCTGGGTTTGGACATGGGGATTTTCCTTTGGATCAGGGTCTGAGTTCCAAAGGACAAAAAGCCCGCTCTACACTTTTTGGGGTTTCCGCCGAAAGCTATGACGGAGGTTGGGCAACGAGAGTGAGTGCAGAATTTCAGATCACGAGCGCGACCCGCCCTTGTCGGAATCAAAGGCTAAGTCACGCAGCCGATCGGCAAACAATTTTTTGACAGAAGAAGCGGCGGCAACCCACCAAAACACCCCGAAACGCACGAAGGTACCAGGTAAGAACAGAACGCACTGTTCAAGACTGTTGGCGGCGCTTCTCATCAATCACCGCCTGCACAAGGTTCATCACGTTGGAATGCGGTGTCGCGGCCTGCTGGTCATTCAGTGCCTCCTTCACCTTGGACCGAAACCAGGCATCATGGGACGTCATCTCACCGGTCACGGCGATGGTCCTCGAGGCGCCTATCCAGAAGCTCGCCTAGGTCTCTCGGCATAGCTGCAACGCTCAGAGCGACCCGAGATCGGCGGTAGGGAGAATGGACCTTGGACAGATTGACTTTGTCGCAAGCCTGTTTGCGGTCTGAAGGCTGTTTCAACTCGGATTCCCCGTTCACGCGATGATCGAACGTTACAGCAAAACTTCCCGGACGATAAGACTCTTGAGATCTCTACATTATGGGGATGACCAAAACATCTGCGCACAGACGCCCCTTCACACCATTGCCGACGTTGGGGCGGGATGCCGCGAAGGTCTCAAACGAGCCCAGAGTGAGCGATGCTGCGCGCTCCACCAATGTCAGTTTTGGTGGTGATCGGCGAAATTGTGTATTTTTGGAAGCACCGCCAAAAGCTCTACAAAGTGTTCGCGGTGCGCGGTATCACGGGAACCCCGCACGCATGTATGCGATGATTTTCCAGATTTCTTCTTCAGTCAGCGCTTCCCTGAAGGCTGGCATTTCTGTTCCGAAGCGCTGACCGCCCTCAGAAATTGCCCAGAGCAGATACTCGTCTCCCGACATCGGCATCTGAACAAACCATCTAAGGAGAGCCGGAGAAGGCACGAGAGACCGACCGGCCTCACCATCCCCGAGACCCTCGGCTCCATGACAACTTGCGCAGTTCGCTGTGTATAGCGTCTGGCCTTCCGCGATAACTTCAGGCGTCGCGCGAATAGTGCTCCGAGCGCCCCGATAAGCTGCGGGCACGCACTCGTTCATGTAAGTCCAATGTCGTTGCATGCGCTGTTGCTGGCCCGGACCCATGTTGCCGTGTCCCCAGCCAGGCATGCGTTCAGACCACATGTGGTTCGGTCCCATTGGCCCGTGACCCCACCCAATCGCCTCGCTGCTGCTGTGCGAAGGCTACAGTAGCAGAGATCATACACACCGCAACCATACCAAAATAGCGTGATTTATGCTGCTTCATAGTCTTCTCCTTATGGTTTCCGATCAATGAAATTGCCGTCAGGCTGCTTCGTAACTCGTGAACACTTCGGTGCTACCGTCGCGCCGGATCAGAAATACATCGTAGGCTTCACGCTGATCTTCTGGCCCCATTCCGTGTGATCCATAGGGCATGCCGGGAACGGCGAGACCGACTGCGTCTCGGCGTTCGTCCAGAAGGCGACGAATGTCTGCTGCGGGCACATGGCCCTCGATCATATAGCCTTCGATCTCGCCTGTGTGGCACGATATCATCTCTTGGGGGATGCCATTGTCCAACTTGTGTCGGACCAGCAGTGTTCCAAAGCTGCGCTCCTCGGTCACACGGAAGCCTTCAGCCCGAAGAATATCAGCCCAAACCCGGCAACAGCTGCAATTCGGGTCCTTAAGAACGTGGATCGACGGAGCTCCCTGCGCAATCGCGGCGAAGGGTGCAATGCTGGTAAGACCTACAGCGGCTATAATAATTTGACGGCGCGTTACATCAATATCAGTCGTCCTTTAGCTCTGTCCTAGTCTATTTCATCGCTTAGTGGCTGCTTATCTCCCGCGATAGTTGTCGCAGGCCTCAACGCCCCCTGCGACCACATCGAGAAGTGCGTCCACATCGCTCAACAGCGTTGCGATACGTGCGCTACTGATACGGTAGCGAATGAAGCGCCCATCGCGGTCGCTGGCGACAAGTCCGCAATCCAGAAGGCATCGCAAATGATTTGACACGTTGGGCTGCGATAGCCCTGTGCGTTTGACGATCTCGTGAACAACCAACGGTCCTTCACACAGCACGCCCAGTATCGCCAGTCGGCTCGGGTCGGCAAGACCGCGAAAGAGCTTTGCCCTACGCTCGATGCCAGCGGCCGCAGCATTGCGATCGGCGAAGACTTGCATCATATCACTCCTTGCTGATATGTTTGAACTTGATCCACTTTAGCAGGAGTATTGCACCGATGGCCAACACCGAAAGTACCCGATCGACAGCAGATACGTCGCCCGTCCGTTACCGGGTTTCCGGAATGGATTGCGCCAAGGATGCCGCCCAGATCGAGCGGGCGGCGCAGTCTGCGGGTGTCGCGCCCGACGCAGTGAAAGTATCAGCGGCGACCCATATCATGACTCTGAAAGTCCCTGAAGCAAGCCTGCCGGAGATTGAAAAAGCCGTTGAGACAACGGGATATGGGTTCGACCGCATCGAGAGCGACGAGGACCTTCAGCAAAGTGCGGCCCATCAGGACCCGGGCTACCGCCGCGCGCTCTGGATCGTCGTGATTCTAAATGTCGGTTACGGCGTTCTGGAAATGATTGGTGGGTTTATTGCCGGGTCACAGGCGGTGAAGGCCGACGCGCTGGATTTCATCGGCGATGGCGCGATCACTTTCTTGGGGCTTCTTGCCATCGGATGGAGCCTTCTCTGGCGGGCACGCTCTGCCCTGATCCAGGGCATCTTTCTCGGCCTGCTTGGCCTTGGGGTCTTTAGCACGACCATCATAAGGGCATTCGAGCCGACAACCCCAGACGCCACATTGATGGGGATTCTGGGCCTGATTGCTCTTGTGATCAATGTCATCTCCGTGCTGCCGTTGCTGCAGTACCGGAAGGGGGACGCGAACATGCGTGCCGTCTGGCTGTTCTCGCGCAACGACGCCATTGGCAATGCGGCAGTCGTTGTCGCGGCCGGTCTGGTGGTTTGGCTGGGTAGCGCGTGGCCCGACCTCATTGTCGCCTTCGGCATCGCCGGGTTATTCCTGCATTCTTCCTGGTCGATCATCCGCGACGCGCGGGCCGATCTGAAGGCGGCGGCATGAACAACCGCGTTCTGGGTGGGCTCTGTGCGATTGCAGCTTTCGGTCTCGATCAGGGCACCAAGGCGCTTGCCCTGAACACCCCGGCGCTTGAACATGGGGTCGAGGTTCTGCCCTTTCTCAATCTCGTGCGTGTCCTGAACGATGGCGTCAGCTTCGGCATGCTCGGCGGGATCGTGCCTTGGTGGGGTCTCGTCGTGCTTGCTACCGCGATCATGGCAGGGCTGCTGATCTGGTTATGGCGCGCGCCAGACAGGCTGACGGCTGCTGCTCTCGGTCTGGTCATCGGCGGTGCGCTCGGCAATGTCATCGACCGGCTGCGTTATCAGGCGGTCCCTGACTTTCTGGATTTTCATTTCGGAACATACCACTGGCCGTCCTTCAACCTCGCTGACGTGGCGATTTTCTGTGGGGCGGCACTGCTGTTCTGGGACGGCTTTCGCGCGACGAAAGACAAGCCGGGACATCAGGAACAAGACCAACGCGAGGGAAATATCACGGGGAGATAAACGATGTCCGGCATACCATCCGCAAAGGGCTTCGACAGCACGTTCGCCCAACTGCGCAACCCAAGGCCCGCCCAAGACATGCTATCCAAAAGGAGAAATGCGATGCACATAACGCGCCGCCAAATTTTGACTGCCGTCGCTGGTATTGCCAGCGCCGCGCCGCTTGCGGCATTTGGGCAAGTTGCACCAACAATCCACGTTGTCAAAGACCCTAATTGCGGCTGCTGTCGCGCCTGGGTCGCCATTCTTAGGCACGAGGGCTTTCGCGTCACCGAGGAGCGGAGCTTTGGGACTCTTATGATGCGTCACAAGCTGGACAACGGCATCCCGCAAAGAATGATATCGTGCCACACGGGCGAGATTGAGGGTTACATGATCGAAGGGCACGTGCCGGTCGCCGACATCCGCCGCCTGTTGGCTGAACGGCCAGATGCTGTCGGTCTCGCTGTTCCTGGCATGCCCTATGGGTCGCCTGGAATGGGCCCAGAAGATCAGCGTGAAGCTTATGATGTGTTCTTGATCCGCCGGGATGGTAGCAGCGAGGTCTTTACGAGCTATTCCGCAGCTTAGAATTCGAATGAACTCTGGGTCAGAGACTTTATGAGAAATGACCGTTTTGATTGTGTCCTTCTGACCGAACTTACCCAAAAACGGTGATGCACGTTCCGATCTGAATGCGGCGGCATGAACAGCCACATTCTGGGTGGGTTCCGCGCAACGGAAGACACACCGGAAAAGCCCGAACAAAGACCACCGCAAGGGGAATATCAAGGCAGATAACAGGCAAAGCATTTTGGGAGGGGACTAGGCTTGAGATTTTTGGATTGGATTGACCTTGGCATTCGCGGCATCGGCGTCGTGACTGCATGGCTGACAGTTGTTTCGATTGCTGCCTATGGCGCGCTTCAGATGCTGGATCGCAAGCTACAACTTGGCGTGTCGAGCTATTTGCCGGACCTGTCCACGTCACTGCTGTTCATCCTAATTTTCTTGACCTTTGGGTATACCTATCTACGCGACGGTCACGTGCGCGTTGATGTTCTTCGCAGACATTGGTCCGCCCGCCGCATTGCTTGGATCGAACTGATTGGCGGCCTTTTTGTCCTTCTGCCGCTTGCTGCCATCCTGACCTACTACGGATGGGACGGTCTGATGCGCACCACGAAATACGCGGAAACTCAGTTGTGGGCACAACGCATTGCCGGAGTCATCGGCCCCATCTTGCTGGCTCTTGCCGGGATGATCGTAGCCCTGCGCAACATCGCCTTTCTGACAGGGAGACGTGCGCAAGGTGCACCGGAACAAGCAAGCGGCCTGCACAATGGTGAATGAGGTCCTCACGGTTGCCATGCTTGTCGTGATGGCGATTGGGGTTTTCAGTGGCTTTCCGGTGGCGCTGGTGCTCGCGGGGACAGGCTTCTTGGGGTTTGTCGCTGCGGTTTGGGTGGGGATCACTGATTTTCAGCATCTGGGGCTGATCTACCTGCGGGCCCGTGGTGTACTGACCAATGAATCAGTCCAATTCACCAGCGTTCCAATGTTGATTTTTCTTGGCCTGATCCTGAATGCCAGCGGGATTGCCGAAACCATGTTTCGCTTGCTGGGGCGTTTTCTGACAGGCGTTCCCGGTCGCTACGCCATTGCGACTTTGCTGATCGGCCTCGTTCTTGCGCCCGCCGCCGGGGTGATCGGTGCTTCCGTCATAACTGTGGCGTTGGTGGCCTATGCCCCGATGATGGCGTCGGGCTACGCACCGCGAACCGCAGGAGGCGCTGTCGCAGCTTCTGGAGCATTGGGTGTCGTGTTCCCGCCAGCCGTGATGCTATTCTTCATCTCGAACGTGTTCTATCTGCGCATCGGATTGATGTATGTGGCCCTCATCGTACCTGTGCTTCTGATGGTCATGGCCTTCGCGGTCTACTTTGCGGTCACGTTGAGAAAAACGGTCGAAATCCCGCTGGACACACCCAAGACCAATCTTGTGTCAGACCTCTTGTTTGTACTCGCGTCTGTCGCGGTCATCGCATCCATTCCGCTCAGCATCATTCTGGGCTTTGCGACACTAACAGAGGCGGCTGGAGTAGGGGTGTTTGGCGCGCTTTTGGTTGCTCTGGCGCGAAAGCGTCTGTCTTTCTCGTCGTTAAACTCTGTCACGGTGCAGACAAGCACGATGACGTCGATGGTCTTCTTCATCGTACTTGGCGCATCGGTGTTTTCGCTCAGTTTCCACCTCGTTGGTGGACCAAATGTGATCTTCGACTGGATATCCGCATTCGATCTCACCCGGTGGGAACTGTTGGCCATGCTCCTTGGCGTGATCATCATACTTGGGTTTGTTTTTGACTGGATCGAGGTGCTGCTGGTCTTTGTACCCGTACTGATGCCGATTATTTCAGAGCTCGACTTCGCAGATCACGTCGGCTCTGCCTACTTTGCACAAATCTGGATCGCTGGCCTGATAGCCTTGGCGTTGCAGACGTCTTTTCTGACGCCCCCTTTCGGTTATGCCCTGTTCTTTGCCAAGATGGCCGCACCGAAGGGTATCAATCTGTCTGATATCTATCGCGGAGCGGTACCCCTTGTTGCCATTGAGATTGCATTGATCGCGGCGCTGATCTCGTTTCCTCAGCTTATCACTTGGCTGCCCGAAATGGCCCTTGGGGATGCCGATGCGCCGCAATTGATACAGCGGTGAGTGATGTAGCCTGCAGCGGGGGAAAGCATTCCCTTGTGGGTTCTCTAGGTTTAACCGTTTTTTCGGATTGAGCTGAAGCGGCCACTGGCGCAGCCGCAGCGAAATGGGGGACTGTCCTGAATTTTGTGCTCTGGCGTGGTAACTGCTCTATAAGGAGACCCACGTATGAGCATCGACAAAAAGCTATTAGACGAACTGATGGAAGGCCGGTCCTCTGGCGACCTATTCGGCAAGGAGGGCATTCTTGCCGAGTTGACCAAAGCATTGGCAGAACGCGCTTTAACAGCTGAGATGGAGGAACATCTTGGGGCAGAGCGCGAAGAAGGTGTCGCGGAGGGCCAGAACCATCCGCCCAATCGTCGTAATGGCAGCAGCCAGAAGACTGTGACTACCGACAGTGGGAAGGTCATCCTGGACATTCCGCGCGACCGCAACGGCACCTTTGATCCGCTGTTGATAGCCAAGTATCAGCGTCGTTTTCCCGAGTTCGACCGCAAGATCGTCAGCATGTATGCACGCGGAATGACGACCCGTGAGATCCAAGGGCACATTGAGGAGATTTACGGCTTTGAGGCATCACCCAGCTTGATATCGGTGATCACTGAGGCTGTGATGGACGAGGTCACCGCCTGGCAGAGCCGACCACTGGAACCCTGCTATCCCGTGGTGTTTATGGACGCGATCCGCGTAAACATCCGCAGTGATGGAGCGGTCTCGAACAAGGCGGTCTTCGTAGCCTTGGCGATCCGTCCAGACGGCACCCGGGACGTTCTGGGGCTGTGGTTCCAGGCCAACGAGGGTGCCAAATTTTGGGCAAAGGTTCTGAATGATCTACGTCACAGGGGCGTTCAGGACATTCTGATTGCCGTGGTCGACGGTCTCAAAGGCTTCCCTCAGGCCATTGAGGCAGCTTTCCCGGAAGCCCAGGTTCAGACGTGCATCGTTCATTTGCTGCGCCACTCTATGAGCTTCGCCAGCTACAAGGACCGCAAGGCCGTGGCGACAGCCCTGAAGGCAGTCTACACCGCCTTGGACGTCGAAGCAGCGGAGGCTGCACTGGCCGAGTTCGAGGAGAGCGATCTGGCCAAGCGCTATCCGGCCATTGCACCGAGCTGGCGCCGAGCCTGGAACGAGGTGATCCCGTTTCTCGACTACCCGCCCGAAGTGCGCCGATTGATTTACACAACGAATGCCATAGAAGCCTTGAACTCAAAAATCCGGCGTGCGGTGCGAACCCGAGGCCACTTCCCGAGCGATGAGGCGGCAGCAAAGTTGATCTACTTGGCGCTCAATGCTACTTCCGCCGAGTGGAAGCGATCTGTGCGTGAATGGCACCGCGTTAAAAGCCAACTCGCCATCATGTTCGAAGAACGCTTTCCCATGGCGTAACTAAAGGCGTCAGGGCACAAAATTACGCACACTCCCCGAAATGGTGCTTAGTCCTGCATCTTACCAGTTCGCACACGATGCAGCGAACGGCAGGTGTACGGATAGGGAGGGACTTCTGAGAATTTCATCGTACCAGCCATATGACACACCAATGTCGCCTATTTCACTTGGCCCAAGTATGACGGCGATTGAAACGCATAATGCCCACTCACTGGCAGCCTTAGCGTGGGATTCCGCCCCTCGGGCATTCGACCCCACTTACCGATCGGGCGCCGCTTCAAGGGACGTCTCGAACCGCTTGTTCGCCGCCGCTGCTTCTTTCAAGAGCGCGTCAAAATTGTCAGGTGGATTGCCATCTTCCAACATCCCTTTGAACGTCGCATAGGCATCCGTCTTGCTGCCATAGGCGCGCAGGGTCTTGTCGTCGTTCACCCAGGCCACCACGATGACCTTCGCATCGCTGTTGAACCGGTAGAACAACCGATACTGCTGGAAGAATTTCGCCCGGAACCAGTGCTTGCGGTGATCGCCGAGTGTGCCGCCTTGCCGGAAGGCGGCGGCACCCGGATCTGCCGGTATGGCCTCGGTGACCAGCTTGAAGATGGCGGCCAGCCGTTTCGTCGGGTTTTTCTTGCGCCAGGTCTTAGGATCGCGTGCCTTACGCGCCTCGACCTCTTCAATCAGCCCTTCGAGCTGATCCAGAAAGAGCGGATGCGCATAAATCGACCATCCGTTTACGACAAGGGGCGCTTGTGCGGGCACGGTATCGCCGCTCATTCATCCTCGAGCGATAGCGGCGCATCGAGATCGACGTCAACGTCTCCGACCAGTGCTGCAAGACGGTCATGCAAAGCCCCATCGAACGCCCGAATGCGGTCCGGATGCGCCTTGATATCGGCCTCGACAAAATCGAGAAAGGCTCCGAGCACGGGATCTTCCTCGTCGCTGCGCACGGGCTCGATATAGACCCTGCCACTCGGCTCGGTGCAGTAACGAATCTGGTCGCCCTTGCCCAGCTTGAGCTGTTTGCGCACACCCGCCGGCACGGTCGTCTGATACCGGTCCGTGAGTTTCGAGACATCTTGTGCGAGGGCTGTCATGGCAGTCTCCTGAAAGAAAGGGGGTCTTTGCTGCCTGCGATAGGTAATGCATTTGCATTGCCTTGTCAAGACAAGCCGCAGCATCTGCTGTCGCCGGGCAGGCCGATGAACCGTCCGGCGCAGGACCTAATCTCGCCCCGCGAGATACTCCGCCAGCACAGGACTGGCCGCGACCTTCGCGGAGCTGAGCAGCTCCGAGCCCGCAAGCGAGGCCTTCGACAGGCGTACGAGCCCACCGGTTTCCTCGATGCGGTAGCAGCGGCGTTTCTGCCGGCCCCGCCTGTAGTGCGTCGCGGTGACGATCTGGCATGTACTGCCATCGGTGAGCGTCACGGGAGCGGCGAGCCTGATCTTGTCGCCTTCCTGGTAGTCTGGAATCGACGCCCAATCCCGGCAGCGCTGGCGCCAGTCCTGGGCGTAGCTGTCCGGGTTTTTCAGGTCGGAGAGAAGCTCGATCAACCCAAGGGGGGCACGCGACTCGTTCGGGCAAGCGCTTTCCTCCATATCCTTGTAGCCCCAGCAGCCGTCATCGTATCGGGTGAGGAAGACAGCCCCGAACGTGATGGAGCCATCCACATCGGTCACATAGGTCGCGTCTTCGACAGCGGTGCCGTCGAGATTGGTGACCCTTGCCGCCGCATACCAGGTGGAGCCGACCTTGCAGGCTTTGACCAGTTCGGTTTTGCGCGTGTCGCCCTCAAAGGTGCAAAGCCGGGTGATCTCTGCTTTCTCATCCGCGTAGGTTTTGACGCGGCGGTCGGTGTAGAAGAGCCATCCCATCAGGCCGCCCTCCGATCATCGAGTTCCATCAGCGCATCGAGCGGCACGCGGTAGGGCTGCATGGCGTCGAAATCCTCGCAATTGCCGCAGTTCTGCACGATCGCGAAGGTATCGCAGGCATCCTTGAGGATGACCCGGAAGGTACCGCCAAGACCTGAAGGCACCTCGTAGGTCCCGCCGATCAGATAGTCCGAGGCCCGGCGCACGAAGACGCGGATGCTGTGGCCATCGGTGGCGAGCCGGATCGCCCCCTGCCCTCGGTCGATGAGCACCTGCACATCGTCCAGGATGTCGGTGTAGAACTGGCCGGTCAGATCGCGAAACGCCATGCGGCGCTGCGCCATCCAGTCGGTGTCCCGAAACGGGTTCATGCCGTCGGCGAAGGCGAAGGAGGGATCGGCCTGTTCGGTGGTGACGATACGGGTGGTCGTGCCATCGATGCCGTTCGAGCGCAGATGCACGCCGTTGCCGACGATGAGGATCAGGGCGGGCCTGTCCACGGGCCCGTTCCAGTTGGGCAGGAAGGTTTTGCAGGCACGCGCGTGGGCGATCTGCGCTGCGACAGCGGAGGCAGAGAACTTGAGAATAGCCATGGGGATGTCTTTCCGTTGGGTGTGGGAGGGTCGACCCGCGCGGGCGGCGTGGTCCACGCGCGGGTCGCGTGATGGCTCAGGCCGCTTGCGCGACCTCGCTGTCAGGCTCCGGGGTTTCCGCAGCGGGCTCCGCCTCCTCAAAGGCGACACCGGCGGTCTGCATCATCGGTGGGCACCAGGCGGCCACCGCGGCGCGCTGCGCGTCCGTGAGCGTGGCGAAGGGCTCGGCGAAGAGCTTGTCGCAGAAGGCGACGATCTCCTTCTTGCTCGACGAGGCGAGCGTCACAGCCTCCTGGGCCAGGCCCAAATCCTCGCCGAGGATCTTCAGGAGCCAGGCCTTCTTGAAGCGGTTGAAGAGCGCCGCATTCGGCGTCCAGTGGGCGCGAATGTCGGGCATGATCTCAATCTCGAAATCATGCATCAGGCTGTCGCGCTGGCGGTCCCGTGCGAAGCAGGACTGCGTGGTGCTGGCCGTAGCATAGGCGACAAGCTTGGCCTTCTCCCCTGCCTCCAGCGCGCGAAACGCCGCGAACTGATCGGCGGGCGCGCGGGTGTCATCGAGCCAGGACAGATCAAGCGCATCATGCGCTAGCGCCACCTGCTCGAGCGAGGTTGCATCGATCTCGTCCATCTTGGCATGGCTGCGATATTCCTTGCGGGCATCGACCTTGATCGCCTGCGTGACACTCATGCCGCTGGCCAGAACATCACTGACCAGCTTGAAGAGCGTGAGATCGAACGTGGCTTCCGGATGCAGCGCCATCGCGGCGCCGAGGGCCATGGCCCGCTCGGTCTTGAGGTCCTCAGCCAGCGAGGCCGGGTAGGTGATTTCGCCGGCGCCCGGGGCCTCCTCCCCGGTCGGGTTACTCGAGGAGCCGCGCGCGCCTTCCTCTTTGGCGGTGTCCTCGGGGCGGACGAGGCCAATATGGAGCGTGATCTGCCCACCCTGCCACGAGGCTATCACCCCGGACCGCGCCAGATCCTCGGTGCTGTAGGCCTCCTGCAGGTCACGGGCTTCCTCTTCCAGAGCGTCGACGCGGTCGTAAAGGGCGTTGTAGGCACCGTCGTCGAGCCCCTCATCTTCCATCTCGAGTTGCAGTTGCTCAAGCTCGGCGGTGATCTCATCGATGCGCTTCTGGGCAGCCTCATCGGGCTCGATCGGGCCGGGATAGACCCGGCCATAGTCGGCCATGGTCGCGTAGTCATAGCGCACCATCGCATCGGCCCAAGCAAAGCCCAGCCTCATACGGGCGTCCTCGGCGGCTGCACCGAGCTTCTCAAGCAGGATGGTCTCGACCAGCGCCGCATCCTCAAGCACGGAATGCTCTTCCAGAAGGTCAGCCGCGACGGCACCGCCCCGCGCCTCGTAGTCCGCGCGCACGAAGGCCCCGATATCATCGCTGACCTGCACGCCGCGGGATTTAAGGGCCTGACGGACGGTGTAGGCCTGAAGATAGCCTCCGTCCTTCGTGAGCGCCTCGAAGATCTCGCGCTGCGCCTCCTGGCTCGGGTGCTCGGCGAAGGCCTTCATCGTATCGAGCGTGATCACCTTGCCCCGAGCCGCGGCGCGGATGTCGGGGTGGATCAGGCCATAGCGCAACCGGCCTTTCACGGCGGCCACCGTGGTGCCGAAGGTCTTTGCGATGGTCTCGGGCGTCTGGCCGTCGACCTCCATCATCCGCGCGAAAGCCTCGAACTCGTCGATTGCGTTCATCGGAGCCTGGGTGATGTTCTCGGCGAGCGACAGTGCCGTGGTGACGTCGCAGTCCTCCGGCACGAGGCGGCAGTCCACCTTGGTCTTCGCTGTGAACCCCTTGGTGGCCTTGTCGGCGATCAGCTCCTTCAGCGCGGCATGGCGTCGGCCACCGGCGAGGACAGCATATTTGCCGTCGAGCTTCTGGACCAAGAGCGGCTGGAGCAGGCCCAGCACAGCGATACTGGCTTTCAGATGCGCGATGTTCTCGGGGTCATAGGTTTCCGAAGAGTTGCTGCGCACATTGGCGGGGTGTGGGACCAGATCGCCGATGGCGAGGGTGAGAGGGGCAAAGCTTGTGGTCATGGGATATCCTTCCAGGTGGGTGAGGTGTGGCCCGCGCGCGCTTGCGCGTGACCAATCCCCGGCTTCAGGGATCACCACGACAAAAGGCCCACTCTCCCTTTGAGGGGTCAGTGGGCCTTCATCGCCTGGGGTGTCAGGATGGGAGTCCCCTGCCCTTCTACCAGTCGCGTGCCAGCATGATGGTCAGCACACGCATGGTTGTGGCAGGATTGTCCGGGGTCTCAGCGCCGTGGCGGAAATCCGAGTCTGCTTCATAGAGATCAATTTTCCAGAACACGGTTTCGCCCCGGATCTCGACCGCCCCGAAATCATGCCATCCCTCGGGATCATTCTCAGGCTCGAATGTGGCAAACTCACCGGTCGCCTTCACCGCCTCGGCCATGAAGCCGTCACCGGCCTCCATAAGCGCGCGGGTGACATGCATCCGGCCCTGGATGGGCTGCGCGGGCGGCACCCCAAGGCATGCGAGCTTGCGAAACGCGTCGTTCTGCGCCGCGATCACACTCGGATCCGGACGGTCTGGCTGGGGTTGAACGGTCATGGACATGGGGATCTCCTTTGAGAAGTTGAAACACCCTTCCCAAAGCCCGCTTCCGTAATGGGGCGGGCCTTTGTCAAGGGTTTCGGGCAAGTCAAAAATCACGGCGAAGATGTCATTCTTCACCGAGTTTTAAGGCACAAATTCAGAAGCTTACTTTTTCTTTTTCACTGCACCCGCACGTCAGGACTGAAGGACACCCCCTGCACGGGCTTCGCTCTTCCGTCCGTAGTCAGCCTCATGACTGCCACTCTATGCCTGGTCCAAATCTGGTCCTGGGTGCCCATCTTTTACGCGTATTCAGCGTTAGCCGATAACTAGCGGGCTTTCGGCATCTCCAGGAACCCCGTCCCGGCAAGGGACCTCGTCGTACCTGTCGTCAGGTGCAGTGCATTCCTCCGTCCGATCAAGTTCTGGAATTGTATTACTCAGACCGTTGCCGGGGAGCTCTGCGCATGGCGGAATGGTGTGCCGTCTCGCCACATGCGGTGCAAAACAACGCCAATGCGCCGCGCAAGTGCAATCAAAGCCCGTTTCGATCCACGCCGATGGGCCACTCTGAGCGCCCAGGCCTGGAGCCAGTTTGGTGACCCACGGTGCATCAAGATCATCGCCGCTTGATACAAGGCCGTTCGAAGGGCCCGGTCGCCGGCTCGCGTAATTTGCCCGACGATGTCCATCTCTCCGGATTGAGTGCGCTTCGGCGTCAGCCCCACCCACGGACCAACATCCTTCGATCGCGCAAAGCGGGTCGGATCGTCGATCGCGGATTTGACCGTCAGGGCGACGATCCGACCGACGCCCGGCATCGTCATCATCAGACGGCAAACGTCGTCTTGTTTTGCCAGATCCGCGATTGTCGCATCCATTTCAGCCAACTCGGCGCGCAACTGCGCACGCGCGCGCAAAAGGGCCTCTGTCGACACCGACAGGATTTCATTCTGCTCAACCAGTTCCCTCACCCGGGCCTCGTACCTGATCCGGGTGACGTGTCCCAGCTTCAGACCGAAGTTCCGCAAAACACCCCGCATGGAAAGCTCAAGGTTGATGATGGCCTGCTGAACTGACTTGCGCGCTGTCAGCAACGCGCGGATTTCCTGGGAGGACACCGATTTGCGGTGCACGGGCCTGTACCATCCCATTTGAAGCAAGCGCGCAATGCCCTGAGCATCGCGCCGATCGGTTTTGATCGGCATGGCTTTCAAAGCGGCTTTCACCAACCGCGTTTCCATCAAGACCACGTCAAGTCCGGCCTCTTCGATGCCCTTACTCAGCCATTGGGACAGTGGTCCAGCTTCGAGACCGATCGCATCGACCGCGTACGGCAATGACGTCATCGCGCGCACCAGCGCCTCAGGCTCGCTGGCGGCCTCCAACTCCTCAACAACCTTCCCTTGCGGCCCCAGCACACAAATCGCCGTGCTTGCCAGAGATACATCCAGTCCGATAAATACATTCATGGGGTGGATTCCGGTGGGGGGCAGGATCGTATCATAAGGCGGTAACGGGTTGTTTTTTCCACCTGTACTCGCCTGTGAGAAGGATATGCGCCCATCCGAGAGGCGAGATGTGCGCCAGAAGCTCATGAGAACAATCCAGACCGGCACGTCTTCGTGCCGCGACTGCCTGTCCGAGATATTTTGTATTCCAGTAGATGATGATGGCCGCCAACAGGTTTAACCCGGCCATGCGATAATGCTGCCCCTCGGGGGTTCGGTCGCGGATTTCGCCCTGACGTCCGATGCGCAGGGCGTTTTTCAGAGCATGATGGGCCTCGCCCTTGTTGAGACCGATCTGGGCACGGCGCTGCATGTCGGCATCAAGTAGCCAGTCGATGATGAAGAGGGTGCGCTCGATGCGGCCGATTTCGCGCAAGGCCACGGCCAGCTCGTGCTGGCGGGGATAGGCCGCGAACTTTTTGAGCAACCGACTGGGCGGCATGATGCCCGCAGCCATCGTGGCTACGGCCCGCAGGATATCCGGCCAGTTCTGGACGATGAGGCCCTCTCTGATCTTGCCGCCGATCAGGCCGCGCAACTCCTTGGGCGCTGCAGCGGGTTCGAAGAGATAGAGCCGCTTCGAGGGCAAGTCGCGGATGCGTGGAATGAACCTGAAGGCCAGCAGCGAGGTGACGGCAAAGACATGGTCGGTGAAGCCGCCGGTATCGGCATACTGCTCTTTGATGTTACGGCCTGTTTCGTTCATCAACAGCCCGTCGAGGATGTAGGGTGCCTCGCTCACGGTGGCCGGGATGTTCTGGGTCGCGAAGGGGCCGAATTGATCTGAGACATGCGTATAGGCCTTCAAGCCCGGCTCGGAGCCGTATTTGGCGTTGATGAGGTTCATCGCTTCACCCTGCCGGGCAGCCGGGAAGAATTGCCCGTCGCTGGACGCGGTGACGCCGCCACCCCAGAATTTGGCCATTGGCAGGTTCGCTTGCGCATCGATCACCACTGCGAGCGCCCGGTTGATGGCATCGCTTTCGATGTGCCACCGCGACAGACGCGACAGCTGCAGGTAGTCGTGCGTGCTGGTGGCTTCGGCCATCTTGCTCAGCCCAAGGTTCAGGCCCTCGGCGAGCAAGACGTTCAACAGCCCGATGCGATCTTTGCACGGTGAACCGGTGCGCACATTCGTGAAGGCATCCGTGAAGCCAGTTGCATCGTCGACCTCCAGCAGCAGATCGGTAATGCGCACAGCGGGCAGGCGGTTATAGAGATCGAGAACCAGAGCTTCGGCGGTCTCTGGCACGGCTGCGGTCAGACGGTCGATTTTCAGGATGCCGTTTTCGATGGAGCCGCCGGGGATAGCACCCGACCGCGCCGCCTTGGCCAAACGGTCCAGCCCATCTGTCAGCCGCGCCTTGCGGTCTTCAATCCAGCTTTCCGGATCAAGGGGAACTGTTAATCTTGGCGTGGCCTGTGCAGCTTCAACCGGCACCAAGGCCTGTTTCAGATCGCCGTAGCGCCGCGAATGAGCCAACCAGATATCACCCGATCGAAACGCTTCGCGGAGATGGGACAAAACGGCCACATCCCAGAGCCGGTGACCATCGTCCACCTCAAAGTTGAGGTGGCGGTGCCATTTGGAACCCCGCCGCAAAAAGCTGGTGGACCGGGGTTCGCCATTCCGGTCATCAGCCACGACCTGTGCCGCTTGCATCAAGGGCAGCGCCACAGTGGCCCCGTGGATATCTAAAGCACGCAACATGCGTGGCGCGTATCGCCGGAACCGATGATACCCCTGCACGACATGGGTGATAGGGTTAGCAGCCATCGTGTCCGTCAGCTCGGCCGCAGTTGCGACAAGGTCCTCAAGCTGAAGCCAGCCACAGGACGTTTCGGTTGCCACATCAAGAGATGCCTCATCCCCCTTGGCCTCCAGGAGGGCCGCGCCCAAATTTTTGAAGGAGCAAAGCGTGTCGTGCAGGGCGGATTTGGCGCCCGCGATGCGTGCGTCACACAACCTCTTTGCATCCTGCCAAGTCTTGCCCACGATCCGGTCATGGGTCTCGACCACCGCATCGGCAGTCGCCGCGTGCCATTCCACCGCACAGACCGCCAGAATGGCCAGACGCCGGTCGCTGGTGATGTCTCGCAGACCATCGGCGAAATAGCGTTCGCCCTGACGGCGCAGTCGCGTAATCCGATGGGGCGGCACTCCTTCCAGAATAGCTGGTGACGCCCCCAAACCCTGCAGAAATTCCAAGCGATCCAGAAGGCGGCTGGCCCCCGCCGAATTTTTCCCAACCTCGAACTGCCGAAGCCAGATGAACCGGCTGACCGTGCCATCAACCATGTCTGTCAACAGATTATCCAATTGGCCCTTCAAAACCTCATCGAGGCGCGCCACGATCCGGCCGTCTATGCGTCGCTCAGCGGCGACAAGGGCGTCAGCACAAAGGCGTTCGATGACAGACACCCCGGGCAGGACAGTCTGGGTCCGTCGGCATTTCTCGACAAACCGCCGGGCAAGGTCTTCATTGGATCGCGCGGTTTCTGCTTCGCGTTCAAGCCAGCCCTTCAGATCGCGGGCACCACGCCCGGAGAACATCTTGAATCCATAGATCAGGCGTAGATCTATGAGATGCCTGCGCCGAGTAACGTCGGTCTCGGCATATTGGCAAAGATCTTCCACGTCTTCGCCAATCTGCGCGGCTATAAAGCGGTTCACCTCCAAGGGAATAACTTCGCCCGGCACCAGCAAGCGGCCGGGATACCGGAATGCACAAAGCTGCAGCGCGAAGCCAAGACGATTGCGGGCATGCCGTCGGGTTCGGATGTGTTCAATATCGTCATCCGCCAGTGTGTAGTGATGCAGGATCATCGCCTCGTCAGTCGGCAGGTCAAGCAGGCTTGCGCGCTGTCGTTCGGTCAAAATAGAGCGTCTTGGCATGTGGGTTTGTCCCTGTTAATCATTAGTCTGTTCGGGACAAAATCTGCACCAGCAAAATCAATGGCTTGCAAGGCCAAAATCCAAGGGGGTTCAAATGGGACAGCGCGCGGCCATTTACGCCAGGGTCTCCACATCCGACCAGTCCTGCGAGCGGCAGGTGGCCGAACTGACCGCCTTCGCGGAATGTGGCGGCTACGATGTAATCGGCGTGTTCAAGGAAACGGCTTCCGGGGCATCGGCAAATCGAGCCGCCCGCAGTCGGGTGCTTGATCTCGCGCAGACCCGGCAGATCGATGCGATCCTGGTCAGCGAGCTCTCGCGTTGGGGGCGTTCCACCCAGGATCTGCTCGATACCCTGAACAGGCTTGCAGGCTGGAAAGTCTCGGTTGTTGCCATGAACGGCATGACCTTTGAACTCAACACGCCCCACGGACGGATGATGGCCACCATGTTGGCAGGCATTGCCCAGTTTGAGCGTGATCTCCTCAGCGAGCGTGTGAAATCCGGCCTCGCCGCCGCACGGGCAAGGGGCAAAAAGCTCGGCAGACAGCCCGGCCAACGTCCGAAATCCGACAAGCTCGCGCCAAAGGTGCTTCAGGCCGTGGAAGATGGTCGATCTTACCGCTGGATCGCCCGCGATCTCGGGATCTCAAAAAACACAGTCACGGAGATCGTCAAACGTCACCGACAGAAAGCCTTATGATACGATCCTGCCCCCTACCGGAATCTACCCCTTCATGTCGTTGCCCTTCTATTCTTAGGAATTGAGGCGCATGGAAACATACGACCTCGTAGACGCGCTGCAGGCGCATCAAGGGCAACGGCACTCCACATCATGCTGACAAACAAGCGAAACGTGCTCGATTCGCCGATAGCCCCATTACGGCATCTTTTTCTTTTCCGCCTGGCGGCAGGACCGAAGCAGAAGGTGCCCTACCCGAACAGACCCTTGGGTCTGTAATTCGGGTTAGGGATGGTTTCGACCCAGCCACCCTGTTTTTTGATGGTTCCGAGCGCTGCCGAGAGAGGATAGGCACCCTCGGACGCGCTCCACCAATAGGCACTGCGCTTGAAGGTGATGATCTTGCGGCGGCCATCTTTGAAGCATGCCACCCGCAGCGTCTTGGGTTCCTTGCATGACATGGAAGTCTCCGTTCTCAGTGTGGTCAGGCGGCCTCGGCACTGCGCCCTGCCCTGCCAGTCTCCGATCTGGCGATCA
Organism: Sulfitobacter sp. SK025; assembly: GCF_003352105.1. NCBI lineage: Bacteria > Pseudomonadati > Pseudomonadota > Alphaproteobacteria > Rhodobacterales > Roseobacteraceae > Sulfitobacter > Sulfitobacter sp. SK025. The sequence goes on along the minus strand of NZ_CP025811.1, from coordinate 5,372 downwards.
GATAGTCGCAGGCGCGCTGCGCGTCCGCGGCGTGCCGGAAGATCGCGCCCTTATCCGACCGAAGAACGCGCAACCAGTTGTGGAGATAGGCGGCATTCATCTCGAGCGTATGCGCCGTGAAGCCGAGCGTCTGACCCAGGAACACCGAGGTCAATTCCGCGACGATCTCCTCGCGCGCATAGGACGTGTTGCCAAACTTCGAGAACCCGAAATCACGGTTCAGCCGATGCGGGGCTTTCGTGGCATGGGCCAGCTCATGGGCCCAGACCCCGTAGAAATTGCGCGGGTCCTGGAACCGCGTGATGGACGGCATGTAGACCTTGTCCACGGGCGGCAAATAGTACGCCTCCGTCCCCGTGAAGACAGTCGTGATGTCGATGGCATCGAAAAACGCCTGCATGTGCGGGATGGGCTCGGACGGAGGATGCTCGGGCGCGGGCTCCGGGTCGGGGAAGAAACTGTCGGGCAGGCCATCGATCTGGCAGGCATTGAACACGCGGTAGGATTTCTGAAAGCGAAAGATGCGGGCTTCCTCGGAGTGATCATCCCCGTCGCTGCGGTCATGCTCATCGCCGCCCGCGTCTTTCCGGCTTTGACCGTAATAGACGACGACAGAGGACTTCTCGCCCTTGCGGACCTTTGCGTCCAACGCATTGGCCTGCGGCAGCGTCATCCAGAAGGGAGAGCTGTGGCCCGCCATCACGGTCCGCATCGTCAGCAGGAAGTTGTTCACTCCCTGGTAGGGTTCCCCGCCCACGCGCAGGGGGCGACAGCTGCCACCTGCCGTCCATGGCTTGCGCCATGGCAGGACGCCGCGCTCGATGATGCGGATGATTTCGTTTGTGATGATCTCGGAGGCATCGAATTTGGGCGTGCGGGATCGGGCCATGGCTGGCCTCCTTTCGAGTGTTGGTGAGAGGGAATGGTGATCAGGTTGACTGGCGGGGGCGCGGATCGTTGGCGATCCTGGCACCGGGGGCTTCGACCATGTCGATGTAGGTGGTCAGCGAGACGGACCTGCCAGGACCGCAAGGGTCAGGGTCGCCCGATCCGTCCCGCGCCACCCGCGGCAGGGTCGCGAAGGCGATGACATCTGTGACGGGTCGGATATCGATGAACGGGGTTCCTCGTGCGACCGCGAGGGCAGCCAAGGGAAAGCGCTCGATCGGCGCGAGGGTCGAGACGGTGGTCCAACCGAGATGGATGAACGTGCCGCCCTCTCCGCTGATCACATGGGCATTCGGCAGCGTCGCCGCCTGCCTGAGATAACCGAGATCACGCAGGACGGCCTGGCGTTCGAGCCGCTGTGCCAGCAACGTCTGGCCAATTCGGCGCAGCTCTCTATGCCGCCACCACGAGGCAGCGGTCGTGCGTAACACGCGCAAGACACCTGTTTGCATGGGAATGCCCTTCATCAGGAAAGACAGACCGGAACCCGGCCCGGACCCATCTGAGGGACCCCAAAAGGCCCTCATCCGTCAGTCACAAAAGCCGAAGAACACTTTCTCTTTTTCCGGCCCCTTTGGGCACTCAACAATACCGAAAAGCCCGGCACATCTGCCGAAGCCATTGATTTCATGCAGCAATTCTAGATCGGCAACCAAGATCGGCAACGCATATCGGCAAAACCTTGCCTACGTCTCCGAAATGTGTATGTTTTTCAATTACTTTGCAAACATAGAAGATCGGCAAAAATGCTGGAAACACCCGCCAGAATCGAACCCTGCTTCTTCGAGGAGCGTATTCCTACAGAATTGGCAGACCTTTCGGTCGACATCCAGAGGGAAGCCGCCGGGCTGGGACAAGGGCTGCATCCTGACAGCGCAGCCGAGCTTGCCGATCTCGTCCGCGTGATGAACTGCTATTACTCCAACCTGATCGAAGGACACAACACGCGCCCCCGCGACATCGAAAGGGCGCTGGCTGGTGCCGAGCTTGAGGAAGAAACCCGCCCTCTCGCCCTTGAGGCCCGGGCGCACGTCATCGTTCAACGGACCATCGATGAGATGCATCGCATAGGCACCCTGCCCCGCCCCACATCCGTCGAATTCCTGACTTGGGTCCATAAGAGCTTCTACGACGAGATGCCTGACGAGTTTCGGGTCATCGAACATCCCGACGGCACACAAGAGTCCATCGTTCCAGGACGCATGCGCCAGGACGACGATCGAGAAGTTGCGGTCGGGCGCCACCTACCTCCATCATCGTCGCGCGTCGCGGCGTTCATGGGTCACTTTGACAAACGGTTTCAGATTGCGGCGCGGTCTTCGAGCGGACGGATCATAGCGATCGCGTCTGCACATCACCGGCTGAACTACATCCACCCTTTTCCGGATGGGAACGGCCGCGTCAGCAGACTGATGTCTCATGCCATGGCCCTCACCGCGGGGATTGGTGGGCAGGGCCTCTGGTCCGTATCACGTGGGCTGGCCCGGGGGCTAACCGATCGGGGCGAGTACAAACGGATGATGGATCTGGCCGACAGCCCACGCCGCGGAGACCGAGACGGGCGCGGCAACCTGTCAGAGGCGGCACTGAAGGCGTTCAGCGAATGGTTCCTAAAAGTGACGCTCGACCAGATCACGTTCTCTGCGAAGCTGTTCGATCTCGGCGGGTTGGACCAGCGGTATCGACGTCTTGTTGCAGATACCATCGATGACAAGCGAGCGCCGGAACTAATCTCGGCGGTTCTTCGGCATGGCGCACTGGAACGAGGCGACGCGCAGATTGTGCTCAAGACGTCCGAGCGTACTGCTCGCAACACGCTGAGTAAACTGACCGCCGCCGGATACCTGTCTTCCGCCTCGCCGAAGACACCCGTTCGTTTGGCGTTTCCGTTGGATTATCGAGAGCGGCTCTTTCCAAACCTCTTTGGAGACGGTGGCCTCCCACAATAACTTTAGGCATTTAGGGTGTATTGCCTGGCCGCCGATTTCTTCCATGAGCGGCCAGATGTTCATCAAGTCTTGCTCGTGTGTCACTTGTCCACCGCGGTGGACATCTGCTGGTCTGAGATAAACTGAAGAACCACCACGCGCCGCTAGGTGCGTTTGGACAGTTTTGGTTGCCACAAGCGCCGCTTCTCGTTCGAAGTCCACCGCGGTGGACATTAGACAGTTCGCTCATTGTTTTCGGACAGTCGCTTGATCAAAGCTAATGGATCAAATTGGTTTTGCCTTTGACCTAGGGTGATACTGTGAAAATACGCTCCAAAATCCCTGATGCGTTTTCCAAGCTGTAGCATGATGAAGATCGCGCATGACGCTTTCTGAGCTCCTACAGCTTTCTTGGCTTTCTCGAAAGTCTCTGGGTGAATGCCCATCATGGGTGTAAGTGTTCGAGCATGGTTTTCAATGTCCAACCAGTTTCTAAGTCTCTCTGTGGAGAACGATGTCGCCTGATCGCAGACTGAGGTCAGCAAGTCTGGTTTCAGGGCCTCAAGGCCTATGTTGCTATCTAAATCTTTTTTTTCTTCTTCAGACTTAGATTGATGCCGGACAGTTTGTCCGTCATTGGCGGGCAATTCCATAGTTTCAGGCGGGTCATCCGGGGTAGACAAACTCTGGCATTCTGCATCTGTATTGGCGAGCAGAGCGTGGTATTCGGGGAGGCTCAGCTTCCTGCGTAGAGCTTTCCGTGCGTGGTTGATGAATACGTTGCTAGGATCGTGCTCTTCCAAATGGGCGAGCTTTGTAAGGATCTGTTTGCGGATAAATATCCGATCTCGCCGGTTATTCTCCATCTCTTGCGCGATGGCTATAAGCTCGCTCGCACGTTGGAGCAGGGGGGTGAGAGACAATCCATAACTGATGCACTCCCCGCCGGATGAGCGAACGCGGTAGCGCTTTCGGTTCGAGCTGTCATTGCGCTTGACGAATCCGAGTTCAACGAAGCGGTTGATGTGCCTCCGGAGTGTCCGTTCGTCAATTCCGCCAACGCGCTGGCAAAGTGAATTGTTAGACGCAAAAACCGTTTCGCCATGGCCAGGTTTCAGAAAACTGAGCATTGCTTGAAGTGTCTGTATGTGGCCAGGACGTAGACCAAACACGCTGCGTGCATCTCTCAGGGCTCTGAAGATGGTCCAGACGTCGGTTTCAGATGGGGGAAATGAGCCGCGGGTTGCATCAGCACCTGCGGCTTCGATCGAGAGTTTTGTAAATGCCATGGCTTGTTCACGACGACCGTTCGGCCCACAACTTCCCCGTCTCTTTCCTCGAATTTTCGCGGAAAAAGGCAAAAAATATCAGTCCACCGAATCGGTGACTCTTGACCGGTATGCTGGAGGTTGCTACATCAAAGATGCTAATCAGATGATGAGGGCTCTCCAGGGGAAACTTTGGGGGGCTCTTTTCTTTCGGGTCTTCGCTTTTCTCCTCTGCTCGTGTTGCTCTGTGTGGCCTGGGTTAGGACCCAGAGCCTCTCTCATTCCGCCACTGTACGAAGAGCTGCAAAAGCGTAGCTTCCGCGTGCTCTTCGAGCCATTGGCCGAATTCTGGATTGTCCTTCTTGGTGACCTTGAGAGCGATCGCCTTCTCATCGATTGTCAGCGTGCCCAATGAACTGCCGTTCTCATCATTGATGACCGAAGTCAGTCCACGATTGGGCGGCTTCTTGTCGCTACGTGTTTTGCTCGAGCAAGCCGAATAGACCGCTTGGAACTTTTCGGAACTAGGAGTGTCGTCGGGCAGGGCGGCGAGCGCCTCTTTGGCGATGTCCACCAAATCTACCTTCACCGACAAGGCAGCTAGATCACCCCACTGCCGTCGTCCGATCCCATGTGCTGGCCCGATCAGTTGAACAAGACCGTCTGGCAGTTGTTCTATGACGACCCTGTGGTTGGATACGCCTTGCCGGGTCAGACCTAGAGCATCTTGAATGACACCGGGTTTGTACCCGGATTCTTGCATCTCTTTTATAAAAAAAGACTTTTCTATAAAAGACGGATCAAGCCTGAGGTTGTTCTCCTGGCCTTGAGCGATCAGAGATGCGTCATCGTCCAAGGTTCGAACAATTGCCTTGACCGTTCCACCGACCTTACGGATCGCAGCAAGCCTGCGGCGGCCGTAGATGATGCGGTATCTGTCCGGTTGGGCTGATGGACGGACCATGATGGGCACTTGTTGGCCATGCTTGCGAATGCTCTCGGCCAACTCATCGATACTGGAATCTTCCAGCACCAACCGATCGCGCAGCCCATCCATGTCAATCTGATCGGGTTCGATATCGCGAATCGAGTTTGCTGTGATCTCGCGCAAAGAGTCGCGCAATCCTCCAACAGATCCCGGCAGCTTTGCCGCTTTTGGCGGGGTAGGGGAGGGGGCTCCGCTCTCCGTCTCATTCCTTGGAGGCTGGTTGAAGATGTTTCGGGCCAT
>NZ_CP025810.1:0-179124 GCF_003352105.1 Sulfitobacter sp. SK025 | reverse complement strand
TATTCATCCTCCAGTTTATCCCACGCATCGACAAGCGTGGCACGGAATTCATCATAGGCCCGATCAAAGGAGGCCCGCGCGCGGCGCCAGGTCTCGCGGGTCATCTGGCGGTAATCCATCTCATAGATCGACGACAGGAACCGGCCTGACTGTTCAACCGCGCGGGTCATTTCAATCGGGTGCTCTGCTACATGTGGCTTAAAGACCTGATTAAATGCTGACTGCATCGCACGGTGCAGATCGTTATTAGGCTCGAAACGGGTCAATAGAAACTTGATGTCAGCAAAGGCCTTGACCGGATCGGTGCCCGACGGCAGCCGCCCGCGGAAGCGGCCCAGATCCTCAAGCGCTTCAGACAGCTGGCCGATGAAACTGGTGGTGCTGTCATACTCCCAATAGCCGGGGCCGGATGGGATATACAAAACATCCGCCGCAAAGACCGCGTTCATCGACTGGTAACCAATGGCGGGCGGGCAGTCGAAGATGATCAGGTCGTAGGCGTCCGGCGGGATCGTATCAAGATAACGGGACACGGCGGCGAAGAACGACCATTCGGGGTTCAGGTGCCGGTACTGCGCGCTGGCAAATTCGACGAAGGCGGCGTTGGCACAGCTGGGGATCAGGTCGATCGTGGGCCAGCTGGTCGGCTTGATGAAATCGGTGGCGCGCAATTCGCTGAGCCCCATGCCGGTGACAGAGGCAGGCAGTTTGCGTTGGGGCAGGGTGGCCCCGCTTTCCGCGCCGCCTTGCACCGCGTTCATCCTCTCAGTCTCGCGGATCAGGTCGCGGGCCATGATGCCCCAGACGGTGACCTCTTCCGAGACATCCGACAGCCCCATCGAATGGCTGAGCGTGGCCTGCGGATCGAAATCCACGGCCAGCACGCGGTAGCCGTCAAGCGCGGCCGCATGGGCGAAATGCAGCGCGACGGTGGACTTGCCCGCGCCGCCCTTGAAGTTGGCAATCGCGGCGCGCACCGCCCGCTTGCCCGCAGGGCGTGGCGGCATCAGCGACCGGTTCTTGATCTTCAGCTTGCGTCGCAGCTCGTTGATCTCTTCCAGCGCATACCAGCGCTGGCGGCCTTCCTCTTCCACCTGCCCCTCGGGCAGGGACGGGTCGGCGGCCAGCCGGCCGCGCAGGGTCGACGGGTTGGTCTTGAAGATCAGCTCGGCCACTTCCCAGCTTGAGAACCGGCGCAGGGTCTTTTCCATCTCGGGCGAATAGGTCTGATGCCGGATATGCCCCTGCATCTTGAGCGACTGCGCCTGAAGCTTTGCCAGGTCCGCATAGGTAAACATAAGCTGTCCTTTTCCCTACCCGTTCCCCGCGGGGAACCGCCGCCCCGCACGCTGTGGCGGCACCGGAAAACCCGAAAGAGAACGCTAATTACTACTCAATTTGGCTTTACGCTGAATTTGCATCTCATGGAAAGACATTTATTCTATAAACAGGTTTTCAATATCCCTTATACCACAGGGCCTCGGCGCGATTCGGGCGTTAGGCGCGGCTCTATAGCTCCGGGGCGGAAATATAGGGGGACAGCAGGATCGGTCCCGCGACATATTGGGGGACAAAAACGCTGTAATAGGGGACGCTCTGCATGACCCCCTATACCATTGATACCTCAACTTTCAAATTTGAATGGGGAAGAAAGAGGGTCGGGGCAAAACCAATCCTTGACAGAATCGGGTTTCCGGACGCAAATCAGGGAAGAGGCGGAAAAGACGTTGTCTACGCCCCGAGGATCCATCAAGAGATCGAACTGAGGCTGCACATTCACACCGTGCCAGATCGGAGCAGCTATGCTTTCACCGAAACCCGTGGGGCGTGACGCCGCCGCGCGCAAGTATGATATCATCACCGCCTTGGGGGCCTATGCCCTTGCCGGCGGGAAACATGATCACCGTCTGGTGCTGCGCTTCATTACACTTGTAACGGCGCGCTACAACTGGGCGCGTAATGAACTGGCCGTGGGTCAGCGCGAGATCGCGCAGCTCTGGTCCGTCGATGAGCGCACTGTCAAACGCGAGATGGCAAAGCTGCGCGGCTGTGGCTGGCTGGTGGTCAAACGTCAGGGCGCACGCGGACGGGTGACCGAATACGGGCTCGACCTTGATGCGATCCTTGAAAAGACGCGCCCGCAATGGCCGCAGGTCGGGCCGGACTTCGATCTGCGCATGCAGGGCGCGCCGGAACCGACGCGGGTGGTGCCTTTGCCCGTGCGTGGCACCGCCCCGACGCCGCCTGTCGAAGGGGGCAGCGAATGGGCGTTGGCGCAGGCTGTGCTCCATGCCGAAGATGCCGGTGTCTATGGCAGTTGGCTGCATAATCTCACGCGGCAGGATCGGGCAGGGGGGCGTGTCACGCTTCAGGCCCCCAGCCGTTTTCACGGGGCCTATGTGCAGACCCATCTGACCACCCGCGTGCTGGCCGCATTGCAGGCCGTAGATAGTGACGTGTCCGAGGTCGTGATCACCGCCTGAACCGGATCGGGTGAACGGGGGGGGCCGCGGGTCCCACGCTTTGCCATTGTAATCCGCGAAACCGCAGGCGACATTCCCCGCAATTAAACTGTTGCCCCTGCGTCAGCAGGGAAGGGGAGGATACCATGCAATTGAACGGACAAGCCGCCATCGTCACCGGTGGCGCTTCGGGATTGGGCGGGGCCACGGCAGCGTTTCTGGCGCAGGCCGGGGCCAAGGTCACCATCTTTGATATGAACGTTGAACTGGGCGAGGAAAAAGCCACCGCCATCGGGGGCAAGTTCCTGCGCGTTGATGTCACCGACGAAAGCGCGGTAGAGGCCGCGATCGCAGAGGCCGAAGGGCTGCACGGCAAGGCGCGTATTCTGGTAAACTGCGCGGGCATCGGCCCGCCCGCCAAAGTCGTGGATCGTGACGGCGCGGCGCTGCCCTTGGCAAGCTTTACCATTGTGGTGAATGTGAACCTGCTGGGGTCGTTCAACGTGTTGTCGAAATTCGCCGCGGCCTTGCACAAGGCAGAGCCTGTGGGCGAGGAACGCGGCGTGATCGTCAATACGGCATCGGTTGCGGCGTTTGACGGCCAGATCGGGCAGGCGGCTTATGCGGCATCGAAGGGCGGGATCGTGGGCATGACCTTGCCCGTCGCCCGCGAGCTGGCGCGCTATGGCATCCGTGTGATGACGATTGCACCGGGGCTGTTCCTCACACCGCTGCTGGAGGGGCTGCCGCAGGAGGCGCAGGATTCGCTCGGCGCGCAGGTGCCCTTCCCCAGCCGTTTGGGCGATCCGTCGGAATACGCCAAGATGGTCGGGGCGATTATCGACAACCCGATGCTGAACGGCGAAACGATCCGCCTTGATGGCGCGATCCGCATGGCACCGAAATAGAGACTGAATAGAGGGGAAAGCGTTATGGCACATGCCTATATCGTAGAGACAGCCCGCACCGCAGGGGGGCGCCGTGGCGGCGCGCTGCGCGACTGGCACCCTGCCAATCTGGGGGCCGAGGTGTTGAATGCGCTGGTGGCGCGGTCCGGGATCGACGGCGCGGTGATTGATGACGTGATCGTCGGTTGCGTCAGCCAGGGCGGAGAGCAATCCTTTGCCTTCGGGCGCAACTGTGTGCTGGCGTCGGACCTGCCGCAATCGGTGCCCGCGGTCACCATCGACCGGCAATGCGGCAGCTCGCAACAGGCGGTGCAATTCGCGGCGCAGGCGGTGATGTCGGGCACGCAGGATGTGGTTGTCGCCATGGGTGTCGAAAGCATGACACGGGTGCCGATGGGGTCGAACGTGTCGCTTTATGCCAAGGCGGGGTTGGGCGAGGGCCCGTTCAGCGACCGTATCGAGGCGCGCTACGGCACCAAGAATTTCAGCCAGTTCATCGGCGCGGAAATGGTCGCGCAAAAGCACGGGTTCACCCGCGCCGAACTGGACGCCTATGCGCTGGAAAGCCACCGCCGCGCCGCCGCTGCGCAGGATGGTGGGGCCTTTGACGCAGAGATCATTCCCCTGGCCATCGACGGCGGGATGCACACCCGCGACGAAGGCATCCGCGATGATGCGACGCTTGACGGGATTTCCTCTGTCAAACTGCTGGATCCGGACGGCATGATCTCGGCCGCGAATGCGTCGCAGATTTGCGATGGGGCGGCGGGCGTGTTGGTCGTGTCCGAAGCCGCGCTCAAGAAATACAAGCTGACCCCGAAGGCGCGGATCGTGAACCTGACGGTGACCGCGGGCGATCCGGTGATCATGCTGGAGGAACCGCTGCCCGCCACCGACCGCGCGCTGGAGCGGGCCGGTATGAAGATCGACGACATCGATCTGTTCGAGGTCAACGAAGCCTTTGCGCCGATCCCGATGGCCTGGGCGAAACACACCGGGGCCGATCCGGCCAAGTTGAATGTGAATGGCGGTGCGATTGCGCTTGGGCATCCTCTGGGGGCCTCTGGTGCGCGGCTGATGACGACGCTGGTGCACAGCCTGCATGCGCGCGGCCAAAGATACGGGTTGCAAACCATGTGCGAAGGCGGCGGCATCGCCAATGTCACCATCATCGAGGCGCTGTAGTCCCGATCACAAGAAGGGGGTGACGGACGCAACGTTCGTCATTTCCAAAGCGCGCACATCCTGACAAGTTGCAGGAAAATAATACGTCCCGGAGGAACAAGATGACGCTACCCGCCCTTTTCGACAATTTGCGTATCCCGCTGATTGGCAGCCCGCTGTTCATTATCTCGAACCCTGATCTGGTGATTGCACAGTGCAAGGCCGGTATCGTGGGCAGCTTTCCAGCGCTGAACGCACGCGAAGCGGAAGGCGAACCGATTGAGCTGGACCGCTGGTTGACGCGCATCAAGGAAGAGCTGGATCGTCACAACCAGGCGAACCCCGACAATCCTGCCGCCCCCTATGCGGTGAACCAGATCGTGCATAAATCCAATGCGCGGCTTGAACGGGACGTAGAGATTTGCGTCAAGCACGAGGTGCCGCTGTGGATCACGTCGCTTGGGGCGCAGGAATGGCTGAACGATGCGGCGCATGGCGCGGGCGGTGTTGTCTTGCACGACATCATCAACAACCGCTTTGCCCATAAGGCGATTGAAAAAGGGGCCGATGGTCTGATCGCCGTCGCCGCTGGGGCAGGGGGGCACGCCGGTGCCTTGTCGCCGCTGGCGCTGATCCAGGAGATCCGCGAATGGTTCAACGGGCCGCTGTTCCTGTCGGGGGCGATTGCCAAGGGCGACAGCATTCTTGCGGCGCAGGCCATGGGTGCGGATGGCGGCTATGCCGGGTCGGCGTTTATCGCCACGCAAGAGGCGAATGCCGACGCACGCTACAAGCAGATGATCGCGGATTCGGGGGCTTCGGATATTGTGTATTCCGACTTGTTCACCGGCGTTTGGGGCAACTATCTGAAAGCCTCGATCGAGGCGCAGGGCATGGACCCGAACAACCTTGAACGGTCCGACCCGTCGAACATGAACTTCGGTGCCGATCGCGAAAAGCCCAAAAGCTGGAAAGAGATCTGGGGCGCCGGTCAGGGCATCGGTGCGGTCAAGGATGTGCGCCCCGCCGCCGAGGTGGTCGAGCGGATGGCGACAGAATACGCCGCGGCCCGTAAAAGGCTGTTCGATCAGACCGCGTGAGTGTAAAACAGGCCGTCCCTTCGGGGGCGGCTTTTTTGATGACGGGATAGGGATTGCCATGCACACCGCGCCGGAGACGACTTTACGCCGCTTGTTCGACCGCGCGGTTGCCGTGGCCGATCCGATGCAATCGCTGGCCGCGCATCTGCCGCCGAAACCGGCGGGGCGTGTGGTGGTGATCGGTGCGGGCAAGGCCAGCGCGCGCATGGCCGAGGCGGTCGAGGCGGCTTGGGGCCCCTGCGACGGTTTGGTGATCACCCGCTATGGATACGCCCGCCCCTGTCAGGGGATCGAGATTGTCGAGGCCGCGCACCCCGTGCCTGATGCCGCCGGACAGGCCGCAACCGCGCGGATGCTACAACTGCTGCAGGGCTTGGGCGAGGGGGACTTTGTGCTGGCGCTGATCTCGGGCGGGGCGTCGGCGCTGCTGACCGCGCCCTTGGGGGAGATCACGCTGGCCGAGAAACAGGCGGTGAACGCGGGGTTGCTGGCCTCTGGCGCGCCGATCACGCAGATGAATGTGGTACGCAAGCATCTGTCGCAGGTCAAGGGCGGGCAGCTGGCGTCGGCGGCCTATCCGGCGGCGATGCATACGTTGATGATCTCGGATGTGCCGGGGGATGATATGGCGATGATCGGGTCGGGCCCTACGGTGGGCGATGTCTCCACCTCGCGCGATGCGCAGGCGATCTTGACGCAGTGGGGCGTGGCGGTTCCGGCTTCGGTCACGCGGGCGCTGGCTGCGGGGTCGCAGGTCGTGCCGCCGGATGATGCGCGGCTGTCGCGTGTGATGAACCGGATTTATGCGGCCCCCAAGCAATCGCTGGATGCGGCACAGGCTTTGGCCGAGGCAGAGGGGTTTCGCGTGATCCGTCTGGGCAATGACCTAGAGGGCGAGGCCCGCGAGGTCGCCCGTGCCCATGCCGCCTTGGCCCTGCAAGAGCAGGCGCGTCTACATCCCGGCGATGCGCCGATTGTTATCCTGTCGGGCGGCGAGCTGACGGTCACGCGGCGCGGGGATGGCGTTGGTGGACCGAATGCGGAATATGCCTTGGCGCTGATGCTGGCGCTGAACGGGGCGGCCGGTATCTGGGGGTTGGCCTGCGATACCGACGGCGTCGACGGCGCGGCAGAGGTCGCAGGGGCGATCATCGGGCCCGACACATTGGCGCGGGCGGGGGCCGCGCGCCTCGACGCAGAATCGGCGTTAGCGGTAAATGACGCCCACGGTTTCTTTGGCCGGATCGGCGGTCAGGTGGTGACGGGACCGACGCTGACGAACGTCAACGACTTCCGTGCTATGATTGTGCATCCCGTATGATCAACAACCCTGAGTTGGGGTGTCTTTAGATTCTGTTGAGGTTTCTGTCTTAATCCTGTGCGCAAGTAATAATTAACGTTGGCAGGGAAACCGGTGCTACTTATAAGTGAGGGATGCCGGTAACATGATCAGCGGGTGGCTTTCATCGATTAGGCGCTTTTCAGTTTTGCGAAATGTGAGAGTATAGTTTTGTTCAAGCGCTTAGATTTGATTTTGGTCGTTGTCTGCCTTCTCGTGACCTTCGGGATCTACGCTGAAGGCGCGCGGATGAACCGCGCCGCGGCCAAGGCCGAATTCGCCCGCATCACCGAGGATGGGCTTCAGGCGCTGGATCGTCGGATGAATATCTATCTGCAAAGTCTGAACGGCGCCGCAGGGATGATGCAATCGGCGGAGAATATCGAATACGACGATTTCGAGATCTTTGTCGAAAGCCTGGATTTAGAAAACTACCTGCCCGGCATCAACGGGATCGGGTTTATCGAGCCCGTGGCCAAGGTGGACGAGGATGCTTTCGTCGGCGATATGCGCGCCAATGGGACGCCGGGGTTCGAGATCAGGCCAGAAACGAACCATGACCAGAAATATGTGATCAAATATATCGCGCCGGTGCTGCCCAACAAGGAAGCAGTCGGGCTGGACATCAGCTTTGAAAAAGGGCGGCGCGAGGCGGCGGATCGGGCGCGCGAAACCAACACCCCGCAGCTGACACCGCGCATCCTGCTGGTGCAGGACGCGATGAAGGAACCGGGGTTCTTGCTGCTGCGGCCGCTGTTCTATGCCTCCGGCCCGCGCGAGGGGACGTTTCGCGGCTGGGTCTATGCGCCGTTCATCGGCCGCAACCTGTTGCAGGATCTGACGCCGAACCAGAACAATGTGTATGATTTCCACGTCTTTGACGGCGACACGACCGACCCCGAGGCTCTGATCTATGCAAGTCAGGATCACGAACATGCGGCGGGTAAGTATAGTGAGGTCTATACCACCGAATTCTTCGGGCGGACCTGGACCGTCCAATATGAAAGCACCCCCTTGTTCGAGGCGTTGTTCCCCGGTGGCACGCCGCTGCTTGCGTTGATCGCAGGGATTGCCCTGACCGCGATGCTGATCGTGGTGCTGCGCGCCATTCGCCAACGCGGGGATTCTCTGGCCGAGGTGGCCGCGCTGCGCGAACAGCAGATCAGCGCCCGCGAAGAGGAAAACCGGTCGATCATCGAGAACAGTGTCGTGGGCATCTTCATTCTGGATGAACGCCGCGAGATCCTGTTTGCCAACCACGCCGCGCTCGAGATTTTCGACAAGCATGAAGACGGGATGGGCGGGTTGCCCCTGACGAAATTCGTGACAGAGGCGGGGTGGCTGCCCGCAGAGGCAGGCTATAACGCCACGGGCACCAAACAGGACGGATCCACGCTGCACCTCGATCTACATTATAACGAATGGGAGACGCTGAATGGCGTCAAACGCATCACCGCCATTGTGCGGGATGTGTCGGTCGAGGTCGGGGCCGTCGGGGAACTGGCCGGGATCAAGGAACGCTATGACCATGCTCTCGCGGGGTCGGAAATTGGCGTGTTCGAGATCGACCTGATGTCGGGCACATCGGTGGTCTCGCCGACGTGGCGCAAGATCATGGATGTCGGTCCGGAAGTCGAGGATACGCAGGAAGAGTTCCTGAGCCGTATCCACCCCGACGATCTGCCCCGTCTGATCGAGGCGGATCAGGATTGTATCACCGGCAAGGCAGAACGGTCGCGCACCGAATACCGGATGCAGTTCGGCGAAAGCTGGCGCTGGATGCGGTCGGATGCCGTGGTCGTGGATCGCGCCGACGACGGGTCGGCGATACGGATGGTTGGGACGCAAAGCGACATTACCGCGCTGCGTCACGCCCGCAACGCGCTTGAGGCGAGCGAGAAGCGATTCCGCACTGTGCTGGACGCGGCCCCCGTTGGCATGGCGACCCTGAACAGCAACGGACAGTTCACCAGCGTGAACAACGCGATGTGCGAACTGACGGGATATTCGCAAAAGGTGATGACCGACCGGTTCAACCTTGCGCAGATCATCCCCGAGGAAGATGTGAAGCTGATGCGTGATATCGTGACCAGGTTCACCGAAAGCGGGTCGAACGAGGTGTACCGCGGCGAACATCCGATCCTGCACAAGGACGGCGGCCAGCGGTGGGGGCTGTTCAACATCACCTGGACCTTCGACAAAAACGAAGGGGCTTATGTCTTTATCGCGCAGGTCAACGATATCACCGACCAGAAGAAGATCGACGAGATCAAGAATGAATTCGTGTCCACTGTCAGCCATGAATTGCGCACGCCGCTAACCTCTATCAAGGGGGCGCTTGGCCTGATCGAGATGTCGGCGCGTGATACCATGCCGGCCTCGGCGCTGCGCCTGATCGAGATCGCGCGCAACAACGCCGACCGTCTGACCACCATCGTGAACGATATTCTCGACCTCGAAAAGATATCGTCGGGCAAGATCGACTTTGACCTCAGCCCGATGAGCCTGAACGAGGTCATCTCTTCGGCCGTGCAAGAGATGATGCCCTTTGCCGTCACCCATAACACCAAACTGGTGATGGATCTGCCCGACACCGACATCAATGTAGCCGCCGATTGGTCACGGATGATGCAAGTGCTGGCGAACCTGATGTCGAATGCGTGCAAGTACTCGTCCGAAGGCACCGACGTCACGATCAAGGCCGAGACGATCGGCGACATGGCGATTGTTTACGTTCAGAACTTCGGCCCCGGTGTGCCCGAGAATTTCAAGAACCGGATTTTTCAGGCGTTCTCTCAGGCCGATGGATCGGACACGCGGGCCAAGGGCGGGACGGGCCTTGGGCTGAATATCACGCGACAGATCGTCTGGCGTCAGGGCGGCAACATCGGCTTTGAAAGCAAGCCGAGCGGGACCACGATTTTCTGGTTCACCTGCCCGCTGGCCACCGATGCCGAAGGGTATGACGTGCTGCCCGATGCCCGCACGTTCGAAGTGATCGACGGCACGAAGGACAACCTTAGGGTGTTGCACCTTGAGGATGACGAAGAGTTTGCAGAGGTGCTGCGCGAAGGGCTGAGACCCTTTGCCGATGTGCAAAACGTCACGCGGCTGAACGAGGTCCACGATGCGCTGAGCGCGGGGCCGCTGGATGTGATCATCCTTGACTGGACCGTGCCAGATGGCGACGCCGCTGCCGTGCTGGACGATATCGCTGAGCTTCAGCCAACGGCGCGGGTGGTCGGGCTGACCTCTGACGCGGCGCGCGCGAGGGATAGTCGGGTGGGCACCCATCTGGTGAAGTCGCAGACCGATCTGAACCACATTATCGAAAGTATTGTAGGTCCGACACAAAGAGCGAGTTGATCTCCTTATGGTTGTGTCTAAAGTTGCTAAAAATCGCCTTAAAAATGTCTAGATACTTTTGTCTATGATGGCGCAAGGGATGGAGAGGGTGCTTGGCTAGGGATGGTGCCTTCTTTTTGTAAGTAAGGACGCGATATGTCTTGGAACGGAAAGAAGCGCCATATTGCCACCGGTTTCGCCGCCGGGTCGGCCTTGGCTGGGGGGTGGTACGCCGCGACCTCGGCGCTGCTGTCGGGCGCACCGGCGCAAACCGTTCCGGTTATCGGGGCCATCGCCATTGCAAGTCTCGTGCCGCTGATCGCCGCGAATGTGCGGGCCACGCCGGCGCGTGCGACGGTTGATGACAGCGTTGCCCAACAGCTGCGTGTTCTAAAGATGCACACGATGGTAAACGTGGTCGATACCGATAACCTGTTGGTCGAGGTGAACGACCTGTTGCTCGAGGCAACCGGCTATACCCGCCAAGAGCTGATCGGCAAACCGGTCGCGATGCTGTATTCCAAGGACAATAGAACCACCGCCACTGAAATCCGCGATCTGCTGCGGCAGGGCAAAAGCTGGCAGGGTGAAACGACGCTGCGCAATCGCGACGGGTCCACCTGCGTGACACAGACGACAGTGACCCCGTTGCTGGATGCGAATGGCCGCTGGATCGGGTCGATCTCGGCGCGGACGGACATCACCTCTACCACCAAGCTGATCGCGCGGCGCGACACGGCGATGACCTTGCACGAGCTGCGCGACGACATCTGGATCGTGTCCGAAGACAACCTTGAGTTGCGCTATATGAACCTTGCCGCCAAGGCGCGGTTCGGCTGGTCGACACGGCCCAAGAACGGGCAAACGGTGCGCGATATGGCGGCCGAGCGCGGCTGCGAGGATGTGCTCGACGCCTGTCTACGGATGATGGATATCGGCGACACCTATATGACGTTCAGCGCAACGATATCGGGCACGAACTTTGAAGGGTCGATCAAGTGGCTCAACAAGGGGACAGTCGACGGGCGTCTGCTGATCATGCTGCACGACGTCACCGAACGGCTTGAACAAGAGCGTCTGCAGGCGGATTTTATCTCTATGGTCAGCCACGAACTTCGGTCGCCCTTGACCTCGATCAAAGGGTCGATGGGGCTGCTGTTGTCGAAAGCCGCGGGCCAGTTGCCGCCCAAGGCCGAGGGCCTGCTGGAGATCGCGCATCGCAACGCCGATCGTCTGGTGCTGATCATCAACGACATTCTGGACATGGAGAAGATCTCCTCCGGGCGTCTGGATTTCGAACTGGAAACCGCCGACCTGTCAGAACTGGTGGCCGAATCCCTGCGCGCCAATGCGACCGCGCATCAGCGGTTCGGCTTGCAGATCAAATGCCACGGGGTGGATACGCCCACCTATATCGAAACCGACGCCAACCGTATCATTCAAGTTTTAACCAACTTGATGTCGAATGCTGCGAAGTTTTCCAAGCCGGGCGGCACGGTGGAGATCTCCGTCGAAAAAACGCCCGAAAACGTATGTGTGTCTGTACGCGATGAGGGTATGGGCATTGCGCCCGAAGACCAGCATAAGATCTTTCAGCGGTTTGCAGATATGGCGAATTCCGACCGGGCGACCAAAGGCGGTACCGGTTTGGGGCTGAGCATCTGTAAAGCAATTGTTGAAGGTTTGGGTGGTACGATCGATTTTGTCAGTAAAGAAGGGCGGGGAACAACTTTCACCTTCACTTTACCTGTCAAAACGCGCCATTCTGGGCCAGAGAATGATTTTGAAAGACTAGAGAACGTTGGATAAGAGTCCCGTATGATTAAATTGCTTCACGTAGAAGACGACGCCGATATTCGCGAAATCGCCAAAATGTCACTCGAACTGTCGGGTGATTTCGTGGTTGAGCAATGCGATTGCGGCGAACAGGCGCTTGAAAAGACGCTGGACTATATCCCCGACGTGTTTTTGCTGGATATGATGATGCCCGGCATGACCGGCCGTCAAACGCTTGAGAAACTGCGCGAGAATCCGGATTTCGCGAATGTGCCCGCGATCTTCATGACCGCCCGTGCGCAGCCGAACGAGCTGGAAGAACTGCGCGGCATCGGCGCGACAGAGGTGATCAGCAAACCCTTTGATCCCATGTCGCTCGCCGACCAGATCAAGGCAGCCATCGCCTGAATAGGGTCAGACGTTAGATGAAGAAACCGCGGCGGAAATGCTGCGGTTTTTTTTTGGTTTGTGGGTCTCGCGGTCTGTCACGTTGATGCGGGTGGGACGATTGTCTGCGAGTTAGAAATTTTTAATCAACGTTATGTTAAATAACGTCACGGCTTAAACCCAGCCGGTGAAGCCACCTGACTACCGTTTCAGAGTCAGCCGCGTGCGCCGCGATTTTTCCGGCAAGCATCACGGATATTCTCGACGCAACTCCTACGCCCGATCCCGCACGAAGAATTCCGACAGCGGTCTGTGTTGGCTTTGATCCGGCCTGAAAACGCGGTACGGATTGATATGGCGCAGCGTACCCTTATCGAGATTCTTTTGCCTGAGTTGAGGGCCTATGCCACGGCCATCTGTCAGTCGCGCGACGCGGCAGAGGATCTGGTGCAGGACGCGGTGGAGCGGGGGTTGCGGTCTGATCGCAGACCCGAACTGCTGGAGGAATTGCGCCCGTGGATGTTCCGCGTCATTCGCAACCTGCATTATGACGAGCTGAGAAAAAGGCGCGTGCGCCGTGAATATTCGGCGGAGGAGAAACGTCTATCTGATGAAGCAGGCGGACCGGATACCGCGCGGGATGTATTGATCCGGCTGGCGTTCGAGAAGCTGCCGCCCGAAACCCGCGAGGTGCTGTGCCTTGTGGACATTATGGGCCTGAAATACGCCGAGGCGGCGAAAGTGATGGATGTGCCAAACGGCACAGTGATGAGCCGGATCAGCCGCGCGCGCCGGGCGTTGCTGGACGTCGTCGATGGGGCCGGAACGGCAAAACAGGAAGTGACGCGGAAGACATGAGCGAGCTGAACGACAAAGACTGGGAACAGGTCAACGCCTACCATGATGGCGCGCTGAGCGCGTCGGAAATGCGCGCCTTAGAGACGCGGTTGGCTGCCGAACCCGCGCTGGCTGCGGCGCTTGAGGATGTGCGGCGCGTTTCGCGCGGTTTGGCGTTGATGCGTCCGGTGCTGGACGATCCAGACGCTACGCCGCAAACGAGGGCTGCAAACAGCAACCGGTACCCGCGACGTTGGCTTTGGGGCGGCGCTGTCGCCGCAGTGGTGGCTTTGGCGATGGTGTTCGGGACTGGCTTCGTCGCCTCCCCTACGGCTTTCGACATTCACACCGAACTTGCAGCACAGACCTATGATCTAGGCTCTGGCGATCTGCGTCCCGTGGCGGGGGGTGGGCTGGCGGGTGTGCCGGATCTTGGGGGCGCGAACCTGACAGCCGTTGCGTCCCGCGTGGCAGAGGAGGGCGATATCATGCATTATGCGGGCCAGAATGGATGTCGCCTGACCTACATGCGCGGCGGGTTTGCCCTGCCAGAGGGTAAGAGCACGTCAGAAAAGCAGATCGCGAGCTGGGGCTCACGGGACCAACAGCGCCATATTATCGTCGCGACCGGGATGGACCGCACCCGGTTCGATGCCATTGCCCGCTTTCTCAAGCTTGAAACGCGCGAACGCGCCTCTGAAAGCGCGATGGCAGCACTTTCAAAGACGGTTCGTTCGGCGCGGCCTTGCGTCGGTTAGGTCAGTCGGCGTCTGACAAACTGGCGAGATAGGCGATCACATCGGCCTGATCTTCCGACTTGCGCAGCCCGGCAAAGCTCATCTTGGTGCCGGGCACGGCCTTGCGGGGGTTGGCGAGAAATGCCGCCAACCGGTCGGGTGTCCAGTCGCCGCCATGGTCGGTCAGCGCGCCGGAATAGCGGAACCCGTCCACCGCCGCGACAGAGGCACCGACGATCCCGTAAAGATTTGGCCCGACGCGGTTTGGGCCATCTTCTTCGACCGTGTGACAGGCTTTGCACTTCCTGAACACCTTCTCGCCCGCGGCGGGGTCGCCTTGCGCCAGAATCTCGGCACCGGGGGTGTCCGTCTCTGCTGCGGCGGCGTCCTCGGTCGGCGCGCTGGCGTCGCTGTTGGCCGCGGCGTCTGATCCGCCCGCGACCGTCGCCACATAGGTCGATAGCGTTTCGATCTCTGCGTCGGTCAGCGTTTCGGCAAAGCCGGGCATAATGCCGATCCCGCTTGTCACGGCGGCGCGGACCTGTTCGACGGTGGGCTTGAAGTCATCAAGGTTCGGGCCGATCTCGCCTTCGGCACCTGCATCTTTCAAGCTGTGACAAAGGGCACATTGCGGCTGCGCTGTCTCGTTGAAAAGGGCGCGCCCGGCGTCAAGAGAGGCGTCGGCTGCTGCTGCGCTGCCGATCAGCGCAAGGAAAAGGGCACCGCCAAGGCGCGGCGTCAGGGATGGGGTCATTTCAATGTCTCCGGGTAAGGGTCGGACCGACGGCCAAGGCCGCCGGTCTTTGGGGTCAGCTGACAGTCACGTCGACGGCATGTGCCCGCCATCCGTTGTTGCCATAACCGCGTTCGTTTGGGGGAAAGTTCTCTGGCTGGGCGTCGCCTGCGGCATTGGTTGCCCGGCTGGCCAGCATATGCGTGCCTTCCGTCAGATCGGTGATCAGCACAAAGGGTCGCCACGCGTAGGGGCCCAAGTCAGGGCCCAGAAACTGCGCATCGGCCCAATTCTGCCCGCCGTCTGTGGACACTTCGACTTTCTCCAGCCCGCTGACACCGCCCATGGCGACGCCGTGGATCTGCACCTTGCCCGTTGCGGCATCCACCAGGGGCCCGGTGATCCATGATTTCACCGACATCTCGTACATGGAGGGTTGCGAGGGATCACCTTTTTCGCCGACGGGGCGGACGCGATAGCCGGTCTGCTGGATCTTATTGGGCGATTCCTCGACCGTCAGGGCCAACCGTTTGAGATACTTGATATTGTTGACCCCGTAGTAGCCCGGGACAATCAGCCGCAAGGGGCCACCGTGCGCCAGCGGCACCGGTTCGCCGTTCATCTCCCAAGCGAGGATCGCGCGATCCATCGCAGCCTTGGGGACAGAGCGTTCAACCTGGATCGATTCAGGCGGCAGCCCTTGGGGAATATCCTCTCCGCCCGTGCCAGTCAGGTAGACGGCATCCGCATCGGCGCCGCCCATTGCGTCAATAACGGCGCGCACGGGCACGCCTGTCCACACGACATTACCTGCCGCCCCGACAGACCATTGCGACCCGCTCGTCTCGTGATCGAAGAAAGCGCGCCCGTTGCCCGAGCATTGCAGCACGCAGACGACCGTTTCGACGCCAAGCGTTTTCAACGCACCGACGGTCATCTTGCCGGGGTTTGCAACACCGTCGATCTCGACCTCCCAGGCATCGCGATCGGCAACGATCTTGTCCGAGGGGGCGGGCAAGTTGTTGCGGATGTACAGCTCGGTCGTGGGGGTGATCAGCTCTGACCCCTGTGCGGCGCGTTTCGTCTCGAGCGTCTGCTTGGAATGGACGATCATGTCCTCGGCGTCTTTCCAGGCGACGTAATCCGGCAATGGCTCTCCGCCTGATTGTGCCAAAGCCGGTGCCCCGACCGCGACGGCTGCCATCGTGCCTGCCGATCCGATCAAAAAGTGCCGACGCTTAACGTTTTCAATGACTTTCATGTCTTCCTCCCGTGGTTCCGGGCCTTTGCTCTGCATGGTGGGCAAAGGCTCTATGACCAAGTGACGTCCGGGGGGTGCGGTTTATTCCCGCGTGACAAAATAACTTTTGATAAAGTTTGCGAGCACCCGCTGGATCGGTGCCCGTTCGCGCAGGCCCGCTGTATCCAGCGCTTTGGCAGAACTCGGGTCTGTCGCGTAGCGGGAGGCGTTGTGTTGTATCGGGGTGCTCCTTTTGGCTGTCTTGCGGTTGGTAGGATCAGGTCGGGTTCAGGCGTTCCCGCGGACAGGTTTGTCGTTGTTGATCGTGAATATCATCCCGTCGAGAAGTTCATCCAGATCGGGGCGCGCCGCCGGACCGTTAGAGATGGCAATGATCTGCGTTGTGCCGTCAGGGCGCAGGCAGAAAATACCGGGCTCTGCAAAGCGACGGTCGGTTTCCTGCGAAGACAGCGGGTCGCTGACGTAAAGCCCCATGGCGCGCATGTCACTCTCTTGCAGGTCGTAGCCGATGTCGAAGGTCCACCCGAAGCGCGCGACATCATCGCTGACTTTCTCCAGCGGGTCGGCCGAGACGCATTTCACCGCAAAACCCGCGTCTTCCCACTTTGCATAGCTGTGTTCCAGCTTGCCCAGGTAGGTCTTGCAGCGTCCGCAATGCTTGCCACGGTATACGATAAGCAGTGTCCAGCCGTCGGTCGCGCCGCCCACCGTCATGGTGCCGCCGCCGAATTTAGGCACCTCGAACACGGGGAAGGCGGTGCCCGCCTGTAGTTTGGTTGTCTGGTTGGAATGCGAATTTGTCATGTATCTACCTCTTCCTATGTATTGGCCCGCCCGTGCAGCAGGGGCGAAATTTCCGGCACCTTAGTCGTCTCTTCGCAGACCTTAATCCCTTTTAAAGTCTAAATATTTGGGTCGGCGCAGTGAAGATCAAAACGACAGGGTCAGGCGCGTCCCCATTAAGACTCGAAAAATAGTACTTGTAAATATTTGTAAGTCATGTGATCACTTTTGCAATAATTTGTCTTTGGGAGGAAACAAATATGAAACTGAATAAAATTATCACCCGTGGTGCCTTTGCGATTGCCGCGGCATCGACGCTGGCTGTCATGCCGGTAACGGCGCAGGCAAAGGACTGGCGCGGCTGGAATATCCACGTCGAGGATTACCCCGTATCGCACGGTATGGAAGCCTTCATGGAAGAGGTCACCGAAAAGACCGGGGGCGAGATCAAGGGCAAGGTGTTCCACGCGGGCGTTCTGGGCTCGCAGCCCGATGCGATTGAACAGCTGCGTCTCGGGATTATGGATTTTGGCGTATTCAGCCTCGGGCCAATGGGTCAGGCCGTGCCTGCGACCAACGTCGTGTCCTTGCCCTTCGTCTTCAAAAGCGTGCCACAGATGTATGAGCTGATGGACGGCGAACCCGGGGCCGCACTTGGGAAAGCGCTAGAGGAAAAGGGGATCGTCGCCCTTGGCTACTATGACGCCGGCGCGCGGTCTTTCTATAACTCGGTCAAGCCGATCAATACGCCCGAAGACGTGCAAGGCATGAAAGTGCGCGTGATGAACAACGACCTGTTCGTCGGCATGATCGAATCCATGGGCGGCAACGCCACCCCGATGGCTTTTGCGGAAGTCTACCAATCGATCAAGACCGGCGTTGTGGACGGGGCAGAGAACAATCCGCCGTCTTATGAATCCACCAGCCACTTCGAGGTCGCGAAATACTATTCGTTGACCCAGCACCTGATCATTCCCGAATGCCTGTGCATGAGCAAGAAGACCTTTGACGGTCTGACACCAGAACAGCAGGAAATCGTGAAAACCGCCGGTAAAAACTCCACCGATCTGCAGCGCAAGCTCTGGGGCGAACGCGAAGCGGCATCGATGAAGATCATCATGGACGGTGGCGTCGAAGTGAACGAGATCGCCGACAAATCGGCGTTCCAGGAAGCGATGGTGCCTGTCTACGAAAAGTATCTGGCGGCCAATCCAGAGATGACGGATCTCGTCAATCTGTTCCGGAACGCTGACTGATCAGCGCGGCTGGACAATCGTGCGCCCTGTTGCAACGGGGCGCACCCCTTCTCTCACAAAGGAATAGGGCCGTGGAACACGCACCCCTCTGGATGAAGCATACCGAGCGTGCGCTCGACGGGCTGAGTTTTCTTTGCATGCTCGCGGCCTCTATCGCCATCGTCGTGCTGATCGCGACCTTTGGCTGGCTGGTGTTCGGGCGCTATGTCTTGAACGTCACACCGACATGGGTCGAACAGCTGGCGCTTTTGCTGATCTGCTATGTGACCTATCTGGGCGCGGCGGTCGGGATCCATGAGAACACACATCTCGGGGTGACGCTATTCCGCGACATGATGGGCTGGCGGGTCAGTAATTTCCTGAAGCTCGTCATTGATATCGTCCTTGCCGGTTTTGGCCTGATCATGCTGGTCGCAAGTATTGAGCTGGTGAAATTCGGGTGGAGCACAATGCTCCCCATGCTGAACATCCCCGAGAGTTTCCGGTCCTTGTCGGCTGCGATGTGCGGCGGGCTTGTCTTTGTATTTGCCGGACTGCGCGCGGTGTTTCGGATCGCCTGTCTTCTGCGCGGTATCCCCTATCATGAAAAAGGTCTGTTTTAATCATGGGTCTGACAATTCTTCTTGGCATTTTCGGTGTCTCCGTCGTGATCGGTATCCCCGTCGCCTTTGCAATGGGTATCGCAGCCCTGACCGCCTTTTGGTACGAAGGTTTTCCGCTGCTGATCACCTTTCAACGGTCGGTTTCCGGCATCTCTGTCTTCTCGCTGCTGGCGATCCCGTTCTTCGTTTTCGCAGGCGAGCTGATGCTGCACGGCGGTATCGCCATGCGTCTGGTCAAGTTCGCCTCGGCCCTTGTGGGGCACGTGCGCGGCGGTCTGGCGTCGGTGAACATCTTTTCCAGCATGTTGTTCGGCGGGATTTCGGGATCGGCTGTGGCTGATATCTCGGCGCTCGGGTCTATTCTGATCCCTGTCATGAAGGAACGGGGCTATCATTCCGATTACGCGGTGAACGTGACCGTTACATCCTCGATTGCAGGCATCGTCATCCCGCCCAGCCACAACATGATTATCTTTGCGGTGGCCGCAGGCGGGGGGATCTCGATCTCGAAGCTGTTCCTCGCGGGGGTGGTGCCCGGCATGCTGATGTGTCTGTGCCTTGCGGTGGCGGCCTATGTCATTGCGATCAAACGTAACTATCCGGCGGAACCCTTCCCCGGCTGGCGTGCGGTCGGCGTTGCATCGCTGCATGCGCTGCCGGGTCTGGTGACGGCTGTGATTATCGTAGGCGGGGTGCTGTCGGGTATCTTCACCGTGACTGAATCCGGTGCCTTCGGCGCGATCTATGCGCTGCTGCTGACCTATTTCGTCTATCGCAGCCTTGACTGGAACGGGTTCAAGACCGCCGTCGTCTCTGCCGTGCGCACAACCGCGATGGTCATGGTGCTGATCGGTTTTGCCAGTTCATTTGCCTATCTTCTGGCGCTGTATCAGGTGCCCGAAAAGCTGAGCAGCTTCATGCTTGGCATCTCGGAAGAAAAGATCGCCGTTCTGCTGATGATCAACATCATGCTGCTGGTGCTGGGGATGATCATGGATATGGCCGCGCTGATCCTGATCTGCACCCCGATCTTCCTGCCCATTGTACGCGATCTTGGCATGGACCCCACCCAGTTCGGGATCATGCTGCTGGTCAACCTCGGGCTTGGCCTTTGCACGCCCCCCGTTGGCACCTGCCTGTTCGTCGGCTGTGCCGTTGGCAGGGTCAAGATCGAGGAAACGCTCAGAACCATATGGCCCTTCTACCTGGCCATTCTGATGGCGCTCTTGCTGGTCACATATGTCCCTGCGGTGTCGCTGTTCCTGCCCTCATTGCTTGAATGAGCCGACCTTTTTCACGCCTTTCAAAACGCCCGAAATACCATATTAGAAAGTTTTCACCATGACTGAACCGACGCCAGAACTCCTTGAAAAGCTCATGCATGTCAGCACGGCAACGCTGACCACCGCATTGTTCAAGCGCGGCTTTCGTAACGTCTTTATTCAGGGGCCGTACCGTATGAACCCCGGGCCGAATATGGTCGGGCCGGCCTACACCCTGCGCTATATTCCCGCGCGCGAGGATTTGGACGGGCTAGAGTCTTTTGCGGATCGTGCCAACCCGCAGCGCAAGGGCGTAGAGGAATGCCCCCCCGGGTCCGTCTTCATGATCGACTCGCGGCGCGATTCAACGGCGGCGTCGGCGGGGTGTATTCTGGCCACCCGATTGATGAAGCGCGGCTGCAAGGGGATCGTCACCGACGGGGGGTTCCGCGACACGCCCGAGATTTCGGCGCTCGAGATGCCCGCCTATCACACCCGCCCCAGTGCGCCGACAAACCTGACCAAACACCACGCCGTCGCGATCAATGATCCTATCGCATGTGGCGGTGTTTCCGTCTTTCCGGGTGATATTATCGTGGGCGACAATGAAGGCGTCGTTTGCATCCCCAAGCATCTGGTGGCAGAAATAGCGTCAGAAACCGAAGAGATGACCGTTTTCGAAGACTTCGTTCTGGAAATGGTGCAAAATGGTGCTTCGATTTTTGGGCTTTACCCACCGACAGATCCGGCAACGAAGGACGAATTCAAAGCATGGCGGGAACAAAACAACCGGTAGCAGGCGCAGATGCGAGCCGTTCCGCCATGGGCAAGCCCGCCAAGGAACGCACGCTCGCGGATCACGCTTACGAGAAAATCCTCGCGATGATTTCCAGCGGGGAGACTGCCGTCGGGGATAAGCTGCCGACGGAACACGCCATGAGCGAGATGCTGGAGGTGTCCCGGCCGGTGCTGCGTCAGGCGCTCAAGCAGCTGCGCGAAGACGGCGTGGTCGTGTCGCGGCAGGGGTCAGGGTCATTCGTGCAGCGCCGCCCCGATACGGCGGTGCTGACCTTTGCGCCCGTGGGGTCCATCGCCGATATCCAGCGCACCTTCGAATTCCGCGCCGCGATCGAGGGGGAGGCGGCGTACCTCGCCGCCGTGCGCCACACAGAAGCGGATTTGGCCAAGCTGCGCGCGCATTTCAAGGAGCTGGACCGCTGCATTCGCGAAGGGGAGTTGGGCGTCGAAGCAGACGAGGCCTTTCATCAGGCGATCTGCGAGGCGTCCGGCAACCAGTATTTCGCAACTGCGCGCACCTCGATGAAGTCGAACATCCTGACCGGCCTCAACCTGACGCGGAACCTGTCGCTCAGCAAACCGCGCGAGCGGATGGAGCTTGTCCAGCAAGAACACCGCCGCATCCTCGCCGCGATCATCGCGCGGGATCAGGCCGAAGCCCGCGCCGCCATGCGCGCCCATGTCGAGAATGCAAAGAACCGTGTGTTCGAAGGCTAACCGCTTACTCTAGCGGTAGCCCGTGGGCCGCCATGAAATCATCCCGCCGCGGTGCAAAACTGTCGAGCAGTTTCCCCGCCTGCAAGCACAGGCAGGAATGTTCGACGTTCGACGGGATGATCAACGCATCGCCGGGGTTCAGGATCTGCGTGTCGCCCCCAACGGTGAATTCGAACTGGCCGGAAGACACGAATGTCGTCTGCACATGGGGATGCGAATGGGGCACGCCGACGCCGTCCTTTTCGAACGTGAACTCTACCATCATCAGCGCTTTGTCCTGACACAAGATGCGCCGCTGCGCGCCGGGGCCCGAGGTCATCCAACCCTGTGATGCGTCTTCTGTGGTGTCCATTGGTATGCCTCCCCCCGGCTTTAATCAGATGTAATAATTTGTAACTATTATTGGATGTTGTCAACAGATTTGGGTGAGAGGCTTGCCGTAGACCGCAGCGATTTTCATCGAGTTTTGTGCCTGATACGACGGATATTCTACTGTTTTTCGGACTTTTCCGCTGGGGTCAAAAACCTTCTCGACTTACCAATCTCCATATTTGTAATAATTTGTATTGTCGCGCCCCTAGGTTTGCCCTAAGCAAGGGGACGGATAATGCAGTTGTTGGGCGTGCATCGCCGCCCTTGAACCCCATTGTGCATCGAAGGGAGACGCGGAGAGCACTGCTCGGTCAGGTTCCTCCGCAGAATTTTATATTCAGGAGACGATCATGGACCTCAAAGGGAAAACCGCAATTGTAACCGGCGGTGGCCGCGATATCGGCCGCGCCTGCGTGCTTGAGCTCGCGGCGCGGGGCGCGAATGTGGCGATCAACTATATGGCAAGCTCTGAAGGGGCCGACAGCGCCGTCGCCGAAATCAAGGCGGCGGGCGGCAATGCCTTCGCGCTGCAGGGCGATATGACCAAAGAGGCCGATGTTGCCGCGTTGGTAGAAAAGACCGTCAAGGAATTCGGACAGGTCGATACGCTGGTCCACGTCACCGGCGGGCTGATCGCGCGGGTCACCATGTCGGAGATGACGCTGGATCACTGGCAGTCGGTCATGGACGTGAACCTGACATCCTTTGTGCTGATGGTGCGTGAATGTCTGCCCCATATGACCGAAGGGTCGTCGATTGTCGGGCTCGCGTCGCAGGCCGGTCGCGATGGCGGCGGGCCCGGTGCCTCGGCTTACGGCGCATCCAAGGGGGCGCTGATGACGCTGACGCGGGGTCTGGCGAAAGAGCTGGGTCCGAAAATCCGCGTGAATTCGCTTTGTCCGGGGATGATCGATACCGATTTCCACAACATCTTTACCAAACCCGAAGTGCGCACCCATGTGGCCAATGTCTCGCCCGTGAAACGCGAGGGGACTTCGGAAGATGTGGCCAAGCTGGCGGTGTTCCTTGCCTCGGATGATGCGGCGTTCATCACAGGTGCCAACGTCGATATCAACGGCGGCATGCTGTTTTCCTGACAACGACACGACCGGCGGCTGCGGATGCACGTGGCCGCCGGATTTTTGACAGAAGCTAAAGGAAGCGCAGCATGGAACTGATGGGCAAACACCTGATCGCAGGCGAATGGACCGGCGCGGCAGAACAATTTTCATCCGACCCCGCCGAAGGGGAGCCACGGATTTTCGCCGCCGGCACCGTTGATCTTGTAGACCGCGCCGCGCAGGCTGCCGAGGATGCGTTTGACGCCTACAGCGCCACCACAGCGCAGGATCGCGCGGCCTTCCTGAATGCGATCGCGGACGAGGTTGACGCCCGTATCGACACATTGGCCCTGATCGGCACCCAGGAAACCGGCCTGCCAGACGCGCGTTTGCGCGGTGAAACAGGGCGCACATCCGGTCAGCTGCGCATGTTCGCGACGCATATCCTTGAAGGCAGCTTTCTGGACGCGCGCCATGATGCGGCCTTGCCGGATCGCACGCCTTTGCCGCGATCCGATTTGCGGATGATCCAGCGCCCGATTGGCCCTGTTGCGGTCTTCGGGGCGTCGAACTTCCCGCTCGCTTTCTCGACGGCAGGCGGGGATACGGCGTCGGCTTTGGCGGCGGGCTGTCCGGTGGTTGTCAGGGGGCACCACGCGCATCCCGGCACGGCAGAGGTCGTGGCCGCAGCGATTGCCGCCGCCATTACAGCTTGTGATATGCCCGCGGGAGTATTCTCGTTGATCCAAGGAGGCGGGCTAGAGGTCGGACAGGCGCTGGTGCAGCATCCGTTGATCAAGGCCGTCGGCTTTACCGGATCACTGCGCGGCGGACGCGCGCTGTTTGATCTATGCGCGCAGCGGCCCGAACCCATTCCGTTTTTTGGCGAGCTGGGGTCGATCAATCCGGTCTTTGTCCTGCCCGCCGCAGCCTCTGCCCGTGGCGCAGAGATCGGGGCGGGGTGGGCCGTGTCGTTGACGATGGGGGCAGGGCAGTTCTGCACGAACCCGGGCGTGGTGGTAGTCACCGACGGCCCCGGTGCCGACGCCTTCCGCGACGCGGCTGTCGCCGCGTTGCACGAAAGCCCTGCCCAAACAACGCTGACGACGGGGATCGCCGATGCCTATTTCGACGGGCGTGATCGTATCGCGCGCGCGGGGTGTACGCGCGCGCTCGTCTCTTCGGAGCGGGGCGAGGCGCGTCGCGTCAGCCCCGCTGTCTTCGAGGTCTCTGGCACCGATTGGCTGAACAGCGACGCGCTGGCGCATGAGGTCTTCGGGCCGCTTGGCATTATTGTGCGTGTGGCCGATGCGGATGAGATGGCCGCGGTTGCCAAAGGGCTGGACGGGCAGCTGACCTGCACGTTGCAAATGGACGCAGGCGATACTGCTGCCGCCAAGGCCTTGATGCCGGTGCTAGAGCGCAAGGCGGGGCGGATATTGGCCAACGGCTTTCCCACGGGCGTCGAGGTCAGCGGCGCGATGGTCCACGGCGGGCCCTATCCCGCGTCGACCAACTTTGGCGCGACCTCGGTCGGGACGCTGGCGATCCGCCGTTTCCTGCGCCCGGTCTGCTACCAAGACCTGCCTGTAGAGCTGCTGCCGGTCGTTTGACCCTGTGCGGGGCAGCGGCGCTTGGGGGGGGTAAGCCGCTGATAAACTTGAGATATACAAATAATTACAAATAAACTTGACGCATTACAAATACTAACGACATATTTCACGTCAGGGAGAATCTGGTCAGGCACGTATCTGGTCAGGCAACAATCAGGGAGGACTACCATGTCATTTTTTACCAAGACAGCACAGCTTGTTTCGGGTGCCGCCGTTGCTGCGACGCTCTTTACCGCGACCGCGCAGGCCGAGACGGTTCTGCGGGGGGCCAGCATGTTCGACGAGGAACATGCCTTTACCAAAACCCTGCGTAAATTCGAGGAACTGGTCGACGAGAAATATGACGGCGATGTGACGTTTGACTTACGTCTGAACGGGGAGCTTGGCGTCGAAAGCGATTACGTCACCTTCCTGAACCAGGGTGTGGCGATTGACTATACGATCCTTGCGCCGTCCAATATGGCCAAGTTCGCCCCGTCCATTCCGCTGATGGACATGCCGTTCCTGTTCCGCGATCTGGATCACTGGAATGCGGTCCTGTCCAGCGATGTGCTTGCGCCGCTGGAGGACGAGCTGCTGGAGAAAGCCGATATCAAGATCGTGGGCTACACCGGCGGGGGCACGCGCAATCTGCTGTCCAAACAACCTGTCGTGACCTTTGATGATCTGAAGGGCCACAAGATGCGGGTCATGGGCGCGCCGATCCAGGCGCAGATCTTCCAGGCGTTGACGGCGGCCCCGTCGGCGATTGCCTATAACGAGGTCTACAACGCCATCCAGACCGGCGTCATCGCAGGGTTCGAGAACGAGGCCGCGAGCATTCAGAACCTCAAGTTCTACGAGGTGGCCCCGAACCTGACGTTGACGCGCCATTCGATCACCGTGCGCCCCATCGTGATGAGCGGCAAGACCTTCAACAGCCTGCCCGCAGACCTGCAGGCCGTCGTGCTTGAAGCGGGCGAAGAGGCAGGGGCCTATGGCCGCGAGCTGGAATCGCGCGAGGACGGCGTAAAGCTGCAAGAGATGGTCGATGCGGGTCAGCTGACCGTGTCCGAATTCGAAAACCGCGACAAGATGCTGGAAATGGTCAAGCCGGTGCAGGATGCCTATGCCGCCGAGATCGGCGCATCGGACCTGCTTGAAGCGGTCCGCGCCAAGTAATCCCTGCGGATGCCCCCCTTGGGTTCTTGTGACCCGAGGGGGATTTTATTTCACTCAAGTTGATCGGTAAGCACATGATCCTGCGTGGTCTGGAACTGCTCGCATCCTTGCTCCGCTTCGTTGTGGGGGTGCTGATGTTTTCACTGGCGATCCCCGTCGGCCTGCAGGTCATTGCGCGCTACACCGGGGTGATCCCTGTCTACCTATGGACCGAAGAGCTGGCCACGTTCATCTTTGTATGGGTGGTGATGCTCGGGTCTGCCCTGGCGGTGTGGGAGGGGACGCATTTCGACGTTCAGGTCATCCCCGGCGCCAAACATCCGCTGCTGGCGTTCTTGCAGCAAGCGCTAGTGCTTG
This sequence comes from Sulfitobacter sp. SK025, assembly GCF_003352105.1. NCBI lineage: Bacteria > Pseudomonadati > Pseudomonadota > Alphaproteobacteria > Rhodobacterales > Roseobacteraceae > Sulfitobacter > Sulfitobacter sp. SK025. The sequence continues at coordinate 153,093 of NZ_CP025810.1, read as the reverse complement.
GGCTGGTCGCGGGGTTTGCGCTGTTGTTTGCATGGTACGGCATTGATTACGCCAAATTCGGGGGCAACCAGACGTCGGTCATGATGCGTGCAAATCTGATGTTCACGCATATCTCTGTCCCGATCGCCGGTGTGCTTTGGGCGGTCTTTGCCCTTTACCGTTTGTATCAAGCATTTGCGGTCTACCGCACAGAGGGGCGGGCCGTATCATGATCGTTTCAACGGGCCTTGCCTGTCTTATTCTTGTGGGCGGTTTCATCCTGCTGGTGGCGTTGCGGGTGCCGGTCGCCTTTGCCTTGGGGATCGCGACAATCCCGATTGTGATGCTGGATATCCGGCTGACGCCCTTCATCGTCATCGACCGGATGTTCCAGTCGTATAATTCCTTCATCCTGCTTGCCGTGCCGTTCTTTCTGTTGGCGGCGAACCTGATGAATTCGGGGTTGATCACGCAAAAGCTGATTGATTTTGCCCGCGTGCTGACCGGCTGGATGCCCGGAGGGTTGGGGCATGTGAATGTCGCCGTGTCGATGCTGTTTGCCGGTATCTCGGGGTCGTCCACGGCAGATGCGGCGGGCTGCGGCAAGATCCTGATCCCCGCGATGGTCAAAGAAGGCTATGACACCCGTTTTGCCATCGCGATCACGGCCTGTTCGTCCGTGATGGGGGTGATCATTCCGCCCAGTATCCTCATGGTGGTCTGGGGCGGGGTCATGCAGATTTCGGTCGGCGCGCTGTTTCTGGCGGGGGCCATTCCCGGCTTGCTGATCGGTTTTGCCCTGATGGCGACGGTCTATGGCTATGCCAAGAAATACGACTACCCCGTCACCCTGCGGCCCACATTCGCGCAGTTCTGGTCGGCGTTCAAAGGCGCGGCTCTGGCGATGCTGACCCCGGTTCTGGTGATCGGCGGCATCGTGGGGGGCATTGTGACCCCAACCGAAAGCGCGATCATCGCGGCGGGCTATGCGTTGATCCTTGGGGTTTTCGTCTATCGTACCGTGTCGGTGCGAGATCTTGGCGGCATCTTCTATGACACGGGCCGTTTTGCGTCGATCTCGCTTTTTGCGATCGGGACGGCTTCGGCTTTTGGCTGGATGCTGGCGTTCTACAACGTGCCGCGTTTGATCGTGGACGTGCTGACCGCGCATGAGCTTGGCGTTATTGGCACGTCGCTGATCATCGCGGCGCTGTTCCTGTTTTTCGGTCTGTTCATCGATGCCATCCCGACCATTATCATTCTGGGTACGGTGCTTTTGCCCGTAGCGCGGGCGGCGGGGATTGATCCGGTGGCCTTTGCGATCATCGGGATCATCTCGCTGGCCTTTGGTCTGGTCACGCCGCCCTATGGCTTGTGCCTGCTGATCTCTGCGTCGATCGGGGGGATGAATGTGGTCAAGGTGCTGCGGGATGTCTGCATCATTCTGGCCCCGATGCTGGTGATCTTGTTGCTGGTCATTCTCTTCCCGCAGATCGCTTTGTGGTTGCCACGCACGCTGATGCCGATGTCGTTCCAATAACCCTGACGGCACAGGCTTCTGACTGAAAAGGATACCCAATGAAAGAAACATGGCGCTGGTTTGGCCCCACTGATCCGGTCACGCTTACCCATATCAAGCAGGCCGGCGCGTCGGGCATTGTGACCGCTTTGCACGACTACGGCCCCGGCGAGGTCTGGCCGCTAAGGGATATCACCGCCCTTCAGGCGCGGATCGAGGAGGCGGGCCTGAGCTGGGATGTATGCGAGTCGATCTGGATGCCGGATGCGATCAAGCTGAAGGGTGCCGGTGCCACGGCAGAGATCGCGGCATGGATCGAGACGATGCGCAATCTGGCGCGCGCGGGCGTCAAGACGATCTGCTACAACTTCATGCCGCTGCTGGACTGGACCCGCACCGATCTGCGCTTCGAGATCGACGGGCAGGGGCAGGCCCTGCGTTTTGACATGGTGGATTTCGTGGTGTTCGACGTGCATATTCTTGCGCGCCCGAATGCCCAGGCCGACCACGCCCCCGATCTGCTGGCCGCGGCGCAGATGCGGTGGGGGCATATGACAAAGCCCGAGATCGCCGCGTTAGAGGCGAATATCATCGCCGGGCTCCCCGGGAGCGCGAAAGGGTTTACGCGGGCGGATCTGCTGGCGGGCATCGAAAGTTTCGCATCCCTGTCGCACCGCGACCTTCAAGCCAATCTGGCCGCGTTCCTGAGCGTCGTCGTGCCAGAGGCAGAGGCCTTGGGGGCGCGGCTTGCCATCCATCCCGATGATCCGCCGTTCCCGCTTTTCGGTTTGCCGCGCTGCGTTTCGACCGCGCAGGATTTGGCGTTTATTCTTGATGCGGTGCCGAGCGCTGCGAACGGGCTGACGTTGTGCACCGGATCACTGGGGGCCCGTGCGGATAATGATCTGCCGGACATGGCCCGCCGCTTTGGCGCGCATATCCACTTTGCCCATTTGCGCAATGTGCAGCGCGAGGGGGATGGCAGCTTTCATGAAGCCGCAGCGCTTGGGGGGAGCACCGATATGATTGCGGTCCTCGCGGCGTTGCGCGCGGCAGAACAGGGGCAGCCCGCCCGCGCTATCCCCATGCGCCCGGATCACGGTCACCTGCTGGCATTCGAACAGCAGCAGAAAACAAATCCGGGCTATTCCTATCTGGGGCGGCTCAAAGGATTGGCGGAGCTCAGAGGCGCCTTGGCCGCGCTGGACCATTCAGACACCGGATCAAAACACGCAAGGCAGGTGCAATGACCTCACTTCTTGGCATCGGCGAATGTATGATCGAATTGTCGTCGGCGGGCGACGACCTTTGGCGGCAACGATTTTCCGGCGATGTGTTCAACGCCCTGTGGTACGCGCGGGCGCATTCCGCCGATGATGCGGATGTCGCCTTTCACACCGCTGTTGGCACGGACCCTATGTCGGACCAGATGCTGGCCTTTATCCGGTCGGGCGGGATCCGCTGCGCGGACACGCCACGCATCGCCGACCGGCGCCCCGGTCTGTATACGATCCAGCTGAACGGGGCAGAGCGCAGCTTTACTTATTGGCGCGATACATCGGCGGCGCAGATGATGGTGCGCCACCCCGGCCCGCTTTGGCGCGATGTGGCAGGGGCGGATGTGGTCTATTTCTCGGGCATCACGCTGGCGATCCTGCCGCCCGACGATCTAGAGACACTGCTGGCCGGTTTGGTAGAGCATAAAAAGCAAGGCGGGCTTTTGGCCTTTGATCCGAATATCCGGCCTCACCTCTGGGCGGATAAAGACCGGATGCTTGACGTCATATCGCGTGCCGCGGGGCTGAGCGATCTTGTACTGCCAAGTTTCGACGATGAAACAACGGCCTTTGGTGACCGGACCCCGCAGGACAGCGCGAAACGTTATGCCGATCTGGGGGCCGGGCATGTTGTGGTCAAGAACGGGCCTGCGGATACGATCCACCTGCAGGACGGCCAACTGACGGCTTTCCCCGTGGCCCCGGTCAGGGACATTATCGATACAACCGCCGCCGGAGATTCCTTTAACGGCGCCTATATTGCGTGCCTTCTGCGCGGCTTGCCGACCGAAGACGCCATATCGGCCGCGCAGAGATGTGCGGGGCAGGTGATCAGGCATAAGGGTGCCATTATCTCGCGCAATGATCTGGGGCTGGTCTGACAGAGCGCGCGCACCCGCCGATAGATTGCCCCTGGAATTCCTGCCAAGCCCGTGCCGCATTTGATCTAGATCAAGGCGCCGCCCCTGCCGCCATGAGAACCGTGTCCCGAAATAAAGGGGATTCGGGATATGTTCGATACGCTCAAGTTGGTCGTGCTTGCGCTCATTGTGTTTTTCGCAGCTTTGGCGGCCGATTGGGCGCGGGATCCGGCCTATATGGTCCATGCGCTGCTGATCATGGTGATCGCCGCCGGCCTATTCTTCTGGCAACTGCGCAATATGCCGGTCGAGGATGTCGCCGCGCCCCACGCCCCTGCGCCGCAGGGCTATATGGACGGGCCGATCCGCTATGGCGTGATTGCCACGGCGTTCTGGGGTGTTGTCGGGTTCCTTGCGGGGACATACATCGCCTTTCAACTCGCGTTTCCCGCGCTGAATATCGAATGGGCGCAACCCTATGCCAACTTTGGCCGTCTGCGTCCGCTGCACACCAGCGCGGTGATCTTCGCCTTCGGCGGCAATGCCCTGATCGCCTCTTCTTTTTACATCGTGCAACGCACGTCGGCGGCACGGCTTTGGGGCGGCAACGCCGCTTGGTTTGTTTTCTGGGGCTATCAGTTGTTCATCGTGCTGGCAGCGACGGGCTATCTGCTGGGGGCGACCCAATCGAAGGAATATGCCGAGCCGGAATGGTATGTCGACATCTGGCTGACCATCGTCTGGCTGACCTACCTCGCCGTGTTCTTCGGTACGATCCTGAACCGGCGCGAGCGGCATATCTATGTGGCGAACTGGTTCTTTCTGGCCTTCATCATCACCGTGGCCATGCTGCATGTGGTCAACAACCTCGCCATTCCGGTGTCGATCTGGGGCTCCAAATCGGTGCAGGTCTTTGCGGGTGTGCAGGATGCGATGACACAGTGGTGGTACGGGCATAACGCCGTGGGCTTCTTCCTGACCGCCGGTTTTCTTGGCATGATGTACTACTTTGTGCCGAAACAGGCGGGCCGTCCGGTCTATAGCTACAAACTGTCGATCATCCACTTCTGGGCGCTGATCTTTCTCTACATCTGGGCCGGGCCGCACCACCTGCATTACACCGCCTTGCCCGATTGGGCGGCGACGCTGGGGATGGTGTTCTCGATCATCCTGTGGATGCCCAGTTGGGGCGGCATGATCAACGGTCTGATGACGCTCGAAGGCGCATGGGACAAGATCCGCACCGATCCGATCATCCGCATGTTTGTCGCCTCGCTCGCCTTCTACGGGATGTCCACCTTCGAGGGGCCGATGATGTCGATCCGCGCGGTGAACAGCCTTAGCCACTACACCGACTGGACTATCGGGCACGTGCATTCCGGTGCGCTTGGCTGGAACGGGCTGATCACCTTTGGTGCGCTGTATTTCCTGACACCACGGCTTTGGGGGCGGGCGCAGATGCATTCGCTGCCGGCGATCAACCTGCACTTCTGGCTCGCGACCGTGGGCATCGTTCTTTACGCGGCGTCGATGTGGGTTTCGGGCATTATGGAGGGGCTGATGTGGCGCGAGGTCGATGCCAACGGCTTCCTTGTCAACAGCTTTGCCGACACCGTCGAAGCCAAATTCCTGATGTATGTGGTCCGTGGTCTGGGCGGGGTGCTCTACCTCGCGGGGGGTGCGGTGATGGTCTGGAACATGTGGATGACCATCCGCGCCCCGCAAGCCCGCCCCGTCACCGTCGCCCTGCCAGCGGAGTAATATCAATGGCCAAGAACCCCCAAAGCCCCAACTATGACCCCGCTGACGATCCCAAGGTGGTGACCGCCAGCGAAGGGATGAAAAAGGGCAAAATCCCGACCGAACTGCCGCCCGAGACGCAGACGATCACCTTTCACCAGCGGTTTGAACGCAATGCGACGCTGCTGCTGATCGCCTCTCTCGGGGTGGTGAGCATTGGCGGCATCATTGAAATCGCGCCGCTGTTCTGGCTGGAGAACACGATCGAGAAGGTCGAGGGCATGCGCCCCTATTCGCCGCTGGAACTGGCGGGGCGCGAGATCTACGTGCGCGAGGGCTGCTATGTCTGCCACAGCCAGATGATCCGCCCCATGCGCGACGAGACGGAGCGTTACGGCCATTACAGCCTCGCCGCCGAATCCATGTATGACCACCCGTTTCAGTGGGGCTCCAAGCGCACGGGGCCGGATCTGGCGCGGGTCGGTGGGCGCTACTCGGACGAGTGGCATGTGGACCACCTGATGGACCCGCAGTCGGTCGTGCCGGAAAGCGTGATGCCGAAATACGCCTTTCTGATGGAGGCCAAGCTGGAAAGCGAGGATGTGACCGATCTGCTGGCAACCCACCGCATGGTTGGCGTGCCCTACACCGACGAGATGATCGCCAGCGCGAGCGGGGATTTCCGCATGCAGGTTGACCCGATGGGGGATTATGACGCGCTGCTTGACCGCTACCCCGGTGCGCAGGTGCGCGACTTTGACGGGCAGCCCGGTGTCAGCGAGATGGATGCCCTGATCGCCTATCTGCAAATGCTCGGGACGTTGGTCGATTTCTCGACCTTTGTGCCCGATGCCACCCGCTGAGGAGCCCGCCATGGACACCTATTCCTTCCTGCGTGAACTGGCCGACAGTTGGGCCTTGCTGATCCTGACGCTGATCTTTCTGGGGGTCATTGCTTGGGCCTATCGCCCCGGATCGCGCGCGCTGCATGATGACGCGGCGGATGTGCCGTTTCGCAACGACGACCCCGACCAAGCCCGCCAAGACGGAGCCCACCAATGACCGACAACCGCAAGATCGACCCCACCACCGGCACCGAAACCACGGGCCACAGCTGGGATGGCATCGAAGAGCTGAACACACCCCTGCCGCGGTGGTGGCTTTGGACATTCTACGCCACCATCGTCTGGGGCGTGATCTATACCATCCTCTATCCCGCGTGGCCGATGGTTTCGGGGGCGACGGCGGGGCTGTTGGGCTATTCCACCCGTGGCGAGGTCGCGGCCGAGATCGCGCGTGTCGATCTGTCGAATGCCGATCTGACGGAAAGCCTGATCAACGTCGATATGGGGGTTCTGAAAGACAACGAAGAACTGCACCGTTTCGCCGTGCAGGCGGGGCGTTCGGTCTTTGCGGCGAATTGTTCGCAATGTCATGGCGCGGGGGCAGGGGGGGTGGTGGCCTCTGGCTACCCGAACCTTCTGGACGATGACTGGCTTTGGGGCGGTACGATGGCCGAGATCGCCTATACCGTGCGCCACGGCATCCGCAACGAGGATGACGCCGACGCGCGGGTGTCGCAGATGCCGTCCTTTGACTGGCTGGGCGCTGCGGAACTGGACGCCACGGCCCATTTCGTGCGCAGCCTTTCGGGGCTCGCGCATGACGAGGCAGCGGCCCAAGCGGGTGCGGATATCTTCGCCACGAATTGCAGCGCGTGCCACGGTGAAACGGGCCTTGGGGATCGCGAGATCGGCGCGCCAAACCTTGCCGATGCGATCTGGCTGCGCGGCGGCAGTCACGAGGCGATCATCCAACAGCTGAAAACGCCGCGCATGGGGGTCATGCCGCCGTGGCAGGCGCGTTTGGGCGAAGCCGATGTGCGCGCTGTAACGGCCTACGTGCACGGTCTGGGCGGGGGGGAGGCCGCGATGGACACCGCCCAAGATACGCCTGCTGACTGAGCCGCCGCACGACAAGACCTGTTGTTTGATGCAGATCAAAGCGGCCTGCGCCCCACGGGTGTAGGCCGCAAGACGTAACCCCGGAGCCCCCCGCCCATGTCCAACGCCGCCCCCCCGCTTTTCGCCGCGCGCGAGCCGATCTTTCCCCGCCGGGTCAACGGGTTCTTTCGCCGGCTGAAATGGGTGATCCTGATCCTCACGCTGGGGGTCTATTACGTCACCCCGTGGCTCCGTTGGGACCGCGGGCCGAACCTGCCGGATCAAGCGGTTCTGGTCGATCTTGCGAACCGCCGTTTCCATTTCTTCTGGATCGAGATCTGGCCGCATGAGTTCTATTTCGTCGCAGGGCTGCTGATCATGGCGGGGCTGGGGCTGTTCCTGTTTACCTCTGCCTTGGGGCGGGTCTGGTGTGGCTATGCCTGCCCGCAAACCGTCTGGTCTGACCTCTTCATGACCGTGGAGCGCTGGATCGAGGGTGACCGCAACGCCCGCATCCGCCTGCACAATGCGCCGTGGAGCCTGCGCAAGGCGCGGTTGCGGGGGGCGAAATGGGCGGTCTGGCTGCTGATCGCGGTGGCGACGGGCGGGGCTTGGGTCTTTTACTTTGCCGATGCGCCCACATTGGCGCGCGACCTCGTGACCCTGCAAGCCGCCCCCGTGGCCTATGCCACCATCGCCGTGCTCACTGCCACGACCTTTATCTTTGGCGGCTTCATGCGCGAACAGATCTGCATTTACATGTGCCCCTGGCCCCGCATCCAAGGCGCGATGATGGACCCCGGCACGCTGACCGTCGGCTACCGCAAATGGCGGGGGGAGCCGCGCGGGAAGGGTGGGGTGAAACGCCAGCAAGCCGCCGCCGCCGCGATTGGGAAAGGCGATGCCGTGGCGCGCTATGGTGCCGCGCTGGACATAAACTCCGCCGGAGACCGCCAGTCGCGCAGCGGCGACGTGCTGGGGGATTGTATCGACTGCAACGCCTGTGTCGCCGTCTGCCCGATGGGGATCGATATCCGCGAGGGTCAGCAGATGGAGTGTATTACCTGCGCCCTCTGCATCGACGCTTGTGACGATGTGATGGCCAAGATCGGGCGGCCACGGGGGTTGATTGACTATCTCGCGCTGGATGACGAACCGCCAACCGCCCCGCAAGAAAGCGCCGCAGTCGCGGGGTATGCCGAAGCCCCCGCCGGTGAGGTTGCGGGGGCGTCGCTGCCCCCGTGGCAGCCCAAGCCGCTTTGGCAGCATATCTTTCGACCCCGCACGATCCTGTACACGACGGCATGGGCCTCCATCGGTGTGGCGCTGGTCGTCGCGCTGTTCATCCGGCCCGAGATCGACATGACCATCGCGCCAGTGCGCAACCCGACCTTTGTCACCCTGTCGGACGGGTCCATCCGCAACGCCTATGACATCCGCTTGCGCAACAAACACACCGAAGCGCGGGATTTCAGAGTGTCGCTGGTGGCCGACAGCTCCTTGGAACTGGCGGTAGAGGGCGCAAGTAACGCCGTGGTCAACGTGCCCGCTGACACCAGCCGGTTGCAACGCGTCTATGTGATCGCCCCTCCGCAGACCCCCGCCGCCCGCGCGCAGCGCAGTGATCTGCGCCTTTGGGTCGAAGATGTCACCTCGGGCGAGCGGGCCTATGGCAATACAATTTTCAACGGAAAGGAAGGATCTGATGAGCGCAGTACAGACTGAACGCCCGCTAACCGGCTGGCACGTGCTGGCGATGTTTATCGGCGGCTTTTCGATCATCATCTCGGTGAACCTCGCGCTGGCGGTCAACGCGGTGCGGACTTTCCCAGGCAAAGAGACCGAGTCGAGCTATGTTGCCTCGCAGAACTTTGACACCGACCGCGCCGCACAGGAAGCTTTGGGCTGGACCGTGCGGACGGAGCTGACCGACACGACGCTTACGCTCTCTGTGACAGATGCGGGCAATAGCGTGGTAAGGCCCGAGATCATCTTTGCCACATTGGGACGCGCAACAACGGTAGCGGATGACATCACGCCGGAATTCAGCTGGGACGGCACCGCATGGGTCGCCCCCGTCGCGTCGGGCCCCGGCAACTGGAACCTCCGGATAGAGATGCGGGCCGCTGACGGCACGCTCTTTCGGCGCCGCATCCCGCTGCGGGGCCTGCGATGACCGTCGCTGCCTGTCCGGGCTGTATCGCGCTGGCCCCATCGGTCGACACCGCGAAGAAGGGCGTGGCCGAGACCGAGGCGGCGGTCTACCTTGCGCTGCCGCAGATCCGCTGTGCCGCCTGTATTGCTGGGGTCGAAGGGGTTTTGGCCAAGCTGCCGTCTGTGAAAGCGGCCAGAGTAAACCTGAGCGCCAAGCGGGTTCGCCTTGTGCTCGCCCCCGGGTGTGACGCCAGCACCGCCCTTCAGGCCTTGAACGACGCAGGCTTTGACGCGCATGAACTGGACGCGACCGCCCTGCGCCCCGCCAATGACGACGCGGGGCGGCGCCTTCTGGCCCGTGCTGCGGTGGCGGGCTTTGCGATGATGAATGTGATGGCGATCTCTGTCGCGGTCTGGTCGGGGGCCGGAGATGTGACACGGGTGATGTTCCACTGGGTCTCGGCCGCGATAGCACTGCCCGCCCTCGCGTTTTCTGCAGTGCCTTTCTTTGCCTCGGCATGGGGTGCCTTGCGGGCGGGGCGGATGAACATGGATGTCCCCATTGCGCTGGCGATCCTGCTGGCCGCTGCGACATCGCTTTATGAAACCTTTGCGGCCCGCGGGGCGCATACGTGGTTTGATGCCGCGCTGTCTTTGACGTTTTTCTTGCTGGTGGGGCGGTATCTTGAACACCGCGCGCGGGCGACGGCGCGTTCTGCCGCAGCAGAGCTGACGGCGCTGGAGCTGCCGCGCGCCACCCGACTGACCGCGACAGGGCGCGAAACCGTGGATGTCGCCGTGCTGATGCCAGACGACCGGATCGCGCTGGCCGCAGGGGCCCGTGCGCCTGTGGACGGCATAGCTGAAACCGCCGCAATGGTGGACCGCTCTGCCCTGACCGGAGAGGCGGACCCCGTCGCTTTGGCGGCAGGGGATCTGGTCTGCGCGGGCGAAGTGATCCTTGGTGCACCGCTGACACTGCGGGCCACGCATCGCGCCGAAGACAGCACCCTGCGCCGTTTGGCGGCCCTCGTCGAGGTCGCAGAGACCGGCAAGCACCGCTACAGCGGGATCGCGGACCGCGCCGCACGGCTTTATGCGCCGGTGGTGCATGGTTTGGCCGCGGTGGCTTTCGCGGTCTGGTGGGCGCTGACGGGGGATCTGCATCACGCCATTGCGGTGGCCACCGCGACGTTGATCATTACCTGCCCCTGCGCCTTGGCGCTTGCCATTCCGGCAGTGACGGCGGCAATGACGGGGCGGCTGTTCCGCGCGGGCGTGCTGCTGAAATCGCCCACGGCGCTGGAACGGCTGGCTGACATCGACACGGTGGTTTTTGACAAAACCGGCACGCTGACCGAAGGGGTGGCTGTTCTTCCCGCGCTTGATCCCGACGCCGCGTCAGTTGCCTTGAGCTTGGCCCAAGCGTCGAACCACCCCGCGTCCCGTGCGCTGGCGGCGTCCCTTGCGGGGCAGGCTCCTGCCGACTTGCGCGACGTGGTCGAGGTCGCAGGGAAGGGGGTCACCGCCCTTTGGAATGGTGAGCCCGTGGGGCTGGTGCGCGGAGAGGACGGGCCCGAGCTTCATCTGCCCGATCGGTGCATCCCCCTCCCGCTGACCGAGACCCCGCGCCCCGGCACCGCCGCGTTGATCGCCGCGCTTCGCGTCGGCGGGTGGCAGGTCGCGATGGTTACCGGAGACACATCGGCCCGCGCCGCCGCCCTTGCTGCAAAGCTTGGGATTGATCAGATACATGCCGGTGTCTTGCCGCACGAGAAAGTCGATCTGGTGCGTGGCATGTCCGAACAGGGCAGGCGGGTGCTGATGGTGGGTGACGGGCTGAATGACACCGCAGCGCTTGCCGCCGCATATGCATCACTCGCCCCCGGTTCAGCGCTGGACGCGGCAAGGGTCGCCTCGGACGGTGTCATTCTGGGGGGCACTCTCGGCACCGTCGCAGAGGCTCTGAGCCTGGCACGTCGGGCGCGCAGCCGCATCAAGCAGAACCTCGCCCTCGCCGCCGCCTATAACTGCGTGGCGATCCCGGTCGCGGTCATGGGCTTTGCCACACCGCTGATGGCGGCGGCGGTCATGTCTTCGTCCTCCATCCTTGTCGTCCTGAATGCGCTGCGACGATGAATATTCTGATTGTCCTCATCCCCGTTTCCGTATGCCTCGGCGCAGTAGGGCTGATCGCCTGTCTGTGGACATTACGCAGTGGTCAGTACGAAGACCTGGAAGGCGATGCCGCGCGTATCTTGCTGGAGGATGACATATGGGTTGAAGGTGAAGAGGGGTAGAGCTGGGCTTAGGACGCGCGTCACAGCCTACCACGCCGCAGCGGTTCTAATGGCCGCTCCCGCCCTCGGCCCCATAAGGATCACGAGGGGCGAGAATAATCATCTTAGATTGCCGTGTGAGGTGACTGTTGATAGAAGCCGGTAGTCGCACGCTATCTGTCCGGAGGGGCTCCTCATACTGTCGATCATCATCAACGTCGCTTCGGCTCGGGACCGTATGGCCTTTATGGCGCAACAGATGGATGCGCTAGGTCTACCCTATCAACGGCTCGAAGCCGTTACCCCCGATGCGCAGAGCGGATCGCATAGCGCGGCCTATTGGGCCAGTTGGCAACGCCCCCTTAAGGAAACCGAGAAAGCTTGTTTTCTGAGCCACGTAGCAGCATGGGAACGTGTTGCGGCTTTGGAGGAGCCTGCGTTGATCCTTGAGGACGATGTCGTGCTTTCTCGTGCGACGCAGGTATTGCTCAAGTCCTGTCGCGTGCTGGTGGATGTCGACCATCTGACGCTTGAGGTACGCCAGCGTCGGAAGATTGTCGCCAAAGACGCACAACCGCTGACAGACGACCACGTTATGCGCCGTCTCTATCAGGATCGCAGCGGTGCCGCCGCATATGTGCTATGGCCGTCAGGGGCGGCAAAACTGTTGCAGCGTGCAAAGACACAGGCAGCACTTGCCGATGCGATGATCTGTGGTGCTTACGAGCTTAAGAGCTATCAGGTCGAACCGGCCTGCGCGATCCAGATCGACCAAGCGGAGGCTTACGGCGTTGCTGTCGGGCTTAAGACACATTCGCTGATCGGGGCCGGTGTGCCGACACGGCAGCCAACCACCGCGAGGTTCAAGCTGCGCCGCATCGCCGCCCAACTTCGCATGGGCATGCAAGCCTTGTTGCATGCCGTGGATGCCGAACGCCGCGAGATATCGTTGTCACCCGCCGAGTTTTATACGGCCCCTCAAGAGCCGCGGCGCTAAGCCTCGTCCCACCAGCTTGTTTTATCGCGTTTGTGCTGTGCCTTGAAGCGCGCAAATGCGGTGTCATTGATCTGCAGCCGCGCCCAGATCTCCTGGAAAATGGGCCCGACGGGATCAAGCGCCATAAACGGTTCCATCCTCCAGACCATATTGCGCAGGGTGTCATCCGTTCCGACGGTAAAGCAGGACATTCCTTCGAAAAGTGGGATGAGCCGGTGTTGAACATCCTCGACATGCGTGGGAGTCATCGTGGTGTCCAAGGTATCAGTCAAATACCGTTCACTTTCGTACATTTTAACTGTGTTGACGACCGCGCTTGTCATCATGGCAACCGCGCGCACCGCCATATCGCTATCATGGGTCGCAAATGTGTCGGTGGCTGAGACAAGCCAGCGGATATTCAGTTTCTCCCGCAGGAAGTCCCCTTCGGCCATCCACAGGGTGCGGAATTTTTGGTAGGTTTCAGCCAGGTTGTGGTCGCGCCGGATCAGCACGATCAACTCTGCATGATAAAGCAGCAGCGCAGACTGCCCCGAAAATTCCGTCCTTAGATTTTGCAGATGCAGGTCGATGGATTTCGCTGACCCTCGCGTCTGAACCGGATCGCCCGCGTCAATCATCGTCGCCTTGAGCTCGGCTAGATCATGTTCCGCCGTCGCATGCCTGCGCGCCCCCCAGCGTTTGCGATGCTGGTTGAGGGATAAAAACCGTCTAAGCCGTCCGGGTTTCTTTCGCATTGGTCTCGCTTTTCCTATCGGGTTAGTGGCGCAACACTCCGTAAAGACGCAGTACATCAAACCGCCGACGTAGTCTTCGGCTTTTTAGGAAGGGTCTGAGAAGCCGGTATTTCAGCGCCATCTTCCCTTGGTCAAAGCGCCCCGGAATATCGGAGTCCTTATCAGTTTGCGTCACAATAGGTCGGGCTAAAAAGCCCTGCCGCAGCATGCCCGGGGCGTGCCGCCAAACGAGATCGATCGGAAAGAAGAGGTGCTCGGTGGTCTGCAGAAACGCCTCTGCCGCACGACGTGAAACGATGTACCCGCTTCCCAGTAGCGGTGCCGGATCACATTCACACGCCACATGGCCGTTGGGGAGCGGATGAAGGTGGAAAATCCGCCAACGCCTACGCCATTCAAGCCTGCGCCATAGGCGACGCCGTGACCGTTCAAACACCGTTGGGCGTGTTCTAACTGCGTCGTTCGCAAGTTGACTGAGTGTCTCTTCATCCAGCGTGTAGGTGTAAGGCGCGTTAGAGGAGAGATTCAAGAAATCCAGGCCAAGGCCGGGCATTTGCTTCTGAACCATCTCCAAATCCGGTGCGATATCAATATCATCTTCAAGGATCAGTGCATATTCTTCGTCTGTTTCAAGAAACTGCCGCCAAACGGCGATGTGCGAGGCTGCGCAAGCAATTTCACCGCGTACGGGCTGCTTTTTCTGATTGATCACAAATAGATGTCTATTCAAATCTGGGAGCTTAGCATCATCGTCATGGCCATCGACGGCGCGGAAGATTTTGAATGGCAACCCTAGTTCAGCCATCTTTCGCGAAACCTCCGACAGTCGGTCAGGGCGCCGCTCTAGGTTGATCAGGTAAGTATCCACAGAGTTCCTCGTTATTTACAACTGGACAGTATCCAGTACCTCTACTTGTTCCAGTTTGCACTTGTGTGGCCAAAACCTTGATCGGACCAGATATTGTTAGGTACCCCTTAGGATACGACTTCAGGTTGTTGGTCAAGATCATTCTTTGAGTCCAAATATCTAGTGTTCACGAGGCATTCCCCACTTTCAGGCGCAACAACTTGTGACCGGGCTATGAAAGCTATGTATCGCCTGATCATGTTGAGTGCCGAACATTGCGCCTCAAGGTCATCAGTACATCTTGTCGTCGAATATTTCCGGGCATATCCATCAAGCGCTCAGGCTCATATAAGCGCGGGTCACGGCCTTGGCATCGAACTTTTCGGGGAAATCGATCCTGAAACGCTCCGGGTTGTCTGAGGCTTCCGTCATTCGGGCTGAAAGCGCTTCGATGTTATCGGGTGGTGACACGAGATTTGGTGTGGGCAGTATTTCAGCCGGCCCCGAGGGGCAATCCGTGCTGATGACGGGGACACCAAGGACAATCGCTTCGAGGATTGTCATGTTCAGCCCTTCATATTCCGACGATACAACCATGAATTTTGCCGCCTTGATCAACGGGAACGGGTTTTTCTGGAAGCCCACAAAATGCACGCGGTCCGCGATGCCCAAAGAATGCGCCAATGCTTTGGTTTCCTCCAGCAAGGGTCCGGTCCCGACGAGCAGCAGGTCATACGGGGTCTTTGCCTGCGCATATGCATGTAGCAGACGGTCGTGGCGCTTGGCTTTTTTGAACTTGCCTACGTTGACGATATAGTCCTTCCGGCGCGGCACCGGTTCACCAGCCTGCCGTTGGATCAAAGCCGGTTCAACCGGGTTATAGATTGTGCGGGTCTCTAGCGATTGACCAAACAGCGCCTGCATGTCCTCTTCGACGCCCTTGCTAACGCAGATACATTTTTTTCCGCTGTAGATCTGCTTCAGTCGATTGAGGCGAGGGTCGGCGGCATCATCAAGAGCATACTCCTGCGACGTATTATTATGCATGATAAAATGAATATTCGGGAGCCGGCTCTT
The DNA here is from genome assembly GCF_003352105.1 of Sulfitobacter sp. SK025. NCBI lineage: Bacteria > Pseudomonadati > Pseudomonadota > Alphaproteobacteria > Rhodobacterales > Roseobacteraceae > Sulfitobacter > Sulfitobacter sp. SK025. Next base: position 137,684 of record NZ_CP025810.1, on the reverse strand, counting down.
TGAGAGAATAAAATCGACGGGATGAAGGTTGGAAAGCACCAGATCAGGCGTCCCGATGTTCTTCCTGATAAATCGGTCAAAAAATTTCGCCGCAATCTTGGGGCGGATTTTTCGAGGTAGCGATCGAAAAGCACGGTACGGAAATTTGTGGATATGAACCCCGTTATCTAGCGGCAGATCAATAGTGTCTTTAAATATAACGATATGCGCCGTGCCACCCAATGCGTTTATATTTCGCGCCAGTGTTTGAACAACGCGCTCTGCACCATTCCCCTGTAGGCTGAAAACAGCGAGAACTATCGTTTTCATTTTTCTCTCCAATATGCGCTTTGGGCGTTGCATAGACCAAACGGTAGATAATGCGCACAGGCGTTGTGAAGTCCAGAACGGTTTTCGCAAGGATGCCGTGCTAAGGTGCCGTTATCTGTTCGGGACGTGTCCGGCGGCTGTAGTGGGGCCGACATTGGCGCGGCGGAACTGACGCCAGATGTTTTACCCATCCCCCAAACCACCTCACACCGTCCCCCCCAAAAAAACCAGTTGTTAGTTACAAATGCAACCTTTAGGCAATCGCTAGTGGAACGCGAGGAGCCGAGTATGACTGTTGAAAAACATCCGACCCGTATGACCCAAGCCCCGTCTCTTCCCGGGGCCAACGCCGGATATATGCCGGGCTTCGGGAATGATTTCGAGACAGAAGCGCTGCCGGATGCCTTGCCGCAAGGGATGAACAGCCCGCAAAAATGCAACTACGGGCTTTATGGTGAGCAGCTTAGCGGGACCGCCTTTACGGCGCCAAGCCATCAGAACGAACGTACCTGGTGCTACCGCATTCGCCCGTCGGTCAAACACTCGCACCGGTATCACAAGATCGATCTGCCCCTTTGGAAATCCGCGCCCAACATCGTCGCGGATGTCACGAGCCTTGGGCAATATCGCTGGGATCCGCTGCCGCACACAGACACGCCGCTGACATGGCTAACGGGGATGCGCACGATGACGACGGCGGGGGATGTCCATACGCAGGTCGGCATGGCGACCCATGTGTATCTTGTGAATGCCTCCATGGTTGATGCGTATTTCTATTCTGCCGACAGCGAGATGCTGATCGTCCCGCAGGAAGGGCGTCTTCGGTTTTCCACTGAACTGGGGATCATTGATATCGCGCCGCAGGAAATTGCGATCATTCCGCGGGGGCTGGTCTACCGTGTCGAAGTGCTTGAAGGGCCGTGCCGCGGGTTCGTCTGCGAGAACTACGGCCAAAAGTTCGAGCTGCCAAATCGTGGGCCGATCGGGGCCAACTGCATGGCCAACCCGCGCGATTTCAAAGCACCCGTTGCCGCGTTTGAAGACCGCGAAGTCCCCTCTACCGTGACGGTGAAATGGTGTGGGGAGTTTCATGAAACCAAGATCGGGCAGTCACCGCTTGATGTGGTGGCATGGCACGGGAACTACGCGCCGGTGAAATATGACCTGCGCACCTATTGCCCCGTGGGGGCGGTGCTGTTCGACCATCCTGACCCGTCGATCTTTACCGTTCTCACCGCGCCCTCCGGTGTCGAAGGGACGGCGAATATCGACTTTGTCTTGTTCCGGGAACGCTGGATGGTGGCGGAAGATACGTTCCGCCCACCGTGGTATCACAAGAATATCATGTCCGAATTGATGGGTAATATCTACGGCCAGTATGACGCGAAGCCCAAAGGCTTTATTCCCGGCGGGATCAGCTTGCACAATATGATGCTGCCGCACGGGCCTGATCGTAATGCCTTCGAGGGGGCCTCCAACGCAGAGCTGACGGCCCAAAAGCTCGACAATACGATGTCGTTCATGTTCGAGACCCGCTTCCCGCAGCAACTCACGAAATTCGCCGGACAGGAGGCCCCCTTGCAGGATGATTACATCGATTGCTGGGCGGACATCGAAAAGAAGTTCGACGGGACACCGGGCAAGAAATGAAGCGGACTCCGGCCGGTGAAAGCACAACGTTGACCCGGCGCGGTGCCGCAGGGCGTGACGGGTATCAGATGAGGTCGGGCAGGTGCCAAAGCACCGTTCGGCCCGCAAAAAAATCCCCAAAGTAAAAGGACCAGAACCATGGCAAAAGCATTCGCATCCCAAGGGGATATGACAGAGAAGAAAGTCACCTTCGACGAAGTCGGCGAGGGCCTGTGGGCCTTCACCGCGGAAGGCGACCCGAATTCGGGCGTGATCATCGGCGATGACAGCGTCATGATTGTAGAGGCACAGGCGACGCCGCGTCTGGCCAATAAGGTCATCGAGAAGGTGCGCGAAGTCACCGACAAGCCGATCAGCCACGTGGTGCTGACCCATTATCACGCGGTGCGTGTGTTGGGGGCCTCTGCCTATGGGGCACAGCAGATCATCATGTCCGATGTTGCCCGCGCAATGGTCGAGGAACGCGGACAGGAAGATTGGGACAGCGAGTTCCAACGCTTTCCCCGATTGTTCGAGGGGCATGAATCAATTCCCGGTCTGACTTACCCGACCACCACATTCAGCGACAGCATGACCGTCTATCTGGGCAAACGTCGTGTTGATATCAAACACATCGGCCGCGCCCATACGGCGGGTGATGCGGTGATCCATGTGCCGGATCAGAACGTCATGTTCACGGGCGATATCGTTGAGGACCATTCGGCCTGCTATTGCGGCGACGGATACTTCGGCGACTGGGGGCAAACGCTCGATAACATCAAGGCCTATGACGTGGATGCGATCGCACCGGGTCGGGGGGGCGCCTTGATCGGCAAGGACGCCGTTGAGCGTGCGATTGAAAGCACGCGTGATTTCGTCGAAAGCACCTTCAAGCCAGCGCAGCGGGTCGCCACGAAAGGCGGCACGTTGAAAGAGGCATGGGATGCGGTGCGCGCGGAATGCGATCCGAAGTTCAAGGATTACGCGATCTACGAGCACTGCCTGCCGTTCAACGTCAGCCGCGCCTTCGACGAGGCCCGCGGCATCTGGCATCCGCGTATCTGGACAGACAAGCGCGATCTGGAAATGTGGGCGCAGTTGCAGGGCTAAGGCCGGGTCTGGGAGGGCAAACCATGGTCGACGTCCGCTATGATATCGCGTTCAAACTATACCCCTACCAAAAGGGTGCGGATCAAGATCTTGCCCCCCGGCGTCACCCTGTGGTGATCGTCGGGGGCGGGCCCATCGGGATGGCGCTGGCGCTTGATCTTGGGCGCAAGGGCACGCCTGTTCTAGTATTGGATGATCATGAAGGTGTCGGACAGGGCAGTCGCGCCATCTGTTTTGCCAAACGCACGCTCGAGATCTGCGACCGCCTTGGCGCGGGCAAAGCGATGATCGACAAGGGCGTTCAGTGGAACGTCGGCAAGGTGTTTCATGGCGATGAAAGGGTGTTCGAATTCAACCTGCAACCCGAAGACGGCCATAGGGCCCCGGCGTTTATCAACCTGCAACAGCCCTATTTCGAGAAATACCTCGTGGATGAAATTCGTGTGGCGCAATCTGACGGCGCGCCCATTGAAATCCGCGGGCGCAACGCGGTCACGGGGGTGACACCGCGGGGCGATCACGTGGTGCTGGATATCAACACACCCGACGGCCCCTACCAGCTTGAAGCCGACTGGCTGGTCGCTTGCGATGGCGCACGGTCTCCCACGCGCGAGATGCTGGGCCTGAGCTTTGAGGGCCGCGTGTTCGAGGATAATTTCCTGATCGCTGATGTGAAGATGAAGGCCGATTTCCCGACCGAACGCTGGTTCTGGTTCGAGCCGCCCTTCAAAGACAGCGGCGCGTCGGCGCTTCTACACAAGCAGCCCGACGATATCTGGCGGATCGATTTCCAACTGGGGTGGGACATTGACCGCGCCAAGGAACTGAAGCCCGAGAATATTCGCGCCCGCGTGGATGCCATGTTGGGCGAGGGGGCGGAATACGAGCTCGAATGGACCTCGATCTACACGTTCCAATGTCGGCGTATGGAAAAGTTTCGACACGGCAGGGTGCTCTTTGCGGGCGACAGCGCGCATCAGGTATCCCCCTTTGGGGCGCGGGGGGCCAACTCTGGCGTGCAGGACGCGGACAATCTAGCGTGGAAACTTGATCTGGTGATCAAGGGCTTGGCACCCGACCGCCTGCTCGACAGCTATTCGCAAGAGCGGGTCCACGGCGCTGACGAGAATATCCTGAATTCCACCCGCGCAACGGATTTCCTTACCCCCAAAACAGAGATGAGCAAGATTTTTCGCAATGCGGTATTGAACCTCGCACACCGTCACCCCTTTGCACGGCCCCTGGTGAATTCCGGTCGTTTGTCCGTGCCATGTGTCTATGACGGGCTGTCACTGAACGGCCCCGATGCGCTGAATGGCCCCGCGACAAGCCGTGTTGGCGCCACCTGCAGCGACGCGCCCTTGAGGGACGGCTTCTTGCTGGATGTGGTGGGCGGCGTATTCACCGTTCTGGCGATCAATACCGACCCGCCCGCGCTGGCCGAGGTCGACGGGGTCACGGTAAACACCGTCACGCTGAACACGCAAACCGACGATCCCAACGGAGCCATTGCGGCACGCTACCTCGGCGACGCGCCCTGCGGCATCTACCTGATCCGCCCGGACCAGCATGTCGCCGCACGGTGGGCCCGCGCAAGCGCCGCAGACATCCGGTCAGCCGTAGGCATCGCAACAGGAAAGGGGCAGTAACGATGGGTCTCAACCTTCAACCGAACATCAAGGATCCGGACGGGTTCTATGATGAATTGCTTTGCGCACATGAAGGGCGAAGCAAGGACGAAAGCGACGCATTCAACGCACGCCTGATCCTCATCCTCGCGAACCATATTGGTGAAAGAGAAACCCTGCGCGCAGCATTGGCCGCCGCTAGATAGGGGGCATCTGGCGTCTGAAGCCGCGTTGAGGTTTGGGATGCTATCGCTGATGTTCGTTGTCGCCGGCGAGAGCAAAGATAGTTCTCGTCCAATGAGGCGCGTTCCCTGTCGCGCCTTTTGGATTCTCAAGGGTCGTTGCGACGGTTTCCGCTATCTCAGTTTCATCAGTTCTTCCCTGAAGGCTTCAGTCGGCGTTTTCCATCCCAGGCACTTTCTGGGGGTGCCGTTCAAGCGGTCACAAATCGACTTCATATCTCGATTTGAGAGCGCGGCCACAGGCGCATCTCTGGGCAAATAACGCCGCGCACGTTTGTTCAGGTTTTCGACGGAACCCTTTTGCCACGGAGCCTGTGGATCACAAAACCAGGCCTCTGTGCCGATACCAGGCTTCAACTTACGCCAATTCCTGAACTCGATCCCACGGTCAAAGGTGATGGATTTGCGGGCCGGTTGGGGCAGGGGTTCCATCACACCCATCAAGCGGTTCATCAGATGCGTGGTGCTGCGGTCGTTGTTGCGGAACAGGACGGCAAAGCGGGTCTTCCGCTCGACCAGTGAGGCAACGTTCATCGTGCCCTGAGCGCGCTCGAATATCATCAAATCGCCTTCCCACTCGCCGAAAGTCTCGCGGCTATCAACGTAGTCAGGGCGTTCGTGAATTGAGCGATCCGGCGGGAACACAAGGCCTCGTGGCCTGCGCGAATGATGTGGCCGTCGCTTTTTACGCCTGTTGGGCAGATAACGAGCAAGTTCCTTGGATTGGCCATCTGGGCCGTAAACATAGGCGTAGATCGTCTCGTGGCTCACACGCACGGACTGACCTTCAAACTGCAATCGGCCTGCGATCTGTTCTGGCGACCAACCTTCTTTGAGCTGCTTGATCACTGCTTTGCGGAGACCAACAAACCGCACCAGCTTCCGTCGCCGCGCGCGTCTCTGTATCGCTGTCCGCTGCGCAACCACGCCGTAGTATCCACTCAATTCCGGCAGCTCAGTATCAGTGTAGCCGTTGCGCTTGATGTCTCGATACACCGTCGAAACTTGCCTGCCGATCTTCGCCGCGATCCCTCGCACAGGGATCTTCGCATTCAACATATCTTCAATCACGCGCCGTTCGCGCAGGTTTAGCTCTCTATGCGCCATCTTTCATTCTCCTTGCTTTCCAGCAAGATAGGGGAAATTTCGCAACCCAGTTTAGAATGTGCCTTGTGTGAGCGATACCTGAACCGCGACTCTTGTTGGGATCAGGGTAGGGATGTCATAGCATTTCCTCCAATATCTTTTCGCGGAAGACCTCGGCTGGGGTCTTCCATCCAAGACACTTTCGTGGCGTGTTGTTGAGGCGATCACAGATCACCTTCATATCGTGATCTGTGCATTGCCGGATGTCGCGTTTGCGGGGCAGCCACCTTCGAAGGCGTCGGTTAGTGTTCTCGACTGTGCCTTTCTGCCATGCATTGCCCGGCAGGGTATCGCGTAGCGATGTCCCGAGAGGGGCTGGAGGGGTCGCAAAACCACGTTTGGGTTCCGATCTCGGCTTGTAGGTGGGGCCAACTGACAAACTCGGTTCCGCGGTCAAAAGTGATGGACCGGCGGGCGATGAGGGGGAGATCTTTGAGAGACTTCATTATCTTTCCCATGACCGGTTTGGTGCGTTTGTTCGGGTTTTTCAGGATCACGGTGAAGCGGCTGACGCGCTCAACCAGTGAGGTGACGTTGTTCTGGCCAAGCTTTTGTTTGAACAGCATCAAATCGGCCTCCCAGTGACCAAATTGCCGACGATGCGCGACATCATCGGGTCGGAAAAGGATACTGACATCGCGGTGGAATTTGGGTTCTCTGCGCCTTCTGGTGCGACGTGGTCTGCGGGCGACACGGTGGGTCGGTAGATACCACCACAGGTCTTCGCGCTGACCTTCCTTGGAATAGATGTAGCGATAGATGGTTTCTTGGCAGACCCTAAGAGGAGCACCCTCGTGGATCATGCGGTTACTGATCTGCTCGGGTGTCCAACCGTTCTTGATGCGCTCGATCACGCGTTTACACAGCTCAGGATGTTTGATCAGTTTGCGCTCTCGAGCACGACGTTCCGCTTGCATCAGGTGCGCGGCGGCACCGTAATAGCCATCGCATCCCGGCATGCTCTCGTCCGAGAAATGGTTGCGCTTTAGCTCGCGGAATATCGTTGACCTGCAGCGCTTCAGAACGCGCGCCATCTCGTCAACCGAGACCTGCGCGTGTCTCCAGCGTTCAATCTTGCGACGTTCTGTGATACTCAGTTGGTTGTAAACGGCTCCCATACCGATTCCTCTCATTAGATAAACTACTGTTTTCTAACAAGAGTCGCACTTGAGGGTAGCGCGCGCCCGGCCGCGTTTTACAAACGGATAATTAGGATTATGTAAAAACGTGTTCAACCCAGCGGCCAGCCCGCACACATATCCCGGCTTATATATGCGGTGCCAGTAACGCTTGGATGTCGCTGTCGGGGGGCGCGTTTCAGCGGTTTCGGATTGGCGAAGCCGTGTCGGCCCGCGGCACCCACGCCGTGATTTATGACGCGCTGCGCTTGGTGAAAAGCGTGTAGGCCGCCTTGATCAAGAAGAGCCCACTCTAGCCCCGCGCAGGCAGTCCGCTTTACCGCAGACCGTCTGCGCGGGGGCTAGAGTGGGCGGGTGCCACTGCCCACCTCAACACGCATGGGGCTTAGGAGGTCAGTCGCGATGACGAAGGCACGGTGAAGCGCCCTGCCGCGAAGAACAATACCGTTGCCAATCCCGCGGGGACCACAAGCCCGAGGGACATGGGGAGCGCCGTACCCGCCCCGCCAATCGCGACAGAGGTAGAGACGGCAAAGGCAAGGGCGAACTGGATCGCCCCCAGCAACGCCGATCCCATGCCGGCAGCTTTCTCTGTCAGCGACATCGCGATGGACATCGCATTCGCCGATAGCAGCCCGACGCAGCCAATCGATATCCACAGCGGGATGGCGAATACCAGAAGCGAGCTTGTCTGGGACAGCAGCGTCAGCACCAAAGTAGCGGCGAAAAACAGCGGCAAGACGGCGGTGAGAATCTGTTCGGGGCTATAGCGGTTCAACAGCATGCCATTGATGCGGCCAAAGATGATAAGCGCGGTCGCAATAGCCGCGAACATCATGCCAAAGCCGATTGAACTCAGCCCGTAGATCCCTTGGAACACCCCAGAGGAACCCGTGATAAACGCGAACATGCCGCTTTGAATAAGCCCCGCGACCAGCGCCATGATGAGAAATCCGCGCTCGGACAGGAGCCGCTTGGCGGTTTTTGCACCCGTGCGGAAGGGGTGAGGCTGGCGGCCTTCGGCGGGCAATGTCTCGGGCAAGGTGATCACGGACAAGAGCAGCGCGACAAGGCTGATAAGGGCCATCGTCGCAAAGATGGAACGCCAGCCAAACGCTTCAAGCAATAGGCTGCCCAAAGTGGGCGAGGCGATGGGGCCAAGCGTCAGCAACATGACAAGCACCGTCATGACTTTCGCCGCCTTTCGTCCTTCGTACAGGTCTTTGACCATGGCGCGCCCCACGACCATGCCCGCGCTCGCCCCGATGGCCTGTATGAAACGAAGTGCGTTGAACCACGCGATGTCGCTGAGCAACGGCAGAACAACAGAGGTCACGGTGAAAAGGACGGTGCCGATCAAAAGCGGCCCCTTGCGCCCGTAGGTATCGGTCAAGGGGCCGATCATGATTTGCCCGAAACAGAGCCCCAGAAAAAAGAGAGAGAGCGACAGCTCGGCCGCCGTATGGGTGGCGTCCATCGACGTCGCGAGATCCCCGAGGGCGGCCAGATACATGTCGGTTGCCAAGGGCGGAAAAAGGGAGAGCAGGCCTAGGGTTGCGGTCACAGCGAACGCGCGGCTTGAGGACAAGGAAATTTGAGACATCTTCGCTCCAACGAGATAATAGACTACGGTCTACTTGCGTTTAGTAGATCGCAGTCTAACAATCAATGTCATACCACGCTGCATCGATGAACAGGAGCTGTGCATGTCGGTAAAGAAGTCGGGCGGACGCCCCGCGAATGAGGAAGCCAGCGCCGCTTTGAAAGCCGCCGCACTGCGGCTTGTGCGGGAAACGGGGTACGAAAAGGTCTCTATCGCGGCGATTATTGCCGAGGCGGGCGTCGCACGCCAAACGCTCTACAATCGCTGGGACACAAAGGCGGACCTCATCCTCGAAGCGATTTTCGAGGCGACGAATACTTATGCCGCTGAACCGGATATAGAGCGCGCGCAAGACTATAGGGCGCAGCTTGAAGACTTCCTGATCAAGGTTTTCGAACACCTGAAGCTGGATGGCGGAACCATCCGGTCGCTGATTGCATCGTCACAGCAAGACGCAAAATTTCACGCGTCGTTCCATGCCAAATTCGTCCTGCCGCGCGAGCAGATGATGACGCTGATGCTGCGTCAGGCGCAGGACCATGGGGCGCTTTCACCCGCGCGCAACGTTGAGGTATTGTCGACCATGATCCACGGTGCATTCTGGTATCGCTTGTTGAACCGCGGCGTATTGGATGCGGCTTTCGCGAAAGAGCTCGTGGCAGAGACCTTTGCCTGAACCCGCCTTGTGATCGCTGGCACCGCCCCTAAACCGACAGATATTGATCCCGAATTTCCGGCTGCGATTGCAGCGCGGCGAGCGTGCCGACGAATTTCTGTGTGCCGTGTTCGATGATCACCACGCCATCGGCGACCGCTTGCGCGAAATGCAGGTTCTGTTCGGACAGTAGCACCGTCAGCCCCTCTGCCTTGAGTTGCAGGATCACGCGGGCCATCTGTTCGACGATCACCGGCGCGATACCTTCGGAGGGTTCGTCCAGCAGGATGAACGCGGGGTTGCCCATCAGGGTGCGGGCGATGGTCAGCATCTGCTGTTCGCCCCCCGACAGCGCTTTGCCGCGGTTGTGACGGCGTTCGGCGAGGTTGGGGAAGAGGTCGAACACCATGTCCTCGGTCCAGGTGGTGCAGCCGTCGCGGGGGGGCTGGCGGCCGACCTCAAGGTTTTCCAGCACGGTAAGCTGGGTGAAAATCCGGCGTTCCTCGGGGACATAGCCCAAGCCGTTGCGCGCGACCTTGTGGCTGGGCCAGCCGGTGATGTCCTGGCCCTGATAGATGATCTTGCCCTGCCGTGGCCGAACCAGCTGCATGATGGACTTCATCGTCGTGGTCTTGCCCGCACCATTGCGCCCCAGCAGGGCGACGACAGTGCCGCGATCCACGGTAAAGTTCAGGTCATTCAGCACCTGCGCCTTGCCGTAGAATGAATTGACGCCGTTCACCTCAAGCATGGGCATCCTCCTGCGCTTTGAACAGGGTGCCGCCGCCCAGATAGACCTCTTGCACCTGCGGGTTGTTGCGGATCTCGTCCACAGTGCCGTCGGCGATGAGCTGGCCACGGTTCAGCACCATGATGCGGTGCGAATGGGCAAAGACCACGTCCATGTCATGTTCGGTAAACAAAACGCTGATGCCCCGATGCTCTAGTATATCGGCGGTCAGCTGCATCAGCGCGATCCGTTCGCGCGGTGCCATGCCAGCGGTGGGTTCATCCATCAGCAGCAGGATCGGGTCATTGGCCAGCGCCACGGCGAGCTCCAGCCGTTTGAGGTCACCATAGGCAAGCACCGCGCAGTGACGTTCGGACTGGTCGACCATGCCCACGGTATCAAGCAGCGCCAGCGCCTCGTCGCGGTAGAGTTTATGGGCGAAGGTGGTCAGGGAATAGAGCCGCTTGTGATGCGACATCAGCGCCATCTGCACGTTCTCGACCACGGTCATCGAGGCATAGGTCGCGGTGATCTGGAACGTCCGCCCCACCCCCATGCGCCAGATCTTGCGCGGCTGCATGCCCGCGATGTTCTTGCCCATCAGCTGCACGGTGCCCGACGACGGCTTGAGCTGTCCCATCAGCATGTTGAAACAGGTGCTTTTGCCCGCGCCATTGGGGCCGATCAGCGCCAGCAGCTCTCCCTTGGCAAGATCAAAGCTCACGTCATCCACGGCTTTGATCGCACCAAAATTGCGGGACAGGTTGCGCACAGACAGGATCGGGCTCATTTCGCGTCCTCCGGTGTTTTCAGCAGGCCAATGCGTTCGCCCGCCTTGCGCAGCGATCCGACGATGCCTTCGGGGCCAAGGATCACGACAAAGATGATCAGCAGGCCCAAGGCGAGGCGCCAGTATTCGAAACGGGTCAGGTAGTCTTTGACGCCTTCAAAGAAGGCTCCGCCGACCCAGCCGCCCGACAGGGTCTTCACCCCGCCCAGAAACACCACGATCAGCGCGTCGAAACTGCGCGCGGTTTCAAGCTCGTTCGGGAAGATGCTGCCCTTGGAGAAGACGAACAACCCGCCCGCGAGCCCCGCCATGATGCCCGCAAAGGTAAAGGCGACCCATTGGATGCGTTTGGTGTTGATCCCCATCGCCTCGGCTTGGCGCGCACTGTCGCGGGCCGCGCGCACGGCATAGCCGAAGGGCGCATGCGCAGCTTGGCGCAGCAGCAGGATGCCCCCGATGCAGAAGACAAAAGCGAGGTAGTAATAAACGTCATTGTCCGACGCCCAATCGGACGGCCAGATGTTGACCAGCCCGTCATCGCCCCCCGTCACATCACCCCATTGGAAGGCAAGGCTCCAGAGCAGTTGCCCGAAGGCGAGCGTTAGCATGGCGAAGTAGACACCGGTGGACCGCAGGCAGACCCAGCCGATCACCACGGCGGCCAGCCCCGCGCAGATCGGGGCCAGCACCAGCGCCAGCTCCATCGGGGTGTCGGCATAGGTCACAAACAGCGCCGCGGCATAGGCCCCCCCGCCAAAGAAGGCCGCATGGCCAAAGCTGACCAGCCCGCCCTGCCCCAGCATGAAATGCAGCGATGCGGCGAAGAGACAGAAGATCATGATGTCGGTCACCAGCACCACGGCGAAATTCCCGCCGTAGAACGGCAGCAGCGCAAGGATGAACAGCCCCGCCATCACCAGCAAGCGCATCCGATTGCCCGCGGGCTTGATCGGGCGCTCCGGCTCTCCGGTCTGGCCATGCTCGCCCGCGATCTCCTCTTTCCCGAGCAGGCCGAAGGGGCGGAACATCAGGACGATCACCATGACGACAAACATCAGCACAAGCGTCGACTGCGGCGCATAGGTCACGCCAAACACATTCAGGACCGAGATGATCACCGCCGCCAGATAGGCCCCCGGCAGTGACCCCATGCCGCCGATGACCACGACCACAAAGACCGACCCGATAATGCTGAAATCCATCAACAGATCGGCACCCCCCTTGGGCAGTTGCAACGCGCCGCCAAGACCGGCAAGCGCACAGCCCAGAAAGAAGACGCCCGTGAACAGCCACGCCTGATTGACCCCAAGGGCACCGACCATCTCTCGGTCTTGCGTCGCAGCGCGCACCAAAGTGCCGACACGGGTTTTCGTGATCAGATACCACAGGGCGATGGCGACGAAGGGCGTGATGATGATCAGCGCGATGTCATATTGCGGCACGGGTTCCCCCATGATGCGGATCACCCCTTTCAGCCCCGGCGCGCGCGGGCCCAGCAGATCTTGCGGGCCCCAGATCATCAACGCCAGGTCCTGAATGACAAGGATCACGCCAAAGGTCGCGACCAGCTGGAACAGTTCAGGCGCGCTATAGACAGGGCGCAGCACGCAGATCTCGACGATCACCCCGATCAGCCCGACGATCAGCCCCGCCAGCAGGATCGCCCCCCAGAAACCGACCATGCCCGGCAGCACCTGCATCAGCGAATAGCCGACATAAGCCCCCAGCATATAGAACGACCCATGGGCAAAATTCACCACCCGCGTGACGCCAAAGATCAGCGACAGCCCAGAGGCAACCATGAAGAGCGCACCCGCATTGGCAAGCCCAGTCAGAATCTGTGCGATGAAAAGGCCCATGGGCACCTCTTGATGTTGGGGGTGGGGTCAGATGCAGCCAAGGGGGCCTCCCCCCTTGGCTGCGGGTCCGGGTTATTCTGCCGGACGCAGTTTCGACACCTCTTCGTCAGACGGCAGGTAGTCGGCGCCGTCCAGATAGGTCCAGTCGGTCATGACGCCCGCACCGTCCTTGAGCATGGTCTTCCCGACAAAGGCCCCCATGGTGGCCTGATTGTCGATCTCGCGGAACGTGATGTCGCCCACGGGCGTCGCCACATCCAGCCCTTCGAAAGCCATACGGATCGCGTCGCCTTCGGTCGATCCCGCCTTGCTGATCGCGGCGGCGATGCTTTGCGCGGTCATATACCCGACGAGAGACCCGAGCTTTGGTGTTTCATCGAATTTCGCCTGATAGGCATCAACGAAAGGCTTGTTCGCACCGTCCTCATCCGAGAAGTCATACCAGGGATAACCGGTCACGACCCAGCCTTCGGGGGCTTCGTCGGCCAGTGGTTCAAGGTATTCCGGTTCGCCCGAAAGCAGGCCATAGACCGTGCGCCCGTCGAACAGACCACGGGTGGTACCTTCGCGGACGAACTTGGCAAGGTCGGGGCCGAAGGTCACGTTATAGATCGCGTCCGGCTTGGACCGCTCCAGCGCCTGAACCTCGGCGCCGGCGTCGATCTTGAACAGGGCGGGCCATTGCTCTCCGACGAATTCGACCTCGGGCTTCAGTTCGGTCAGCACTTCCTTAAAGGCGGCCACCGCGTCTTTGCCATAGGCGTAGTTGGGTGCGATGGTCGCGTATTTCACGGCATCGGTCTTGGCGGCCTGTTCCGCCAGCATCGCGGCCTGCATATAGGTCGAGGTCCGCAGGCGGAAGGTCCAGGGGTTGCCTTGGCTCCAGGTCAGGGCATCGGCCAGCGGTTCGGCGGCGAGGTACACCCAGCCCTTTTCCGCCGCGACCGAGGAGATCGCCAGACCGACGTTCGACAGGATCGAACCGGTGATCATCACGGTGCCTTCGCTGGTCATCAGCTCTTCGGCGATTTTGATCGCTTCACCGGGGTCGCCCTGATCGTCGCGGAAGATGAATTCGAGCGGGCGATCCAGCACACCGCCATCGGCGTTGATTTCCTCAAGCGCCAGTTCGATGCCCTGTTTATACGGCTCGGCAAAGGCGGCGAGACGTTTGTAGTGGTTGATCTCTCCGACTTTGATCGGGTCGCCCGACTGCGCCGTTGCGGCAAAGCCGGTGACGCCAAGGGCAAAGGCCCCTATGACGCTGTTCAGGAATGTCTTTCTGTTCATGTGATGGTCCTCTCGTGTTGGGGTGTGCCGTCTGCTGCGGCTTTGCTTTTTATGGATCAATCATGCTGGACAAAGACCGGTGCGACGGGGTCGCCCAGATCGTCCGTCGCCTCTGCCTCGATCCGGTCGCGGATGCGTTTGCGGTAGACGTTGGGCGCTTTGTCGATAGCGATGCGGATGGGTTTGCGTTTTTGGGGGCGCTGTTCTTCTTGGTGGACGGCTTCCAAAATCGCCTTGTCCTCGGCAAATGCTACGCGGAACATCGCGTCCATTTGGTCCGACGCGGCGTCATCGCCTAGGGCGGTGTTGCGCAGGTGCATCCAGTGGTCGATCGTATAGTCCTCTGTCACGGGTGTGACGAAATGGAGCGCAAAGATACGCACGCCTTTGTTGCGCTGATCTTCGGGAAGTTCAAGCTTTGCATCAGACGACCCAAAGTCAATCACGGCGGTCGAGGGCATGTGCAGATAGTAATAATGCCAGCGGTCCACATTGCCGCTAAAGCCGCCGAATGCCTTGAAAAAGCCGATGGGTTCCGCGTCTCTGATCCAGCGCCATGCCACGATCACCTCGTCTGCGGTTTTGACATGCACGGGTACGTTTTCGGAGGCCGCATTGCCCAATGTCGTCGGATGGACAAAGCTGACATGCGCCGGATCCACAAGGTTTTCGGCAACGTTGAGGTAATTTGCGCGGATATGCAGCTTGTCCCCGTGGTGGACGTGCCACCCCTCCTGACCCAGCTCGGGCAAGTCAAAGGCCAGCGCGGGGTCGGCCTTGTCGGCGTCGCCCATCCAGATGAACACAATGTCGTGGCGTTCCAGCACCGGATAGCTGTCAACATAGGCGGATTTGGGCAGGTTCGATTGCCCCGGCACCCGCACGCAGGCCCCGTCCGCGCCAAAGGTCATACCGTGATAGCCGCATTGAATGGTGTCGCCGATGCGCTTGCCCTTGGACAGCGGTAGCAGCCGGTGCGGGCAGCGATCTTCGAGCACGGCGATCTGGCCATCGCTGGTGCGGTAGGCTACTAGGTTCTGCGCAAGCAATGTCAGCGGCACCAGCTCATCGCCAAAGTCGGTAGACCAACCCGCAACGTACCAAGCGTTTCTGACAAAGGACATCGGTTCACTCCTTGCTCTGCACAGCTTCATGAAGGACCAAAAAATTGTTAGCTGTCAAACAATTTCTTGCGCCCCATCTGATATAGACCCCAGATGGAAACCGTGGGATGATAGTGCCTAATCTATACGCATTGACCCAAGAGCACTGGATAAGAACCTTGGTTGAAACCACACAAGACCTGACCCTGACCGCAGACTATGCGTTGGAACAACAGATCGGGTTCAAGCTGCGCCTCGCGAACCAGCGCCACCTTGAAATCTTTAACCGGCGGATGCCGGATATCACGCCGACACAATTCGCCGTGCTGGCCAAGCTGCGCGACGAGGCGCGGATCAGCCAGAACCATCTGGGGCGTCTGGTCGGGATGGACGCGGCGACCACCAAAGGCGTGATCGACCGGTTGCGCAAAAAGGGGCTGGTCCATTCGACCCCGTCAAAGACCGACATGCGGCGGCTGGAGATTTCGCTGACCGACGAAGGCATCGCGGTGACTGCCAAGGCGATTGCCACCGCGCAGGAAATCTCGGCCGAGACGGTCGGCAACCTCACCCCGCGCGAGGTCGACCGGCTACTGGCCCTGCTTGAGAAACTATAGGCTCTAACGCAGGCCGTCCTTGCCTTCGGCGTCTGCGTGGGTCAGCCCACCGACACGGGGCAAGGGGCGCCCGCTATCGGTCACGGCCACGGCCACCAGTATCTCGCCCGCGCGCGGCGCGTCGTTCAACCGCACCTCGATCCCGTCGAAATGGCTGCGCACATAGGCGGCGTCCTTGTGCCCCAGAGGCACGTCAAGCACCTGCCTCGGCCCGCCCATCTTTTTCGAAGACGGCACCAGTGCGGCCCCCTTTTCAACCGCGACCCGCAGCGGTGCGCCCAGTTTCGGGTGCAGGATCGCGGCGGCATGTTCCAGCTCTCCCCCCTCGCCCACCATCGCGGCCTTGCCATAGCTTTCGGCCTGCGCGGGGGTGATCCCAAGGGCCGCAACACATTTATCGCCCAGCAATCCCCCCAGCTCTGCGCCGATGTCCATCAGCGGGGTCAGGTCCTCGGTATAAGAGCCTGCAAAGGGGTTTTTGATCACGGCCACAGCTACGGCCTTGCGCGTGGGGGGCGATATCTGCTGCCCGATCTCGCGGTGAGTCTCTTCGACCCAAGTGGCGATTTTGCGAATATCGGCGCTCATCTCAGGCCATCCTTTCCTTCGATATCCTTTGCATCCAACCCGCCCGCGCGGTTGTGGATACGGGCCCCTGTGGTCATCACAAGGATCACCGCCATTTCATCGGCGCGGGGGCTGTCGTTCAGGCCGACCTCGATTGAATCGAAATGGCTGCGGACATAAGAGGCATCGACATGGGTCACAGGCACATCCAGCCGCACCCCCGCCGCGCCAACCTTTTTCGTCGATGGCACAATCGCCTTCGACCCCCCAAGCACGTCGCGCATCGCATAGCCGCCGGGGGCGTGCCAGAGCGCACCGTGCTCCAACTCTCCGCCCGTGCCGACGATGCTGCCTTTGCCGTAGCCTTCGATCTGTGCCGCCTCGACCCCGAGCGCCGCCAGCAGCTTTTGCGCCATCGCGACCCCCAGCGGTTTGAGGTCTTCCATAAAGGGCTGGATGTCCTCGATATAAGAGCCTGCATAGGGGTTTTGGATCACAGCCATAACCGACCCGCGTTTCAGCGGCGTATTGGCACGGGGGCCGCCTTCGTGGAAAATCTCTTCGACGCTGGTGACAATTTTACGGGTCATAACCTCAGGCATATTCGGGGGCTTTCACTAGGGATTTCAGGGTTTCGGGCAAGCCGATAACAGTATGTTGGTCGCGCAGAAAAAGCGCCGCGCCAAAGATGAGGCCACGGTCGCGCAAACCCTGCGCCGCTGTCGCGCCCGCCTTGAGGGCGTGGTTAACATCGGCAGGGGAGAGCGGCCCGACATGGGTAACCACCGTTGCCGCACCAAGGTCACTGTCGTCGTGCAGCAGGTTGGCGGGGCTACGCCGGATCGCGGGATGTGCGGGCAGATCGACGGCGTTGCCAAGTTTGGTCGCCGCCGCGTCGGCCATCGCGGCGGATCGGGCCAGCACGGTGACACTGTCGGCAATGCCCAAGGACTGGCTGCGCCCGCCCTGCCCGCTGGTGGCGATGCCGCGAATGGGATCACTGCTGCGGATCGTGACGGTGCCAAGCGACCGCCCGTCCAGCCCCGCGATGCCCAAGTCAAAGCGCGCGCCTTCGGTCAGATGCAGCGCGATATCGCCACCGTTGTTCACATAGGCGCGGGTCAGATCGGCGGCATCCACCATGGCCGACAATACCTCTGCCGCGACGGCACCGGCGACGCAGATCATCGGCGTGGTCAGCCTGTCGGCATGGGGCAAGGCGGCGCGGTACATGGCGCGGGCGATCTTGCCGTTTGGTTTGGTGCCCACAGGGCGGCGCAGCAGGGGCAGTTCTGCCGTCAGTTCAGACAGGATCGTGCCAAAGCGATCGAAACCCGCGCGAAACGCCAGATCTCGCGCGCCATCCGCCCCGATGACCAGATCAATCGGGCCGTGGGACAGATGCAGCCTGCCACCGGGGAGTAGAGCCGCCTGTGCCGTCATGTCTTGTCCTTCGACCAGCCGTAGTTTTCCCGCGCGTTCGGGTCGGGTTGCAGCAGTTGCTGCGCCACCCGTCGCACATCATCGGTGACCACATCACGCACGGGCTGGATATGCTCCATATGCCCGCCAAGCGTGCCGTAATCCTCGCGCCGCAGGGTGAATTCGATCGGTGCCACCAGCGCGGGGGTGGGTACATAACCGAAAGAGTTCGTGGGCATATCCATGACATCCACCATGACGGTTATGCCGCCCCCCGGCCAGACATAGGCCTCGGCCCCGCCGCAGGACACATGCGTCAGCGATTCCTTGACCGACCGCGTCAGCCGCACGGGGTTCTCTGTCACGCCGGCACGCAAACTGCCGCCCGCCCCCCCCATGAACAGCACCGAACAAAGCGAGGGTTCGCAATTCTCGGCGATGCGGTCCGCGACGACCAGCAGCTCGGGCGTGATCTTGGCGGGTTGCGGGATCAGATCATCATCCAGCGTGAAATAGGCCCATTGCTCTCCGGTGGTAGAGATCATCAGCAGCCGCAGCCCCGGCCAGGCACGCTTCGGGTCGGCGTCACGCAGGATGGTCAGCGGGTCTTCAACATCGGTGCCGCCCCATCCGGTGCCGGGGTCCGCCACCTGAAAATACCGTCCCGGCGTTGACCGCCGCCCGTTCACGCGGATGCCCGACGGGGTCATATCCAGCCCCTTGCCCGCCTCGTGTTCTGTCAGCACGCCGGTGATGTGATCATCGACAACGACGACCTCGTCCACATGCCCGTGCCATTGTTTGGCGAACATTCCGATGGTCGCTGACCCACAGCCCACGCGCATCAGCTTTTCCGGGACGCCGTTGATGATCGGCGCTTTGCCCGCCTCGACCACCATGGTGACGCCGCCGTCGATGGTGACCTCGACCGGTTCACGGTTACATAGGCGCAGCAGCGCGTCACAGGTCACGCGGCCCTCTTTCTTGGAGCCGCCGGTCAGATGCTCGACCCCGCCCAAAGACAGCATCTTGGACCCGTATTCCGAGGTCATCACGTGTCCGATCGCCTCTCCGTCAACGCGCACCACAGCGCGCTCGTCGCCGATGTGGCGGTCGGTGTCGATCTTCACCTTGACCCCGCAATACGAAAAAATGCCTTCGGTCACGACGGTGATCATATCCACGCCCTCGACCTCTTGGCTGACGATGAAGGGCGCGGGTTTGTAATCCGGATAGGTGGTCCCCGCCCCCACGGCGGTGACGAAATCGCGCCCGCCCTGAATCACGTCGCCGTCCCAATCTTGCGCATTATCGCCCTGATCCAGAAAAGCGACGGCCTTGGCCCCCGACTGGATCACGGTCAGCGGGTCCAGCCGTACCAATTCGCCCGCGTGGTTGGCATAGCGGTCGCAGGCTCCGGATTTGCCGTCGGCGATGAAACACATCACCGGGCAGGCATCGCAGCGGATTTTCACAGGCTTGGGGTCGCGCAGGTCGTCAGGCATGTCCGGCCTCCTTCAGGGCGGCGCGCAGGCGCGTCGGCGTGGCCGGTGTCTGCGTCACGCGCGCACCGGTGGCATGGTAGATAGCGTTGAGGATCGCGGGGGCGGTGGGGATCAGCACATGTTCGCCCAGACCTTTCGCGCCGTAGGGGCCATGGGCATCGGCGACCTCCAGGATCAGCGTCTCGATCGGGGGAACGTCGCCGATGGTCGGCACCAGATAGTCATGCAGGTTCTCGGTGCGTCCGGGGATATACTCCTCCATCAGCGCCATACCAAGCCCTTGGGCGATGCCGCCCTGCACCTGCCCCTCGACCAGCAACGGGTTGATCGCACGACCCACGTCATGGGCGGCGACAAAGCGCAGCGGGCGGCAAAGGCCAAGGGCGATATCCACCTCGACCACCACCAGATGCGCGGCATAGCCGAACTGCGCATAGGGCACGCCCTGCCCGTTTTCATCCAGCGGTTTGACTGGCGGATCATAGCTTTCCTGCGCCTGCAGCACATAGCCCTGCGCATCGATCGGCAGCCGCGTCAGATCAAGGCGCTGCGTGCGCCCGCCGTCGGTCACCGTGAGCTGCCCGTCTTGGGAGCCGATCTGCGCGGCGGGGCCCGCATTGACTTGCCGCAGGATCTGCGCCCGCAGCGCCTCTCCGGTCTTCAGCGCGGCATTGCCCGACACAAAGGTCTGCCGCGAGGCAGAGGTTTTGCCCGCGTCCGGCGTGATATCGGTGTCACCGCCCAGGATCTTGATCCCCTCGACAGACAGCCCAAGCGCTTGGGCAAAGATCTGCGGGATCACCGTATTGGCCCCCTGCCCGATGTCCATCGCGCCTTGGTGCAGCACAACCGTACCATCCGGCCGCACGCCCGCCAGAATGGTCGACGGGTTCGGCAGCGAGGTATTGCCGCAGCCGTACCACGCCCCCGCGATCCCGACACCGCGTTTCACCGTGTCATTCTTTGCATTGAACCGGGCGCATTCGGCTTTCGCCTCCTCCCACGCGGGGCGCAACGCCTCTAGACAGGGAGCGATGCCGACGCCCTGATCGAACACCTGCCCGCAGACCGTGGGCACCCCGTCCGCCAGCGCGTTCTTCAGACGGAACTCAAGCGGATCAAGCCCCAGCTTTTCGGCCAGCAGGTCAAAGGCGGTTTCCTGAGCGATGGCCGATTGCGGCACACCGAAGCCGCGGAAGGCACCTGCGGGGGGGCAATGGGTATGCACGGCACGGCTGCGTGCGCGATAGTCAGGGATGTGGTAGGGGCCAGAGGCATGCACCGGCACGCGATTGGCGACCGTCGGACCCCAGCTCGCATAGGCGCCGGTGTTGAAATCCCCGTCGAACCGCAGCCCCGAAAGCGTCCCATCCCCCTTGGCCCCGATCTTGATCGTGATCTGCGCGGGGTGGCGTTTGGTGGTCGATTGCATCGTCTCGGCGCGCGCATAGGTCATGCGCACGGGCCGCGCCGTCTTGAGCGCGGCAAGCGCGATGAAGGGCTGCAACGACAGGTCGATCTTTGATCCGAAGCCGCCCCCGACCGCCGTCGGCACAATGCGGATGTCGGCCATGGGACGGTCAAGGATCGCGGCCAGTGCTTCGCGGTCCATACCTGGCGCCTGGGTGCAGGCATGCACATGGATGCGCCCGTCGATCACTTGGGCAAAGCCTGCCTCTGGCTCGATATAGCCATGTTCGACAAAACTGGTGGTATACTGCGCCTCGACCGTGACGTCGGCGGCGTCGAGCGCGGCCTCCACATCGCCGCATTGCACGAAGCCGCCGCACATGATGTTCCCTTTGCGGTCCTCGAACAGCTGCGGCGCGTCGGGGGTGGTCGCGGCATCGGTATCGGCAAGCGCAGTTTGTGGCGACCAATGGACAGGAAAGCTTTCCAGATCAAGGGCGATCATCGCCTCCGCCTCTCCCACGACGCAAGCCACCGCCTCCCCCCGGAACCGGATGTGGTTCACAGCGAAAACCGGCTGGTCGATGAAGCCCGGGATCACGCCAAAGGCGTTGAGGCCGGGCACGTCATCTGCGGTCAGGATGCAATGGATCCCGGGCTGCGCGCTGCGCCATGCCTCAAGATCGCCGAAGGAAAATCCGGCCGAGGCATGGGGCGAGCGGATGACCCGCGCGACCAAAGCACCGGCTGGGGCAACGTCATCGCCAAACGCCTCTGACCCGTCGACCTTGGCCTGCCCGTCCAGCCGCCGCGCAGGCTGGCCAAGCGCGGTAGGGGCGACAGTCAGCCCGTCGGCAGCATGGGCCCCGACCACCGCGTCGATGATCTTGCGATAGCCGGTGCAGCGACACAGCACGCCGCCAAGGGCATCCTGCACCTGCGCCGCGCTCGGCTGCGGCACCTCGCGCAACAGCGCCACGGCAGAGACCATCATCCCCGGTGTGCAAATTCCGCATTGCGCGGCCTGATGGTGCTGGAAGCTTTGCATCAATGCCTGCGCGTCGTGGTCGGTTTTCACCAGCCCCGCCAGCGTCTCCACCTGCCGCCCCACCGCTTGCTGCACGGGCATCAGGCAGGCGCAGACCGGCGCGCCATCGACCAGCACAGTGCAGGCCCCGCAATCGCCCGCGTTGCAGCCGATCTTTACATCCTTGCGGTCCAGCCGCTCGCGCAGCGCGTAAGACAAGCGTTCACCGGGCAGCGGTTCAACCTGCGCAATGCTGCCGTTCAGGGTGAAAGAGGTCACTTCTGTCGTGGTCGGTTTATCCATCACAGGGCCCCTTTCAAGGCGCGCATCACAGCGCGGCGGATCAAAGTGACGCTGGCGGCAAGGCGGTAGTCGGCGCTCGCGCGCGCATCCGAAATGGGGCTCAGCGTTTGCACCAGATCAGCAGTCATGCGGTTTTCTACATCGCCAAGGGCGCTACCGCGAAGCTGATCCTCAAGCGCGGTCAGCCGCTGCGCGACGGGGGATGCGGCGCCGATGGCGATGCGGATATCGGTGAGCCTGCCGCTCTCGATCTTTGCCAGCACCGCGACCATGCAGATCGAGATCACCAGATACTTCCGCGCACCGAGTTTGACAAAGCTGCTGTGACTATCAGCCGGGGGTGCGGGGATATGGATGGCGGTGACAAGCTCGTTCTGGGCGCGGACGGTCTGGCGCACGCCTTGCAGGAACTGCGACAAGGGCAGCACCCGCGACCCGTTTGCGCTGCAAAGCTCTACCTCGGCATTCAGGGTCAGTAGCGGCGGCACCCCGTCGGCGGCAGGAGAAGCGTTGCACAGATTACCCGCGATGGTGCCTGCGTTCTGGATCTGGATCGACCCGACCTCGCGCGCCGCCAGCTTGAGCCCGTCGAAAGCGGCGGGCAGATCAGCGCGGATGATGTCTGTCCATGTGGTGGCCGCCCCGATACGCCAGCCTTGGTCTGTTTGGCTGATGCCGCGCAGCTCTGGCAAGCGGGTGATATCCAACAGGTCGCCCGTCACAGGACGGTCGCCGCGTGCGGGGAACCAATCGGTCCCCCCCGCGATGATCGACACCGGCCCCGCGGCCAATGTGGTTAGCGCTTGATCCAATGTCGTCGCGGTCAGGTAGCTCATCCGGTCACCTTTTGCTGCGGGCGTAAAACTTGTTGGTATACGAATAGAAGTGCGTCGGGTGCCTTCGTGTCAAATCAATTCGCATGTCGTCAGCCGACAAAGGCTTTTTCGACCACAAAACTGGCAGGGCGATTATTTGCCCCCTCCACCAGCCCAAAGGATTCGAGCGCGGCTTTGGTGTCGTTCAACATGGCCATCGACCCGCAGATCATCGCACGGTCGCGATCAGGAGAGATCGGCGGCACGTCCAAATCGCGGAACATCTTGCCCGACGCCATCAGGTCGGTTTGCCGCCCTTCGCGTGGCCACGGCGCGCGGGTCAGCGTGTCGTATAGGGACAGCCTTTGCGCCAATTCCCCCACCAGCGGATCGGCCTTGAGGCTGGCGACCAGATCACGGCCATAGGTCAGCTCTTTGGCGGTGCGACAGGTGTGGCACAGAATCAGATCATCGAACTTCTCATACGTCTCGGGGTCACGGATGACCGACGCGAAAGGCGCGATGCCGGTCCCCGTGGCGAACATCCACAACCGTTTTCCGGGCAGCAAGGCGTCATTCACCAACGTCCCCGTCGGCTTGCGGCGCATCAGCACGGTATCACCGACCTTGAGCTTTTGCAGGTGCTGCGTCAGCGGCCCGTCCGGCACCTTGATAGAATAGAACTCGACCCCCTCGTCCCACGACGGCGACGCGATGGAATAGGCACGAAACACCGGCTTTTCGGCATTGGGCAGCCCGATCATCACGAACTCCCCCGACCGGAAGCGGAAGGACGGGTCGCGGGTGATGCGGAAGCGGAACAGACTGTCGGTATAATGCTGCACCTCCGTCACCGTTTCGGCAAAGACACCTGCGGGGATCGGGAAGCTGGGGCGAGAGAGAGAAGCGGCGTCCATGGAAAGTCCTTATCGACTGCGGATGTATTATTGTTTGTACGCGAATGATTATCTGTCAAGTGTTTCATCTTGATTGGCCGCATTTTTCTGTTAGCGTTCAAATGAAACTGATGCTGCTTGAAAGGCGTGCCCCATGTCAGACACCTCTGCAAAACTCGTGATCCGGAACATCGGGATGATCCTGACCGGAAAGATGGAAGACCCCATTGCCGACGGGGATTGCCTGATCGCGATGGACGGAAAGATAACGGAATGGGGCTATGCCAAGGATATGGATTGCGACGGGGCCACGACAGAAGTCGACGCCCATGGCGCGACGCTGGCACCGGGGTTGATCGACAGCCATGTGCACCCGGTGGTGGGCGACTATACCCCGCGCCAGCAGCAGTTGGGGTGGATCGATTCAACGCTGCACGGCGGGGTGACCACACTGATCTCTGCCGGTGAAGTGCATATGCCGGGCCGCCCGAAGGATATCGTCGGCCTCAAGGCGATGGCGATCGCGTCGCAGCGGTGGTACGAGAACTTCCGCCCCTCGGGCGTCAAGGTTCACGCGGGTGCGCCGGTGATCGAACAGGGCATGGTCGAAGAAGACTTTGCCGAGATGGCCAAGGCCGGCGTGACTCTGCTGGGCGAGGTCGGACTGGGCACGGTCAAGGACGGCAAGACCGCCGCGCAGATGGTCGGATGGGCACGCAAATACGGCATGCAAAGCACGATCCACACCGGCGGCCCGTCGATCCCCGGATCAGGGCTGATCGATGCGGATATGGTGCTTGAGACAGGAACGGATGTGGTCGGGCATATCAACGGCGGGCACTCTGCCCTGCCCGACGATCAGATCATCTGCCTCTGCGAGGGCTGCAAGGCCGCGCTTGAGATCGTGCACAACGGGAACGAACGCGCCGCCTTGCTGACGCTGAACACAGCGCGCGAGTTGGGCAAGCTTGATCAGTTGATCCTGGGCACCGACGGTCCGGCTGGGTCCGGCGTGCAGCCTTTGGGGATCATGCGCATGGTTGCGATGCTGTCATCGCTTGGCGATGTACCTGCCGAGATCGCCTTTTGCTTTGCCAACGGCAACACCGCGCGGCAACGCAAGCTGGACACCGGATTGATCGAGGTCGGCAAATGCGCGGACTTCGTCCTGATGGATCAGGCACAGCATGCGCCCGGCAAAAATATGCTTGAATCGGTGCAACTGGGAAATCTGCCCGGTGTTGGCATGACGGTGATTGATGGCGTGGTACGCAGCCTGCGCAGCCGGAATACGCCCCCTGCCACGCGGCTTCCCGAGCTGATTTGCGGCACCGTCGGCGCCTGAACGCCGACATAAGCGGCAGCGGCGGGGGATCTGCCGCCCCCCAAGTGACGCGATGTTTCAATGACATCGCAGGTGCCATTGGCCGCTTTCCCCGGTTTCGGGGAAAGTAGGGCTTTCCTTACCTTTATATTCATGGTCAATTTTCGCCGAGATATGGGGCCGCAGGTGCGGAGGGCCTTGGTGCGCGTAAAATCCTGTCAAACGTCAGCTTGCGGAACATCGTTCCATCATGCGGTATTGGCAGTTTGAATTTTAGCGCTTAGGCTGCAGAAATCAGAGTCGCGGACAATCGTGGAGGAGTGTCCGGCAACAGGCTCGATAAGGGAGGACGAAATGGCCACACTATCTGTATCTATGCTGTCTGCGGGCGGGTGCATATGACCGCAATGACCCCCGAAGAAGCCATTCGCCACGTGGTTTCAACGAACCCGACGTTCGAAGTAACCGAAAGTAATATCCGTGGCGTCACCTATAAAACATTCAAGAATATCCCGAAAACCCTGGGCGGGCTGATCCAGGCGAGCCGCGAAATCCAGGGCAATGGCGCGGCAGAGTTTCTGGTCTATCAGGATGAACGCTGGACCTATGATGCGTTCACCGCCGATGTGAACCGCATCGCCAACGGGCTGCGCGACACGCTGGGGATCAAGACCGGCGACCGTGTCGGCATCGCGATGCGCAACTATCCCGAACTGCTGATGCTCACGCTGGCGGTCGCGTCAGCGGGTGCTGTGGTGGTGTTCGTCAATGCGTGGTGGACCACCGAAGAGCTTGACTATGCGTTGCAAGACAGCGGGGCCAAGACGGTCTTTGCCGATGGTCCCCGTTTTGAACGGATGAAACCGCTCAAGGATGATCTGGGCCTGCGTCTCATCGGCGTGCGCGATGCAGAGGAAATGGGCCCGCACAAGCTGTCGGACCTGATGCAGGGCATGGCCGAAACGCCGCCCGAAGGCGTCGATCTGGACACGGACGATGACTTTGCGGTGATGTATTCGTCGGGCACGACGGGCAAGCCGAAAGGGGTGGTGCAGACCCACCGTGGCGCGCTTAGCGCGGTGTTCAGCTGGCTGTTACAGGCCGTCGCCGCGCCGCTGGTCACCCCCCCTGAACCCGGCGCACCGCCCGCGCCGCGCCCGTCGGGGTTGATCGTCACACCGCTGTTCCACGTCACCGCGACGCATCCGCTGTTTCTGCTTAGCCTGCCCGCAGGTGCCAAGATCTCCTTGTTACACAAGTGGGACGCCGAAGAAGCGGTGCGCGTGATCAACCGCGAAGGCGTGACCCGTTTTCTCGGCGTGCCGACGCAATCTGCCGACCTGCTGGAAGCCGCAAAGCGTATGGGAGAGACCCTGCCGACGCTCACCTGGCTTGGCGCAGGCGGGGCGAAACGTCCTGCGGCGCAGGTGGCGCAGTTGAAAAACCAGTTCCCCGCCGCGGATATCGCGACAGGCTGGGGAATGACCGAGACGAACGCGCTTGGCATCGGCATGGTGGGCGAGGAATACAACAAACGCCCCGACGCCGCGGGCAAGCTGCATCCGCCGCTGCAAGACATCCGGTTTCTGGACGACAAGGGCAACGATGTCCCGCAGGGCGAATTGGGCGAGATTACCGTCAAAAGCCCCGCCAATATGCGCTGCTACCTCAACAAGCCGGAAGCCACAGAAGAGACGATGCAAGACGGCTGGCTGCGCACCGGTGATCTGGGTGTGATCGACGCCGAAGGCTATATCACCATCCTTGATCGCAAGAAGAACATCATCATCCGGGGCGGCGAAAACATCGCTTGTCTGGATGTCGAGGGCGCGCTGCACACGCATCCCGATGTGATCGAGGCTTGCGCATTTTCCGTGCCGGACCCGCGCTTGGGCGAAGTCGTCGGGGCCTCTGTGCAGACCCGCGATGGCAAGCCTTTGACGCAAGCCGACATGGCGGCGCATCTCGACGGGCGGCTGGCCAAATTCAAGATACCCGAAAAACTGTGGTGCCAGGACGGTCCTTTGACCCGTGGTGCCACCGACAAGATTGACCGCCGTGCGATCCGCGCGGCCTGTCTGGACACATAAGGCCCACCAACCGGGCCGGAAGAAAGGAAGACTATGAACACCCCAACCGACGCAGAAATTGGTGCCTATATCGGTGCTGCCGGCAAAGCCGCATGGGAGGTCCCGGACCTGCCCGCCAACACCAAACAGCGCGAGATCAAATCCGTAGGCATCATCGGCGCGGGTACGATGGGCGGCGGCATCGCGATGAACTTTGCCACCGCGGGCATCCCCGTCACCATCGTCGAAACCACGCAAGAGGCGCTAGACCGCGGGTTGAAGGTCGTGCGCGGCAACTACCAGCGCAGCGCCGATAAGGGCCGTTTCCCGCAAGAAGAAGTCGAAGCGCGGATGGATCGCTTTGACGGCAAGCTGGAACTGGCAGCCTTGGCCGATTGTGATCTGGTGATCGAAGCCGTGTTCGAAGACATGGAGCTGAAGCGCAAGATTTTCACCGAGCTGGACCGCGTGATGAAACCGGGCGCGATCCTTGCGACGAACACCTCGGCGTTGAACATCGACGAAATCGCGGCGATGACCAAGCGCCCCGAAGACGTGATCGGGCTGCACTTTTTCTCGCCCGCCAACGTGATGAAACTGCTCGAAATCGTGCGCGCGAAACATACTGCTGATGATGTGGTCGCGACCTCGATGGATCTGGCGGCCAAGATCAACAAGATCGCTGTGCTCGTCGGCGTTTGCCCCGGTTTTGTCGGCAACCGTATTTTGTTCGCACGCCAGAAACAGGCCAACAAGCTGCTGCAACAGGGCTTGATGCCCTGGGATGTGGACGCCGCGCTGAACGCCTTTGGCTTCAAGATGGGGCCGTTCCAGATGTCCGATCTGGCCGGTCTGGATATCGGCTGGTCCAAAGGGGCCAAGACCGAAAACCCGATCCGCGATGCGCTGTGTGAAATGGACCGTCGCGGCCAGAAGACCCAAGCGGGTTTCTACGACTATGATGAATCCCGCCGCCCGATCCCGTCGGATGTGGTTGCCGGTGTGATCAAGGACATCACAGGCGCCGAAGCCAACCAGATGTCGCAGGAACAGATCATCGAGATCTGCATCTATCCGATGATCAACGAAGCGGTCAAAATCCTCGAGGAAAACAAGGCGCAGCGCCCCTCTGACATCGATGTGGTCTGGCTGAACGGCTATGGCTGGCCCGCCGATAAGGGCGGCCCGATGTTCTATGGCGATATGGTCGGTGCGCAGGCCGTGCTGGACGTGATGGAAAAGCTGGGCGCCGAAGACCCCGAATTCGCGCCCGCCGAGCTGCTGCGCGATCTGGCCAAGAATGGCGGGAAATTCACTGAAATCGACACCGGAGGGCTGAAGGTATGAGCTATCAATATATCACCACCGAAAAGAAGGGTCACATCCTTGTTGTGACCATGAACCGCCCCGAGGTGTACAATGCCGTGCACGTCGACATGCATAATGAAATGGCCGATTGCTGGGACGCTTTTGCCGCGGATCAGGATCTTTGGGTCGCGGTTCTGACCGGCGCGGGGGACAAGGCGTTTTCCGCGGGGAACGACCTTAAAGCCACGGCTGCGGGCGGGTCGAAGGCGACGATGCCCGCCAGCGGCTTTGCCGGTCTGTCCTCGCGTTTTGATCTGGAAAAGCCCATCGTCGCAGCCGTCAACGGTTTCGCCATGGGCGGCGGATTTGAAACCGCGCTGTCATGCGACATTATCCTCGCCTCTGATCAGGCAAAATTCGCTCTGCCAGAGGTCAAGGTCGGCTTCTTTGCCGCGGCTTCCGGCGTGCAGCGCCTGTCGCGCTATATCGGGCGGCTTGCCGCGCAAGAGATGATGTTCACCGGCCGCACCATCATGGCCGATGAGGCGCTGTCGATGGGCTGCGTCAACGCGGTCTACCCTGCCGACCAGCTGATGGCGAAAGCGATGGAAAAGGCCGAAGAGCTGTGTGCCGTGTCGCCCTCGGCGGTCAAGGCCACGAAACGCGTCCTGAACGACATGTACAAACGCGACGGGATGCAAGACAGCATCGCCTATTCACGCGAGGTGATCGCGGACCTCAGCAAAACCGAAGATTTCAAGGAAGGCGTGAACGCCTTTGTCGAAAAACGCAAACCCAACTGGGTCAATAAATAATCGAACCAACTGCCAGGAGGCACTCTATGTCACATAACGAAGCTATGGCCGGAATGAATAATCTCGAGATGTCCGAGAAGGCCAAGCCGCTGTTGGCCGCCGTCATCAAACACATCCGCGAAAATGTCGATCCGATCACCGACGAGTATTTCCGCCTTGGCGAAGGTCGTGCCGACCGCTGGTCACACGCGCCCGGCCAGTTGGAGCTGCTGGAAACCGCCAAGAAAAAGGCCCGTGAAAATGGGCTGTGGAATTTCTTTTTGCCGAATGCCGAAACCGGTGAAGGTCTGTCGAACCTCGATTACGCCTATATCGCGGCCGAGCTTGGCAAAAGCCCGCTGGCATCTGAATCGCTGAACTGTTCCGCGCCTGACACCGGCAACATGGAAGTGCTGGAACGGATCGGGACAGCGGAGCAGAAAGAAAAGTGGCTCAAGCCGCTGCTTGCCGGTGAAATCCGGTCGGCCTTCGCGATGACCGAACCCGATATGGCGTCCTCGGATGCCAAGAATATCTCTACCTCTGCCGTGCTGGAAAACGGTGAATGGGTCATCAACGGCGAGAAATACTATATCTCCGGTGCCGGTGATCCGCGCTGCAAGATCATGATTACCATGGTCAAGACGTCGCCAGATGCCGAACCCTTCCGCCAGCAGTCCCAGATCCTTGTGCCGATCGACACACCCGGTGTTGAAATCGTCGGCCCGATGCATGTCTTCGGTCACGACGACGCGCCGCACGGTCACATGCACATCAAGTTCACCAATGTGCGCGTGCCCGAGGAAAACATCCTCTGGGGCGAAGGCAAGGGCTTTGAAATCTCCCAAGTGCGTCTTGGGCCAGGCCGTATCCACCACTGCATGCGCTCTATCGGGGCGGCGGAAAAGGCGCTGGACCTGATGATCGAGCGCGGGCTGAGCCGTGAAGCCTTTGGCAAGAAGATCATCGATCTGGGCAAGAACATGGAAACGATCTCTCGCGCCAAGATCGAGATTGAAGCCATGCGCCTGATGGTGCTGAAAGCCGCCAAGGCGATGGACGTTCTGGGCAACAAAGAGGCTCGCATCTGGGTCAGCATGATCAAGGCGATGGTGCCGGAAAAAGTCTGCAACATCATCGATCAGGCGATGCAGGTGCATGGTGCGACAGGTATTTCGCAGTGGTCGCCGCTGTCGGGCATGTACACCTCGCAGCGCACGCTGCGCTATGCGGATGGCCCTGATGAGGTCCACCACCACGTGATCGCCCGCGCCGAGGTCAAGGATTATCAGGAATCCAACCTGCGCACATCGCGCGCCCGTGAAGAGATCGCCACAGGCCGTACGCGAGGTGGCGTATGACCCTGTTTGATCTGACCGGAAAGGTGGCGCTGTTGACCGGCGCCTCCAAGGGCATGGGGCTGGCGATGGCCAAGGGTCTGGCCGAGCATGGCGCGACCGTCGTCATCTCGGCCCGCAAGCAAGACCAGCTGGACGCCGCCGCCGCCGAGATCAACGCGCTTGGCAAGGGCAAGGCGTTCGGCGTCGCCTGCAACGTTGGTTATAAAGAGCAGCTGCAAGCGCTGGTGGACGAGACCCACAAGCTGGCAGGCAAGATCGACATCGTGATCGGTAACGCGGGCGTGAACCCCTACTATGGGCCAACGTCCGAGATCCCCGATGATGCCTATGAAAAGACGATGAACGCCAATGTGCTGTCCAATCTTTGGCTGGCACAGATGGTGGCCCCCGACATGATCGAGAAAGGCGCCGGGTCGATGGCGTTTACCTCGTCCATCGGGGCGTTCAAACCGTCGGTCATGCTTGGCACCTATGGCATGTCCAAGCTGGCGCTGATCGGCCTTGTGCGCAACCTTGCCGCCGAATTCGGGCCCAAGGGTCTGCGGTTCAACGCGATCTGTCCGGGTCTGGTGAAAACCGAATTCGCGCGCGAGCTGTGGGACAATCCCGATGTCGAGAAACGCATCAAGAACGAGATCCCGCTGCGCCGTCTTGGCGAGGCAGAGGATTTTGCGGGGCTTGCCGTGTTCCTCGCCTCTGATGCAAGCCGCTACATGACCGGTCAGGCGTTGACCGTTTGTGGCGGGTCGAACATGTGGACGTAGGGGGCTGCTATGGAACTGAAGGATAAAATCATCGTCATCACCGGTGCCGCAAGCGGCATCGGCAAGGCGATGGCCATCCGCTTTGCCGCGGAAGGGGCCAAGAAAGTCGTCTGTGTCGACCTCAACAAAGAGGGCGCGCAGGCGGTTGCCGATGAAATCGACGGCGTGGCTTTCGGTGTGAATGTCGGTGTCGAGCAAGAGATCGCGGATATGATCGATGCCGTTGAAAACGACATCGGCCCGATTGATCTGTTCTGCTCTAACGCGGGCATATTGATCGCGGGCGGCATGGAAGTGCCGAACGAAGACTGGCAGCGCATCTGGGACATCAATGTGATGGCCCATGTCTGGGCCGCCCGTCATCTGGTGCCGCGCATGACCGAACGCGGGGGCGGCTATCTGCTGAACACCGCGTCGGCGGCGGGACTGCTGAACCAGGTCGGCTGCGCGCCTTACGGCGTGACCAAACACGCGGCTGTTGCTGTGGCCGAATGGCTGGCGATGTCTCATGGTGATGACGGGATCAAGGTGTCGGTGCTTTGCCCTCAGGCTGTCCGCAGCGAGATGACCCGCGGTCACGAGGATTCTGTCGCCGCACTCGACGGTCTGCTTGAAGCGGAACCCGTGGCCGAAGCCTGTCTGGAAACCATCCGCAACGAGACGTTCCTTGTGCTGCCCCACCCGCAAGTGCTGGAGTATATGCGCAAGAAAACCGAGAACTACGATCGCTGGATCGGGGGCATGCGCAAGCTGCACCGGATGTATGGCGACCGCAGAAAGCCGCAGGGGAATGTATCATGATCGGCTATACCACCGTGGGCACCAGCGACATGGCGCGCGCCAAGCAGTTCTATTGCGACCTGTTCGAAAGCAAGGGTGCCAAGGTGCTGATCGACAGCGGCCGGATCGCCATGATCGGCACCGGCGGCGGCACGCCCATGATTTCGGTCTGCGAACCCTACAACAAAGAGGCCCCCACCCCCGGCAACGGGGTGATGGTCGCTTTTACCGCTGACAGCAAAGAGGAAGTGGACGAGATCTACGCCAAGGCGATCTCGCTTGGTGCGACGGACGAGGGCGCGCCAGGACAACGGATACCGGACCGGTTCTACGGGGCCTATGTCCGCGACCTTGATGGCAACAAACTGTGCTTTTTCAAATTCGGTTAAAGTGAAAATCTGCCGTCCGCGTCACGCGGGCGGCAGCCCATAGACGCGCCGCGCTGTGTCGGAGAAAAGTGCCGCTTGTGCTGCGCCGTCCAGATGCGCTGACATCTTCTTGAACGCATTCCAGATCACCACATAGCTGACCGCCGTGCGATCCACGGGAAAGTTGCTTTCGAACATGCAGCGTTCGGGGCCGAAGACATCCAGCATATGCGCGTACCATTTGCCCTGCGTCTCTACGATCTCGTCCGAGGACGGTGGCAGGTCGCGGTGCATATAGCCATACCCATTGTCGGGCATGCAAAGCCCGCCCAGCTTGGCCATCACATTGGGGCATTCCGCCAGCTCTGACATATGGTCTTTCCACGCGGCAAAGATATCGTCGCGTTTGCCTTCGAACCGGCCAACGCCCAAGGGTGTGCCGAAGTGGTCAAGGATCAGCGTGGTCTGTGGCACCGCGCGGGCAAGGTCCAGAAACTCTTGGTGTTGATGGTGGTAATGCCAGCTGTCCAGCGTCAGTCCGCGGTCTCCCAGTATCGCGGCACCGCGGATGAAGTCAGGATCGCCGTATTGGTTTTCGATCCCGCGTCCGGGGACCGCCAGATGCTGCGGTTCCGCATCGCGCGCGCCGGAGTTGCGGATACCCTTGAACAACCCGTTCCCTGCGGCCTCATGCGCGTCGAGCGCGGCATGCAGCTGGTCGGGGGGCAGCACCAGTTCGGTCTGCGCGATAATGCCAGCGATCTGCGCCTTACCGCGCGGGGTCTGTGCCGCCATCTGCGCCACGGTGCGGGTCTCGCCCACCGATTGCAGATGCGCGGGCGCGTCGCGATCCCAATAGGACCGACATTCGATATAGACCGTCTGCACCACGTTATGCCCGGCGCCGGTGTCGCGCCAAAGCGCGTCCATCTCGTAGACGGCGGGGGCGTCGGGCGTGCCGTGACGCCAGAGGTGGTGGTGGGGGTCCACAATCTCGCGGTGCGGGTCGATTGCGGTCTCGGGGACCAGCCCCAGCCAGTCGTCCCGCAGTTCGATCCCCGGTCGCCAACCCGGATAGCGGCCCCCCGTCTGTGTCATGAAGCAGCTTCTTTCTTTTTATAGGGGCGCATCAGCCCTTCCTGCGCCGTTGTCGCGGCAAGTTGGCCGTTCTGATTGTAGATCAGACCGCGATTGAACCCGCGCGCGCCACCAGTGAAGGGGGCGTCGAGTTCGTATAAGTGCCAGTCAGAGAAATCGATCGGCGCGTGAAACCACATAGCGTGGTCAAGGCTGGCGGTCATGACCTGCCCCTGGAACCACGTCAGCCCGTGGGGCCGCAGCGACGAGCCGAGCAGGTTCATATCGGACGCATAGGCAAGCAAGCAGTGCTGCATGATCGGGGACTGCCCCTTTGCCGCCTCCATCCGGAACCAAAGGTAATTCTTGTCCGAGGTCTTCTCAGGTTCGAACAGATCGCGCGGGTCAACCTCGCGGATCTCGATAGGGCGTTCGCGCAGGAAATCGTCGCGGTGTTTGGGCGAGATTTTCTCGATATAGGGTTCACGCAGATCGGGGCGGTCAAGCCAGTGTTCCGGTCCTTTCACGTCGGGCATCTTGTGCTGGTAATCCCAGCCCTCTTCCTGCACGTGGAAGGACGCCGAGAGGTTGAAGATCTGCTTGCCGTGCTGGATCGCAACGACCCGCCGCGTGGTAAAGCTGCCCCCGTCACGGGCGCGGTCCACCTGATAGATCACCGGGATCGACGGGTCACCGGGACGGATGAAATAGGCATGCAGCGAATGGCACATCCGGTCCGGCACCGTGCGATAGGCGGCCATCAGCGCCTGCGCGATAACATGGCCGCCAAAAATGCGCGTGGTGGTTTCCCCGCCCGACCCGATGCCGCGGAACAGGTCGATCTCAAGCTGTTCGATATCCAGCAATTCAAGGAGTTGGCGGGCCACATCGGTCATCTGGGTTCAGTCCTTCCGGGTCGCACGCGCATTGGCGTAGGCGACATAAAAATCAAAGCTGTCCGGATTGGCCATTGAATCCCTGTTCACCACCTTTTCCGGATCCTGACCAAGCAATAGCTTTTTCACAGGAACCTCAAGCTTTTTGCCAGATAGGGTGCGGG
Organism: Sulfitobacter sp. SK025; assembly: GCF_003352105.1. Lineage (NCBI taxonomy): Bacteria > Pseudomonadati > Pseudomonadota > Alphaproteobacteria > Rhodobacterales > Roseobacteraceae > Sulfitobacter > Sulfitobacter sp. SK025. Next base: position 102,984 of record NZ_CP025810.1, on the reverse strand, counting down.
GGATCTCGGCGACCTCGATGATCTCGTTCGGGATGAACCGGGCCGAGACGTTCTTTCGGATTGCCGCGTTGATCTTGTCCTTGAAGGCGTCATCAAAGGCGACGCCTTGGGCCGGCACCACAAAGAGCGGCATAAAGCTTTCGCGGCCCAGAAATTCGAGGTCGACAACAAGGCTGTCCATCACCTCGTCCAGCCCTTCGACGGCCTGATAGATTTCCGCACTGCCAAGGCGCAGACCCTTGCGGTTGATCGTGGCGTCAGAGCGGCCATAGATCACCGACCCGCCATTATCGTTGATCTCGATCCAGTCGCCGTGGCGCCAGATGCCGGGGTAGGTGTCGAAATAGCTGTCGTGTAGGCGGCTGCCATCATCGTCGCCCCAAAAGTATAGCGGCATTGACGGCAGCGGCTCGGTACAGACCAATTCGCCCACAACGCCGGTCAGGTCATTGCCATCCTCGTCGAAGGCACGCACCGCGTTGCCAAGCGCGCGGCACTGCATTTCACCAGCGCGCACCGGCATGCCGGGATGGCCCAGCACAAAGGCCCCCGCCAGATCGGTTCCGCCCGAGATGGGCGCCAGCCAGACGTCTTCTTTCACCTTGGAATATATCCAGTCATACGCGTCCGAGCTGAGCGGTGATCCGGTCGAGCCGAGCGAGCGCAACGCAGAAAGGTCAACCTCGTCACGCGGGGTCAGCCCTGCCTTCATGCAACCGCTAAAGAAGGCCGCGCCTGCCCCAAAGAAATCAAGCTTTTCATCCGCGACAAAGCGCCAGATCACGCCCATGTCAGGATAATTCGGCGCCCCGTCGAACATCGCGACCGTGGTGCCCTGCCCCAGTGCGGTGAATTGCGAGTTCCACATGATCCAGCCCGAGGATGTCAGCCAGCAATAGCGTCCGCCGCGCCGAAGATCATGGTGCAGGGATTGTTTTGCGGATTCCAGAATGATCCCGCCATGCCCGTGCACGATCGGCTTGGGGTTGCCGGTGGTGCCGGAGGAATAGACGATCCACAGCGGATGATCGAAGGGGACTTGCGTGCTTTCATAGGGTGCGTCGCGGTCCAGCAGGCTGTCCCACGCCATATGCCCCTTGGGCAGATCCCCGACAAAAGGCACCGTGACGCATTGCACCAGACTTGGCAGCGCCGCCTCTAGCCCTGCGAGGATCTCGCGACGGTCCACGGTTTTGCCCGCGTGGACATAGCCGTCTTGCGCGATCAGCACCTTGGGTTCGATCTGCTTGAACCGGTCCAGAATGGCGACATGCCCCATATCGGGGGCGCAAAGCGACCAGATCGCGCCGATGCTCGCGGTGGCCAGAAAGGCGATCATCGCGGTTTCGGTATTGGGCAACACGGCGACAACGCGATCGCCTTTGGTCACGCCCATATCCCGCAGATGCGCGGCGACGCTTGCCACTTGTGCGCGCAGCTCGGACCACGACAGACGTTTGCGGCCAAAGGTTTCGGACTGCACGATCAGCGCATCGCCGTCAGGCTGGCTGTCCACATGCTTCATGATCTGGTCGGTGTAGTTCAGCATCGCGCCGGGGCACCATTCGGCACCGGGCATCTGACGCTTTGCCATCACGGTCGTGTAGGGCGCGCTGGCCTGTACGTCGAAATAGTCCCAGATCGCGGACCAGAACCCGTCAAGATCGGTCACGCTCCACTCCCACATGGCGTTGTAGTCGTCGAACGTCAGCCCGCGGTGGTCTTTCAGGAACCGTTCAAATTCCGCCATGGTCGAGGCATCGGCGCGCTCTTTTGTCGGGGTCCAAAGGATATCGTTCATGTCATCGCTCCGTGGATGAGGGCCTTGAGTTGGGGGCGCGCGGGGTACGAGCTGGACGGCGCAAGCTGCGTGAAGAATACGACAGACAGATCCAGCACCGGATCAACCCAGAAGAAGGTAGAGGCCATGCCGCCCCAGCTGAAATCGCCTAGGCTGCTGGGAACGCGGACGCGACCGGGGTTCAGCACCACGGCACCGCCAAGGCCAAAGCCCATCCCTTCCATCGGTTGTTCGGCAAAGCTGGCAGGCCCCATCGATGCGATGTCGCCGGGCAGATGGTTGCGCATCATAAAGTCGAGCGTCTTGGGCGAGATCAGCCCCGCCCCACCGGTGCGCAGCATCTCGGCGAACTTGAGGTAATCATCAATGGTACCCACCAGCCCGCCGCCGCCAGAATGCATCTCGGCGTTCAGGAAGGGGGAGGTGTCGGGCTTGTCCACGCAGCGCAGCACGGGCGTCTCTGGTTTGGCCGCGTTCATGCCATAGGCGCTGCCTGCCAGCGGGGTGTAAAGCGAGGCAAAGCGGTCAATGCCACCTGCGGGGACGGAAAACCGCGTCTCCTCCATGCCAAGGGGGCCAAGGATTTCATCAACCAAAAACGCCTCTAGCGACTTGCCCGAAACGACCTCTATCACGCGGCCAAGCACGTCGATGCCCACGGAATATTCCCAACGGGTGCCGGGGTGAAACGCCAGCGGCAATGCGGCCACGCGGTCGGTCATCTCTGCCAGCGATCCCTGATCGGCGCGGAACAGGATGTCGGCCTCGTCCATCGCCTTCGCCGTGATGCCGGGGTTGAATGGATAGCTCAGCCCCGAGGTATGGGTCAGCAGCTGGTGCAGTGTCGGCGTCTGGCAGGGTTCGGCCTGATCCGCCGCGGTGGCACCGTCGATCAGGCAGCGCATATCCGCGAAAGCAGGGATGAAATCGGACACCGGCGCATCAAGGTGGAACAGCCCGCGTTCCGCCAACATCATGATGCCGACCGAGGTGACGGGCTTGGTCATCGAATAGATGCGGGCGATCGTGTCGCGTGTGAACGGCTGGCCGGTATCCGTGTCGCGCTGGCCCTTGGCATCAAAGTAGACCTCTTGCCCGCCCTGCGCCACCAGCACCGAACACCCGGCAAACCGTTTGCGGTCCACATAGGTCTGCATCCAGTCCCCGATGCGCCCCAGCTTATTTGTGTCGAACGCCAAAAAACTTTCCTCCCGAGCCGCGACCGCGCCTCAGGAGGATGAGGCCGCGGAACGCGACGATTTCAATAGATGATTTACTGGTAATGGTCCGGCTTAGGTCATCAGACCTCAAGCCATTCCTTGCGCACATCATCACGCTGGCGCAATTCAGCCGGCGTGCCCTCATAGACCACCTGACCATGCCCCATGACATAGACCCGATCCGCGATGTCCATCGCGATCGACAGTTTCTGTTCCACCAGTAGGGTAGAGATCCCGCGGTTGGCGATCTCTTTGAGCACCTCGGCGACCTTCTGTACCATCTGCGGGGACAGACCTTCGGTGGGTTCGTCGATCATGACCAGATCGGGGTCGCCCATCAGCGTGCGACACATGGTCAACATCTGCTGTTCCCCCCCCGACAGAACCGAGGCTTCGACGTCGGCGCGGCGGTCGAGGTTTTCGAACATGTCAAACATCGACTGCATTGACCAACGGCCCGCGCCATCCTTCTGCCCCGGCTTCAGACCCAGCGTCAGGTTCTGCCGCGTCGTGAGACCGGGAAAGATATCGCGGTTCTCGGGCACATAGCCGATCCCCATATTGGCGATCTGGAACGCTTTCTTGCCGCTGATCTCCTGCCCCTGAAACTTGACCGATCCTTTCGGTTCGACCTCGCCCATGATGGCCTTGCAAGTGGTGGACCGTCCCACCCCGTTGCGCCCCAGAAGCGCGACGATCTCGCCTTCTTTGACGTTCAGGTTCACCCCTTGAAGGATGTGGGACTTGCCGTAGAAGGCGTGCATATCCGTGACTTCGAGCATCATTAGTGTTCTGCCTCCAATGCGGCGCCCAGATAGGCTTCTTGTACGCGGGCGTCTGCACGCACCTCTTCGGGTTTTCCGGTGGCGATGATTTCGCCATAGACCAGCACCGAAATCCGGTCGGCGAGACCGAAGACCACGCTCATGTCATGTTCCACCATGATCAGCGTCTTGCCCGCGGTCACCTTGAGGATCAGGTCGGTGATATAGTCGGTTTCCGTGTTGCTCATCCCCGCCGTCGGTTCGTCCAGCATGATGACATCGGCACCGCCCGCGATGGTGATCCCGATTTCAAGCGCGCGCTGTTCGGCGTAAGACAGGGTGCCCGCGGGCAGGTTGCGCCGTTCCAGCAGGTTGATCTGGTCAAGGATGCGGTCCGCACCCTCGGTCAGTTCACGGGACCGGTTCACCAGATTCCAGAAGCTGTATTTATAGCCCTGCGACCACAAAAGCGCACAGCGCACGTTTTCAAACACGCTCATCGCCGGAAAGATGTTGGTGATCTGGAACGAGCGGCTTAGCCCCTTGCGGTTGATCTGGAAGGGTTCGAGCCCCGCCAGATCCTCTCCGTGCAGTTTTACCGTTCCAGCCGAAGGCGCAAACCGTGCGGTGATCAGGTTGAACAGCGTCGATTTCCCCGCGCCGTTCGGCCCGATCACGGCGTGACGTTCCGCCTTGCCGATGCTCAGGTCGATGCCGCGGATGATCTCGGCCTTGCCAAAGCTTTTCTTGAGGCCAGTCAGTTCAAGTGCGGGTGTGCTCATGACGCGCCTCCTGCTGTGTTTGCTTCACTCCATGCTTCTTTCAGCGCGGGTGCTGTGGCCTTGGCAATGCCAAGCCCGATCAGCGTTATCGCGCCCGCCACCAGCCACGGCATCAGCGTGTGGCTGTCGAAGGTGGTCCAGAAGACGGTCATTTCATTGTCACCCGTAGCGCCATGACGGTAGTGGAAAGTCATCTCGACCAAGGCGGCCAGCCCCATCAAACCGATTGCCGCGGGCAGCAACGTTTTGAGATAGGGCATGATCAACGTCGATGCCTTGCCCAGTTTGAACACAGGCACATGCATCATCAGCAGACCTGCCAGACCACCGGGGAAGAACATCACCGTGGATAGGAACAGGACGCCCGCATAAAAGGCCCAAAGCTCGGTCGACAGGCTCAGAACGGTTTGCAGCAGGGTAAAGGCGATGGCCCCGATGATCGGGCCAAAGAAGAACCCGACGCCGCCAAGGAAGGTCACCAGCAGGATGATCCCTGACGAGGCGGTGTTCAGGTTTTCCTCGGTCAGGATTTCGTAGTTGATCGCGAAAAGCCCACCGGACACGCCTGCAAAGAAGCCAGAGGCGACAAAGCTGTAGAAGCGGACCCACCGCGAGGAATAGCCCAGAAACTCTGCCCGTTCGGGATTGTCGCGCACGGCGTTTGCCATGCGACCCACAGGGGTACGGCTCCAGAGGTACATCAGCGCGGCAGAGATCACGACCCAGCCAGCGGTCAGGTAATAGACCTCGATCTGTTGCAGGAATTCGACGCCAAAGAAGGGCTGTGCGTAGGTCCGGTCGCCGCTGATGCCTTCCTCGCCACCAAAGAACGCAACGATGATGACGGAACAGGCCGCGATTAATTCGCCCACACCCAGCGAGATCATGGCGAATACCGTGCCCGCGTTACGGGTCGAAAACGCGCCGACGATCATCGCCAGACCCATGCCGAAGAGACCACCAAACACCGGCAGGATCACCAGGGGAATGGTCGAGAAGAAATCGGACATGTTCATGATGTGCATACAGGCAAAGCCCCCCACACCTGCATAGACCGCATGGCCAAAGGACAGCATACCCCCCTGCCCGAGCAGCATGTTATAGGCCAGCGCGAAGACGATCGTGATCGACATCTGGTTCATGATCGTCAGTGCCGAATTATTGGTAAACACCATCGGCAGGATGGCCAGCACGACAGAGGCAATGACCCAGGGGGCCAATGTCAGCACCAGCGACCCTGACCGCATACGCTGCGCGGGTTTGGACGGGTCCGTGGTGATCTGCTCTTTCGGGCGGGCGCCTTTGGGAATGTCGGTTCTTGGATCTGAAACTGTCATGAGCTGCGCTTTCCGAAAAGACCTGCCGGGCGGAAGATGAGGATCAGCACCATCAGGATATAGGGCAAGATGTCGGCGATCTGCGGGCTCGTGAGGCTCCAGAAGTCGCGGAATATGCTGTCATCCAGGCTCTCGGGTTTAGAGATGCCAAGGCCGGTCAGGATGTTCTCCATCTCGATGTTGTAGGATTTGGCGAAAGTGGTGATCCAGCCGATCAAAAGCGACGCGATCAGCGCCCCCCAGAGCGACCCGAGGCCGCCGATCACGATGGTCACGAACACGATCGACCCCAGCACAAAGGCCATACCGGGGAATGTGCCAAGCACCGGTCCGGCAATCACACCGGCCACACCGGCCAGCGCCGTGCCGACCCCGAAGACCCCCATAAAGATCAGCGGCACATTGTGGCCCAAGGCTTCGACCGTGCGCGGATAGCTGAGCGCGGCCTGAATGATCATGCCGACGCGGGTCTTGGTCAGCACGTAAAGCAACCCGATAAAGATGCTGATCGAGATGAAGATCATGAATATCTTATAAGCGGGGATCGAATTCCCCGAGATCGCAAACGCGGTAAAGTTCAACGCGTCAGGAATGGCGTAGGGCAGTTGGTTCTTGCCCCAGATGAATTGCACCAGTTCTTCGATCAACAGCGCCAGACCAAAGGTAAAGATCAGTTCGGGCACGTGTCCGTATTGGTGAACCCGGCGCAGGCCGTAGCGTTCAACCCCTGCCCCCATCACACCCACGACGAGCGGCGCGATCAGCAGCCCCATCCAGAAGCCGAGCGCAAGACTGATCTGGTAGGCGAAATAGGCACCAAGCATGTAAAAGCTGGCGTGAGCGAAGTTCAAAACACCCATCATCGAGAAAATTAGGGTCAGACCGGCGGAGAGCATGAACAACAGCAATCCAGTAACCAGCCCGTCGATGAGGTTGACGAGAATGAGGTCCATGAGGCCCCTCCAGTAGTGTGGTGGCAAGGTGCAAGAGGGGCCCGCCCGCCAGCGCAGGCGGACCCGAGAGAAATCGCCTTATTCGGGGCGCTTCATCTCGCAGGTTGTCGGGCTGTCCATCGACGCCATTTCGACGGTCGATTCAGTCACGACACCATATCCGGACTGGTCATAGTCAAAGTCCAGGTTGTCGTTTGTGTGGACGCCCACATGCATGTCCTGAATGATCTGGTGATCTTGCGGACGCATGAACAGTTTACCACCCCACATGCTGTCGTATTCCATGCCTTCCAGCTTGCTGGCCACGGCGACCACATCGGTGGCGGAGCCCGCTTCGGTGATGGCCTGGGCCAGCATACCGATGGTGTTGAAGATACGACTTTGGTCGATGTTGCCGTCTGGATACTTCTCAAGGAAGGCGTTGTAGGTGTCGCGCGCTTCTTCGGTGGCGATCGGGTTGATGCTGCCTTGCGAAATTAGGCGAATCTTGTCTTTACCGCTTTCACCAAAGGCGGCCGTGATGCCGGAACCCGCAGCGTAATAGGTATAGATCGGCCCTTCGAACCCGTTGTCGATGATCGCCTTACCGATGCCCAGCATGTCAGCGCCCCAGTTCCCGGTAATCACGGCATCCGCACCAGAGGATACAACCTTGCGCGCGTAGGGGGTAAAGTCTTTCACCTTGCCGATGGGGTGCAGCTCGTCACCGACGATCTCGATGCCGTCACCTTTCGCGCCCAGCATTTCGTTGGCGGCGGCAGACACAGCCTTACCAAAGGAATAGTCCTGCCCGATGATATAGACTTTCTTGATGTCCTCGTCCTGAACGATCACATCGGTCAGCGCGTCCATCTTGATGTCAGAGTTGGCGTCGAAACGGAAATGCCAGAAGTTGCATTTGTCGTTGGTCAGCGCAGGGTCCACAGCGGCATAGTTCAGGAACAGAACACGGCTGTCGGGGTTGCGGCGGTTGTGCTTGTCGATCGCTTCGGTCAATGCGTTCGCAACGCCAGAGGAGTTCCCCTGAACGATATAGCGCGCGCCTTGGTCAATCGCGACCTGAAGCTGAATAAGGGATTCTTTGGGGCTGATCTTGTTATCAAAAGGCAGCACTTCCATTTTTTGGCCGTCCAGCAGACCGCCTTTGTCGTTTACCATGTAATCAGCCGCGAATTCGAACTGATGCAGGCCGTTGGTGCCAGTGCTTGCGAATGGACCGGACAGCGGGTCAATGAACGCGATCTTGATGTTTTCGGCAAAGGCTGCGCTCGCGCCAATGACCAAAGAAAGCGCGGAAACCGCGCCGTACTTAGCGATATTTTTCATTTTAATCCTCCCAAGGACGGCCCGGCGCTTTTAATGCGTTTTTTGGATTGCCAGACCTTGGGAAGAGCCTTGCATAATGCGATTTATTGTCAAGCGCCTCTATTCATAAGTTGCGAGCCTGCACCGTCGGTTATGCCATATATTGCGTGACGGTACGGGCGAAAACACCTGCGTGAAATTTTGCCCGATGCCGTTTTTTGACGCAGGGTCAGAAATAAGCATTTGAAAATAAATATATTAATGAATTGCACAAGATTGTGACGGCTGATCAGTTTTTACGCGGTGCCTGACAGATGTCCGCTGGACACTATTCAAAAAAAATTTGCGGCGGCGGGTGCGATCCTGACAATTGTCATGGCACCGCAGATTTGCCAATTCCAGCCACTGGAACGAAGCTGTTGGCCGCAGTGGCTGAAATCTATACGACCGGCCAAGTTGATTCTCCCGCCCCGCGGGTCCACACCCTAAAACCGGATGCTGATGGCTTGCGCCGCTGCCGACAAAAGCTGTGCATAGGTCGTTTCAAGTTGCCGTTTCTTCACGTGGAAAGCGGGACCGCCCACATTCAGCCCGTAAACCTGCGATCCGTTGGGCGAAAACACGGGCACCGCGATGCCGTTCACATCGGGACGCCAATCGCCATAGCTTGAACAAAATCCCTTATCTGCAAACTCTGTCATCGCGGCGGCATAGCTGTCGCGCGCGCGGGCTTCGAACTCGGGCCCTTCGGCTGCAGCATAGCGGAACGCGCGGTCGCGGCTTTCGTCGGACATGCCGGTCAGGATGGCGCGACCAATGGCAGAATCAAACAGCGGCAGCCGTGACCCGACGCGAATTTGCAACGCCACATCCTCGCGCGAGCGTTTGGTCGCGATATAGACAACGTCCAGGCGGTGGACCTCTCCGATCGCGATGGTGACATAGGAATTGGGCCCGTCGCGCAGCTTGCGCATCTCTTCCTGCGCGCGGTCCCCGATCTCCATACTCGACAGCACGCCAAAGCCAAGCTGCAGCACCCCTGCGCCCAGCCGATAGGTGCCGGTGCGGGCGTCGGCGACAAGATAGTCCAGTTCCACCAGCGTATGGGTCAAGCGCGACACCGTCGCCTTGGGCAGCCCTGTCCGTTCGGAGAAATCCGTGTTGGTCAGGGCTGTCTCGTTTTCCCGAAAGCAGCGCAACATATCCAGCCCGCGGGCAAGCGCCGTGACAAAGTTTCTGTCCTTCGTCTCTGCCGGATCTGTTGCGAACTCGTTGGAGGCCATCTTACTTGCCTTCCAGCGCTTTTAGCCCGTTTTCCGCAAACACAGGGACATAGGCCCCGACCTTCATCGCCCGCTCGGGGTTGGAGGCATTGCCGTCCAGCGCGCGTTTCAACACGCCCTGAATGATCCCCGCCATGCGGAAGAAGCAAAAGGCGAGGTAGAAGCCAAAGTTGTCGATCCCGTCCAGCCCGCGGCGTTCGCAGTATTTGGCGATGAATTCGGCATCACTCGGCACGCCAAGCGCTGCGCGGTCCACACCGCCAAAACCGCGCCCTTCGGTGCCCGCCGGCATTTGCCACTGCATGATAACGGCCGCAAGGTCAGCGTAAGGGTGCCCGATGGTCGACAGTTCCCAGTCCAGAATGGCCAGACATTTGGTGCCGTCTTTCTCGAACATCATATTGTCGATGCGGTAGTCGCCATGCACCAGCGTGCGCTGCCCGTCATCCGCGGGGATGCTGGCGGTCAGCTTTTCGATCAGCTGGTTCATCGCGGGCAGGTCTTCGGTTTCGGACGCGCGGTATTGCTTGGTCCAGCGGGCGACCTGACGTTCATAATAGTTACCGGGAGGGCCGTAATCCGACAGATCCACCGCGTCGATGTCCACCTCGTGCAGGGCGGCAAGCACGCGGTTCATCTCGTCAATCACGCCAGCGCGGCCTGCCTTGTCCATGTCGGGCATGCGCGGGTCCATGAAGTTGCGCCCGTCGATATGATCCATGATGTAGAAGGCCGACCCGATCACGTCGTCGTCTTCGCACAGCAGGTGCATTTTCGACACCGGCACATCGGTATCCTGCAACGCCTTTTGCACGCGGAACTCACGATCAACCGCGTGGGCGGATTTCAACAGAACCCCCGGCGGTTTGCGACGCAGCACATAGTTACGCGACGGGGTTTTCAGCAAGAACGTCGGGTTGGACTGACCGGCCTGGAACTTGGAGACCTCAAGCGGGCCTTCAAAGCCCTCAAGGTGTTTTTCCAGATAGGCGCTGACCTTCGGAATATCGAGTGTCTGGGTGTCTGTGCTCATGGCTACCGTTCCTTAACTATAGGTCAGCATGTCAGCAGTCTCGGCTGACATCAGATGCGGGGTCACGTTGAATTCATGAAGGAAAAACGCGGATTTGGTGAAGACGAATTTGGTGATCGATGTGTTCTTGATCTGCAGGTTCAAGGTCATCATCATTTTATGCGGTGCGCCGAGTGACGCCGCCGTAAGCTGCCCGATCACCCCACCGGAGCTTACGGCAAGCACGCGCTCCGCCCCTTCGGCACAGGCGATCAGACGGGCGGCTTCCACGCGGTCGGTGAAATTGGCCCAAGTCTCGGCGGGGCCTTCGATCTCGTCTGCCTGCCACTGAAAGACGGTTTCGCGCAGGGTACGGAAATGCACCTTGCGGTCGCCCTTGACCAGTTCCGGAACCGCCCCTTTATAGCGCGCGTCCAGCAGGTTCTGAAAATCATATTCATTTAGGCCGGGGTGGGTGTCGCCTGCCTCGAATCCCATCGAGGCAAGCGTTTCTTTCTGGCGGGTCAGGGTGCCGGTGATTGTCCGGTCCGGCACCCAGCCGGTATCGCGTAGCAACTGGCCGACGGCCTCGGATTGCCGGTGCCCGAGGTCCGACAACTTGTCATAGTTGTCAGCCCCGAAAGACGCCTGACCGTGGCGGATGACCAGTAGCTCTCCCATGATGGTTTACAGAACCTCAAAGAGGCCAGCAGCACCCATGCCGCCGCCAACACACATGGTGCAGACAACGTATTTGGCACCGCGACGCTTGCCTTCGATCAGCGCGTGGCCAACCATGCGTGCGCCGGACATGCCGTAGGGGTGACCGATAGAGATCGCGCCGCCGTCGACGTTCAACAGCTCGTCCGGGATGCCCAGTTTGTCGCGCGATGCGATCACCTGGCAGGCAAAGGCTTCATTCAGTTCCCACAGACCGATGTCTTCGATCTTCAGGCCATGCGCTTCCAGCAGCTTTGGCACGGCATAGATCGGACCGATGCCCATTTCGTCGGGCTCGCAGCCTGCGGCCATCACACCGACGTAGCGACCCAGTGGCTGAAGACCGCGACGTTCGGCTTCCTTGGCTTCCATGACCACAGCGGCAGAGGCACCATCGGACAGCTGCGAGGCGTTGCCCGCAGTGATGAACTTGCCTTCGGGCAGGTGGATGCCGTCTTTGAACACGGGCTTCAGACCGGCAAGGCTTTCCGCCGTGGTGCCGGGGCGGTTGCCCTCGTCTTTTTCCAAGGTGACTTCGTGCTTGGAAATCTCTTTGGTCTCTTTGTCCTGAACCATCATCGTGGTGGTCATCGCGACGATCTCGTCGTCAAAGCGGCCGGCCTGTTGCGCTTGGTGCGTCAGCTCTTGGCTGCGCGCCGCGTACTCGTCCTGCGCTTCGCGGCTCACGTTATAGCGTTCTGCAACGTTTTCGGCTGTCTCCAGCATGGTCATGTAGATTTCGGGCTTGTTCTGCTTGAGCCATGGGTCGGCACTGACGCGCATCTCTGGCGTTTGCACGAGGGAAATGCTGTCGACACCGCCGCCGATGACAATGTCCATCCCGTCGGTGATCACTTGTTTGGCCGCGGTGGCGATTGCCATCATGCCGGATGCACACTGACGGTCCAGCGACATGCCTGCAACGGTCACGGGCAGACCTGCGCGGATAGCGGCCTGACGCGCGATGTTGCCGGCCTGATGCCCCTGCTGCAAGGCGGAACCGATGACACAGTCAGAGATTTCCGACCCGTCAAGACCCGCGCGCTTCACGGCGTTCTCGATGGCGTGGGCGGCAAGCGCCTGTGGTGTGGTGGCGTTGAACGCACCGCGATAGGCTTTGCCGATCGGGGTACGGGCGGTGGATACGATTACTGCGTCACGCATGGTGATCTCCCTTTGAAAGTTCGTCTGTTAGCCCCAATCCAGATCAAGACCCTGGGCCTTGGCTGCATTGAGCGCGTATTTCTTCGTTTGACTAAAGGCATCGGTCAGCTCTTGCTGGCCGCCTGCGTCGGTGATTTTGTCGAAAGCGGATGCGACACCTTCAGGGGTATTCTCGTCGCCGGTCAAGGTCACGCCTTCCGTTTCGTAAATACGGGTCTGGGCAAAGCCGCCCGCCCCTGCCCCAAGGATCACACGGCTGGGGCCGTCCTCGCTGACAAGGTACAGCAGGCCGGGGGTGATCGTTTCGGGGGCCAGCAGGGCCTGGGCCTGTTCAGGCAGCAGATCGGCGGTCATCCGCGTGGCCGCTGTGGGGGCCAGCGTGTTGACGCGGATATTGTCACGCGCGCCTTCCAGATGCAGCACGTTCATCAGCCCCATCATCGCCGCTTTGGCCGCACCGTAGTTGGATTGACCAAAGTTGCCATACAGCCCCGAGGCCGAGGATGTCAGCACAATGCGCCCGTATTTCTGTTCGCGCATGATCGGCCAGCAGGCGTGGGTCACATTCGCCGACCCGATCAGATGCACGTCGACGACCTTGCGGAAATCCGACATCTCCATCTTGGAAAACGTCTTATCCCGCAGGATGCCCGCGTTGTTCACCAGAATGTCGATGCGGCCCCAGGCGTCCATGACCTGAGCGACCATATCCTTCACACCGGCTTCATCCGAAACATCACAGCCATGCGCCATCGCCTCGCCGCCCGCGTCGCGGATTTCCTGCGCGACAGCCTCGGCAGCCGCCGACGAAGACCCCTGCCCATCGGTTGTCACGCCCAGATCATTGACCATAACGCGTGCACCGCGCGCCGCGAGGCCAAGCGCATGGCTGCGCCCTAGGCCCGTGCCCGCGCCGGTGACAATAGCGACGCGGTTGTCAAAACGAATATCCATCATCGCCCCTTAGTGCAGTGCTTGTTCAAAGATGTTCGGCCCGCTCATCACATTGATGCCGCCGCTGACGGGGACAATCGCGCCGGTGATATAGGCACCACCCTTGCCGCAAAGGAACAACATGCAGCCCGCGATATCCGTATCGGTTCCGACGCGGCGCAGGGGGACGTCTTCGCCCACCTTGTTGCGCATATCCTCGTCGTGGGTCGCAAAGGCGGTCATCCGCGACACGAAGGGTCCGGGGGCCAATGCGTTCACGGTGATCGCGTCACCTGCCAGTTCCTTGGCGAGGATCTTGCTCAGGTGGATCACCGCGGCTTTCGAGGCTGAGTAGCTGTAGGCGCCATCGCCCATCTCGCGTTCGCCCATCACCGATCCGACGTTCACCACCCGCGCTGGATCGTCGATTGTCGCGTTCGCCTTGAGCAGCGGCAGCAGTTTTTGCGTCAGATCGAACAGTCCCGCGACGTTCACGTCCATGACCTTGCCCCAGGCCTTGAACGGGAAATCACCCAAAGGCGCGCCCCAGGTGATGCCCGCGTTGTTCATCAGGATATCAAGGCTCTCGGTCCGGTCCTTCACCGCTGCGACCATTGCGTCGACACCTTCCTCGGTGCCGACATCGCCCGCGAACCCCTCGGCAGAGCCAGAGGCCCCGAGCGCATTCAGCTCTTTCGCCACGGCCTCGCAGGCCTCGCCCTTGCGGCTGGCGATCAACACGCGGGCACCGGCACGCACCAGCGCCTCGGCGGCCATACGGCCAATCCCGGTCGCCCCGCCTGTGACCAGCGCGGTTTTACCCTCTAGCCCGAAAAGTGTTTGAATATCCATGCCTTAGAATCCTCTGTGCTTGGCGACCTGGGCAGCGTGATAGCCGTAGTCCCCCAGCCATTCGGCACCCACACGGGCGCGCTTCATGTAAAAACCGATGTCGAAAGCGTCTGTCATGCCGATCCCGCCGTGCATCTGTACCCCTTCGATCACCGCCAGCTTGGCGGTCGATGTCGCACGGGCCTTGGCGAGCGACACGGCCATCGTCGCATTGTCGGGGTCTTCGTCCAGCTTGCGCCCTGCATGCAACACGGCAGAGGCGGTGACTTCCGTCTCGCACCACAGATGGGCGGCGCGGTGTTGCAAGGCCTGGAAGGTGCCGATCAACGTGCCGAACTGCTTGCGTTCTTTCAGATAGCCCACGGTCATGCCAAAAGCTCCCGCAGCAACGCCCGCCATCTCGGCGGCGAGGGCGGCCTGCCCTGCCTCGATCGCGGGTTTCAGCACGGTCATGGCATCATCGACCTGACCCAAGACATCGTCGCCCGTCGCTTCGACGTTATCAAAATCGATCCGCGCGGAATCGCGTGCGTCGATCATGTTCTGCGCGTTGCGTGTGATGCCTGCGCGGTCAGCGGGAATGTCGAACAGGGTCAGCCCGTTGTCTGTCTTGGCCAGCACCAGCAAACGGTCCGCCAAGGCGCCATCGACGACAAAGGTCTTCTTGCCCGTCAGGCGAAAACCGTTGCCTTCCGCCGTGGCGGTCATTGCCGTGGCATCGGGGTTGAACTTCGATGTTTCATCCACCGCCAACGCATAGGTCGCATCGCCGCTGGCAATCTTGGCCAGCGCGGCCTCGGCGCGCGCATCGCTGACGTGGCGCAGGGCTGTCGCCGCGATCACTGCCGTCGAAAGGAACGGGCTGACGGCCAGCCTCTTGCCCATTTCCTGCGCCAGAATACCCGCAGCCGCATGACCCATATCAACGCCACCCGCGCTTTCAGGGACCAGCACACCGGCCCATCCCATCGCGGCCATCTCTTTCCACATCTTCGCGTCATGGGTCTGCCCGGCATCGCGCAAGTCGCGGAACGCTTTGACGGGGGCGGATTTGTCAAGGAAACCGCGCGCCGAGTCGGCCAGCATGGTTTCGTCTTCTGTTAATACTAGTTTTACCATGATTTTACCCCGGAAGCCCAAGCACGCGGCGGGAGATAATGCTCAGCATCACCTCGCTCGTGCCGCCTTCGATTGAATTGGCCTTTGTACGCAGCCAGTCCGCGGGACGGTTGCCCAAAGGCCCGTCCCATTCCAGCGCGTCGCTGCCACCAGCGGCCATCAGTAATTCGTGGCGCTGCATGTTCAGCTCTGTGCCCATGTATTTCAGCATCGCCGAGGCATCCCCCGCGCCGGTACCGGCCTCGGCCTGATCCTTGTAGCGTTCCAGCGTGAGGCCAATGGCAAGCGCGTCCACCTCGCAGCGCATCGCATCGGCGCGCAACACGGTGTCCATCTCTTGCCCCTCGGCCAGAGATTCATTCAGCACTGCCCCAAGCGCACGACCGCCCGACAGGCCCTGCCCCCCGCCCGAGATCATCTCGCGCTCGTGGGTCAGCAGGTATTTCGCCACGTCCCAACCGCGGTTCTCTTCGCCGACGATCCGGTCCTTGGGCACCTTCACGTTGGTAAAGAACGTCTCGCAGAAGACCGACGCGCCAGAGATCAGCTTGATCGGGCGGGTCTCGACGCCTGCGTCTTCCATGTCGATCAGCAGAAAGGAGATACCCTTGTGCTTGGGCGCGTCACGATCCGTACGGATCAGCGCGAAAATCCAGTCGGCTTTATCGGCGTAGGAGGTCCAGATCTTCTGACCGTTTACCAGCCAATGATCGCCCTTGTCCTCGCCTTTGGTCTGGACACTGGCCAGATCCGACCCGGCCCCCGGCTCGGAATAGCCCTGACACCAGCGGATTTCACCGCGGGCGATCGGGGGCAAATAATGCAGTTTCTGTTCATGCGTGCCAAAGTGCAGCAAGGCGGGCCCAAGCATCCAGATGCCAAAGCTTTGCAACGGGTTGCGCGCCTCGATCCGGTCCATCTCTTCTTTAAAGATCTTTTCCTGCGCGCGGTTCATCCCCGCCCCGCCGTATTCGACGGGCCATGTGGGCACGGTATAGCCCTTGGACGCGGCGCGCTCCATCCAGACGCGCTGCGCGTCGGATTCGAACTCAAAATTCTTGCCACCCCAGCATATCGATGCTTCACTCGGCTCACCGCCGCGCATTTCGGCCGGGCAGTTTGCCTCCAGCCAATCGCGCAGCTCCGCGCGGAAACCCTCCAGTTCCTGTTCGGACTGCATCTTTTCTCCCCCCTCGTTTTGCGAACTCCAATTCCGCACTGCAAAATTGCATTTCGAAATTCGATTGACAAGACAGTTTCTGAACGCGCCTATTGCTTTGCAAATCTAGAGGAGGAATGACCCGATGAAAGCCATGCTTAGCACTGCCCCCGGCGGCCCCGAAACGCTGGAACTGACAGAGATGCCACAGCCTGAACCGAAGAAAGGTCAGGTGCGTATTCGCATCCGCGCAGCGGGGCTGAACTTCCCTGACACCTTGATTATCAAGGATCTTTACCAGATGAAGCCGCCCCGCCCCTTCGCGCCGGGTGGCGAGGTTTCAGGCGATGTGGACGCCGTGGGAGAGGGCGTTTCCAACGTTGCTGTGGGCGACCGGGTGCTGGCGATGACCGGCTTTGGCGGCTTTGCGACAGACATCATTGTGGACGCGGAACGGGTGCAGAAGATCCCCGATGCGATGCCATATGACGAAGCGTCATGTCTGGTGCTGACCTATGGCACCTCCCATCACGCGCTGAAAAACCGCGCCGAAATCCAGCCCGGCGAATCCTTGCTGATCATGGGCGCTGCGGGCGGCGTTGGCGTGGCCGCGATCGAACTGGCGAAAGCCGCCGGTGCCCGTGTGATCGCTGCCGTATCGTCGGAAGACAAGGCGCAGTTCTGCCGTGATCTGGGCGCGGACGAGACGATCATCTACAGCCGCGACATGGATGACCGTGCGACGCAGAAAGCCTTCTCGGACGAGATCAAGAAGCTGTCGGGCGGTGAGGGTGTCGATGTGGTTTATGACGCCGTAGGCGGTGCCTATGCCGAACCCGCCGTACGCGCGCTGGCGTGGAAAGGCCGCTATCTGGTCGTGGGCTTCCCTGCCGGTATCCCCAAGATCCCGTTGAACCTGACGCTGCTTAAGGGCTCGCAGATCATGGGTGTTTTCTGGGGCGCGCATACGGCCCGTGAACCCAAGGTACATGCCGAAAACATGGCCGATCTGTTCCGTATGTATGCGGGTGGCCAGATCAAGCCCCGCATCTCTGCCCGCTATCCGCTGGAAAAAGCCGCCGACGCTCTCAACCTGATGCAGGACCGTAAGGTGCAGGGCAAAGTGGTGTTGGATGTTCAATAAGCAGATAGGACGTTCAAAATGACCAACACACAGATTGTCATCGCAGAACTGCCCAGCGATTCGTTGACGCCTGCGCATTTCAAACAGACCACCACTGATATGCCCGTGGCAGCCGACGGTCAGGTGCTGCTCAAGGTGATCCTGATGTCCATCGACGCGGCCAACCGGTCATGGATGAAAGGCGCGACCTACCGCGTGGCGGTCAACGCCGGTGATGCCATGCCCACCTATGCCATCTGCGAGGTCGTCGAGAGCAGCAGCGACCGTCTGGCCGTTGGCGATATCGTCGCGTCAGAGGCAACGTGGTCGAACTTTGTCGTCGCCGATGCGCGCAAGTGCGAGAAGTTGCCAAAGGTGCCGCAGCTGTCGAACCTGATGTCTGTTTACGGCATCGCGGGCAAAACCGCCTATCACGGGCTGATCTCGGTCGGGCAACCGGTTGCGGGTGAAACCGTGCTGGTGTCGGCCGCCGCAGGGTCGGTCGGTGGCTATGTCGGCCAGATCGCCAAGGCGCTTGGCTGTCGGGTCGTGGGCATCGCGGGCGGAGCGGAGAAATGCAAATGGGTGACGGAGGAATTGGGCTTTGACGCCTGCATCGACTACCGCGCCCCCGGCATGTCCAAAGCCCTGCGTGCTGCCTGCCCCGACGGGGTGGATGTCTATTTCGACAACGTCGGCGGCACCGTACTTGAGGCCGCGTTGTTCGCGATGAACGAAAAGGGCCGCATCGTCTGCTGTGGTGCTGTCAGCCAATATGACACCGAAACCCCCACCGGTCCGCGCAACCTGCCCGGTCTGGTCGTGGTCAAACGTCTGCGGATGGAAGGCTTTATCGTGATGGACTGGACCCAGAACGACGCCAAGGCGCTGCGCGCGTTGCAAACCTGGGTCGAGGCGGGGCAGATCAAGGTGACCGAGGACATCGTCGACGGATTGGAAAACGCGCCACAGGCGCTGATCGGCCTGCTGGCCGGTGAGAACAAGGGCAAGCGCATGGTGCGTGTTGCCGCGGACCCATCCTGAAGGAGTATCCCATGTCTGCATTGAAAGAGGCACTAGCCCATAGTGAAACGCTGATCGGGACCGAGGTCGGGGTCTCTGACTGGATCACGGTGGATCAAGAGATGATCGACCAATTTGCCAAAACCACCCACGACATGCAGTGGATTCACATCGACCCCGAACGCGCCGCTGCGGAAACGCCCTTTGGCGGAACGATTGCGCATGGGTTCCTGACCTTGTCGCTGGCGAGCCGCTTTGCCTATGATTGCTTTAATATGATGCCCGGACAGGTGATGGGCATTAACTATGGCATGAACAAGCTGCGGTTCCTGACTCCGGTCAAGGCGGGGTCGCGGCTGCGCGGGCGGTTCACGCTGCAAAAGGTCACGGCGCGCAACGCCACCGATATGCTGCGCGAGAACCTGCTAACTATCGAGATCGAAGGCGTCGAGACACCCGCGATGGTCGCCGAATGGTTGGGGCTGGCGGTGTTCAAAGACTAACCTAACCCCCCACACCAGCGCAAAGACAACGGGCCGCGCATCGCCGCGCGGCCCGTTGCTGTTATGTAAAAGCATTTACCCCGCGGGGCACGCAGCACCCGTCTCGATCCAGGCCTTGGTCAACTCGCCAAAAATCTCCTGACTGCCGGGTGCGGGCTCGCGCCCCTCGCCCGGATGCCACCCCCAGCCGACCAGACCGTCTTCGGCGTTATGCTCGTGCAGCTCTTCCAGCGTCTTACCGCCATTGCGTTCCTCGTCCTTGATCTGGGCACAGATTTCGGCAGCGGATTTGCCGATCCAGCCCATTTCAATCGGGGCCAGTTGCCAGGGGGTATGCCCTGGAATCGACCCGCCGCCCGCGGCAAAGGTAAAGTTCTGTTCGCCATGACAGGTGTTGCAGCGCATACCGGGCGCGCCAAAGTCCGCCTCTCCACGTACCACGGGGGGTTCATGCATCTGCATATCCATCCCTTGGCGCGGGGAGTTATCGACGGGGTGGCAATTCAAGCAGCGTGGATGCCCGATCACCACCATCATTTCCTCGAACAGCGCGGTGGAGCGTTCTGCCTCCCCCTCGATCGCGTCAAATTCGTCAACCGTGCGCAGACCGTTGACGGTTTCTGCCATGACAGGGCCCGCCATCAGCGCAGTGATGGCCATGATGTTCAGCGTATTTTTCATGACTTACACTCCTACGGATTTGGTAAAGGGCAGTTTGGTAACAGCTTGCCCCGTCAGGGCACGCCACGCGTTTGCAACGGCGGGACCGACAGGCGGCAAGCCGGGTTCGCCGATACCGGTGGGGTCGTTATCGCTTTGTACGATAGCGACCTCTACCTGGGGCATCTCGTTGATGCGCAGCATGCGGTAGGTGTCAAAGTTGCGTTCCATGATGGTGCCGCCTTCGCCAAGGGTGACCTCGTCAAACAGCACCGATCCCAGTCCATAGCCCGCCCCGCCTTCGATCTGGGCGCGGATGACATTGGGGTTCACGGCGACGCCACAGTCAACGGCGCACCAGATTTTATGCACCTTGGGAAAGCCGCCCTGATCCGAAACCTCGACGATCTGTGCCACATAGGTGTTAAAGCTTTCGTGCACAGCGACGCCGTAGGCACGATCCCCTTTCACCTTGGTGCCGTCCCAACCCGCCAGCGCGGACACTTTCTCCAACACGCCACGGTCGCGACCGGCGTCGCCTTTCATCAGGTCCAGACGCCCCTGAACGGGGTCTTTGCCCCCTGCCTCAAGCAGTTGATCCAGAAACACCTCGGTCGCGTAACCGGTGTGCGAATGGCCAACCGACCGCCACCAGAGCACGGAAACGGGGCTGTCCTGCCGGACCCAGTCCACCTTGAGCGCGGGCAGATCGTAGGGCATCTTGGTGGCCCCCTCGTAGGACGTGGGGTCCATGCCGTCTTTCATCATGCCTTCCATCGGACCACCGGCCATGATGGATTGGTTCACCACCACGTCATGCCACCCGACGATATTGCCGTCGGCGTCCAGACCACCCTTCATCTTATGCACGGTCAGCGGGCGATAATAGCCGCCGATCATGTCGTCCTCGCGCGTCCAAAGCAGTTTCCAGGAGCCGTTGCCACCCGCGGCTTTCGCGATCTCGGCGACTTCGGCGGCGACATGGGCCGTGGGCTGCGCGCGGCGGCCAAAGCTGCCGCCCGCGAACATCACGTTGATCTGCACATCCGATGGATCGATCCCCAAGGTGGCGGCCAGCGTCGGCTTGTCGAGCGACGGGAATTGCGAGCCCATCCAAAGCTCCGCCTTGCCGTCCGTGACCTCAAGCACGGCGTCAAGCGGTTCAAGCGCGGCATGGGCAAGATAGGGAAAGTGGAACTCTGCCTCGATCACCTGCGCGGCCCCGTCGATGCCCGCCATGGCATCGCCAACCTCTTCCGCGGCGCGACCGCCTTCGGCAGCGGCACGCGAGAAATCCGCATAGATCTGCGCGCTCGACCGGGTTTCGGCTTTGCTGTCGTCCCATGTCACCTGCAATGCTTCGCGCCCCTTGAGCGCGGCACCGGTGGTCTTGGCATAGACCGCGACCCCTTGCGGGATTTCACGTACCGCGATGACACCCGGCACCTTCAGCGCGTCGGTATCGTCAAAGCTGGCGACAACGGCGCCCATCTTATCGGGGTGCGCCACGACGACCGTTTCCATCCCCTCGCGGTAGACATCCATCGTGTATTCGGCCTGACCGGTTGTCTTGGCATGGGTGTCCAGCTTTGGCACATCGGTGCCGATCAGGGTAAAATCCTTGGCCTCTTTCAACTTGGGTTCGGCGGGAGCGGTCATGGTTGCGGCTTTTTCAGCGAAGGCGCCAAAGCCTGCTTCGGTCCCGTTGGGGTGGGATATCCGCCCTTTCGAGATCGTGATCTCGGACGCGGGCACGCCCCATTCGGCGGCGGCGGCATCAACCAGCATCGCGCGGGCGGCGGCACCGGCCTTGCGCATCTGCATATAACTGTTCGCCATCGCGGTGGACCCGCCTGTGCCCTGCAACCCGAACAGCGTATTGGCGTAAAGTTCATCATTGGCAGGCGCGCTTTCGGCACGCATCTGCGACCAGTCGGCATCCAGTTCCTCGGCCACGAGGGTCGCAAGGCCGGTGTTCGGCCCTTGTCCGAATTCGATATGTTTGATCAGCACCGTCACCGTGTCATCGGGGGCGACACGCACAAAGGCGTTCGGCGCGAATGTGGCCGGATCGGCCACCGGATCAAAGGCGGTCGCGGCACCGGACTGGGCGCGCGATTTTTCGGGTAGAACAACGCCGATCACCAGTCCGGCAGAAGCGGTAGACAGAAAACCGCGGCGAGAGAGATTAAGATTGGTCATGCCTTACCCCTCCAGCTCTTTGGCGGCGTTCTTGATCGCCTCGCGGATACGGACATAGGTGGCGCAGCGGCAGATGTTGCCGGCCATTGCATTGTCGATATCCTCGTCCGTGGGGTTCGGGATCTCGCGCAGCAGGGCCGTGGCACTCATCACCTGACCGGATTGGCACCAGCCGCATTGGGGCACGTCGATCGCCTCCCACGCCGCTTGAACCGCTTTGGCCTCTGGCCCGTCGACACCCTCGATTGTGGTCACATAGGAGCCTTCAACCATAGAAAGCGGGGTGACACAGCTGCGGCGGGTCATGCCGTTCAATTCGACCGTGCAGGCACCGCATTGCGCGATACCGCAGCCGAATTTCGTGCCGGTCAGCCGCAGGTCGTCGCGCAGCACCCACAAGAGGGGCGTATCATCGGGCGCGTCGACGCTCACCTCTTTGCCGTTCAGGGTAAAGTTTATCATGCTGGCTCCTCCTATCGGATGTTGGCTGCTGGCGTGAAATGTTGGGGCTTCCCTCGCAGAGGCGAACTAGCCCGCAACAGCAGCGCGTCAATGTGCCACAATACAAAAGACGGAGGCGACGCGCGGTTGCCTCCGTCCTGACTTCATCAAAGCAGGAAGGTGCCTAGCCGGTGGTGTCCTTGACCGGATCCCTGCCGGTGACACGCGCCACCATCGCAAAGAAATACGGCACAAAAAGAACCCCCAGAACGGTTGCGGCAATTGTACCGGCCAGCACACCGGCCCCAATCGCCGTACGTCCACCGGACCCCGCACCGGTGCTGAGCACCAGCGGCAGAACCCCCAGCGAGAACGCCATAGAGGTCATGATGATAGGGCGGAACCGTTGCCGCGCGGCGTCGACAGCGGCGCCAAAGATGCTTTCGCCCTCTTGCCGTCTGTCGCGGGCAAACTCGACAATCAGGATCGCGTTTTTCCCCGTCAGACCTACCACGGTCAGCAGCCCGACCTGAAAGAAAACCCCGTTTTCGAACCCGCCCAGATAGGCACCGGTCAAGGTTCCCAAAATGCCGATTGGCATGGCGAGCATCACGGCAAAGGGGATCGACCAGCTTTCATAAAGCGCCGCCAGCGCCAAGAAGATCGCCGCCAGGGACAGACCGTACAGCAAGGGGGCTTGGTTGCCGGATTCCTGTTCCTCCAAGGACAACCCGGTCCAGGCGATCTGGAAGCCGGGGGGCAACTGGGTGACCAGACGTTCAAGCTCTGCAATCGCCTCGCCTGTGCTGACCCCTTCGGCGGGGGAACCCTGGATCTGCATCGCGGGGATACCGTTATAGCGGTTCACCCCCTGCGGCCCGTACGCCCAGCTTCCTTCGGCAAAGTTAGAGAAGGGCACCAGCCCCCCGCTGTCATTGCGCACGCGCCATTTCTCAAGATCCGAGGGGGTCGCGCGGGCAGCGGCCTCGCCTTGCACATAGACCCGTTTGATCCGCCCCTCATCGACAAAGTCGTTCACATAGCGACCCGCCCAGGCGACGGTCAGCAGGTTGCCCACATCCGTGGCACTGACCCCCATCGCACCGGCGCGGCGCCAGTCGATATCCAGATTGAACTGCGCCGCATCTTCCAACCCGCTGGGGCGGGCAGAGGCGATCAGCGGGCTTTGCGCCGCCATCCCCAACAGCTGATTGCGGGCCTCCAGCAGCTGTTCGTGGCTTTGACCGCCGCGGCCTTGCAGGTAGAAATCAAAGCCCGACACGTTGCCAAGCTGGCTGACCGAGGGCGGCACGATGGGGAAGACCATCGCGTCCTGTATCTGGCTGAAGGCACCAAAGGCCCGCCCCGCCACCGCCTGCACGCTTTGCGCCGCCTCTGTGCGTTGCTCCCAGTCTTTCAGTCGTACGAAGACCAGACCAAGGTTCTGCCCTTGGCCCGCAAAGCTGAAACCCACCACGCCGAAGACGGATTCGACGACGTCGCCCTCGTTTTCCAGATAGTAGTTCTCGACCTGTTTGATGACCTCGAGCGTGCGTTCCGCCGTCGCCCCCGTGGGGGCCTGCACCAGCGTGAACAGCGTGCCCTGATCCTCGGCCGGCAGGAAGCCTGCGGGCGTGCGCATGAACAAGAACACCATCGCCGCGATGATCGCCAGATAGACCAGCCCGACCCGCAGCGGACGCCGTACGAGCCAGCCGACCGTGCCGGTATACCCACCAAGTGTCTTGTCAAAACCGCGGTTGAACAGGCCAAAGAACCCGCGCCGCTTCTCGTGGCTGCCTTGCTTAAGCAGGGACGCACAAAGCGCGGGCGTCAGGGTCAACGCGACCACCACCGACAGCGTCATCGCCGAGATGATGGTGATCGAGAACTGTTTATAGATCACCCCCGTGGAGCCGGGGAAAAACGCCATCGGCACAAAGACCGCCGACAGAACCACCGCGATCCCGATCAGGGCGCCGGTGATCTGGTCCATCGACTTGCGCGTCGCCTCAAGCGGGCCGATGTGTTCCTGCTCCATGATCCGTTCGACATTCTCGACGACCACAATCGCGTCATCGACGAGCAGACCAATCGCCAGCACCATGCCCAGCATCGTCAGCGTGTTGATCGAAAAGCCAAAGGCCGCGAGCACGCCAAAGGTGCCCAGCAAGACGACCGGCACCGCCAGCGTCGGGATCAAGGTGGCACGGATGTTCTGCAAGAACAGATACATCACGATGAAGACCAGCACGATCGCCTCGATCAGGGTCTTGATCACCTCTTCGATAGAGATTTTCACGAAGGGCGTCGTATCGAAGGGCACGACATAGCTCACCCCTTCGGGGAAGAACGCCGACAGTTCCTCGATCCGCTGTTCGACGGCGGCGGCTGTATCCAGCGCGTTGGCACCGGGGGCAAGGCTGACCGCCATGCCGGTCGCCGCATTGCGGTTGTAGCGCGAGATCGTGGCATAGCTTTCCGACCCGATCTCGACCCGCGCGACATCGTTCAGCAGCACCAGCCCGCCGTCGGTTTCCGCGCGCAGTACGATCTGGCGGAAATCCTCGGGGCTGGTCAGCAGAGATTGCGCGGTGATCGTGGCGTTCAGCGCCTGCCCTTCGACGGCAGGACGGCTGCCAAAGGATCCCGCTGAAATCTGCGCGTTCTCGGCCGAAACCGCTGCCACGATGTCGGACGGGGTCAATTCAAACGCGGCGAGCTTCACCGGATCAAGCCAGATGCGCATCGCGTATTGCGCCCCGAACACTTGTACGCTGCCCACGCCTTCGACGCGGCTGATCTCGTTCACCAGATTGGATTGCATGTAATCGCCAAGATCGGTGGCGTCATACTTCCCGTTCTCGCCAATCAGCCCGATCACCATCAAGAAGCCGGCAGAGGATTTTTGCACCGTGATCCCCTGCCGCTGCACCGGTTCCGGCAACAAGGCAGAGGCTTGCGACAGTTTGTTCTGCACCTGCACCTGCGCGATATCGACATCTGTGCCGGTCTCGAACGTCAGCGTAATGCTCGCCCCGCCTTCGCTGGTGGACGACGACGAGATATAGCGCAGCCCGTCCAGACCGGTCATCTGCTGTTCGATCACCTGCGTCACCGTATTGGCCACCGTCTGCGCCGAGGCACCGGGATAGGACGCGCGCACAGCCACAGAGGGCGGCGCGATCTGCGGGTATTGCGCCACGGGTAGGTTGAGGATCGACAGGACGCCGATACCCATGATGAAAATCGAAATCACCCATGCGAAGATGGGGCGGTCAATAAAGAAACGGGCCATGCAAAACGCTCCGGCTTTTGGTTATTCGGCGGGTGCCGGTGCGGCGTCCTCGGAGGGCGCGTCTGGGGCGGCTTGCTCTTGTGGGGTAACGGTCGCACCGGGCGCGGCCTTTTGCAGCCCCATCACGATCACACGGTCGCCCGCCGATAACCCCTCGCTTACGATCCAGTCCGATCCGCGGTCCTGCAGCACGGTCAACTGGCGCTGTTCGACGACGTTGTCGCCGTTCACCACCATCGCCAGCGGCTGCCCGCGACGGTCGCGGCTTACGGCTTCTTGCGGGACAAGGAAGGCACCTTTCGCGATCCCCGTGGGCATTTCAACGCGCACATACATGCCCGGCAGCAGCAGACGGTCGGGGTTGTCAAAGGCCATCCGCAGCACGACGACACCGGTTTGCTGGTCCACATCCGGTTCGGCGGCGGTCAGCGTACCGGTCTGGTCATAGATACTGCCATCGGCCAGCGTCAGCTTGACCTCGCGCGGGGTATCGCCAAGGCGCTTTTCCGCATTGCCGCGCCGCCAATCCAGCAGCTCGGCAGCTGATTGCGTGACATCGACATAGACCGGATCAATGTTGCGGATCACGGCCAGCGGGCTGGCCTGACTGTTTGTCACCAAGGCACCGGGGCTGGTCAGGGACCGCCCGATCTCGCCCGATAGACGGGCGCGGACCTGTGTGTGATCCAGCTCGATCTGGGCAGAGCGCAGCCCCGCCTGCGCCGCCTGAAGCGAAGCCGCCGCGCTGTCGCGTGCCGCTACCGCCGCGTCCAGCGCCTGATCGCTGGCAACATTGCGCGAGGATAGTTCCTCGAGCCGCTTGGCCTCCCGTTCGGCAGAGCGGGCTTGCGCCTGTGCCTGCGCGACCGATGCCTGCGCCTGCGCGACAGCGGCCTCGTAAACGATGGGATCAATTTTAAACAGCACATCGCCTTCCGCCACGGGCTCACCCTCGGCAAACAGACGCTCTGTGATGATGCCGGCCACCTGCGGGCGTACCTCTGCCTCGGCAGAAGCGACAACGCGTCCGGGCAAGGTTGTGGCAAGCTGCACATCCTGCGGCTGCATCGTCATCACGGTGACGGCAGCAGGCGGGCGATCGCCCTGCTGCGCCGTTGCGGGGACAGACACCACACAAATAGCCGTTGCAAGGGCGGCGCAGCGCAGCCCGGAGATCAAGGAGTACATTCTGACGATCCTGTCTTTTAGTTCAAATCGAAAGCACCACCGCGGGGTGCTGTGGATGGGGCAGACAAATTGCCCTATTTTTCCGGTGCCGACACGGGCGACGGCGCCGTCACCTTGGGCCCGCAGGTGGCACGGGTTTCTGCCGGTGCAGCGGCTGCGGGCCGAGGCTGGATCTTGCGATAAACCAAAAACGACACGCAAGCTACCGCGCCCATCATCGGGATTAGGGTTGCCATAGCCAAAAGCGCATTGCCCATCAAGGCACCAAGCGACCCGACCAACAAACCGGACCCCATCTGGATAAAGCCCAGCATCGACGCCGCCGCCCCCGCAGCCCGCCCAAAGGGGGCAAGTGCCGCGGTGGACATGGCAGGCATCACAAAGGCAATCCCGAAAGAATAGGTCGCGACCGGCACCATCACATGCAGAAAGCTCGGCGGCCAAAGCAGCAGGGTTAACGTCCCCATACTGCCCAAGGCCACAAACACCAGCCCCGGCCCGACCAGCCGCTCTGCCGAAAACCGGCCCATCAGCTGGCGCACCAATAAAGACGCGGTAAAGAAGCTGCCCGATTGCGCCAACATCGACGCCCCGAATTGCGCAGGCGTCAGCCCGACCTCGTCCATCAGGATAAACGGCAGGAACGTCGCCTGCGCATAGAGCGCCCCAAGTGCACCGCCCATCACCAAAGCGGCGGATAGGAACTGCGGATTGCTGAGCAAAGCCTTGTAGGTCCGGCCAAGCGCCTTGAAATTCAGGCGCGAGGGGTCTGCGGTCACGGTTTCTTTCATGGAAAAAAGCGCGACCCAGATCACGAGGAAACCGATCACGGTCATCAGCAAGAAAATCGACTGCCAACCAAACACCGGCAGCATCAGCCCCCCGATGGTCGGGGCCAGCGCCGGACCAAGGGCAAGAATAATCCCGATCAGGTTCATGATCCGCGACGACCGGTCATCGGTGAACAGATCCCGCACCAATGCCCGCGAGATCGCGATCCCCGCGGAGGCCCCGATGCCTTGCAGGAAACGCGCGCCCATCAGAACCTCTACCGTGGGCGACAGGGTCGCAGCGACACTGGCCACGCAATAAAGCGCCATGAAGGCAATCGTGATCGGCCGCCGTCCAAGCGCATCCGACAGCGGCCCCGCAATCAGCTGCGCACAGGCGAAGCCCCCGAAATAAAGCGTCAGCGTCAGCTTGATCGCGGATTCCGTGGTGTCAAAGACGCGCACCAGCTCTGTCATCGCGGGCGTATACAAGGCCATCGACACAGGTCCGATGGCCACCAGAAGCGCACCGATCAGACTGACCCGCCGTTCTGACATAATGGGCGTTGTCATTCGGCAGCCTCGGATTTGCACGTCGCGCCACGGGACGCTGACAGGTTCTGTCGCAGGGTCAGGGCCGTGGCGCGGAAGGTCTGCCACTGCTCTGGCGTCAATCCTTCCGAAATGATCGTCTCTACCCGTGCACCGGCCTGTGCAATCTGCGACAGGATGTCATTGGCCCGCGGGGTCAGGGACGCGATCTTGGCGCGGCGGTCATTCGGGTCAGCTGTGCGGGCGATCAGCTCTGCCGCTTCCAGACGATCCAGAAACCCCGTGAGGCTCATCGGCGTCATGCCAAGACTTTCAGCCAGCCGATGCTGGCGCGTCGCCCCGCAGCGCGCCATATGCGCCAGCACCCTTGCCTCTGCCGCCGTCACAGGAAGCTCGGCGGCTTCGATCTCGCGCTCGAACACGCCACGGCTGAGCCTGCCGATGTCGCTGATAAGGAAACCAAAGCTGTCGGGGTTGATCTTGGTACGCATGTCTTGTCCGCTTTTAATATGTTTACCTTATTATATAGCGCACTGATACATCTTGGACCAAGTGTCAATTCGACCCTGCCCCAAAAAAACGTGAGGTCACCACGGTAAAGCTGTCAAATGCGGCGCAGCTCGAAACGGGACCGGTAGCGCACGGGCTTTTCCGGCAGCAGCAAACAATCGGGATACTCGGGGTGGTGCGGGGTATCGGGCCAGAACTGCGGCTCGATCGCAAGCCCGGCCTGTGGCCCATAGGTGCCCCCGTCCACGCCCAGATCCGCACCTGTATCAATATGCGCGCCGTTATAGAGCTGCACCCCAGGTTGATCTGTCAACACATCCAACTGTAGCCGCTGAGTGCATAACCGGCACGCAAGCACCATCTGGTCCCCGCCTTGGGAAAGGCAAAAGTTGTGATCCAGCACCGGTCCGATTGCGCGCGCATGGCGATAGTCGAAATCGCCGCCCGCTACCGCGACGGGCGCGCCCAACGGGAGTTGAGCGTCATCCACAGGAAGGTAGCTGGTCGCGGGCACCATCAGGCGGTGATCCGACAGATCCGCAGATCCCGACAGGTTCCAATAGCCATGAAAGGCGGGATTGAAATAGGTCGGCTGATCCGCCGCGCCCGTCATCTCGATCTCTAGATGTCCTGCAGTATCAATCGTGTATGTAACAGAGGCGTCAATATTCCCGGGAATCCCACCCAACCCGTCGGGGTGGTGCAGCTCAAGCCGGCAGCGCGTGGGGGTGACATTGGTAAAGCGCCAGTTCCGGCCGGAATACCCCGCAACGCCACTGTGCAATGTGGTCCGTCCTGCTTCGTTTTTATCAAGCTGATGCCGGACGCCCGCAATTTCCATCTCTGCCCCCGCGATGCGATTGGCGACCGGACCGACCACCGCGCCAAAGTACTGCATGCTGCCAAGATAGGCAGCCACGTCGCGCCCGCCCAGTAGCAGCGAATGCGATTCCCCCATGACGCGAAGCTCTTGAATCGTTGCCCCCCACGACAAAACGGAAATCGACGTACCGCCGTTGCTGATCTGATGCCGGACAATCTTTTCACCCTCTGGCGTTGTGCCGAAAATCGTTGAATCGGCTTTATTTTTCTTGCTCTGCGCCGGCGTCATCGAATGGTCCCTTTCGTCTATTCAACTGCTCAAACGAACATCTAATTAGCCTAAATGCCTAAGTATTTAACCGAGATCGCCCCAATTATGACAAGTTTCGCCATCAGATAGAAAGCAACAGAAACAGCCATACCGAGCTGTTACGGACAAGTAGTAAGGCAAACAAATGAAAATTCTTGCGGTAGATGACGACCCAATCATCCTAGAGCTTTTGTCGCATTTCATTGAAGGCATGACAGACCACACACTGGTCACTGCCGAATGCGCTGCCGATGCACTTGAGGCGATCAAGGACAACGCCCGCGCCCCGTTCGACAGCTTCCTTCTGGATATCCAGATGCCGGTCACCGACGGTATCCAGCTGGCCAGCCAGATCCGCGCGATGAAGCAATATATGGACGCGCCGATCCTGATGCTGACCGCGATGTCCGAAAAATCCTATATCGATGCCGCCTTCTCTGCCGGTGCGACCGACTATGTGACCAAGCCGTTCGAAATGACCGAGCTTAAGGCGCGGCTGGCGCTGGTTGAACGCGCGGTTGAAGGCTTGGCAACCCGCACGAGCAAAGTGTTCGCGGCCAAGGCGGTTACCCATCACGACGGTCGGCCCGAACGCGCCGTGCAATTGCACGAGCCGATGGCGATCCATGATGTGAACAACCTGATCGAGTTCATGGCGCTTGAGAACTATGTACAGCAATTGTCGCGCAGCGACCTGTTCGGGTCGATCTGCTTTGCCTTCAACATCCGCGATGTCGAAATCTTCCACGAAAACATGTCGAACTTTGAATTCTGCAGCATGCTCAGCGATGTCGGAGAGATCATTTCGGATACGCTGGAAGGCTGCCAGTTCCTCATGTCTTACGCAGGCGGCGGCACGTTTGTATGCATCACAGAAAGCGGCTGGCGCCCTGATCCCAAGCTTTTGGCGAATAATATCAACATTTCGCTGGCAAAAACCGAATTGTTCGATAACCGTGGTCAACACATCAACCCACGTATTTGCGCCGGCAAGGCGGTGCGGTTGATGTGGAAGACAAATTCCTCGGTCATGGATGCGCTGTCAGAGGCGCATGCCTCTGCCGAAGAAGCGACAGCCAACTACCAGAAGGTCCAGAACGACTTCTGGAATGTGGGGAGAACAGCGTGATGCACAAGAAGCTGGAGTTACCGGGGATCGAGCGTATTCGCGCGCGGTTCCTCGATATGCTAGAGCAGCGCCAGCGTGCGCTGGCCGAGCACGCGCTTGCCGCCTGGGAAGGCAGCACGCTGCAAGAGATCAACGATAACCTCGCCGAAGCGCGTACCATTCTGCACCAGATCGCGGGCACGGCCGGTTCTTTGGGGTTCGACGATCTGGGTACCGTGGCGCGCGACAACGAGCTTGCGATTGACGCGCATCTGGATGGCCCCAAGGGCAAGATCGCCAACTGCCCGACCGAGATTATCTTTGGTCTGGACGACTTCCTGAAATCCTCCGAAGCGTTGATTGCCGAACAATCCGCGTTGGAATCCGCCTAAACGGTCTTTTGCGCTTCCGGCCCCCACGAGCCATCTGCCGTTGCAGCGCCTCGCGCTCCGGCGATCCGGGATGTGCCCCGCTTTCCCAGACATCCCATTGATTTCCGCACCATGATGTAGGACGTTCGTCGCGCAACGAAATGCCCCTAGTCGAAAGCGGAACTGCACTATGACCCAACCCCATATCCTGATCGCAGGCGGCGGTATCGGCGGCCTAGCACTGGCGCTTTCGCTGCACCAGCTTGGCCTGCGCTGCACCGTTTATGAGCAGGTGCGCAGCTTGAAACCGCTGGGTGTGGGGATCAACATCCAGCCCAATGCCGTGCGCGAGCTGTTTGATCTGGGGTTGACCCAAGCGCAGCTTGACGAAATCGGCGTGCCCGCAATGGAATGGGCGCTGGTCGGGCAGAAGGGGCAAGAGATTTACGCAGAGCCGCGCGGCACCGACGCAGGCTATCGCTGGCCGCAATATGCCGCGCATCGGGGCCAGCTGCATATGCTGCTGTATCAAACGCTGGTGGATCGCGCTGGTGCCGAGGCCGTGCAGCTTGGTGCCAAGATCACCGGATACACCCACGGGCCAGCGGGTGGCGTCACCGCGCATGTCGCCCGTGCCGACGGGTCACAGACACGTGCCGAGGGCACCCTGCTGATCGGTGCCGACGGGATACATTCCGCCGTGCGTGCGCAGATGCATCCCGATCAGCCGCCGATCCACTGGGGTGGTGCTTTGATGTGGCGCGGCACCTCGCGGGCAAAACCGGTGCGCACGGGGTCTTCGTTTGTCGGGCTTGGCGACCACCGCCAGCGCATGGTGATCTATCCGATTTCAGCCCCCGATGCCGACGGCTATGCCACCATCAACTGGATCGCCGAAGTCACGCTGGACGAGACCGAGGATCGCAAAAGCGGTTGGTACCGTCCGGCGGAGCTGTCGGACTTTGCGCATCACTTTGACGGTTGGACTTACGATTGGCTGGATGTCCCCGCCCTGCTGCGCGGCGCGACAGAGATTTACGAGAACCCGATGATCGACCGAGATCCGATCCCCACGTGGGTCGACGGCCCTGTTGCCCTGATCGGCGACGCGGCCCATGCCATGTATCCCACAGGATCGAACGGCGCGAGCCAGGCGATCATGGACGCCCGCCATCTGTGCGCGCGCTTCCTGCAAGACGGGGTCACCCCTGCGGCGCTGCGCAGTTTTGACGACGCTTATTGCGGACCGATATCAGAGCTGATCCTGCGCAATCGCGGGGCCGGTCCTTTCGGGTTGCTGAACATGGTAAACGACCGCTGTGGCGGTGCCTTCGACCAGATCGACGACGTGATCCCTCCTCAGGAACGGGCCGAGTATATGGCGCAGTACAAGACCGCAGCAGGATTTGCCGTTGATCGGTTGAATGCCTCTGACCCCACTTTGCCGCAAGGCGCACGCCTTACATAGTAAGTCCCTAGGATCACCGCGTATTTTTTGGGCGGTGCCAAAAACGTGAGCGGCAAAAAAGTTATCTTACTAAAATTGTCGGGTTGACCTTCCCCGCGATACTGTTCAGGTATTGCGCATGATTTCCATGCCTCCGGCGCGGCCCGTCGATCCGCAATTGTCGACAGCATCCGCAGGCGCGATCCGTCGAAAGGAACTGAACGTATGACCCGCAGCTTGATGACCTCTGTGCTTGCATTGACCTTGGCCTCCCCCGCTTTGGCGGTAGAGAAGTCCGAGGTGATCGACACATACGCCGACATCGCCGAAGCCGCCTATGGCGACAGCCTGATCACAGCCCAAGCGCTGGTCGACGCTGTGGATGCCCTGATCGCAGAGCCCTCCGCCGACACGATGCAAGCCGCCCGCACCGCGTGGCTGGCAGCGCGCGTCCCCTACCAGCAGACCGAAGCCTACCGTTTCGGCAACCCCATCGTTGACGACTGGGAAGGCAAGCTGAACGCTTGGCCGCTGGACGAAGGTCTGATCGACTATGTTGACGCCTCCTATGGCGGGGCCACCGATGAAAACGCCGCCGCCGCGTTGAACGTTATCGCGAACCCGACCTTCACACTGTCGGGCACCGAAGTTGACGCCAGCACAATCACCCCCGACTTCCTTGCCGAAACCTTGCACGAAGCCGACGGGAACGAAGCCAATGTGGCGTCGGGCTACCACGCGGTTGAATTCATGCTCTGGGGGCAGGATCTGAACGGCACGAAACACGGGGCCGGTGCGCGCGACTGGACAGACTACGCCACGGGCGACGACTGCACCAATGACAATTGTGACCGCCGCGGTCAGTACCTCAAGGCTGCTGCCGATCTGATCGTGACCGATCTGGAGTATATGGTTGCACAATGGGCCGAAGGCGGTGCCGCGCGCACCAACCTGACCGACAACGAAGACGGCGCGATTTCGGCGATGCTAACCGGCATGGGGTCGCTGTCTTACGGCGAGCTCGCGGGCGAACGCATGCGCCTTGGTCTGATGCTGAACGACCCCGAAGAAGAGCAAGACTGCTTCTCGGACAACACCCACAACAGCCACTATTACGACGGTCTGGGCATCCAGAACGTGTACCTCGGCGCCTATGCGCGTACCGACGGCACGCTGGTCACCGGCCCATCCCTGTCCGATCTGGTCGCTGCCGAAAACGCTGATCTGGATGCGGAAATGCAGCTGAACCTGTCGACCACCATGCGCAAGCTTGGCCAGATCAAGACCGCTGCCGAAGCGGGCATGTCCTATGACCAGATGATGGCGCGCGGCAACAAGGGCGGCGAAGCCTTGGTCATGGGGGGGGTGAACGCCCTGATCGCACAGACCAAGACCATCGAACGCGTCGTCGCCACCCTGGGCGTGGATGACGTGGCGATTGAAGGCTCCGACAGCCTCGATAGCCCCGGCGCCGTGTTCGAGTAATACCCCGTCTTCACGCGTTTCTCCTCCCACTGAAAGTAAACAAGAATGAAGAAACTAGCTCT
Source organism: Sulfitobacter sp. SK025 (assembly GCF_003352105.1). Taxonomy (NCBI): domain Bacteria; kingdom Pseudomonadati; phylum Pseudomonadota; class Alphaproteobacteria; order Rhodobacterales; family Roseobacteraceae; genus Sulfitobacter; species Sulfitobacter sp. SK025. The sequence continues at coordinate 68,705 of NZ_CP025810.1, read as the reverse complement.
CGCCGGTTGCGCTTTGGCGCTGACCGGTGCCACTCCCCTTATGGCTCAAGAACAGGCATTTGTCTGGGGCGGAGAGTTTGAGATCGGCGTCGACAGCACCGTCACATCCGATGATCCTGCCGACGAGTTGACCGATAACTACGCCAGCCTGTCGCTCGCCTTCGAAGCTGGTGTCGCGACCAGCATCACGCTGTTTGGTGAAGTGAGCCTGGAAAGCGTCACAGACCCGGCCGAAACCCGTCATTTCGACGATCTGGGTCTTTATGTGGACGAACTTGGCCTGCGCTTTGATCTGGCCGCAGGCGAGCTGAGCGTCGGTAAAGTAAGCCCGACCTTCGCTGTTGCATTGGACGCAGCCCCCGGTTTCTACGGCACATCGCTGGCCGAAGACTATGAGTTGCCCGAAGTGATCGGTGCGACATTCGACATGCCTGTCGCCGCCTCCGGCGGGGTTCTGTCCTTTGCGCTGTTCTATGTGGATGACACGGCGTTCAGCGACCGCTGGGGACAAAGCGCGGCCGCAACACCACCGCGGACGGCGGCGCGGGCAACACCGGCAAGCTGAACAACGTGGCGCTACAGTACACGCAAGAAGTTGGCGACACGATCTATTGGGTTGGCGGGCGTTTCCTGACCGCAGGTGACAGCGATGTATCCGACGAAAAAGGGGCCGTCATCGGGATGGCGCATGACTTTGGCAACGGTTTCGACCTGATCGCCGAAGTGGCCTATTTCGACGGGTTCGCAGGCACGGGCGAGGATTCCACCTATGCGACATTGGGCGGTTCCTACGTTCAGGGGCCGTGGGCCTACTCTGCCAGCTACACCGGCATCGACAACACTGCGAACGGTTACGACGATTTGATCACCGTGGGTGTAGACTACACGTTCGAGAATGATATGTCGCTGAGTGGTGGCGTCGGCTTCTACGATGTAGACGGCAATGACTTTACCGCTGTCGGGGCATCGTTGGTCATCCCCTTCTAATATCGAAATAGGGCAGAATATGCGTTTCCTCCGGTCTTTTATCCCTCAGGCCCTGGTGATGTCCCTGCCCCTATTGAGCGGTCCGGTCTACGCCGGGCCGCTTGATGAACCCCATCTGGATATCATCCCGCGTACCGCCGATGAAACGGCCCGTATCGCCGATGTGACCGCCCCACCCGACAGTTTTGACGCCCCCAGCCCGTTCGAGGTGAACAGCGGCGGCGCGGCTACCGTACGCCCGCGTATGAACGCCGATGCGTTTTCGCAGGCCTCGGGCAATATGTCGTTCGAGGACGAGCTGACCTTCAAGCTGGGCAATGGGCTGTTTCGCAAGCTCTGGGTGTCGTCGCCTTCCTCGACGCTGGCCTCTGACGGGTTGGGTCCCTTGTTCAACGCGCGGTCGTGCCAAAGCTGCCACATCAAGGACGGGCGCGGCCACCCGCCCGAAGGCCCCGACGACAGCGCGATTTCCATGTTTCTGCGCGTGTCAATTCCGGGCAATGAAGACGCCGGCATTATCAAAGAGATCGAAGGGTATCTGGCCACGCTCGCCGAACCCACATACGGCACGCAAATGCAGGATTTCGCCGTCTCGGGGCATCGTGCCGAGTACCGCTTGCAGATCGATTATACCGAAGTCCCCGTGACCCTGTCGGGCGGGCAGGTCGTGTCCTTGCGGCACCCGACATACACCGCGGCTGATCTTGGCTATGGTCCGCTGCACCCCGACGCAATGCTGTCGCCCCGTGTGACGCCGCAGATGATCGGGCTTGGGCTTCTCGAAGCGATCCCTGCCGCGGATATTCTGGCACTGACAGACCCTAATGACGCGGATAGTGACGGTATTTCGGGCCGCGCCAATATCGTCTGGTCGCAGGAATACAACATGCCGATGCTGGGCCGTTTCGGGCTCAAGGCCGGGATGCCCACGATCCGCGAACAATCAGCTGGGGCCTTTGCGGGCGATATCGGCATCTCTAACCCGATCTTCGGCGATCCGTTTGGCGATTGTTCGACCATTCAGGATGCCTGCGTAAACGCGCCTCATGGGGCCGGTGACGTGCGCGGGTTCGAGATTGACGCCGAAGGGCTGGATCTGGTCACCTTTTACAGCCGCAACCTTGCCGTGCCCGCCCGTCGTGACGCGGACGCCCCCGAGGTGCTGCGCGGCAAACAGGTGTTCCATGAAACGGGCTGCGCCGACTGCCACCAGCCCAGCTTTGTCACCCATCGCCTGAAGGATCAGCCAGAGCAAAGCTTTCAGCTGATCTGGCCCTATACCGATATGCTGCTGCATGACATGGGCGAAGGCTTGGCCGATCACCGCCCCGAGGCTCGCGCCACCGGCACCGAATGGCGCACTGCGCCGCTGTGGGGGATTGGGATGACCGAAACCGTATCGGGACACACGCAATTCCTGCACGACGGGCGCGCGCGGTCACTGCTGGAAGCCGTGCTTTGGCATGGCGGAGAGGCCGAGCCCGCCAAGAATCGCGTCATTGACATGCCGCCCGCAGACCGTGATGCTTTAATCCACTATCTGGAAAGTTTGTAACATGAAAAAACTGGTCCTCGCCCTTGGTCTTTTCTGCGCACCATTGGGTGCTGCGGCCGAGGTAGGCTCCGCCGTTTTGCGCGATGTGGTCGATCATCACATCCTGCCCCGCTATACCACACTGGCAGAGCGTACGGATGCACTGGCCGCCGTGGCCCAGCAGAATTGCGCCCCCGATGACGCCGCGTTGCGCGATGCCTACCACGAAGCCTTTGACGCGTGGATCGCGGTGAGCCATCTGCGTTTTGGCCCGTCCGAGACCGACAACCGCGCCTTTGCGCTGGCCTTCTGGCCCGACAGCCGTGGGGCCACACCCAAAACGCTCGCGGGGCTGATCACGGATGCCGATCCCGTGGGCCGTGACCCGCAGGCTTATGCCGATGTCTCCATCGCGGGGCGCGGTTTTTATGCGCTCGAATTCCTGCTGTATGACGATCAGATCAGCACGATGGGCGATGCCGGCTATCGCTGCGCCTTGGTGCAGACGGTAACTGCCGATATCGCCACGCAGTCCCAAGCCATTCTGGACGGCTGGACCTCTGGCTATGCCGAGGCCGTTGCCACCCCCGCCGAAGGTGGCCCCTACCGCAGCACCGAGGAAGCCGCGCAAGAGCTTTTCAAGGCGCTGAACCTCGGGCTGGAGTTTACCGCCGACACCCGCATCGGCCGCCCCATGGGCAGCTTTGACCGCCCGCGCCCCAATCGGGCAGAGACGCGGCGATCGGGGCGGTCTTTGCGCAATGTCGTGGTCGCGCTCACCTCTCTGCAGGATCTGGCGGAGCGGTTGGCGGCGTATGACATGGCCGTGGTGGCCGCCTTTGACGACCGGTTTGACGAGGCGCTGGCAATCGCTGCCGACTTGGACGACCCTGTGTTCGCTGGAACGGCCAAGCCGCAATCCCGTCTGCGTGTAGAGGTGTTGCAGCAATCTGTTGCCGCGATCCGCGATGTGGCCCGCGGTGATCTGGGCCCGCATTTGGGCGTCGCTTCGGGCTTTAACGCATTGGACGGAGATTGATCCCATGACCAACCGCCGCCATTTCATTGCAGGGATGCTGGCATCAGGATTGGTGCCCGCGCCGACTTGGGCCGATGCGGGTGGGCCGGCCTATCTTGCCGCTGCCGGTCTGCGCGACGGCAGCTTTGTGCTCTGCGGTATCGACGCGGCGCTTGAGGTGGTGTTCGAAATCCCCCTGCCCGGTCGCGGCCACGCGGCGGCGGCGCATCCGTCCAAGCCACAAGCTGTCGCCTTTGCACGGCGCCCCGGCAATTTCGCACTGGTGATCGACTGCATGTCGGGGCGGGTCAAGGCCACGCTGCACGCGCCCGAGGGGCGGCACTTCTACGGGCACGGGGCTTTTTCCGCCGACGGGAGCCTGCTTTACACGACCGAAAATGACTATGCCAACGGCATCGGGCGCATTGGTGTCTGGGACGTGGCGCTTGGATATGTACGCGTCGATGAATTTGCCAGCGGCGGGGTAGGCCCCCATGATATCAAACGTCTGCCCGGTGGCGACACGCTGGTCGTGGCGAACGGCGGGATTGATACGCATCCCGATTCAGGGCGCGCCAAGTTGAATATCCCCACCATGCGGCCCAACCTCACCTACATCAACGACCGCCGTATTCTAGAGCAGATAGAACTGCCCCATGACATGCACCGCAACTCGATCCGGCATCTGGCCGTAGGGTCCGACGGGCGTGTCGCGTTCGGGATGCAATGGCAAGGCGACGGCGATGCCCCCGCGCTTGTCGGGCTGCATCAGCAAGGGGAAACACCGCTCTTGCTGGACGGTGCCGAAGATATGCACGGGTACATCGGCAGTATTGCCCTGTCGGATGACGGGTCCGAGATTGCCGTAACCTCGCCCCGTGCCGGTTTGGTGCAGGTATTTGACGCGGCAACCGCGTCATACACCCGTAGTATCGCGCTTACCGATGTCTGCGGTGTTGCCGCGGCGCCGGAAGATTTTGTTGTGACCAGCGGTACCGGTATCGTTCAGCGTCTCTCTGGCAGGTTGAACCCGGAAAAACCGCTGATGTGGGATAATCACCTCGTCCGGCTTTAAGCCCTAGCGGGTTGGCTTGATGTCAACGGCTTACATCTTCGAAAACGCAAAAAGCCCCCGTGGCCGGCACCTACGCCGGTCCACAGGGCAAAGTAGTAAGGGCCGGAGCAGGCCCGAAAATCGATTAAGCTGATGAACTCTGCCCCGCGAAAAGTCGCGCGTATGAGGGTTCACGAAAAAGGGAAAGCGCCGCATTCGATTCCCGTCTGCTGTTAAATCCTTTCAAATCATATCGGGTCGAACACGGTGCTTTCTCGGGCCCTGGCTGCGGCGAGGCATGCCGCTTTGACAGGGCAAACCAGTTAACTTTGACGCATACCTCCTTTCGTTGCCGGGCTTTTGCCCCACAAGAGGGCATCTATTGTTGTGGCTCCCATGTGGTCTGCCATCGCGCCGACCACAGTCTCGTTCACGCCGCTCAGGAAGTTCACAAGTTCCGTCAGCGTCAGCTCTTCGAGCAGCAGCTTGAGCGTGCCGGCACCGACATTGTGCAACAGCTCGTCCAGTTCTTCGGCCTCGAGCACATTCAACAGACGCGTCGCGGCAGGGGTGTCGAGGTTTGCAAGCAACACCGCAGCGCTACCGACACCAAAGGCGCGGTCGAATTCATCGGTGCCGAGGGCGGTCACAAAGGCGTCGATCTCGGCCGAGGTCGCGTTGTTCAGCGCGTCGGCCAGTTTGAAGGCTGTCTGCCCTTCGGCAGAGAAATCAAACACAGCGTCGATCAGATCTTCGGCCTGGGCAGCGGCACCAACGAAGACCGCGCGGGCCCCGTTTTCCATCGTGATGATGACGTCACCGTCGCGCAAATCGCGGGCCCCGGTCAGGCACATGGCAGCGCGCAGATCGGCGCGGGAAGAAAACTGACCCAGGAAGGTGATCGCATCGCCGCGGGCGACGTCAAAGTTATTGACGACGATATGCGTGTCGGAGGGTACCACGATAAAGTCAGGCGTGGCGATGGTCATTGTCTCCTGGGTCAGGTCGGGATGTGCAGCCTGGGGCGAGGCCCAGACGTCCTGCACATGAGAGAAGCCAGCGTTGATCTGGATGGCCTGCGTTGGGTCCGCATCTGTCGGCATGACATAGCGAGCGCAGCGCATCCGGTCCGCCGCGAGTTTAAGCGCGGTGCTGTCGGCCGTGATGTCCAAGACGGAGTCGGTAGCGTTTCCCGACACATGGATGCCAAGTACTGCACCCAAAACCGCCTCGCGCAGGGAGGAGTTGTTGGCGATCTGGGCCAGTTCTAGGAATGTTGCGTTTGCCATCGTCTTCACCTTGGATTTGTTTCAGCCTGTGTTTGGTAGCTGTTAAGATGAAATTAACGCTAAATCCCAAGGGCGTCGCGGGCCTAGGCGGGTAGTCCAAAGCAGCTTGTGGCTATGGCGCTATTCCAAAGGATAGGTACCTGCTGCTGCAGTGGCACTATTCGCCCTGCCCTGCAGGCAGAAACGGAGTTTACCATTGCCAAAAAAGCCCGCCCCGCCTAGCCTTTTCGCAACTGCAAAAAGCGCCCGATCAACGAGGCGCAGCAAAAAACGCAGTGAGAGCAGTAGTGAAAGGACAGCACCAGACGACATCCAGCTTGCCCTGTTCCGCAGCACATGCCGCGGGGGCGTAATGGAATCGATCGCTTTGGGTGCTTTTACAAGTGGTTTGACGTTGTGATGTTTGATAGCAGGAGGCGGGCTTTGACTATGCTTTCCGGTGTCCGCAAAGCGACGAGATGAACCAGAAAGAGAATATGGCGGGCGCTAAAATCGTGAAACAGGCATGGGGCAAGCTGCGTCAAACGCTTTTGGGTGCCGCTATCGCCCTGATCGGTGCACTGCAACCGGCGGCTGGTCAGCAGGCCGACACGATGGATGCGCCCCGTGACATCACCATCGGTATTCTCGCCTCCGAAGGGATCACCCGCGCGCTGGACAGCTGGTTGCCAATGGCCGCCGCGCTGAACACCGCCGCACAGGGCGCAGAACTGAACTACCGTTTCAAGATCGCGCCTTACACCGACGCCACAATGATCAATAAAATCTCGCAAGGCGCGCTGGATTTCTTCCTTGTCGATCCCGCGGCCTTTGTCGTGGCAGAGGTCGAAAGCAACGCCCGCCCGCTGCTCTCTGTCGCACAGATGTGGGAAGGACAGGTTTATGATAAAACCAGCGTCGTCGTCTTTACCACCGCTGACAGCGATATTCGCGCCATCCCGGATATCGCGGGTCGCAGCATCATGGGGGTGTCGGCCGACGAAATGACCGGCTGGAAGCTCGCGCTGCAAGAGTTTCGCAAGTACCGGCTGGATATCAACGATATCGCGTCCCGCGCGCTGTTTTCGGGCGGGAACCAACGCGAGGTCGTCTATGCCGTGCAAGCCGGTCTGGTGGATGTGGGCGTCGTGCGCGCCGGTGTGCTCGAAGCGCTGGCACGCGACGGCGTGATTGATATGAACGATTTCCGCCCCGTGTCCCCTGTCGATCATCCAGGCTATCCGTTCTGGGCCAGTACCATGTTGTATCCTGATTGGGTGTTGGGGACGATCCCCGGCGTGCCGCAGGCGGCGTTAACCATTCTTGTCGACACCCTGCTGGGTCAGGATACCGGCAGCCCAGAGGCGATTGCCGCCGGTGGCACCGTCTGGCTGCCCCCGCAAAATTATCAATCCGTACACGAGCTGCTGATCTCTTTGCGCGCACGCCCCTACGAGAATTACCTGCAACGTTCCGCCTTGCGCATTGCATCAACCTACAAGTGGCTGGTGTTGGGCACGCTGCTGTTGATCGTATTCTCGCTGTTGTTCCTGATTTTCCAGCTGCGCGAAAACGCGCGACAGGCCCACGCCCGCAAGGATGTGCTGAAGTCGGAGGTTCGATCCAAGCAATTTTATCGCAACGCGGTAGAGGCCCATACCGTGTTCTGCATGCTGAACCAGAACGGCGCGATCACCCATGTGAACGACCAGTTTGTCCAAGCCAGCGGCCGGTCCCGCGAGGCGCTGATCAGCACGCCGTTGGTTGATGTCATGGATGCCGGCAATCGCGGTGTGCTGACGGGCGATGTCTTGCCCGCCATGATGTCGGGCACCCCGTGGAAAGGCACCATCGTTCTGCATAAAACCGACGGCAAGGCGGTCTGGCTGCAATGTAGCTTTATTCCGATCACCGACGGCGAAAAACAGCTGCGCGAGATCGCGATTGTCGCCTCGGATATGACCAAGACCCGCGAAGGCGTGTCAGAGGCGCGGTTCAACAACACGTTGGAACTGTTGCAGGATCATGTCGTTGTCTTCCAGCCGCAAACCTATGCGGTAATGTATGCCAATGCATCGGTCGCACGACACCTGATGCGACATGATGAAAGCGACGACTGGCGCGGCAAGAGCCTGTCCGACCTGATTGGCAAACGGGATTATGACAGTCTGCGCGAACGCTGCGCCGGCCTTATCAAGGGGCCAGAGCGGCGCGTCACCTGGGAGGTCGAGGCGAAATCAGGCATCACCTACGACATCAGCCTTGAATATGTCTGCCCCGCCCAGGACGAACCGCGCTTCATCGCGATCTACCGCGATGTGTCGCAGCGCAAGGTGGCCGAAAAAGCAAAGACCGAATTCCTGTCCACTGTCAGCCATGAATTGCGCACGCCGCTGACCTCTATCAAAGGGGCCTTGGGGCTTGTGCTGTCAGGTGCGACGGGGCAGTTGCCTGACAAGATGAAGGGGCTGATCACCATCGCCGCCTCAAGCTGTGACCGGCTGATCCTGCTAATCAACAGTATTCTGGATATGGAGAAAATCGAAACCGGCACGCTTGATTTCCGGATGAAGACGCTGAACCTGTCCGAGACGCTGAATACGGCGCTGGTGCCGAACCAGCTTTACGCCGAACGCGCAGGTGTATCGTTGCGCCGTGTCGATACCCCCGATGACGATGTAATGCTGACCTATGGCGACTCTAAACGGTTGGTGCAGGTGCTGGATAACCTCTTGTCCAACGCGGTGAAGTTTTCGGAACACGGCGGGGAGATCCTGATCGCCCTGCACGCGGTCGGGGATCAGCTGCGCATTTCGATCCGCGACTTCGGCACCGGTATCCAGGCTGCCGCGCAGGCGTCGGTGTTTGAAAAATTCACCCAAGGCGACAGTTCTGACAGCCGATCCAAGGGGGGCACAGGGCTGGGGCTGACCATCGCCAAAGTCATCATCGATCACCATCAGGGGCAGATCACGTTCTTCAGCCGCGAAGACGTGGGGACAGAAATTATCATCTCCCTCCCCCGTCTCGCGCAAGAGGACGCGCCGGCACCCGACACGCCCGTGCAAGTCGCCCCGCCAACGGCCTTTTCTGCCGCATTGGAACAGCAGGCCCGCAAGACGCCGTCTGTCATCAAAAAGACCGCCGCGGAACATCTGGTGCAACAGATCACGCGCGCGGGATACGGACCGGAGTTCGAGCTTGGCAAAGCCGACGTTGGACGTCTGGCCGCAGGTGTCGAAATCGTCGGCGCGCCGTTGCTGAATAAATGGATCACCCAGAACGAACGCGACACGCTCTCGCAGTTGATCGGCGCGGGCGCGATTGCGGATGCGGCGGTCTGTGTGATCGAAGCCGCCTCGGATACGGATCACAGCGCGGCGGGCAGCGCATCCACCGCTGTGGCTCAGCTGCGGGCATGGTTCGCCACCTGTGCCGAACCCATCGGCAATCCCGCGCAACCGCTGACCATCGCGGCGGTCGATCACCCGGATGTTGCCAGCTGGCTTGAAACCGAAAGCATCGTGACCTTTGACGATACTGCGGATCTCGCAAAATCAGTCGCGACGTCGCAGGCGGATGTCGTGCTGACCTTTGCCATCAACGACGGGTCGGCCAGCGTCATGGCGGTGCCAACCTCGCAAGGTTTGATGCCCTCGGGCTGGCCGGTCTGCGTGCTGGTCATCCGGAATGTAGAGAACAAGAATTCGCTGGGTGTGGTGTCAAAATTCAGCAGCGGGCGCTAAGGTAAAAAGCGTTACCGGCGCTGCAACGCAAACAGCGCGCGCGACGCGTCGTCTAGTGCGGCCTGTTCTGCCCTGTCAGCATCGGCTTTCGCCTCGGTTTGCGCTTTTGACAGCACTGTTTGCGTGGTCTTAAGCGCGCGGAACTGCGCAAAAAGCGCATCCTCTAGCGTGTCGATCTGCCCTGTCAGCGCATCCCCCTCCGCCGCCAAGCCACGTTGTTGCCGGTCAACCGAGGATAGGTAGGCGGGCAAATAGGCCTGTGTTTCCAAGGTGCTGCCCGTCTGTTCAGCAATCGCCCGCTGGGTCAGCGCCGCACTTTGTTCCGTCAGCGATGTTTGCTGTGCCCGCAGGCCCGAAAGCTGTGCCCCGATGGCATCCAGCTCGTGTTGCCGGATGGTGTTGATCAGCTTGAGCGCAGCAATCTGACGGCGTCCGGCCATGGGTTATGCGGCCTCTGGCATCTGTTTGCGGGCCTCTTCCATCTCGTAAAAGCTGGGCTGCAGGCTGGTGGGAATGTTGCCGCGCCCGATCTCGGTGCAGATCGCGGGCGAATGGCCATGCAGGATCGCGATAAAGATGTCGCGGATCACGGCGTAGTAAATGCCGTCCTGCTCTTCGATGGCTTGCAGACGGTTGGCGACCGGGGAGACGAAAAGATAGGCAAGGAAAACCCCAAGGAATGTCCCGACCAACGCGCCGCCGATCATCGCCCCCAGAACCGCAGGCGGCTTGTCGATCGACGACATCGTCTTGATCACGCCCAAAACCGCCGCAACAATCCCGATGGCGGGTAGCGCGTCGGAGACGGTGGTCAGCCCGTGCGGGGCCACCAACGCTTCGTGGTGGTGCTTTTTCAGCTTGCGGTTAATGACATCTTCCGCCTGATAGGGGTCATCGAACTGCATCGCCAGCATACGGAAACTATCGGTGATCAGATCAATGGCAAAGTGGTCTTTCTGCAGCTTGGGGTACTGCGAAAAGATCGAACTTTCTTGCGGGTTTTCAATATGTTCATCCAGCGCGAGCATGCCATTTTGCTGGTACTTGCGGGCCAGCGTATACATGAGATTCAGTAGGTCCACATAGTCGCCCGAATTCCACTTGGGCCCCTTAAATGCCTTGACCAACGCACGCCCTGCCCCCGCGATATTAGCAAAGGAATTCGCCGCAATAAACGAGCCAAGCGCGGCACCGCCGATCATCATACCTTCGAACGGTAGCGCGTGGGTGATGATGCCCATGTCCCCGCCAGAGAGCATATATCCCCCAAAGACCATGCCCATCACGACCACGAAGCCCAGAATAATCGTCATTTGTTTTCCACTTGCAAGTTTCCAAGCACTTTAGGCATTTTCATTGGAATCTCAAGAACAGTTCATGTTCCTCCAAGTTTAAAAATTTGTCGCTCAAGACCAATTGCTATCTTTCCATGGTGTGACTAAGGTAAACTTCAGAATAAGCTGGAGAGTGCCGTGATCTCGGATGTTGAAACCACAATGATTGTCCTGATTGATGCGGACGATGTGAAATTCGCATTCTCGGGCTGGCCGGATCATATCTGCCTCGCGGCGTGCCTGTCCAGCTTTGGGACCTGCAGCATGATCGTGTTTCGCCGCGATGAACGCCACTTGATGCCGGATCGTTTGGTCAAACTGCTGAAGCTGCGCCGCGAAAACACCTGCTTTGTCCCCGAGGTCGACGGCTTCAAGACCAAGCAATTCCTCTATTCCGACGAACGCCGGTTGATGGCGCTGGTCGCATCGGACCCGGTGGTGCTGGAAGAAGCGGTCGATTACGCCGTGAACTACAACTACGCGCTGGAAGAAGGGCTGGACCCTGCCAAGATGCTCGGCCTTGATATTCCCACAGCCGACCCCGTGGTCGCTGCACCGCGCGGCACGATGGTAAATGAAGAAGCAAACCCCATGCTGCCAGAGTTCCTGCGCCGCTCGGTCGAACGATCCCGCCGGCCGATCTTTGCCAGCCGACGGGTCCCCACCTTGGGCGAGTTGATCAGAGCCTGATCACCGCAGCGCGTTGCGCAGGTTCAAGAATACATCATCCTTCAAAGGTGCCGCCACAGGATCGACATTCTGTGCGACCCGTTGCACCTCGCCACTGTTTTGTGGTGCTACGGGCGCAGGGATCGACGCCTTATATAGCTTCTCGCCGGTCTCGGCTGGCGGTGTCGCCGCATCAATCTGCGTCGGGGCTACGTCATCGCCGGCATAGTCCTCGACCTTCTGATATTGAACCGACACCGTGATCCGACGGTTAGACGCGTCGGTCGGATTTTCGGGCACCAGCGGCGCGGTATCGGCAAGGCCCGACACGCGGATGATACGATCACGTGCAACGCCCGAGGCTTCGAAAACACGGCGCGTGGCGTTGGCGCGGTCCGAAGACAGATCCCAGTTGTCGTATTTCTGACTATTGGCAAAGCGGACAGCATCGGTGTGCCCTGACAGCGTGATTTTATTCGGCAGGCGCGCCAAAGACTTACCCAAATTCGCGAGCAGCTGATCTGTGGCACCCTGCATTTCGGCACGGCCACTATAGAACATCGGCTGCCCTTCCTGATCGATGATCTGGATCTGCAAGCCTTCGGGTGTTTGCTGGAAAATCAGGTTCTTCTTCAGCGGATCAAGGTCGGGATTCTCCTGCATCGCCTGCAAGATATCCTGCTCCAGCTTTTTGAACTTTTCATTGTCCAGCGCGTGCACATTATCAATGGTCGCATCGCCAGCCGACTTTGACCCATCGGATGCGGTTTGCGACGCGCTGGCAACATTGGCCGCGGCGGGGTTTTCATGGGCACCGTCTTCCGAGCCGATCTGCGTCTCATCCGGCACCGACGTCGCGGTTTCGTCGCGGATTTCCCACTTGGCCGAGGCCGGATCGTCGATTTTCCCAAGCTCGCTGCCACGGGCCACAATTGCCCCATTCGAAGCGGTCAATGTACCGGGTGGCCCCAAGGTCGCCCCGTCCAATACACCACTCCCGCCGGGCAGGGTCGCATTGGTAAAGTATTCGGCAATCCCGCGCAGCTTTTGCTCGTCCGCGCTCGAGAGAATCCACATCAGCAGAAAGAACGCCATCATCGCGGTCATGAAATCAGCATAGGCGACCTTCCAGCCGCCACCGTGATGTCCACCGCCTTCAATAACTTCTACTTTTTTAAATACGCGCGGCTGTGTCGTCGCTGCCATATGTCCTGCCTCTATTCTCGCGACCACGGGGGCCGGTTCGGCAGACGTGCTTCTGCACCGACTGCCTCAGAGACATGTATCGAGGGGGATTAGGTGCTCCGCAGGACAAAACGGTGGCAAAGGAAAGGCATTTGAACTTTACAGCTGCGACCCAAGATTTGCCTGCACCGCCTCGTCGCGGGCATAGCGACCAAGGCCGGCTTTCTTTGCATAATCCGCTTTGCGCAAAGAATAGTTCGGTGCAACGAGGGGATGATCATCATCAAGATTGAACTTGATCCGGTATTCGCTCTCGCTCAACCCGTGCTCTGCGCGCAGGTGACGCTTGAGCATGGTAAAGGATCGGCCGCAGCACAGGCAGGTGACGGAATCATCCGTAAACGACTCGGCAACCGGCACCGCGGGAATGGCGGTTTCAGTCGTAAACTGCGCTGCTACCTTGCTGATTTCAGCCTTGGCGGCTGCGGGCTGGAGCCCGGCAAGCGCGGCGGGAAGCGCCTGCGACAACGCCAGAATGTCTTGCACGGTTGCGGATTCACGGCCAGCGAATGCGGTAATCACGCGAATTGCGGCCTCGGAAACGGGGGGATCTGTAAACTCTGTCACTTTCGTATGCGCCTTTACTACGTCGGTGCGGGATGAAGCCTCGTGAACAAATCTTGGAAACTCTACTAGAATACCAGGATTGTCCGCCAACCTCACAAAAATTGTCAATGTCTCTTAAGTATAGGTTGGCCCGCCGCAAGGAATGGCGAAAGGACAACAACTTACGAACTCAAGATAAACTGCGGTGGATTAATTCAACCGGTGGCGGTCGGGATGCAAGCTCGGCAGGTCAGATGTGGCAAAACCTTGCCGTTTTGGACCACTCTCTGCGACTGAGGACAGAACACCCGACTTGGCCACAACTTCTGCCGCGTGAAGGATCACCGCGCGCATGTTTTCATCCTGCACCGCCTCGTCGCGCAAATGGACCAGCCGTTTGGCCGCCGCGAGCGCACGCCGCTTTGGCGCAACAATTTCAAGTATGTCTGCCATTTTCTAGCGCCTATTCTTGAGGTTCTCTCAGACGCGTTCTGCAGTCTGCAAGGATATACATAGCGTGGAAGGTTAAAGAATAGTGAACGTATGGCTTTTTCATGACAAGCAGGCCCAATTATTGCCGCATAACTCTGACTTTGATTTCGGCCACGGGTTCGTGCAACAAAGGGATAACCCAGCTCATCGCTACCTTTCCTAGTATATGGCCGTTATCATCGTGTCCTTTCCGCGTCTCGCCGCAATGCTATCCTTTTCCGAACATCCATCGGTCAACCCATTGGGGCAACGCGATAAATGACCAAGATTCTACTCGTCTCTACGTCACCTTCGGTGCGCAACGCCCTGAACTATTTATTTACGGTTATCCTAAAGTTCGACTTTGAATGTATAGACTTTGACGCCTGCGAAGATTGGCTACACAACAGCGAAAGCGTTAACGCCATTTTCGTCGATATGACCGAAGCGACCAGCAACCCGGCCCCGCTGATCAGCACGCTCACCACCCAAGCGCAGCCCGGAGTCGTGCTCGCGATACAAGAGCTGAAGGGGGCATGGGGTGCCGATGCGTTTGAAGCGGGTGCGATCGATGTCCTCACATGGCCCTGCAATCTGCGCGAGCTGTCTTTACGACTGAACCGACGCCTACCAACCCCTACGCCGTCAATTGAACAGCCTCAAGATGTGAGCTGGGATGTCGAAGCGTATATCGCCCTGCGCGCCGGATTAACGACGGCGGAAGCTCAGATCATGCGGGTATTATTCGCCCAAGACGGGCAAATAGTGACCCGCGATGCGCTTAGTCTCGCCGTGGAATCTCGGCCGTGGCGATATGGTGATCGGAAATTTGATGTCCACGTGGCGAAAATCCGTAAGAAATTTGCGGACACATTTGATGAACGTATTTCCGTCGAAACGGTACGCTCCAGCGGGTATATGCTGCGCACCTGCGGACTGAATGCATTCGATCCGACGTAAGGGGTGCCCGTACCTGGACGGCGAGAGAATCGCACCTTTTCGCGCTCACACTTGCCGCACATTCTCAACACATTTATTGTAAATTCGCATATGGGTGAACATGCAGCCATATTTTCCCCCGCCCACCAATACTTGTGCTGTGGATAACATTTCGCCCCATATTTGGTTCCCAAAAATATGGGTGATCGGGGGAATTTTGCCGAAATCACCGCAAGTGTCAGCGCAAAACCGCTGCGCTGATCCTTGTTGAAATTCAAGATCCGCTTGCGAAGTTTAACAAATCCGGAATTCAAAAAACCGTGTCGGGAAGATACCTTGGGGTTGCACACGCGACACTTGGGGAAGTTTTAACTATGCGTTCTGATTTGATGGGGCACATCTGGGGCGGTCGGCTGGAATTTTGCGCCGATCCCTGCAACACGCCCTTGGGCCGCATCCTGTCGTCACTGCTCGCGTCGCCGATCACCCGTTTCACCGTCGCCGCAGAGGACGCTGATCTGACCCCCTTCGCGATCTACGCCGGAGAAGAGATCATTTCCGGCGCTTCCTTGGCCGATGTTCTAGATCAGGAGTTTGGCCTTGATCTGGAAGATGACGCCATCGTTTTGATCGAACCCTGCGCCCAATCAGCCCTGACACCTGCGTGCCCCGTTCAACTTGGCCACCACATCGGCCATATCATCGTTTCCCTCGCCCAGTCCGAGCGTGACGGCACCGCCCCTAACGGCTTGCTTTCCGCTGATAATATCGCCCACAGCTTTCACCGTGAAATGCTGCGCGCGGTTACTCCGGGCCAGCACATTCATTAACACTGCGGCCCACCGAAAACCCCGCCACAGTGTGACATGCAAAGCATGATTTAAAACGAACTGCTGAGAATTGTCCTTGCTTTCAAGAAATTAAGGATTTTTTAATTCTCCCTTAACTCTGCCACCCTATAGTTGAACCGAGGCAGAATAAAAAGGCAGTGAAATGAGTGTAACCGCGTATAAGCGGACCATCTCGCACACCGAAGATCCGCGCCAGATTGAGCGTCGGATTTTGGCGAGCGTGACATCCAAACTTGAAAACAAATTCGAAGCATTTGACGGTGCTGCGGAAAAATCTCAAAAGCTTCAGATGCTTGCAGATGGCCTGCGAGACACCCTATGGGAGAACCAGCGCGTTTGGCTCACGTTCAAGGCCGATTTGGCCGAGAAGGATAACGGGCTGACGGCCGATTTGCGCGCTGCGCTGATCTCGCTGGCTCTTTGGGTGGAAAACCACACCAAAGCGGTCCTGTCAGGGTCTAAAAATGTGAAGCCTTTGATTGATATTAACCGCAGTATTATCAACGGTCTGAGCGGACGGGCTGCAAAAGTCGCGGCGGAGTAAGCTTTATGGCGCTGCGATTAACCCTGAAACCGAACGAGCGGATCCTGATTAACGGCTGTGTCGTGCGCAACGCCGATCGCCGTCAGATGATTGTGATCGAGAATCAGGCTGACATCGTGCGTGAAGCCGATCTGCTAAAAGAGGATGAAGAGCGCACCCCTGTAAAAGAGGTCTATTTCTTCATCCAGACCGCCTTGCTTGAGCCATCGACCCGTAAAAAATTGGTGTCGATCATTCAAAGGAAACTAGGCGCGCTTGCGCCGGTTTTCCACGACGAGATGGCCAGCCACATTTTTGAAGCCGCGGCTCACGTGTCTTCTGCTGACTTCTACAAAGCGATGCGCACATTGCGCCCCCTGATCGAATATGAAGAAAAATTGTTCAAAATGATCCGGGAAACGAACACAGCCACGGCGGCGGAATAGGGTTAACCTATGATCAGCATTTCAGGTTTAGGCAGCTCCACCGCGCTCAAGCTGATTGACGCAACGCGGGACAAACAGCTTGATCTGATGCGTGATTCCGCCGCCAACAAACGCGCGGAAGAAGCGTTTCGCAACAGAATCGGCGACATCTCCAGCCCGGAAGAGCTGATCGCGGATTTCGAGGTCTACAGTTTTGTGATGCGGGCCTTTGACCTGGAAGACCAGATTTTCGGCAAAGGGCTGATCCGCAAAATGCTGGAATCCGATCCGGTCGAACCTTCATCCCTGCTGAACCGACTGACCGACAGCCGCTTCCGCGAAATGCATCTGGCCCTTGGCTTCACGACAGAGGCAGGTCCGCAGACCCCTGATTTGACGGACCCGGATTTCCTAAATGATGTGACGACGCGCTTCTATAATCGGCAATACATCAACGAAAATGACGCCCAGAACGAGACCGTGGGCACGGTGCTGGAATTTCGTGACAAGTTTAGCGGTATTAATAACTGGTTCGAAGTACTGGCCAACGAGAAGTTGACTAACTTCTTCCAAGTCGCCTTGTCACTCCCCGAACAGATGTCTGCCCTTGATCTCGACAAACAAAAGGCCCTTCTCGCTGATAAATTCGACCTCGAAAAACTGGCGGATCCGGCGGAGCGTGAGAATCTGATCGCGCGCTACGTTGCCATTTCAGATGCCGTTAACCCACAGGGATTTCAGGCAAATTCAATAGCGCTTGATCTACTGCAGTCTTATAATCTGGGCGGCCAGTTCGTGCCGATCACAATCGATGTGACGGCTGTCACATTCTCTGCATCTCGCCTGTATCGCTGATCAGCTCGGCATATCCGACATCATATCGTCGTCGTTTTCGGGCAAGGACACCTCCCCTTCCGACATCAAACGCAATGCGGCTTCGACCAACTGAGCCTGCGCGCCTTTAACATCTTTGGACCGGACAGGGCCCATTGAAGACATTTCATCCTGCAGCATTCCGCGTGATCGCGAAGGCAGGGACGCCAGGAAATGTTCACGCACTTCCTTCTTGGCACCACGCAGCGCCATCGGCAGGGTATTCCCGCTCACTTCGCGCATGATTTTACCCAACATCATTTCGTTGAATTTTACCAAATCGTCAAAAACAAACATTTTTTGCTTGATCGACAAGAGCTTATCAGGCTGGCGCTCTTCCAGGTTGCGGGTGAGATTAACCAACATATCTTCATCGAGTTTGTTGAAAATCGACACCAATTGGCTCTCGATCCGGGCTTCAGCGCTGTTCCCGGCCTTGGCCAACACATCTTCACGCAATGTGTTTTCGATATTCTGAATCGTATCGATCGGCAGCTTGTCCATGCCCATGATGCGCTCGATCAGATCGGCGGCTCGTTCGGCCCCCAAAAGCGGCAATACCTTCGCTGCGACGTCAGGCCGGATTCGAGTCAGGATGACCGCGATCGTCTGGTTGTGTTCCTTCTGAAGAAAGGCGACCAACTCCTTCTCGTCCAGATCCGATAGGTCTTTCCAAACGTTATCGATCTTTTTGCCGTCAATTTCCTGCAAAATTTCAGCAACACGATCTTCGGGGAGAAATTCTTTCAGCAATCCGCGCGCAGCATCAATCGAGCCGACCACACTACCGCTGTGATTCACTTTTTCATCAAATTCCGCGATGATTTCTTCGACGATACCGGCGTCGACTTCGCCCATCGTCGAGATAGCGGTAGTGATCTGGCGGATCTCATCAACATCAAGCTGCTGCATGATCGCGCCGCCCCTCTCCTCGCCCAAACACAGGAAAAGGATCGCCGATTTCTGCGCGCCGGACATGTGGCGATGTTTGCGAAGGGGTACAAACTGGTTCATGAGATCGTCGATTCCCGCAGGCTGGATATTATCGCACAAGGATAGCCGAAACTATTCTTGTTTGACATGGCTATTTATGACCGCGGCGGTTTATCCGGACACGTAGGATTGAATCAGCGATCCAGCCAGCATGTACCACCCATCGATCAGTACGAAAAAGATGACCTTGAAGGGCAGCGAAACCAACACGGGCGGCAGCATCATCATGCCTGCGCTCATCAAAACCGATGCCACGATCAGGTCGATCGCGATGAATGGAAGGTAAATCAGAAAGCCGATGGTAAACGCGCGACGCAGTTCCGAAATCATGAAGGAGGGCACCAGCACCCGCCAGCTTGGCAGCGCAGCAGGCCCGTCCGAGGGCGGCGAGGCTTCATCCGCAATATCAGTGAAAAGCTGGAGATCCTTGTCGCGCGTATTAACCAACATGAAGTTGTAAAACGGCTCGGATATATTGCGCACGGCCTGCTCTTCGATGATGGCGTTTTCCATCAAGGGGACCAGCCCGCCCTCCCACGCATCCTCGAACACCGGCTGCATCACAAAGAAGGTCATGAACAGCGCCATAGCGTTCAACACGATGTTCGGTGGCGTTTGGTTCAGCCCAAGCGCAAGCCGTAACATCGAGAAAACAATGACAAATCTGGTGAAGCTCGTGACCATCACCAAAAGCCCCGGTGCCACGCTGAGGACCGTAATGATCGCGAAGAGCTGGATCAGACGGCCCGACAGGCTGGCCCCCTCGTCCGTGCCCGGGGTGACGTCGCCGAAAGCCGAAGAGAGGTCCCGCACCATGCTGCCAAGGTCTGCCTCTTGCGCCCATCCGGTCGATGCGGATGCAACGACACCGGCCAAAACCAAGGCCAGACCACACATCACGCGCGGTGCAAACAGGGGCAGCAAACGGGGGGACATCAGATTTCTGAGACGAAGTCTTTGACGATCTCACGCAGCGCAACTCCAAGGGAATCCCCCTGCACGCGCACCAGATCACCGCGCGCGACCATGCGATCGTTAATCATGATGTCGACGGGTTCACCCACGCGGCGGTCAAGCTCGATCACCGACCCTTTGGTCAGGTTCAGCAGCTCCGAGATCGGCATACGGCTGCGCCCCAGAACGACACGAACGTCTAGTTTGACACCAAAGATCGCATCAAGGCTTTTGCCATCCAGCCCCGCCGGCGCTTTGGTTTCTGCATCCTGAGGGGTGCTGTCGGTCAGGTCTGCTTGGGTTTTATCCTGGTCATTATGTAGCATTATTCAGCAATCCTTGTGGTTGCGGTCAGTTCAACGGCGGCGGTTTGCAAGGCGCTGCGCACGGCCGTGGTTGCCTCGTCGAGATCGTATTCCAGCTTCCCGCCCTGCCAGACGACCCGCGCCGCACCACGGGGAAGGTCGCCATCCGCGACAATCTTGATCGACGCGGCGTCTGTTGATGCAGGTAGCCAAACCGGCGGCTCGGCCTGCAGCCGTGCGGCGACTTCGGGGCAGGCGGTGATGGACAGAACCGGTGTACTGCGGCTTAGGGCGACGCTTTCACGGATGCGACCAATGGCCAGATCGACGCCGTAGTTTTGCAGCAACTCTGGTACAAGCCGGTCGCCGATGCCGAGGAAGAGTTCCACGATATCAGTCTCTGTTGCGCGACACTGTCTCGTATCTTGCGCGATCAGCGCGTCAAGCTGCGCACGGATTTCAGCACTCTCCGCCTCTAGTCGTGCATCCTCTTGCGCGTCAAACTCCGCCTTTGCATCTTGTTGACCGACGGCGCGCCCGGCATCAAAGCCCTGCTTGCGCGCTTCGGCGAGACGCAGGTTCAGCTCTTCCTCGTCGATTGTAGTGACGGGCGCCGCGGGGGCATTGTCGCTGTCAAAATTTCGGGCGAAAAGATCGATCATGCGCCTGCCTCGGCAGGAAGCCACGACCGGATCACGCGCAGAACCTCTTGGGGTTTCTCATCTGCAAGCTGTTGGATCGTCTCGATCTTTTTCTTGTGCAGATTCCCACGGATGCCCTCCTTGCGCACGTATTCAGCCACTTCCGCAGCTTCGATATCATCATCCGTGACAGTCAACGGGTCGTCATCCTCGGCAATATCCGCGACGGCTGGCGTGGTGCCAGGCAGCTTGGGGCGCTGGCCTTCCGCTGTCAGTGCCGCCGGTTCGGCGGCCTTTTCTGCGGTCAGGGCGGGATCTTCGTAGCTGTTGAGCTGATCCCCTTCGCTGAATTTACGCAGCATGGGCCGTACGCCAAAGACGAGGATCAGGCCGACAACCAGCAGGGCCAGAACACCGCGCACAATAGACACGACATTATCGGTCAGCTCATCCCCGATAGATTTGTCGATCGGATCGCCAAGATCCATCGAATAATCCATGAACCGCATACTATCGACAGAGACACTATCCCCACGTGTAGTGTCGAATCCGACGGCAGTTTTGACCAGCTCCCCAAGCCGCGCGAGCTCTTCCGGCGTGCGTTCGGCGTAAATCACATCGGACCCGTCAACGTTGTAGATCCCGTTCACCAGAACCGCGACGGACATGCGCCGCACGTCGCCGGCTTCGCGCACGATCTCGCGGCGCGTGTTGCCGATCTCATATTGCACGATCTCGTCGGCCTCGGACCGACGGGTCGATGTCCCTGCCCCATTGCCATCGGCCAAAGCGGCAGGGATGTTGTTTTCCACACCGACGTTGCCTGCCTCTTTCGTGCCGGTCTGGTCTTCGGACTTCGTCTCGGTCGACCGCACGACCTGCTGGTCGGGGTCGTATGTCTGCTCGACAATGACTTCGCGCTGCGTGGTCAATTCGACGTTCACATGGACGCGCGCATTCCCCGCGCCGACCCGCGCTGTCAGGATGTTCTGTATCTCTTGCGACAGGCGGTCTTCAATGCCTGCTTTAGCGGATTGGACGCCGCCTTGGCTGCTGCCGTCCGGCCCTTCCGCCAGGATCGTCTCGCCACTGGCCGACAGAACGGTGACGCGCGAAATATCCAGATCAGCAACGGCAGAGGCGACCAGATTGCTGACCGCCACGGCCTGCTTGCGGGTCACCGCACGGCCGGATTCGGGGCGCAGGATGATAGAGGCACGCGGCGCTGGCGCATCGCGGGAGAAGGGCTCGCGGTCGGGCAACACCAGATGAACCCGCGCAGACGAGATCCCGTCAAGCGTCTGGATGGAACGGGCGAGCTCCCCCTCCATCGCGCGCATCTTATTGATCTTCTGCAGGAAGGAGTTCATCGCCAGCCCGCTGCTTTCGTCGAACAGCTCCCATCCCGGATCCCCATCGATGGGCATGCCGGTCTCCGCCAAAACCATACGCGCCCGCACCGCGTCCCCGCGGGGAACAGAGATGCTGGTGCCGTCTTCAGAGACCATCGCATTGAAGCCGGCGTTTGCCAGCGTCGCCTCGATCGAATTTGCGGAGGTGATCGACAGATTCGAATAGAGCGGCGCGTAGTCCGGACGGGTCACGGCACCAATGCCGAGAATCATCAACAGCACCACACCAATGCCCGCCCCGCCAAGCATCATGAGCTTGTTTTTACCGAGCGACTTGAGATTGTCGATTAATCCTTGCATGGGGCCCCTCAGCATCGATTTGTTGTGAATATATTGATCAATTCATGCCTCAAGGCAAGTATTAAACAATTTTTAACCTTGTGTTTTTGCCCTTAAAAGGGGAATGTGGCATTAACACCAAGTTAAGGTTTCCACATGGCCGACAAAGCGAAAAAAAAGCCAGCTGCGGCAAAGCAGGCCGCCTCTGCTGACGCAGCGGACCGGCCACGCGGGTCGCGCAAAATGCTGATCGCGGCCGCGCTCATGTGCGTGGTATCCTTGGGCGGCGGCTTTTTCCTTGCCCGTGCGGCCTACGTCAAAGACGCCGAAGCCTTCGAGCCCGAGTATAAAAGCGAAGAAGCCGATCAGACGGACACCAAGGATGATCACGCCGACACGGAAGATCATGGTAAAGACGATCACGCCAAGGACGAGGGTGATGCCGAAGACCACGCCGACGATACCAAGGCCGCAAGCACAGGGCTGATCGATCTGGGCGAGATGTTGACCAACATCCAAGGTTTCGATCAGAACGGCACGCCGACATCGGCGTTTCTTAAGGTGAACCTCATGGTCGCCTACCGGCCCGATGCGGGCGCGGACAAGCTGATGGTCGAACGCCAGCCCTTCATGCGCGATCTTTTCAACGGCTACCTGCGTGGGCTGACCGAAAACGACGTGCGCGGCATGGCGGGCATTCTTTATATCAAGGCCGAACTGCTGAAACGGGCGCGCGCCGCCGTGGGCAGCGATCTGCCGCAGGAAATCCTGATCAAAGACCTGATCGTGCAGTAGGAGGCGGCGATGAGCGAGAGCGACACAACAGCACGGCGACCCGACGAAGCAGGCAGCACCCTGATCGACGAGATCATCCGCATGTCGGATTTCACCTTTGATCGCCTGCCCATGCTCGACATCATTGGCGATCGCATGGTCGAAAACCTGTCGGTTGCCCTGCCCGACCTGATGCGCGCCATGTGTGAAGCCTCACTTGCCTCGCTTGACTATATCCCCATGGGCAAAGTGATCGAAGGGCTGCCCAAGCCTACGTTTCTGGCCGTTGGCACAGGTCACCCCTTTGTCGGTGAAATCCTTGTGGTGATGGATCAAACGGTGCTTATGACCGCGGTTGAACTGATGCTGGGCGGGAACGCCAAGAACGTCGATCTCGACAACACCGATCCCTTTACCGCGATCGAGCTTGGCTTTGGCGAACGGCTCGCCTCTGCCGTCTTTGCCGAGTTGGAGCGGTCTTTGTCGGTTGTGGGGGCTGCGAACCTCGAACTCGATCGCATCGAAACCGAGGCCGAAGGTGCCGCGATTGCCAAAAACACAAGCCTTTGCGCGCGGTTACGGCTGTCGTTGACCCTGGCAGGGAATACCGGGAACCTTGATCTTGTTATCCCCTATGACGCACTTGAACAGATCTTGCCCGACTTGGGTAAAGTCTATTTCGGCGACCGTATGGTGTCGCAAGACCAGTGGCGCGGGTTGATCGGGGCGCAGATCGAACGGGCGAACGTCGATCTGGATGTCGTCCTGTCCGAAAACGTCTTTCCGCTCCAAAAAATCATGTCATGGCGGCCCGGCGACACCATTGATTTCGGCATCGAGGAAGGCCGCGATGCCACTGTGACCTGTGCCGACACCCCGATGTTCAACGTGTCGTTGGGCAAACGCAACAACGGCTATGTGGCTGTGCAAATTACCGAAAAGCTGGAAATTCTGGAGGACCACGAAGATGATGGCAACGATAATTGACAGCCTGATCGTCGTATTACTGATCGGCAGCATCGGCTATGGCTACGTGGTTTCGATGAAATTGCGCAAGTTGACGGCGACGTTGAAACAGCTTGAACCGCTGGTCGAACAATTCTCCTCTGCGGTCGATAAATCCGAACAATCTGTGCACCACATGCGCGAAAGCATCGAAACCGCGCAACGTGCGCCGGCCCCCGTCGAAGCGCCTCCCCCGCCCGAAGAAACAGCCGCCTCTTTCGCCAGCCGCCGCGCGACCAAGCAAGCGCCGGCAGAACGCAATGGCGTGCGCGTGGTACGGGATAAAAAAGAGATGGTGCGCGCGTTTTTCGAAAATTCTTCTGCGGCAAAGGGCTGATAGATGTTTGGACCAGGTATGTTGAACGGGAAAATTATCCTTGGGGGGCTGGCCCTGACACTCTGCGCCAAAGCCGCGCTATCCTTTCCTGACTTGCCCTTGTTCAAGGATAGTGCGCTGCCGCAGCAGCCGATGGTCGTTCTTGCCGCTGAAACCAAAGAGGAAACGGGCCTGCAACCGGTTCAGGATGCACCGCCGCTGGTGGGCAACCTGCCCGAACTTTCAAACGGCTGCGAAGCGCCCGAAGACGTTTTGATCTCGCTCACGAAAGAACGCGAATTGGTGCGGTTGCAGCAGGAAGAGCTGGAAAACCAACGTGCTGAATTTGCGCTGGCCCGCGAACGGCTTAACATCGAAAAAGCATCTCTGACCGAGCTCAAGACCTCTATCGAGGATCTGCTGGGCCGCGTTGATGCCGCGCAGACCGAAGACCTTGATCGTCTGATCCAGCTTTACACGAATATGAAGCCGACCGATGCGGCGCGTATCATGGATGATCTGGACATCGAGACGACGATTATGATCCTTGGCACCATGAAGCCAAGAACAGCCGCCCCTATCCTTGCAAAGATCCCGCCTGTACGGGCGCGCGCCGTCTCCAAAATCATTCTGGAACGTTCGCAGCTTCCGGCGGATCAAGATCTTACAGGTATCAAGCTTCGTTAATATGGATCGGTCCGCAGGGTAGACCCCTGCGGTGCCGCCCGCTTTTTATTGTTGCGCAGGTCAAAGACGAAGCTGATGATCTCGGCGACAATTTCCCAATGGGCGACGGGAATGACCTGATCGACGTCGATCTCGTCATACAGCATTCGCGTTAACGGTTTATTCTCGATCATCGGAATATCGTGCTCCGCAGCCACTTCGCGGATGCGCCGCGCCAGATGATCTGCGCCTTTGGCGATACAGACCGGGGCCATATCCTGCGCCGGGTCGTATTTCAGCGCGATCGAATAGTGGGTCGGGTTGGTCAGAATGACATCCGCCAAAGGCACAGCAGTGATTGTACGCTGTTGTGACAGCTCACGCCGGCGACGCGCCCGTTTCTGCCGGATTTCGGGAGAGCCTTCGGATTCCTTATGTTCGTCCTTGATGTCTTTCTGGCTCATCCTTTGCTTGCGCCGCCAATCAAAACGACGCCACAGAATGTCGGCAATCGCGATTGGCACAAGCAGAATTGCAGCCGCAATTAACAGCTTAACAGCAGCGGCGGTCAGATAGCCGGGCAGATGCTCGGGGATAAAGCCCGACGAGGTCCAGATGCGCCGCACCGCTTCATTCGTGAACCACACGGCAAGCCCACCGATTGCCAAGACTTTGACGATACTTTTCGCGAATTCGACCAGCGCATTCGCCGAAAAAAGACGCTTCAACCCTTCCAGCGGTGATAATTTGGAAAGCTTTGGTTTGATACGCTCTGCCGCGACGACGGTTTCACCCTGAATCACAGCGCCAATCGCGCCGCCCAAGAACAAAACGCCAAAGATAGGAAGGACTGCCCATACGATCATATAGAAGAATTCGCTCATGATTTGCCCCAGCCGGATCACCCCCGGCTCTCCCGTGGCGACCATCAGATTTGGGGAATGGTCCAGCAGAACCGACAGCGCGACGACGATTTGCGGGGCCTGATAGGGCAAGACCAAGGCGGCGATCCCCAACATCGCCACGACAACGACCATGTTCCCCGTCTCCTTTGAAGACGGGACATCCCCTTTCTTGCGCGCGTCCTTAAGCTTCTTTTCGGTTGGCTCTAGGGTCTTTTCCGTGCTGTCGCTATTCTCGGCCATGATTAGATCCTAAAGCCCATGATCCACTCCTGGAATCGCACTAGGAAGTAATCAAGCATGGCCGGCAGGGCGATAGCAAGGATCAGCAGCCCTGCCCCGATCAACAGCGATGCCGCCACGAAAAACACGGGCAGTTGTGGCATCATCCGGTTTGCCAGCCCCATGCCAAGGTTCAAAATCACACCCATCACAAAGAAGGGGGCCGCAATTGCCGTCCCGATGTAAAGGCTCGCACTCGCGACACGCAGTATTTGATCAGCAAGATCGGCGAGCACGAACTGTCCGGGCGGGAACACCTGATAGCTGGCAAGCAATGCGCGGATGATCAGATGATGGGTGTCTGTGACAAAGATCATCGTCACCGCGCTCATCAGCAGCAAGGTCGCCACCATCGTCGCGCCTTCAAACGACCCGAACGACGGGCCAAAAGCGTTTGCCAAACCAGACACCTGCCCGACCTGAAACCCCGCAAACTGAAGTGCTGACAACAGGATGCGCGCACAAAGACCAATCCACAGCCCGATCAGCACCTCGGCGCCCAACAGGAACACCGCGGTCACCGCGCTATCAGGCAGCGCGCTTGCAATGGGCGTCAGCGGAAGCAGGGAAAGACTGATCAGCACCGCCAAGGACAGCCGCGGGCGCACCGGAATCTGCACCTCCCCAAACCCGGGCATAAACATCAGCGCCGTGCCAATGCGGGCAAACACCACGAAAAAAGAGAAAAATAGTGTCGAGATGAAGGGTTCGATTGCCACGATCGGTTAACCGACGGTGCCAACAGTACGTAGCGACGCTTTGCGGTGGACTTCGTTGTGCGAAATCACTTGGGTCATGGGGCTCACCCGTTCGAGGATCGACCGGACGTAGGGCCGCGCTTGCGGGCTGACCAGAATGGCCGGCCATTCATCCGCGCTTGAAAACTTCTGGATTTCCTTGCGTACTGCAAGAACAAACTCCTGTACCCGCGACGGCGACATCAGGAAGGTTTCTTCCCCGTTCGCTTTAGAGATCGAACTCGCAAGCTCGCGCTCCCAATCTCCACCCAGATTTATGACCGGCACATATCCTTGGGAATCCTTCAAGGATTGGCAAATTTGTTTAGCCAGTTTGCTACGGGCGTGCTCGATTACTGTGCGGATATTCTTGGACGTGGCGCTTGCCTCCGCGACCGCTTCGATGATCATCGACAGATTTCGGATCGACACCCGCTCTGCTAGCAGCGCCTGCAAGACGTGCTGCAACATCACAGCCGAACTGCTGTCCGAGCCGCTTGAAAGCAGTTTCTGATATTCCTTGCCCTGCCCCTCGATCAATTCCTGCGTCGCGGCATAGGTCAGGATCTCGGGCATATGCTCCTTGATCACCTCGGTCAGATGCGTGGTGATCACGCTTTCCGGATCAACGACAGTCATCCCCATGAGCTCGGCTTCGGATGCGCGCGTTTCGTCAACCCAGATCGCTTCCAACCCGAAGGTCGGTTCGCGCGTGCGTTTGCCGGGAAGGTTGATTTCTTGCCCCGACGGGTTGATCACCATCATCATCATCGGGTCAACTTCCCCACGCGCGGCCTCCACCCCTTGCAGGGAAATGGCGTAGGTATAGGCGGGAAGCTCCGCATCGTCCTTGATCCGAACCAACGGCAAGACAAACCCGAAGTCCTTTATAAACAACGACCTCAGGCTTTTAACCTTACCCGGTAGCGCCGCATTGACCGAGGTAATCATCGGCACGAGACCAGAGCCGAGATCCAGCCGGACATCATCAACGCGCAGCATATCCGACAGCTTGTCTTCAGCACTCTCAACAGGTGCCGCGTCGCGCGCGGCGGCGAGCTTCTCGGCTTTGTCCCGCTCTACAAAGGACTTCTGCATGATATAGCCAAAGCCCGCCATCCCGGCAGAGAGCGCGAGAAAGATCATCAACGGAAAGCCGGGCAGCCAACCGATACAGAATGTCAGCCCCGCCGCGACATACAAAGCCTTGGGAAAATTGCTGAGCTGCCCCAAGACGGCTTCGTTCGCCGCACCCAGTGTTCCGCCTTTGGTCACCAACAAACCAGCGGCAAGAGACACGACCAACGCCGGGATTTGCGTGACCAAACCGTCACCGATCGTTAGCACTGTATAGCGGCTCATCGCGTCGCCCACGCTCAGTCCGTGGCTGATCATACCGATCATAATGCCGCCAAAAACGTTGATCAGCGTGATGATCAACCCTGCAACAGCATCCCCGCGGACGAACTTGGACGCACCGTCCATCGCCCCGAAGAACGCGCTTTCTTCCTCGACCGTTTTACGCCGTAGTTTCGCCTCCTCCTCCGTAATGGCACCGGCGCCGAGGTCAGCATCGATCGCCATTTGTTTACCCGGCATCGCATCCAGCGAGAATCGCGCCGCAACCTCCGCGATTCGAGTAGAGCCCTTAGTGATGACGATAAAGTTAATGATCACCAGAATTGTGAAAACAATAATGCCGATGATGAAGTCGCCGCCCAGAATAAACTGCGAAAATCCCTCGATGACATTCCCCGCAGCGCCCGGTCCGTTATGACCTTCACTCAAAATTAATCTGGTGGAGGATACGTTGAGTGCCAGACGCAGCATCGTGACGACCAGCAAAAGCGTCGGAAAGGAGTTAAATTCCAAGGGTGTACCGATCCACAGGGCCACCATGAGAATCAGAACGGACAACGCGAGGGAAATCGCCAAACCCAGATCCAGAAAGAACGGAGGCAACGGAATAAACAACATCGCCAGGATGAGAACCATCCCCACGGCGAACCCGATGTCGCGATTGGCACCGCTAAGCTTGGCAAAGCTGAAGGGCTGCGGATTTGTGTCTGGTGTCGCCACGCTCAGTTGACCTCTGCGTAATGGGGCAGGATGGGGGCCAACGCCTGCGTAGAATAGATAGACAGCGCGCCGCCCGCTTTGCCGGAGTTTGCACCGCTCAGATCGGCGCTCCAGTTGAAATCGGGCATCTCGCGGGTGACTGCAACCTGCTGCGGGGTGCTATTGCCCGGGCTAACATCGCTTTCAAAGCGGGTCAGGAATGCCTGGGCGATGCGCTGATTCTGCTGCAACTTCTGCAGATAAACAGCTTTGTAGCTGGGGTTAGACGAATGGTACCGGCCGGCAGCCTGCCACCAATCGCCTGTCTCGTGATATAGCGCGGTCAAAAAACGTGCGGCATAATCGACGTTATGCGCTGGCGTCGTCGCCTCTTCTAGCGAGGAGAACTGGTCGCCATGCCACCGTTGGTTAATCTGCATGCATCCCACATCCGTGGACCGGATGCCGCGGCCCTCTGTCTCGCGCACATGCGCTTCTAATGCGAGCTTGCTGCCAAAGAACGTGCCGGTACCGTTTGTGTTTGCGGTCCACGGCCATACCACCAGCTTGTTGTTCACCTGACGTCCAGCTTCCTGAATCCCGATCGCCAACAATAGGTTACCGGGAATGTTATAGCGCTGTTCAGCCGACAGGATCTCGTCCACGCAGACGCGCATCGGATTTGAGGTGGCGTTTTGCCGACCCAACTTCACGGCAGGAGCGGATGACGTGTAAAACCCCGTCCAACCGCCTTTGTCCGCCAAGGCAGAGATGGGCAGCAAGAGAACCATGAACAAGACGGTGAGGCGCACCCTAGAGCCCCCCGTTGGAGACAAGATCGAACACCCGGTCCGAGAGCCCGACAAGTGTCGAAAAAATAAATGGAATGCTGATGGCGAGCGTCACAAAAATCGCAGCGATTTTGGGCACGAACGTTAGCGTCATTTCCTGAATCTGTGTCAAAGCCTGGAAAAACGCGATGGCAAGCCCGACGCCAAGCGCCACAACAAGCACAGGTGCCGATCCGATCAATGTTACGGTTAACGTCTGCCGGATGATTTCGTAGATAGTGACAGAATCCACAGCGGACCTCCGAAAAACATGGCGCGTGTTAACCTGACGTTAAACCGGCATACGCATAACTTCTTGGTACGCTTCCACCAGTTTGTCACGCAGCGCGACCGAAACCTGAACTGTCTGCTCCATCGCCATGGTGGCCTGAACAACCTCTTGCAGGCTGGCTTGCCCTGTCAGCCCCTTGATCGCCATCTGGTCGCCTTCGCGCACCGACTCCACGGCCTGCGACGCGGCATCGCCGACCATCTGGGCAAAATCTTTTGGGGCGGGGCCAGCGGGTTTTGCACCCCGCGTTTCGCCTTGCACCGTCTTTGCATAGGCGGCTTCAACGTAGGAAGAACGGATGGCGGAAAAATCTGTCATTCTGGCACCTTACTTCAACAGCTCGACCAACTGACGGCGCATGTCACGCGCCTTGTCCAGCATCGAAAGGTTTGCTTCATAGCTGCGCGCGGCTTCACGCATATTGCTCATTTCGATCAGCGGGTTCACGTTCGGCATCTTGATATAGCCGTTCTGATCCGCCGCGGGGTGCGATGGTTCATACCGCAGTGTGAAATCGGCATCATCCCGCAGCACGCCTGCAGACTGCACAATCGCTGCCCCCGTTGACGGATCCGTAGCGCTTTCAAAAGAAATCGTCTTGCGCTGGTACGGGTCGCCCCCCGCCGTTTGCGCGGTCGAACTGGCATTGGCAAGGTTTTCAGAGACGATGCGCAACCGGTCACCCTGCGCCCGCATCCCGCTGGCTGCTGTTGCCGAAATTCTGGAAAGGGAATCCATCGCGCGTCTCTCCGTTATTTCCGGCCAGCGACGGCGTAGACCATCTCGTGCGCTTTGCGGTACAGGCTCGCGGCCATTTGGAACTGACCCGAGGCGCTGTTCGCCTCGACCAACTGCTCTTCCAGATTCACGTTATTCCCGGTTGCCGTAGCGCCACCCAGAACCCGCGCCTCAACCACCTCGGCCTCCTGCAAACGTTGCGACCGACCTGCGTCTTCCAAATAGCTGGCAAAACTTTGCACATCCTGCGCGCGGTATCCCGCAACGTCAGAATTCGCGATATTCTCGGACACGACATTCTGCCGCGTGGCAAGCCACTGCAAACGTTTCGGTGCAAGACTGAACAAGGATGTGGGATCTGTATTCATACTAGACTCATTATTTATCCTTGTTATATAGCAAGGATAGAATATTTTCGAAAGAGTATATTTTGACTTCTGCCTTCGCAAACCTGCAAAAGTCCATCTATTCATGCGCCAGCGCAAAGATCTCGGGCATCGTCAGGTCCATCACCGGCATGACCCTCACCGTCAGCGGACTGGAGGCGATGGCAGCGATCGGCAGCCAATGTCGGGTGCACACCCCCGCAGGACACATCGATGGCGAAGTCGTCAGCGCACAGGGCAGTGATCTATGCGTTCTGCCGTTCGGCACATGGGAGGGCGTGTCCGTCGGGAATACCGTCGAATTGATTGAGCATGACGATATGGTATCCCCCGACGACAGCTGGATCGGAACGGTGGTTGATGCGCTTGGCCGCCCCCTTACGCAATACACCCGCGCGCGCCGCCCGCGCCGCAAAACCCGCTTTCGCGCCAACCCTCCCGGTGCATTCGACCGCAAGAAGGTGGGCGAGAAGCTGGAAACACAGATCAAATGCATTGATATTTTCACCCCGATTTGCCGCGGCCAGAGGATGGGTGTTTTCGCCGGTTCAGGTGTCGGTAAATCGACCATGATGGCCATGCTGGCCCGCAATACGGATGCCGATGTGATTGTCATCGGGCTGATCGGCGAACGCGGCCGCGAGGTGCAACAGTTCATCCAGGAGGATCTGGGCGAAGAAGGCATGGCGCGCGCCGTTGTCGTCGTCTCTACCGGGGACGAGGCACCGCTGCTGCGCAAACAGGCCGCATTAACCACGACCGCGATTGCCGAATACTTCAAATCGACGGGAAAGCAGGTGCTGCTGCTGCTGGATAGCGTCACCCGTTTTGCGATGGCGCAGCGTGAAATCGGCCTCGCCCGTGGCGAGCCGCCTACCCTGCGGGGCTATCCGCCGTCGGTGTTCAGCGAACTGCCTCATTTGTTGGAACGCGCGGGCCCCGGTATGGCGGCGGAAGGTGACATTACCGGTCTTTATACGGTGCTGGTAGACGGGGACGATATGAACGAACCCATCGCGGATGCGGTGCGCGGGATCGTGGACGGGCATCTGGTGCTTGACCGGCGCATCGCCGAACAGGGGCGTTTCCCCGCGATCGATCTGCAAAAATCGCTGTCGCGGATGCTGCCGGGCTGCCACTCTCCCGAAGAATACGAGATCAGCAAAGTCGCGCGCAAAGCCTTGGGCCGCTACGCCGATATGGAAGATCTGATCCGATTGGGGGCGTATAAAGCCGGGTCCGATCCCGAAACCGATCAGGCAATCACCTTCTTCCGCGCGGCCAGCCCGTTCCTGTCACAAAGCCGCGGCGAGAAGACCCCAGCCGCCGAAGGCTTTGCCGACACCTACCGGATGATCCTTGAATCCGGCATCGATGACCCGCTGCGCAGCTTTTTCGAAGAACGCGCCCGCGCCGAGGCTGGTCAGGCGCAATAAAAAACCGGCGGGACGCCTGTCCAAGCCGGTGGGTGCTTCGTCAGGGCCCCTCCCCACCAAAGGCGGAGAGGGGTTTTTCATATAACGCCTAAACCGAATTAACGGAACAAGCTCAGGATGTTCTGAGGCGCCTGGTTTGCAATCGACAAGGACTGCGTCGCCAGCTGCTGCTGAACCTGATAGGCCTGCAAACGCGCCGCTTCTTCTTCCATATCCGCATCAACCATCGAGCTCACGCCGGAATCCAGCGTGTCTGTCAAAGCGTCAAGAAACTGCATTTGTCCATCAAGCGTGTTTTCAGTGATACCCAAAGACGTCGCGGCGGTGATTGACTTTGCAAGCTCCACTTCAGCAAACTGAAGTTTCGTAGCTAGAGTCTCGCCATCTGCTGCACCTGTTGTCGTATTGGTGACATCAATCTTAGCAAATTCGTCTTTGATCGCCCCCAAGTTCACTTCTGAAAACTCAAAGGTCGTTGCTGTAATGCCGCCGGATGCACCACGAGTGATGCCGTTTACCACGGTTACCGATGTCTTTGCTGTCGTTCCATCGGCTTCGAAACCGTAGTCTCCATCGACGAGGTTGTCGCCATTGAAGGTAGATTGGTTGATTGCTGATGTCATATTTTCGACAAGCGCATCGATTTCAAGCTGAACGTCCGCACGATTTACGCCTTCAGTTTGAGCAAACGCTACACGCTCAACGATCTGCTGGGCAATATCTGCTACTGTTTCAGCGCCCAGACGAGCCGTTGCGACGGAGTTTTTTGTAGCGGTCATGCCTTCGTTAATGGCTTTGAACATGCCGCTATCACCCTTCATCGTCTCAGAGACGGCAAAATAGGCGGCGTTGTCCTTGCCGGACGCGACTTTCAAACCTGTGGACACTCGGTCTTGCGTTTCGTTCAATCCACGGTTCACATCACGAAGAGTGGAAAGAGCGTTCATTGCGGAGCTATTGGTGAGAATGGACGACATTTAATGTTCTCCTTGCTTCTCGTATTGATCCAGTCTTCTGACTGAGGTCAGCCGTAAATGGCTAACCTAAACTACATAGCAGCTCAGGTTAAAGCAGGGTTAACAAATTGAGTAAAATCGGCGAAACGCGCTTTAGAATTTCTGATCGACGCGCATGTTCTTATCCGCAACGCCGCTCACACGTTGGCCCATCTTGCCATAATTTCCGTCTAGCGCATTGCGATTGCTGATCTTTTTGACCTCGCGCAGGATGGTGCGGGCGGCGACGGCCATGCGGGATAAAATTGCGCTGTCCTCTTCAATCGCCCCCTTTAACTGCTTGAGGTGTGCCTTCACCTCCAGCTCATTCATAATCGGGTGATCCATAAAGGGTTCGACCAGCGGCGTTTGTAGCTCCAGCCACTTCAACGCGCGGGATTTTTCTTCGAAAATCGCGCTGACGACATCCAGATTGCCTGCTTTGATCGCCTCGACCTCGCGGTTCAGCACGTCGATGGTGTCGTGGATTTTCGCGACATAGGCGTGAATGTTTTCCTCGTCCTGCGAGGTCAGCACCAGCTGATCAGGGGCCTCGCCCTCGGGCGCGGTGCCGCGTTGACCGAAACGGAAGGTGCGCGGGGTCATTCGCCCTGCTCCGCAAATTTGGCTTTGCCCTGCCCGTAGGCGTCCAGCATTTGCGACACGCTACCGGAAAAGCCCAAGCCGCCCTGTTCTACCAACTGGCCGGCGACGGCTTCGGACATGAAGGACCGCCACATATCCGCCTGCTGCTCCCCGCCGAAAGCAGAGGCACCGGCGGTTTTCATCATCTCATCGACGAACTGGGTTAAGAACACCTTTTCGAATTCTTTACCTGTCTGCGCCGCGCGGTCGGGTTTGGCGATATCGAATACGGGCAGTGACGGGGGGATTGAACCGG
This sequence comes from Sulfitobacter sp. SK025, assembly GCF_003352105.1. Lineage (NCBI taxonomy): Bacteria > Pseudomonadati > Pseudomonadota > Alphaproteobacteria > Rhodobacterales > Roseobacteraceae > Sulfitobacter > Sulfitobacter sp. SK025. The sequence continues at coordinate 34,320 of NZ_CP025810.1, read as the reverse complement.
TCATCAGATAATCTCCAGATCGGCGTGAAGCGCCCCTGCGGCCTTGATGGCCTGCAAAATCGCAATCGTTTGCCGTGCGCCAACGCCGATGGCGTTCAGCCCGTCGACAAGCTCTTGCAGGCTCACGTCACCGTTCAGAATGGTAAAGCTGCCGTCAGTTTCTTCGATATCAATCTCGGTCTCCGGCACGATCACGGTCGTCCCCCCGATAGAGATAGGTTCCTCGCTGATCACGGCCGTATTTCCGCCAAGACTGATCGGACCTGGCTGGCTGACGCCGAAATTCTCGCGCACGCGCACGGTCAGGCCACCCTGGCTGATCGCGACCTGCGCGATCCGCACGTCCGAGCCCATGACGATGGTGCCCGATTTCTCGTCAATCACGACCCGCGCCACGGCGTCCGGCGTGACCAGCAGGTTTTCCACCGCCATGATCGTCTCGGGCGCGTTGCGTTTGTCACCGACCCAGACCTCGATCGTGCCGGAATCCAGCACCTCGACCTGACTGGACCCAAGGTGTTTCGCAATGGCTTCGCGCACGCGATCCGCCGTGGTAAAATCGGGGTTATTCAGCGCAATCCGGATACTGTCGAGCTGAAAGAGGCTGAATTCGATCTCGCGCTCGACGATGGCTCCGTTTTCGATCCGCGCGATGGTCGGCACACCATCCACAACGCTCGCGGCATTGCCATCCACCCGGTAGCCCGAGGCCGCAACTGCGCCCTGCCCCACGGCATAGACCTCACCATCCGCGCCCGTCAGCGGGGTGATCAACAAGGTACCTCCCCGCAGACTTGTCGCATCTCCTAGCGACGACACCGTGATATCGATGGGCGAGCCGCGCCGCGCAAAAGGGGGTAGCTTGGCCGTCACCATCACGGCGGCGGTGTTCTTGGTTTTGAGCGCCTCGCCATCAAGGTTCGCAACGCCAAGCCGTTCAAGCATCCCCCGAATGGATTCACGGGTGAACGGGCTGGAGTTCAGCTTGTCCCCCGTCCCCAAAAGCCCAACGACGAGGCCATACCCGATCAGATGGTTTTCCCGCACACCTTCAAAATGCGCAATATCCTTGATCCGGACCTCGGCCCAGGACGGCATCGCGGGCACGACCAAAAGCGCTGCGGCGGCAAGGGCCTGCAGGCAACGCAGCAGGCGGGTCATGGGGCGTCGCTGGCCGTGCGCCATTGCGAAATCTCCGGTACAAGAACAGTTCAACTATCCTTGGCATAATCACGTAATAACCGGATTTATACAAGTTAAATCATCTATTAATTGTTGCTACCGCAGAATATACTTGCTACCGATAGGAATAGTCAGGATTTAGGGCACACAAACATGCGCATGTATATTTTCGAACAGCGAAAAGAACGATGCGCCGGCCTTACGGCAGAGCTGCGCAGCGCAGGTATCGAGCTTCAGTTCGTCACCGCCGAGTTTTTCACGACCGGCCTTGGCCCTTTGCTGCAACCCGGCCATCAGACCAATGCCGTTCTGATCGGTGAATGTGACGATACGCGTGAATATATCCGCGCGATGCGTACCGCAGGCTGCGTTAACCCTGTCATCGTGCTCAAGGATTTCCGCAACGCCAAGGATACGTCGGACCTGCTGAACCTTGGCGCAGATGATGTGATCGTCAGCCCGATCCGTGGGGCCGAAGTGCTGTCGCGGACCAATTCGATCATCCGGCGCCACTATGGCCATGCCTCGGAAAGCGTGATCGTCGGAGAACTGACCGCCTATTTCGACGGGCGCGATCCGATCGTATCGGGCAGCCGCATCAAACTGTCGAAACGCGAATATTCGGTGTTCCAGCATCTTGCGCTGAACTCGAACAAAGTCATCTCTAAAGACGCGATTTATGACGCAATCTACGGCAGCAGCATCGATCAGCCCTTCGATAAGGTCATCGACGTCTACATCTGCAAACTGCGCAAAAAGCTCGCTTCCGCGTCAAAATCAGGCTGGCAGTATATCGAGACCGTGCATGGCCGCGGCTACAAGCTAAGCTCGCCCGAAGTGACGTCGAAAGCCGGCTGATCAGCGCAGGTAATTCAGGATCGACAGGCTCGAAAGCCGCGAGGAAACCTGATAGCTCGCCTGCAACTGTGTCTCCAGACTATTCATGCGCGTGATCGCCTCGTAGGGATCAACACTTTCGTAGTTCGAGATTTGCGTCCGCTGCACCAGCGACAGATCGGTCAGCTGCGTTTGGGTCTTCTCGACGATCTCCTGGTTGAACCCGATCCGCGCCGAGATATCCAACATTCCTTCTTGCGACGCCGACAGGCTATCGACCACCTCTGACATCCAGGTGCTATAGGCCGCTTCGTCCATCTGGCTCACGTCGGTCACGGCCAGCATCGCCAACCCTTTGTAGGCATCGCGGAAAGACTGGTCGTTGGCGCGCACACCGTAGACGACCTCTTGTCCGGTATTCACCCAGGCGCTGATCTGCTTTGTCTCGGCCCCACTGGCATCACGCTCGGGCGAGCCTTGATAGAAGGTGCCCTGAAAATTCCGGCTGGCGTCGGCGTCTTGCGAGTTGAACACGGCCTCTAGCTGATCCGCGATGGCTTGGGCGCTGGCTGGGTCGGTTGGACCGGCACCAAAGATTTCTTCGACCACCGATTGCGGTGAACGGCCTGTGTCGGCACTGGTTTCGGGCCAGCGGGTCAGCGAGGTCTTGTTGGATTCCAGCCCCGAAAACAGGTTCTCGCCATTATACGACGTGTTCATCGTCGACACGAGGCTTTCCAGCGCGGCGCGGGCTTGCATCTGCAACACCTCGGCCCCGTTGCCATCGCGTGTGGCATTGACCAGCGCGCTTTCCAGCACCGATTGTACCTGCGTGCGTGCCGCATCGACGGACGCAAGCATCGCGTCAAGCTTGCTCGCCAGCACGTCGTTCGATGTCATGAAGGTCTGGGTATTCGCCTCACGCCCGTGCAGCTTCATCACCGAGGCCGCGCGCGGGCCCAGATCGGTATAGATGTCGGCCTTTTTTCCGGTAGAGACTTCTTCGCTCACCCGTTGCAATTCCAGCGTCGTGCGCTGCACGTTCTGACGGTTGAAAAGGTTAAACTGGAACGACGAAAAACTGCTGATACCTAGAACCATTGTCCCTGCCTCATACCGCTGCGATCAGCGTGTCGATCATCTCTGACACTGCTGTAAGCACTCTGGAGTTTGCCGCATAACTTTGTTCGATCAACAGCAGTTGCTGCATCTCGTCATCAATATTCACGCCCTCGGAATTGCGCCGTGCCGACATCACGACCTCGGCCGCAGAGGCCGCAGCGTTAAAGTCATTCTCTGCCCGTGCGCGCGTGGCCGCTTGGCTGGTGATCATCTCTGCCGAAAAATCGCGCAAAGTGACCTCGGCGGGAATACCCGTGCCCGTCGCTGCATTCATCGCCGTGTCGAGCCCTGCCAGAAATGCGTTAATCTGCACCGTTTCAGACCCTGCACCGGGGGAAGTGGCCCCCAGACCATCGCGGATACGCCAAACCTCCGCATCGCCGGTAGAGGAGATCTTGCTGTTTATTTGCAAACGGCTCGCCAGACCGGTGATATTTGCCGGATCAAACGCGATCCCGTTATCTGTGAACAGCCCCGCTTCACCCGGTGCAAGGCTGGCATCGGCCTCTTCAAAGGTCTGGATCAGCCCCCGCGCGTATTCGTCCAACTGTTGACTAAACTGCGGTATAGTCTCTCTCTTCAGCTCGGAAAGCCCCGCAAGACTGCCGTGCTGAATACCACGCACACCGTCTTTGAACGGGGTGATATCCTGATTGCCCGCCATCAATGTGCCGTCGCTGGGGTTAAAGGTCACATCCTGTACGACGCGCCCCTCCAGCAATGCGGCCCCGCTGACCGTATAAAGGCTGATCGACCCGTTCGAAGACCGATGTATCCGCGTGTCAACGATCCCGGAAATCTGGTCAAGGATCGTGTCGACCTTTTCATCAAACTGCGCGGCCTCCAGCGAACCGGGGGTAAAGCCGCTGCCCGAGGCATTCAGATCACGCAACTGGTATAGGGCCGTGTTCAGGTCCGCGACTTCATAGCGGATTTCCATATTCACGTCATTCAACGTCGTGGACAGCGTTGTCGCCGCCCCTTTGACCGACCGCACCAGATCCTCTGCCGCCAGCGCAACGGATGTCTGCGCCCCGTTCGACGACGGCATATTGACCAACGTTGTCAGGCTGTTCTGGAAATCGTTAAACCTGTCTGCAGGCGATGTGCCGTCACCGGGCTGCCCCAGATAGGCGGTATAGGTGGTCAGCCCTTCCTGAATAGACTGATACTGCGTCATCCGACTGTTTTCGAGCCGCGACATCCGTTGCAGCGTCGCATCGACCTCGCGGCGGACCTCGCTGATGACGGCACCGCCCTGCCCGCCGCTGGCCGTGACCAGCATCGCCTCGCGCCGGACATAACCGGGGGTCATCGCATTCGACACGTTATCCGCCGCGATCCGCGACTGACCCTGTGTCGTATGCAAACCGGCTGTGGCCGAATTCAGCGCGCCCGAAAGGCTCATGTCATGCTCCGGTCAGACCGTCTGGCTTATCGTTTCAGACGGGTGGTTTCATCCATCATATCGTCGACGGTGGTGATCACTTTGGCATTGGTCGAAAACGCCCGCTGCGCCTTGATCAGGTCGGTCATCTCTTGTGCAATGTCCACGTTAGACCCTTCAAGCGCCCCGGCGTTGATCGACCCCACGGTCGAAGAATTGGCTTGCAAAGCAGAGAACGACCCTGTTTCACCCGACAGGCGATAGGCGTTGCCCTTCACTTCGACCAGCCCGTTGGGGTTGGCGACGACAGCGACGGGAATATCATAAAGCGCGCGGCGCATGCCATTATCAAAAACGCCGAACAATGTGCCGTCTTCGGTAATCTCGGTGCGCACAAGCTCGCCCGCGCTGGACCCGTCCCGATCAAACGCAAGGCTGAAATCCCCCGCGAACTGGCTGATCCCGTCAAATGCGCCGGGCTTGCCAAGGGTGATGTCGATCTCTTGCGGGACAACCCCGTTATCAAGGGTGATCGTCGCCACGCCTGTCGCAGGGTCCACGGTAAAGGCGGCCGGTGCCGTCGCGGTGGAATTGATGTTGCTATAGCTCAGCGGAGAGCCCGCCGCAGGCCCGGCGTTGTTGAACTCGATCGTGACACTGCCCAGCCCATTGCCATTCTGATCCGCAATTGCCAGATCCCATGTGTTCGCCGTGGTGCCAGGTGCCCAGGAAAAGCTCACGCGCTGGCTTTCACCCAAGGCGGTGAACACCTCGGACGAGGTGACAAAAGGTGCGCCCGGATCGGCTTGGCCAGTGTCCTGCGATGGCAGGTTTCCAAAGGCGGTGATGGTCGAGGTCACGCCGGCAGAGATGTTCAGATTGCCGATGTTAACCGTTTCCATATCCTTGAAGGACGTCCGGTCGACCGACCCGATGTCCCCTTCCAGCCCGTAGGGGTAGCCCGCAAGATAGTATCCCGCCGCGTTCTTCAGGTTGCCCTGTTCATCCGGCAGGAACGACCCCGCGCGGGTCAGCATGTAGTTGGTCTGCACAGTCTCGTTCGGGTTCATCGACACCGCGAAAAAACCGTTCCCGCCAATCGCCAGATCGGTAGAGGAGTTGGTCGAGATCAGGCCGCCCGCTGTCGAAATGTCCAGCTCTTCAACGGCGTTGACCGACAAGACCCCGTCGCCATTCCCGCCCGAGGCTGTGGTCGTGACCATATGCGCGAACCCGCGGCGGTACCCCACCGTGTTCGAGTTTGCGATGTTCTCGGAGATGCTGCCAACCGCCTTGGAGTTGGCGCGCAGCCCGCTGACACCCGTCTGAAGCGCACTTGAAATGCTCATTTTCCTACCTCGTTGTCGTTCTTGGTATTCTTGCCTAACAGGACAAATAATCGAATTGGTTTAAAGAAGGTTAAATTCTCTCGATTTATTTTTGTCTAACCTTGGTTTAGCCGAAATTTGCAGCCGAGTTCATGGAGATATCCCTGAATTCGCGATGCTTTCAAAGGCATTCTCTAGCTGCTCCAGCCGCTTCGCCGCCCCGCCCGCGCTAAGCGGCAGCACGTTATCGCGCACCTCAGATATGCTGTTTGCCAGTGAAATCAGATCTTTAGACGGTGTGAGACTGGGGAAGGAACGCGTCACCTGCTGTAGCGTCTCTTGATCTTCGGACCGATAGGCCGCGATCAACAGGCGTGTGGCATCCTGCAAGGAAAAATCCTGCGGATATGTCCGCCAAAGCTGCGAAAGAACGTCCGCCGCCTGCGGCCAGCGCTCTTCTTCTGACAGCGCGAGCCCCACATCTCGCAAATGCTGCGCCGTTGGCGCATCGACGGACGCCTTCAGCAACGCAGGCTTATCCCCCAGTTTAGAGAGGGTTTGCGCCAGCAAACTCTGATGCGCCTCCTCCATCTCGGGGGCGACGCTTACATCCATCAGTTCCAACGTCAGCCGTGCATCGGCGAATTGCCCCCCCTGCACCTGCGCTTGCGCAAGCTTCATGTTCAGGCGGAAAATCTCGGCCGCGCGGGAGGTGCCTTGTTCTTCCTGCTTTTCTTGCAAGATACGCACGGCCCGACGGTATTCCTTGGCCGCCAGATCGGTCGACCCCAACTTCAGGACGTAGTCACCCAGTGTTTCAATCTGCGTCGTGAACCCTTCGGTATAGCGGAAATAGGGCAGCAATCGCAGATGCAGCGCGACCCAAGCCGACAGCGGATACTGCCCCTCGCCCCCTGCCTTATAGATATCTGCCAGCAATTCTTGCGCCTGCGCCTCAATCGGGGCGGCTTCGGCACGTTCGGGGAACCGCAGCAGAATACGGCCAAGGGTCAGCACGGCTTCGGGATCATTGCCCAATGCGTGGTACACCCGCTCAAGCCGGCGCAATACTTCCAGTTCGTACCGCCCGCCGCGCCACGCCTCTGATCCGCCCTCTAGGGTCGATTGTGCCGCCAGCAGCGCCCCTCTTCCGCCATCGGCAAGCGCCATATCCGCCACCGCCAAACGGGCGCGCACGGCGTATTGGTCCCAGCCCTCTGCCGCTTCCAGATAGATCTTGAGCGCGGTCGCCGCGTCCCCCCGCTTTTGCGCGGCCCGTGCGCGCAGGAATGTACCGGATTCGGCCCCGGCCAGCTCTGGCATTTCATCTAGCAGGCGCAGGGTCGCGTCGACATATTCGCGCTTATCCAGCTCAATCGCCGCTTCAAGCAGCACAGGCAGAACGGCCCGCACGACGGATTCCGGCTGCGTGCTCAGCCCGCCAAAGCTTGGCTCGATACTATCCGACAAGCGCCGAACGTCGGAAGTGGCAATCGCGTCCAGACTGGCCCAAAAGGCGCGATCCGGTCGGTTGCCTGCCAGCGGAGACGTGTTGAAAGGTGGCGTTACCGCGGTCGGTGCTTCCCCAGCCAGCAGACGCACCGCGTCGGACAGCGCACGGTGACGGCGTTTATGGACCGGCGTATCAGGGGTCACTTCGGCAAGGATAGAGCCCGCCTCGAACAGCAGCATATGGGCCATATACAGTTCGGCCACATCCATCATCACCCGCGTCTGGTCATTGCCCCGCTGGCTGCCGAGCTTGGCAATGCTGAGCCGCAAATCATCGCGCAACCCGTCCGGAGACCAGCGCCGCAAATCCAGATCCCGCCGCCATGTCTGCCCTGCGTCCAACGCGCTGTGATCCAGCGTATCAACCACATCAGAGGGCGCGGCCACAAGCACACCCGCCGGAACCGCAAGAACCAGCAACGCCTTAACCACCGATATGCAAATATACTGGCGCACACCTATCCTTGAGAGTGTAAATAGAACTTGCCTTATCCTTGTATTCATGAAAATTTGTATTTGCAATGACATGTACAATGCGTTTTTTCGTGATGCTTCAGCACCGCCGGAGGATGAGATGACCAATATCAGTTATGTGGCGCTTTCTCAGGCAACCGTGCTGACCCGCAACATGGACACGACGGCGCATAACCTCGCCAACGCCACGACCTCGGGCTACAAGGCGATCCACCCCGTGCTTGAATCCATACCCGATGGCAGCGGCGATAATGCGATCAACTATGTGCGCGAAAGCGGGACGTACCTTGAACTTACCGACGGCCCGTTGATGCAGACCGGCAACCCGATGGACATCGCCGTGGCCGGTGATGGCTGGCTCAGCTTCCAGCTCCCCGGCGGCGAAACCGGGTACAGCCGTCACGGGCGTCTTGTGGTCGATGTCGACGGCCAGTTGAAAACCGCAGGTGGTATGCCCCTGCTTGGCGTGGGCGGCGGGCCTGTCGTGCTGCCCGATGATGTGGGGGACGAGGTGGTGATCACCACCAGCGGCACCGTGACCAACCCCCAAGGCGCGGTGCTTGGCGCGGTCAGCGTTGTCGCGATCAACGAGGCGGCGCAGATGCTGCCCATGGGCGCGGGCATGTACCAGTTGCCCCCGAACGCAGGCCAGCCGCAGCAGATGGAGAACCCGCAGGTCAAGCAGGGCTTTATCGAGGGCAGCAACGTGAACGCCGTCCTTGAAATGACCCGTCTGATCGACATCCAGCGGGCCTACGAGAATTCGGTCAAACTGATGGGGTCGGACGATGATCTGACCCGCACGGCCATCCAGAAACTTGGGCGCGTATAACGCCGCCGGAAGGAGCATAAGATGAAAGCACTCGGGATCGCGGCCACGGGCATGTTGGCGCAACAGACCAACGTTGACGTCATCGCCAACAACATCGCCAACGCCAACACCACCGGCTTTAAAAGCGGGCGCGCCGCGTTTCAGGATCTGGTCTATCAAAGCTTTGCGAGCGCCGGATCGCTGACATCCGAAGAAGGCACTGCGCGGCCCGTAGGCACTGATATCGGCTTGGGCGTGCAGGCGGCGGGCGTGATCCGTCACAACATCCAGGGCGGCTTGATCCAGACTGAAAACCAGCTGGACCTCGCGATCGAGGGGCGCGGCTATTTCACCGTGAACCGTCCCGATGGCACACAGGCCTTTACCCGCGACGGGAACTTCCAGCTGAGCGCCGAAGGCCAGCTAGTCACCCTGAACGGCTATGAGGTAGAGCCCGCGATCATCGTGCCCGAACTGACCCGTCAGGTCGAAATCAATCAGGAAGGCGTGGTCATGGCCTATGTCGAAAACGCCCCTGAACCGGTGGAACTGGGCCAGTTGAACTTTGCGACCTTCCTGAACGAAGCGGGCCTGAAACCCGTCGGTGATAACTTGATGGAGCAGACCGCCGCGTCGGGTGAGCCTGTTCAGAACGTCCCCGGCACCCCCGGCGTCGGCATCACGCGGCAGGGATATCTTGAACAGTCGAACGTCAACATCATCCAGCAGATCACCGACCTGATCTCGGCACAGCGCGCCTACGAGATGAACTCCAAGGCGATCGAGACCGCCGATCAGATCATGACCACGACGAACCAGATCAAGTAACGGGTTGAACCGATGAAACGTGTTGCCATTGCCCTTTTCGTGTTGTTCCAGCTTGCCGCCGTTCTTGTGGTGGCGGGCCCTGCGCTTGCACAAGCCGTGCCCGTGACCGACCTGATCGAGGAACGCGCCGTCGCCGAACTGGGGGCCACCTTGCCCGCGAAAGCCAAGCTGGATATCCGCATGGCCGAGGGGATGATCAAGAAGGGCAACTTCGTGCAGGAGTTCTGGATCGACCCTGACTCGGGCCAATTCATCGCAAATGTGGTAACCGACAGCGGTGTCCCGCAACGCGTATGGGGTCTGGCGATGGTGACATTAACCGTGCCTGTTCCCAACCGGCGCATCGTGCCCGATGAAATCGTCCGCGCCCAGGACGTGTCGCTGGTTGAAATGCCGATGCAGCGGGTCGGCAGCTATGCGATCAATGAATATGATCAACTCGTCGGCCAGCAGGTGCGGCGTATGCTGGTCACTGGCCGCCCCGTCCCGCGCAATTCGGTCATGCCGCCCCGTATCATCAGCCGCGGTGAAAAGGTCAAAATCCGTCTGACCCATGGCGGGCTGCAGCTAACGGCCAAAGGACGTGCCCTGGATGATGCCCATAAGGGTCAGGAATTGCGCGTCGTCAATCTTTCCAGCAACAAGGCCCTGTCGACCATCGCGATGGCAGCAGGCGTCGTCGAGGTCGTACAATGACATCCCTTCGTTTTCCCGCCCGGCTCGGCTGCCTGCTTGCAGCTTCGGCGCTTTTTCTGGCGGCCTGTGGTGATTTTCAGGAAACCCACAACCCCACAGTCAGCGATCTGACGCTGAGCCCCGACCACATGGGCGAGGTCAACCGCGTGAGCATCCCGATGCCCCTGCCCAAAGCGCCTGAACAGCCCAAACGCGCGGATCAGGCCAGCCTCTGGAGCAATTCAACACCGCGTCTGTTCCAGGACCGGCGCGCCGGCGACGTGGGCGATCTGGTCACCGTTCTGATCGATATCGATGACCGCGCGCAGTTGCAAAATGCCACAGGGCGCAGCCGGTCCTCCTCCACTGGGGTGGACGACCCCGATATCCTGAACTTCGACACCTCGACCGACAGCGGGCAGCTGATTGGCCTGTCGAGCAGTTCGTCCAGCGAAGGCGAAGGGTCGATCCGCCGGAACGAGACCATACGCTTGCGGGTGGCCGCCCTTGTGATCCAGACCCTACCCAACGGGAATTTCGTGATCGCCGGACGGCAAGAGGTTAAGGTGAACAACGAACTGCGCGAGCTGCGCATCGCCGGCATCATCCGCCAGTCCGATATCAACGTCGGGAACACCATCGACTATGACAAAATCGCCGAGGCGCGGATCACCTATGGCGGACGCGGGCAGATTTCGACGGTGCAAACTGCGCGCTACGGTCAGGACGCGCTTGAAGTGTTCCTGCCCTACTAAGGCGGGACGCGGGTGTGATCAAATACATCATCATCGCCGTTTGCGTGATTGGTGCGGGGGCCATGGGCTATGTCGGGGAACGCTTTATGCGGCCAACGACATCGGCCCCCTCGGATCAGGCGGCCACGCAAGAGCTGATGTTCAAGATGCCCTTGGGCAAATTCACCATGCAGATCATCCAGAGCCGCAAAATCCTCCATCTGGTGTTTGACATGGATGTCTATGTCATGGGGGCTTCGTCGTTTCACGAGATCAACGGCGCCGTCGGGCGCGCCCGTTTGCGTGACGCAACCGTGTCAGCGATCGCCGAGCTTGCGGAAACCGACCTGAGCCTCGCCCAACCGATCGAAGAAGAAGCCCGCAAAGCAGAGCTTGCCGCGCAAATCGTACGCAAGCTCTACGTTAATTTCCCGGCAGTACGTACGGCGCGGCTGAACAGCTTTTACGCCAATACCAGCCTGCGCAACTGACAGGCCCGATCAGCTCGCCGATTTCACGGTGATCGACGATGCCGTTTCGCCGCCGTCCAGACCAAAGATGATCTCTCCCTCGCGGAAACGTACATCTTCGACGCGGGCACTGCGCGACGGCTGGATCGCGATATTGTTGCCAGCGGCATCTTTCGCCGTCAGCACCACGGTGTATTTCCCCGCCAACTGCGCATTGCCGTAATCGTCTTTGCCATCCCACCCCAGCGGGTTCGCAGTGCCGGATACTGTGGACAGACCGTTGATCGTACGCACATTGCGCCCCAGCGGATCATAGATTTTCGCGCTGACCTCGGCTGCGCCGGCCCCCACCTCGTATGAGGTCAAGCTCGTGCCATCTTCCAGCATCACCACATCGGATTGCACCGTAACATCGCGCCCCAAAAGATCGGTGCCCCCCAGATTCAGCAAGCCGCTGATCTGGCTGGTCAATGTCTCTAGCTGCGTGTTTGTCTGCACCGCTTGTTCCACCTGCGACAACTGCGCAAGCTGTGCGACGAACTGCGTGCTATCGACCGGCTCAAGCGGATCCTGGTTCTGGATCTGCGCGGTCAGCAGGGTCAGGAATTTGGTATAATCTTCGCCCAACTGACCCAGTGAATCCTGCGCCGAGCTTTGGTTCGAGCTTGTGAAATTGTTCAACAGTGTCTGGCTTGTCAGCATGGATCACACCCCCTTAGGTGAGAATATCAAGTTGTCCGTCATCCACCACATTTTTGTGCTGAACGCCAGCGGTCACAGGGCCTGCGCCGTCATCAATGCCCCCACCGAACCCCGCGGTAGAGCGTTGTTGATCGCGCGCACCGTCGTCCGAGAACCCCTGCTGGAATTCAAAGCTGCCCGCGTCGGTAAACCCAAGCCCCTGCGCCAAAAGCTGGCGTTCATCGCGCAGCGTTTGCAGTACGGCAGGGTTCTCGACACGGACCACAACGCGGGTGCCGCTGTCCTTGTCGGTGACGACCTCGATCTCGATTTGCCCCAACCCGCGCGGATGCAAGCTGACCGAGGTGCGGCCCTCTTTCGCCTCGACGGCCTTCACTTGCGAGATCAGCGCATCGGCAAAGGGTTTCGGTGCAGGTTTGGCCTGCGTCTCGGCACTTGGCGCGGCGGCTTTCAGATCGCTCGCTTGGTCGGCGAGGATCAGCGCGTTGCTTTCCACGGGCTGCGCCTGAACCACCTCGGCGGGCCGGAAGGTCGCGGTGACATCAACGGGTGTCTTGCCCTGTGCGGCTGCGCCATTCTGACCTGCGTTCAAGAAGGTCGGCTGCTCTGCCCCGAAAGCGGCCTGTCGCAACGGCGCGACGGGCGTATCCGCGTCGATTGATGGTTCCGGCGGGGCGGTTCCCTCAACAGTGGTCACGGCTTGGGGTGCTGCACGCGGCGGGGTCGGAACCTTGTCACTAACCTGCGGTTTAGGGACAGGTTGTACCCCCGTCACCCCCTGCGTTTGCGCAACGCTTTGAACCTCTGCCGTAGCAGCGATTGGTTGCTGTGCCGCTACTGCTGTCGCGGGGGCGGTAACGGGCTGCGGCACGCCAGAGGTTTGCGGTGCGGGCGCCGCGATTTTAACATCGGTTTTCGCTTCGACAGGGGATGGCACCGTAGGTGCAGCCGTTTCGGGCGCGACCTTAACAGGGCCCTGCGTTACATTGGCCGCTACCGCGTCAGCGGCCAATGGTGGCGCGGCCAACGGCAACTGGGGGTCTGCGTCGCCCGCGACACCTTGCACGAACGTCTGTGGCACAGCGACTGCGGGGGCGCTGACCGTGGTTGCGGTGGTTACTTGCCCAGTTGCTTGAACGGTAGCCCCCTCGCCCGTCGGTTGGGCGGCCGACATCAGACCGGTGAAGGACGCCTCCATCGACAGGGCCGTCGGATCGCCCGCTTGCTCTGTGGTCAGGGAAAGCCCCAGCACATCTGCCATCCCTTCGGCGGTAGCATCGTCACTACCCAGCAGAATAGGCTCACCATCGGGGCCGAGGGTGAAGGGCGGCACCGCAGCACCTGCCTCGCCAATTGCGACGGTTCCCATCAGCGCGGCGAACCCTTCCGGCACGGCGCTGGAGCCCTTGCCGGTTTTCACGCCAGCCTGCCCCGTCATCAATGCGGATAGAGCGACATTCATCTCAGTGCATCTTGCTTGTCATGACGCCACGCGCCGCGAGCTCATACTTCAACCGCGACATCGCGCGGCGTTCGATCTGGCGCAGCTTGGCGGGGGTGACCTCCATCCGCGTGGCAAGATCCTGAATGCTTTCGGGGGGCTGCTGCAAGGTCCGCGCCCGCAACACCTCGCGGTCCATCGGCTGAAGTCGTTCCATCGCCTCAAGCAATCGCGCGCGGATCAGGGTTTGCGACGACTGCGCGATCACGGCCTCTTCGGGGTTGGGGTCTTCCGATGCAAGCAGCGCGAAGCTGTCATCGTCGTCAATGGAATGCTGCACCGTTTTCTGCACGCCCGCCGGAGTCTCGACAATGGCGCGCAGGTGGTTGCGGGCGGTCATCGTGGCATTCTTGACCCACCATTTCGCATAGGTCGAAAACCGCACGTCCCGATCCAGATCAAACAGATCGGCGGCGTGGATCAGCCCCAGTATCCCTTCGGAAATCAGGTCTTCGCGTTCGGCCTGATCATCGCTGAGCTTGCGCGCCCAGTAGAACACGATGCGCGCATGAGACAGCACCAAGGATTCAAGTGCGAACTTATCTTTGCTGACCTGCCAATCCTTTAACAGGACACGTTCATCTTCCAACGCCAACATCGGCGCATTGCGCGCTGCTGCATAAGTTATTGTCATTGCCTGCCCAACTTTTTCCCCAACATGACCACACTTCACGAATCTGGGAAAGTTTATTTTGCTTAAGGCACGGTTAAATTGGGTTTTATCCTTGGCAAACAACCCGATATCAAAGGACAGTTCCCCCTAGAACCCGCTGAGCGTCGGCAACCACGTGGACAGCGCAGGGATAAAGGTGATCAACAGCAACGCCCCCATCAGTGCGATAAAGAACGGCGGCATTTCCTTGATCAGGGCCGATGGCTTGATGTTCACCGCCGACGAGACGACAAAAATGAGGCTTCCCACCGGCGGTGTGGTCAGACCAAGGGTCAGGTTCACAATCACGATAATCGCGAAATGATCCGGGTCGATCCCAAGCGCAAAGCTGATCGGCGCAAGGATCGGCACAAGGATCATCACCCCGGGCAGCGGGTCCATGAACAGGCCAAAAACCAGCAACAGCGCATTCACCGCCAGCAAAAAGACAATCGGCGACAGATCCCAGGCAATGATGGTCTCTGCCAGAAACTGCGGCACGCCTTCGATGATCAACACCCAGGCAAAGGCCCGCGCCGCGCCAAGGATCAACAGCACCGCCCCCGACACCAGGGCCGCGCGCAGGATGATCGCGGGCAGATCCGCGACCCGCAGCGACCGGTAGACGAACATGCCGACGAACAGCGCGTAGAAGACCGCGATCACCGACGCCTCGGTCGGGGTGAACACGCCAAAACGGATACCGCCGACGATCAGCACCACCAACATCAGCGCGGGCAGCGCGTATAGCGCGATCCGCGCGATCTCTGCCAAGGGGGGCATCGGCGCGCCGCTGGCATAGCCGCGTTTGTGGCTGACCCGCGCATTGGCCAGCAGCACCGCTGCGGTGATCAGGATACCCGGCAGCACACCCGCCATGAACAGCGACCCGACCGATACCTGCTGGTCCTGCATGGCGTAGATAATCATCGTGATCGACGGCGGGATAATCGGCCCCACGACCGAGCTCGAGATGGTCAACGCTCCGGCATAGGCACGGCCATAGCCGCCCTTCTCCATCATGCGGATCATCATCGTCCCCGGCCCCGCAGCATCGGCCAGCGCCGAGCCGGAGATCCCCGCGAACATGGCAGAGCTGACGACATTCGCATGACCCAAGCCCCCTTTCAGATGCCCCACCAGCGATTGTGCCAAGCGCAGCATCGCAAGGGTCACCGCCCCGCCGGTCATGATCTCCGCCGCGAGGATAAAGAACGGCACCGCCAGCAGCGGAAAACTATCAAGGCCCGAGAACATCTCTTTCACCACAACGAGGTTGGGGTAGGACGACCCGAAGCTCAGCGCGACAAAGACGGATATCGCCATGGCAAAGGCCACGGGCAGACCAAGGGCGAGAAGTACGAAAAGCGCGGGAAAAAGGATCTCAGCCATTTGCGCCTCCGGGCAGCGGATCGGCGGTGGCCCCGTCCATACGTTTATAATCCCCCGCCATGATGAAGGGGTGCGCAATCAGCAGCAGGTGGGCGATCAGCAGCGCAAACCCGACCGGCATCGCCGCGTAGACATACAGGAAGGGCATCCGCAGTGCGGGGGTCACTTGATACTGCATGCGCTGCGCATATTGGATGCCGACGTAGACCATGAATCCGAAAAAGACCAAAAGCCCCAAGGCAATTCCCGCCCGCAGCAGCTTTTGCCCCATGCTGGGCAGCACATCCTGTAGGTTGGTGATCGCGACATGCCCGCCGGTGCGCAACACAAGACCCGCGCCGCCAAAGGTCATCCAGATCATCAGATAGCGCGCCGCCTCATCCGCCCAAGGCAGCGAATGGGCGGTCACATAGCGCAAAGTGATATTGGCACCGACGACCAGCGTCATTGCCGAAAGCATGAGGATCAGCGCCCAACCGTTCAACGCCACGAAAATGGTTTCCAGTCTCTTCACGGCTTCCCCTCGCCCGATGTCGCCGGCACCCATTGGATGCCGGCGGTATTGCTCACTCGAAGTTTACGATCGAGTCGACCAGCTCTTGGCCGTAGGTGTCATAGTAACCTTCATAGGCCGATTTGATCGACGCCTGAAACGCGGCTTTCTCGTCGGCGGACAGGGCGTTTACTTCCATGCCACGCTCTTTCAGCGTTTCCACACCCGAGGTTTCCACATTGTCGACATAGCCCCGCATCGCGGCAGCCGCTTGCGTCGCGGCTTTCTCCATCGCGGCTTTCTGATCATCGTCAAGCCCATCCCAGAAAGGTTTGGACACCAGCAGCATCGCGGGCGAATAGACGTGGCCCGACAGGGTCAGATATTTCTGAACTTCGTTCAGCTTGACCGAAACGATCACCGACAGCGGGTTTTCCTGACCGTCGATCACACCTTGCTGCAACGACGAAATCACCTCGGGCCAAGCCATCGGCGTGGGGGCGGCCCCCATAGCGTCGAAGGCGGCGAGGTGCACGGGGTTTTCCATCGTGCGGATCTTCAGCCCTTCGACATCGGCAGGCGTATGGATCGCATTGCGGTTGTTGGTGATGTGGCGAAAGCCCTGTTCGCCCCATGCCAGACCGTGCAGGCCGACGGTGTCGAACTCGCCCAGAATTTCCTGACCGATGGGCCCGTCCAGCACGGCACGGGCGTGGTCCAACCCGCTGAACAGGAACGGAATGTCAAAAACACCGGTGGAGGGGACGAAGTTCGCCAGCGTGCCCGAGGACACGATTGTTGCCTCGATGGTGCCCAGTTGCAGCCCCTCGATCACTTCGCGTTCGCCGCCCAGACCCGAAGACGGGAAATGCTTGAAGCTGAACTGGTCGCCGGTCTCCGCCAGCACGACCTCTTCGAATTTCTGCGCCGCGACGCCGTAGTGGCTGTCGGGGGCCAGAGCATAGCCGATCTTGATCTCGGTCTGCGCGGCGGCGGAACCGGCCAGCGCGACAAAGGCGCTTGCGGCCGCAAAATATGTCAGATTGAATTTCATGGTAACCTCCCAGTAACCTTGTGGATGTGCTATCTAAACCCACCAAAGCTGACAAGATGCAGCCCTCGTGGCACCGCGCAACGCTGCCTTAGCCCTGCGCGGATTTCCGGAACAACTTTACCAGCTCGGGCACATAGGCCTGACCATGCCCCGCCTCGACCGTTCGGGCGAGCGCGGCAGAGACGTTATCGGCGACGGTCTGTTGCGCCCCCGATGCGGTCGACATGGCACGGTAATAGTCGATGTCTTTTTGTGCATTGCTGACGAAAAAGGGCAGCCCTTCGCGGTCGCCTTGCGTGATATAGGGGGCAAGGCGGTCCAGCGCGACACTGGCCCCGCCGCCACCGGCCAGAACATCCACAAAGACCTGCGGATCGATCTGTGCATCGGCGGCCTGCGCTGCGGCCTCGGCCAGCAGGGTCATGAACCCGACCGACACATAGTTATGCAGCAACTTCAACCGGTGCCCGTGGCCAAGCGCACCGACGTGGTCGACCGTATCGGTAAAGCTCGCCAGCACGGGCCGGACCTTTTCCAGCACCGCGGCGTCGCCCCCCACCAACAGGTTCAACGCCCCGTCATGGGCGTGTTTCGCCGTGCGCGTCATCGGCGCATCCAGATAGGCCCCGCCCGCGTCCTGTACGGCGGCCCCCATACGCAGGGTGCTGTCGGGCAGCGCGGTCGAACAATCGACAACCACCGCACCGGATTTCAACCCCGACACCAGCCCGTGATCGCCCGTGACAATCGCCTCCACCTGAGGCGATCCGGTGACGCAGAGTATGATCACATCACTCACCGCCGCCAGCGCGGCAGGCGTGTCATACGCCACAGCGCCAAGGCCCGTAATCTCGTCTACCGGCTGGTTGCCGGGGTGATCCAGAAAGCCCAGTTCGAACTTGCCCTTGCGCAAGACGTTCCGCGCAATGCCGTGGCCCATCAGACCGACACCGATAATGCCAACTTTCATCGCGTTCCTCCCTTTGTCCCGCAGCGCGGTTTAATCCGCGTTGATCCAGATCGCTTTGGTGTCCAGATATTCTTCCAGATGCTCGGTCCCGCCTTCGCGGCCATACCCCGACATCTTGACCCCGCCAAAGGGCACCGCTGGATCAATGGCGTGATACATATTCACCCAGACCGACCCTGCTTTCAGCCGATGTGCCAGCTTGTGCGCCGTCCCCAGATTGGTCGAGAATACACCAGCAGCCAGCCCATAGGGCGTATCATTGGCGCGGGTCACGACCTCGTCCAGATCATCAAACGGCAGCGCGGAGATCACGGGGCCGAAGATCTCTTCGCGGGCGATGCGCATGTCGTCGGTGACGCCGCCAAAAACGGTAGGCTGGATGAAATGCCCACCCTCCAGCGCCGCCCCTTCGGCACGTTGCCCGCCGGTCAGAACCGTTGCGCCCTCGGCCGGACCGTCCGATAGGAAACCGGCGATCCGTTCGGCCTGACGGGCCGAGATGATGGGCCCGATATCCGTGCCCTCGTCAATCCCCTGCCCGATCTTCAGCCCTGCGGCAAACTCCGCCACGCGGCGGGTGAATTCGTCATGGATCTCGCGCGCCACAAACAACCGCGATCCGGCGATGCAGATCTGACCCGAATTGGCAAAGACCGACATCGCGGCCACGGGCACCGCCTTGTCGATATCCGCATCCTTGCATACGATGACCGGCGATTTACCCCCCAGCTCAAGCGAGACGCGTTTCAACGTGCCCGTTGCCGCGCGGGCAATCGCCTGACCGGTGGCGGTTGATCCGGTGAACACGATCTTGTCCACATCCGGATGCGCCGCCAGCGCGGCACCGGCATCAGACCCCAATCCGGTCACCACATTCAACACCCCGTCGGGCAGCCCCGCTTCTTGCATCAACCGTGCGATCATCAGCACGGTCAGCGACGCCTCCTCGGACGGTTTCAACACCACGGTGCAGCCGGTCGCCAGCGCGGGCGCGATCTTCCAGACGGAACCGGCGATTGGCGCGTTCCACGGGATGATCGCCCCGACCACGCCCACGGGTTCACGCACGGTGGATGAATAGATCTCGCCGGGGAAGGAGTTCGGGATCGTCTGGCCGTGGATCATCACCGCCTGCCCCGCATAGAACCGCAACATCCCCAACACGCGACGGCTGTTGGCCAGCGTGCGCTGGATCGGCATCCCCATATCCGACGTGTCCGACAGACACAGGCGTTCCCATTCTGCCTCGAACTTGTCGGCGATGCGCAGCAGCAACGCCTGACGCTCGAACGGGGTAAACTTGGCCCAAGGCCCCTCGAACGCCGCGCGGGCGGCTTTCACTGCGGCATCAATATCCGCCGCGCCCCCCTGCGGTACAGTCGCCAGCAAAGACCCGTTCGCCGGATTGCGCGCATCCATCTCTGCGCCCGATTGGGCCGGACACCATTTACCGTTGATGAACATCGGCCGAAAGCTGCCGTCATACAGCGCGCCCGCCAAAGCGTTCCAATCTTTCATACGTGTCTCCCTTGCTTTGCAGACCACCGCGTAGATGGCGTCTTTCTGCACCTCGGATCGAGGCGCCGCAAGGTAAGGCAGGCGAATTAATCCAACTTTTTGAAAGTTTTACGGCAAGGGTATGCCCGAATGGCCCGCAAACCTGTGTTTTGTCAGGATATTCGGGCCGTCTCTTTTGTGTTTGCGGGAAGGGGCACCCCATCAGGCTGCCCGCCCCGCGTCAGAACTTGAGCGAGAGACTCGCCCCGATGTCGTGGCTGTCATAGTCGAACAACGCCACATTCGATTTCGCCCGCGTGTAGGTATAGGTGATGCGCGGCACATATTTCCCGATCTGCACCTTGTTGTGCTGCACGGTGAAGGTGAGGCTGGTGGTGTCATCCTCGCGCGGGGTCGTGGTGCCGGGGAAGATGCCGTCGTATTTGTCCTGTTCGTATGCCAGTATCATGCCGGTCGAGAGACCCGATTTCCACTGTTTGTCGATCCCCATCGACACGCCGGTTTCATGGTGATCCAGATGCGCGCGCTGTGTCGTTTCGCGCAGCTGCGACAGGCCGAAGGAAAGCCCGAGCGTCGGCGTCAACCGATGTTGGTACGAGACCGAGGCCCGCATCCGGTGCCCGTCCCGAAACGGGCTTTGGTCATAGGTCTGCCGGTCAAACCGCAGCGCACCCGACACCAGATCACGCGGACGCAGCTGATAGGCGCCGCGCAGCTCCGCCCCCCACCGTCGTCGCACGATGTCTGAACCGGAAAAGCTCAGCTCGGCAATCGGCCCGAAAGAGAACCGCCCCCGCTGGCCGCCGCGAATGACATCGAAGCGTGTGATGGCCGTGGTTTCCGTGTTCAGCGCGGAATCGTAGAATTTCGCATCCAGACTGGCCGTGCCCACGCCCGACCATCTTTCATTCCACTGCCAGCGCCGCCATGCGGTGCCGCCAATCGCCAGCCCCACCCCGGAAGATGCCCGCGACGCAGGGTTCAGCGTGAACGGCACCCCGCCAATCAGAATCTCCTGCTCGGCACTGCCGCGGGTCTGGTTCGACGACGGCAACAGCGCGAACCGCAGGGCAAAGCCGCCGGGCTTGCGCGAGGTGTTGTTCAGGATAAAGGTCTGCAACCCGGCGCGCAGCTGTTCGTCGGCGGTTTCCGCGACCAACCGTTCCGCATGATAGCGCGCAGCGGTCACATCACCGCGATAGGCCAACAGCAGGGTCAACTCGCGTCTGGCGGGTTCATAATCGGGCGCGATGCGTACCAGATCGCGAAACAGATCAACCGCCGCCGCGGGCTGGTTCTGGCGCATCAGGATCTGACCTTCCAGATAGGCCTGATGCAACGGCCCGTTCGGATCCCCCTTGACCAACTGCGCCAGACTGGCCCGCGCGGCATCATAGTTTCCCTGTTCCAGATAGTCCTGTGGTGTCGCGGCCTGCGCCTGTCCGGGCGATTGGCACGCCAAAAGAACGCCCATCAGGGCGGCAAAAAGAAGATGTTTCATGGATTAACCCTCAAGCAGTTAAATCGGCGTGAACCCTGAACTCTGCACTGCGTCTCCCACATGAAATAATGGGGAGACGCAGGCATGGCTTGAGGTCATGCCCACGCCCAGAGAAGCGGGACCCGTAATTTGATCGACGCTTCTCTATCCCGTTGTCGTCGACCTTAGTCGACTTTGTCGGCCGAGAAGTAGCCGTTCCCGTTCAGCGACCCGTCGTCAGCGCCGATACCAAATGTCAGCGCACCGGCAACCTGTTCGGCATTTGGCCCATAGAACGCACCGGAATACGTCCCTTCGGCACTATTGACGTCGATATCGCTGATGAAATCCGCATCAGCCGTCAACGTCCCGGCAAAACCGTTGTTGTCGAACGTGGTTTTATCCATCGCGATGGTCCCCTCAACGGCATCACGTACACCGTCTTCGGGGTCTTCGATGGTGGTGTTCCCGATGGTGCCCCAGATCTCGCCCGCGCCAAAGTCTGCCGTCATCGCGATCTCGCTGCGCACCTTGTACCGGCTTTCGCTGTTCGACTCGAAGCCGCTGTTTGGCACAACATTGATCCGCGACCGGCCCGTATATTCGGCTTTCGGCAGATCTTTCAGATCTTCATCTGCCGTCTCGGTGCCAAAGATCGCAAAGGTGCTGTCGCCGGACACGTGACCTTCGGCGTTCTCGGACGACCGGAAAATCTGCACCACCTGGGCAAAGCCGTTGCCCGCCGTCAGCAGATCTTCAACCGGACCATTATAGTTGTAGACGCCCGCGAATTTCCCATCCACTTCGACCTCGTAGCCGTCACCGTCGCCATTCACATCGGCAGGGGTGAACGACAGCTCTTCGCCGTCGATGGTCACGGTCAACGCGCCGTCATCATTGCGCTTGATCGATGCGGTGACATTATTGGTCGTGCTGGTTTCCCCGGTGTGATAGTTCAGGTTCTGCAAGGCGACGCCCACGGCGCGCGCGGTCAGTGTCTTGCCTGACGCAATCGCAGCACCGGCATCGACCGGATCACCGTCCTCGTCTGTAGCAAAGGTCCGTTTGGCCTGCGCCTCTTCGGTGATGTCTGTCACATCAATCACCTTGTCGACCCCGTTCGATGACCCGCAGGCCGCGACGCTCAGCGCCAGCGCGGTCGTTGTCATCAATTGCATGTAAAGTTTCATTTCAATGCCCTTTCTAAATAGCCCCAAGCGGGCGGGTGCCTGCTGAAATCGCAGCAGGTTAAGAAAGGTTAAAAATCGACCGTAAATGTACCGTAATTTTTTGCGCGGCGATCCGTGAAAAAACCGTGAAAAAAGAGCGCATCAGGCGGTTTTTCATCACTAAACGCTCAGGGGGCCTAACCTATAGTTGCGAAAGATACGCCAACGCCTGTTTGCTTGGCATAAAGAAGTACCCCCCCGCCACCGTTCGGGTGAAATCCACCGGCGCAGGCTGTGCGACCCCATCCCCTTCCGCGCGGGACATCGGGCACATATCCAGCGCCAGCGACTCCTCCGACCCCGGAATAATGAACGTATCGCCCTTCTGTTTCGGCGTGATCAAAGGGTCCGGCCCATGCCGCCCGCCGTGGAACCCGTCTGCGTTGATCCAGGTCTGCTGCACAAATTCGAACTGCCGTTCGATATTGGCGTTAAAGCACATAAAGAAGGTGCCTTCCTCTTGCTCAACCGGCGGTACGGTCTCGGTATCGCGCCGCACCCAGCCCGCGTCGATCAAGCCTGCGTCCTGCGGCGCGTCAAACGCGCTGCTATAGGTCCGGCCCCGCCGCAACAGCCGATGGCGGTTGTTGATCTGCAATGTGATCTCGTGACCGGGGCGGAAACTGTCGCGCGGGTTGGCGCGGCGGATATGCGACCCGATCGGGCAATACAGCCCCAAGGGGTCGTCCTCGCCATGGCGGAAATCATTGTCGGGGATCACCGGCCGCAGCAGATCGCGCGGTATGCCAAGGGGGCCGACCTCATGCTCCAGCTCTGACAAGGCATCGTTGAACGCGGCCCAGCCCTGCGTCGTCCAGATCGTCTCATCCATGCTCAGACCGCCATGCACGCCCAAACGGCCGCTGCCCCTTGGCGTGCGTGTCCGGTCAAGGAACCGCTGCAGCGCAACAAGATGGCCCTCGGTCGTAGAGCGCTGGTCCGTGGCGGCCTGCAATGCCTTGAGGCGCAGCCCGACATAGCGACGCACGACCGCGTGATAGCGCGCGCGGTTGCGCAGGCTGCGCGACACCGAAGGGTTGCGCGCCAGTGAACTGCCGTCGGCCCACCGACCGATGATCTTGGCGGTGATCCATTGCTCCATCCAGATCTGCCGTGCATCCGGCCCCATAGGCACATCGCCATAGGGCGACTGATCCATCTGCCCGCGCTGCATATCCCCCAGCACGATATCCTTGTCGCCGGGCATGCGGTCGCCCTGCCGGATCCTGATGTCGGCCTGCATATCCTCGCGGATCGCATCCGCGATGCCCTTTTGCGGCAGATGTCGCGCCTCAAGCCCGCGCGCCTTGGCCGCCACAAACTCCTTCATGGCCTTGTCATTGTGCAAGATCTGCCGCACAGCCAGAAAGCTTCCGCCGCGGCCAAAATCACGCTGGTCCCCCAGATGCAGCCGCCCAAAGCGCGGCACCAGATCCGTCACCGGCCGCTCGACCGCCGACAACCCCTGCGCCGCCGGCGTATCGGCGGGCACGGTGATCGCCAGCGGCAGGTAGCCCCGGGAATCGGGATACCCCAGGATGAACTCCCCCGCGCCGACCACATCATCCGGCGCGGCCTTGCCTTTGGCAAAGGCCTGGGTGTGGCGCATGATCGGCTGCGAAATACCGTCACGCGTGCCGAACCCGTCGCTATGGGCCAAGCCGCGGCGTTGCAGATCCGCCCGCACGATACTGTCCACCGCGATGCCATATTGCTCGAACATCACGGTCAGCGTGTCGTCGGTTGCCGCCTGCTCCGAAGGATCGCGGGCATAGGACAGCAGCAAAGCGTGCGCGGCGCCGTCGCTCCATCGCCAGCGGGCGGGATCGGCGGGCGTGCCCGCATCGCCCAACACCCGCGCCCGTGCCGCCATGCCGCTGGCAAAGGCGTGGGGCAACGTCGCGCGCCCGTCGTGGGGCGTGTCGGGAAACCCCAGCAGCGACAGCCCGCCAGAGGACAGGGCAATGAAATGCGCCGGATAATCGGGATAGGCGTCGCCAAAGCTCAGCCGCGCATCCCAAGGCGCACCGGGGGTTTCGGCATTGCGCGCCTCTTGCAGCAACTGCGCGATCAGGCGTTTACCCCCCTGGCCCGTGTCAAAGCGCAGCACCCGCGCGGTCATCAACGGATGCCGCCCCAGCCCGTTGAACAGCAAGGTCTGCACCTGGTCCGTCTCGATCGCGTCGGCGGGGCGCGGCGCGGTGTAGAATAGGGTGGCCCATGCGCGATATTCGTCATGGGTCAGCGCTCGCGCCAGCCCGTCGCGCACCAGTGCATTGGTGCGGATCATCCCTGTGGTCAGCTGCGGAAAGCGGCTGTACCAGACCTGCGTCTGCACCTGCTGGCGCCGCACCCAGCGTTTGAACCTGTCACCGTCCTGCGCCCCATCCAGAAAAAACCATCGGCTGCGCGGAAACCCCTCGCAGTTGTTCCACGCCATCGTCTGCCCACGGTGCACCTTGGTGATGAAATCCTCGAGGTAGCTTTCCCAGCTGCCGTCGTAATTGCCCTGAAAGATCAGCTTTTGACTGCCTTTGGGGCAGTACCAGCGCGCATAATGGATAGTGGCGAAATCGGTGACAAAGCCGGGGCGGAACCACAGGATTTTCATATATTTGATGATGTGGAACGCCAGCGCCGTGGTCAGCCGCCGCAGCAGCCCGGGCTTCAAGGCACTGACCGAGGTGATATGGTTCTGCGCGTAACCGGGCAGATCCTCCATCGCTTGCACGGCGGCGACGTGATCATGAGGCGCATAGCGGTCATCCGGCGTCTCGCGCGTCTCGACCCGCCGCAACCACGCTAGCACCCCGCCCGCCACCGTAAGCCCCAGCAACAGCGGCACCATCCAAAGCGAGACATAGACATCCGCCGCCTGCAGAAGACTGACAATTCCAAGGGCGACCAGCCCCACAGGCAGCAACAGCGCCAGCACCGCAAAGACCGCCAAGGGCTTCAGCCCCAGCCCCGCATATTTCGCGATAAACCCCGAGAAGGGGAAATCCTTGTGCCGCGAGAAGCGCGGATAGCGATGCGACGGGCGGTACAGCAGCGCCGCTTTCGCAGGGTCCTCCTGCATCTGTTTGCGGATATCGGCCACCAGATCGGCAGGGTCCGTGGTGCCCTCGGCTGCGCGCTGCCGCACCTGCGCCTCGGCCCAGTCATACAGGTTTTTCTCCGCCTCGATCTGGCGCACGGGCATATGTTCGGTGCCGTTGAAGTTCACGCCGATGGTGCCCCAGGGCTTGGTATCGGGGTGCAGCAGATGCGCGCGCACCGCCGCGATAAACCCGCCCTGCGCGTCTTTCAGAAACGGCAGCACGGTCGAACAGGGCGCATCGATCCGTTGTGCCAGCCGCGCCAGCGCGTCCCGCGGCATGCCATCGGTGTTGAACTCTGCCAGCAAATGCGTGGGCCGCGCATCAAGCCGCGTCTCGGCCCCCAGATTAACCAGATTGAGGCTTGCGAAATGCACGATCCCCGTGCCCTCAAGCCCCTGCTTCAAATCCGATGTATCCTCCTGCAACCCCGCCAGGACCGCGCGCAGCGCCTCTATGTCCACCCCCTCTTTCAAGGGCACTGGTGCCACGATCGTCGACTGTGCCGCGTGGCCTTCCACCATGTCGAACCGCATCCGCAAGCGGCCCAGATAGGGGCCATAGAACTTTGGCCGCTCGGGTAGAAAGGCGATGCCGGGGCGCGACAGGATGATCTGGAATGCCTCGGTAATGATCTCATGCGCCATCTCGTGCCCCAGACAGTGATGCATCCCCAACCCAAAGGACAGATCCGGCAGCGCGGTGCCGTCCTTGGCCAGGAACCCTTCGCCGGGCATGAAGCGGTTGGGGTGTTTCACCACCCGCGGATCATGCAGGGCTTGCGCTGTTGCCAGAATGACCACGGCACCGGGTTTGATCCGCCGCAGCGCCTCGGGCAGGCCCTGCGTATCGTCGGCCTCTTTGCGCAGGCGGAACTGGCCGGGAAACAGCGACGGATTAAAGCGGGCGATCTCGAACAATATGTCACGCAGGGCCAAGCGGGCCTGCGGGTCGTCGGGGGAAGCTTCGGCCCGCGCGGCACAGCGCAGCGCCTGATGGAACTGGTCCGGCTTGCGGCGCATCTGGTCGAGTATCTTGCCCGCCGCAAGCGCTGTGGTGGGCACAAAGCCGGTGATCACCCCGAACAGGATCACCCGCACGGTGTCTTTGTCCGACTGCTCCCAAACCGGCCCGCCATCGCCCTGCCGCGCGACCTGATCCATCAACCCTTGCAAGAAACCCGCCTGTGCGGGGTCCGCACGTTCGTCGGCGGACAGCTTGGCATAGGCGTCGATACTGGCATCCAGCAGATCGCAAATGCGCTTCGCCCCGATCATCGCCTGCCGACGCACCGCAGGCGTGCCCGAGGGGTCGGCAAAGATCAGCGAGGAACAGGCCGCCGAAAACGCGGCAAAGTTCTCCGCGCTTGGTGCCGCGATGCCAAAGGTCTTCAGACAGGCCTCTGCCGTGACGCGCATAAAGACATCGCGGGCCATGTCGATCTGCCCGCCGCTATCCTCCAGTAAGGCTTCGGTCACGCGGCGCACCACAGGGCGCACATGTGTGACCGGATCAATCGCCGCCCAAGGATCGCGCAAAATCGCCATCTGCGCGGCATGGGTCTGTGCATCATCGCCCAAGGCAAACACCGGCGGGCCTGCCATCTCTTCCATCTCGGGGCCAAAGGGCACGCCGAACACATCGGGCCGATGCAATGCCGCGACAATATCGGCGTGGCGCGTGACAAAGTGATACGGCCCCAACCGCACCACCGGCGCAATCCGCTGCATCAGGCGCAGCCCGCCATGTTTCATCAGCCCTTGCGTGATCCGGCTTTGCAGCTGTGCGACCCAACTGCCGTTCAACGCATCTAGCGTGAAATGCCGCGTTCCCAGATCAGAGGGATGCGCCCGCTCCTCCGCCTGCGCTTGCCGGATACCAGCGTAGTTTTCTGCATATTTCGTCATGCGTCGGATGCCTTCTGCAAAGGCCCCCCCGGGGGTCACCAGCCGGCGCGCCGTACCTAGAACATCTCTTCAATCATACGCGCGTTCAGCGACCGGTCCGAAAAGGGAAGCCAATTGATATAGCTGCGGTTGAAACGGGGCTCGAACTCGTACAACTCGCGCTTGGCACGCGCCACGGCGTCGGGGCGGCCCATGCGGTGCAGCGCCAGAACCTTGACCATATGGGCGTACCAATAGGCGGGGCGCAGCAACAAGGCGTGATCCGCGTGCTGCAACGCGGCCGACAGATCCCCGGCCAGCAGCGCGGCAAGAGCTGTCTCCCCCTCGAAACAAAAGCGCTGCGGGTGGTGGGGCGACAGGCGGATCGCATGTTCCAGCGCCTCCAGCGCCGCCAAGGGGTTGCCATCATAGGCCAGATTTGTGCCGCGCTGGTCATGGGCAAAGGCCAGCGAGGGGCACAGCCGGATCGCCTCGTCCGTGTAATGCACAGCAGCCGTCTTGTTGCCTAGCCAACATTCCGCACAGCCCGCGATCCAATAGCCGCGCCCGTCCGACACATCCAGCTTGATCGCCTTTTGCGCCTGTCGCCGCGCCAGCTTGATGTCACGCGGATCGGCGCGGCAGGTCCAGACCCGCCACAGCGTGGTCAGCGCAAGATAGACATGCGCCTCTACATGACCGGGGTTGCGCGCGATGATATCCTCGAAGATCGCCTGCGCCTTCTCGAAATCCTCGGGGGTGAGGCGGTTGATATGCCAGCGCCCCTGCCACACCAGCGCCTCGTCGCTTTGTGCCGGCCGCGACTGCGACCGCTGTTCGTAGGATTGCGCCAAGGCACAGCTGAAATTTCCCGCCACCTCGATCGCCATATCCCGCGCGACGGCGGCAAACCCCGCCCCGATATCGGCAGCACCGGCCAGCGGCGCGGTAAACTGCGCACGTTTGACCGATTGCCCCGTGGTCAGATGCGTCAGCTCCACCATCAAGACCAACCGCCCGCCGCTCTGGCGCAACTGGCCGGTCACCACGTAATTCGCGGTCGCAGGCCGCGCGGCACCGGCGGCGCTGCGGCCACTGTGCACGGCCCAATCCATAAGGCTGATCCAACGATGCCGCGCCAGCTGGTCCAACACCTGCTCTGCCAGTTCCTGCGCCTGAGGGGTCAGCGGCTCGGCACTGATAAAGGGCATGAGCGTCACACAAGGCACATCCAGCGGCGGGGCGAAGTCAACCTCTGATGGGTCGGGACCGCCCTGCGAGGTCTCTAGCTGGCGGGACCAGAAAGCGCGTTGCTCGCGCAGCCAGTTGTCGAATTCGGGGTCCCTGATATCAAGCCCTTCAAGAAACTCCGCCTGCCCCGGCAACCGCTGCGCCACCGACGAAAGCTCAAGCGCATCTACCGCGACCTCGCTCAGCGACAGGGTGACCGTGGTGCGATCCGCCTCCAGCACATCGCCCATCGGGGCAAGCGCACGGCGCAGGGCAGACAGCGTCTGGCGCAGGCTCGCCGCACCTTCACGCTCTCCGCGTTCGCTCCATAGCTTGTATTGCAACCAACGTCTTTCGCGCCTGCCACCGGGGGCGACCGCCAACATCGCCAGCACAGCGCGCGCCTTCTTCGAGGTGATGGTGACACGTGACCCATCGGTGCGCCGCAAATCGAACGGCCCGATGACATTTAGCTGCAATCCTAGAGTTTTATGAGAACCATCCGCCAAAACTACCCACCACTTTCGTCATGGTTGAGTGTGCGGGATACGTTTCCATCCGTCAATTTTTTTCACCGCCGATGTTTCCCTAACGGCATTGCAAAACCCGCCCCGGCGTGCTGCATCTTCGGCAATCGAAAATACCAGATGACATGGACGGAGCCCGACCAATGACCCAGAACGCCCCCCTCAAACGCCGGACCGGCGGACAGGTCCTTGTGGACCAGCTTTTGATCCACGGGGCCGACACCGCCTATTGCGTGCCCGGTGAAAGCTACCTCGAGGTGCTGGACGCGCTGCA
This sequence comes from Sulfitobacter sp. SK025, assembly GCF_003352105.1. Taxonomy (NCBI): domain Bacteria; kingdom Pseudomonadati; phylum Pseudomonadota; class Alphaproteobacteria; order Rhodobacterales; family Roseobacteraceae; genus Sulfitobacter; species Sulfitobacter sp. SK025. Next base: position 4,954 of record NZ_CP025810.1, on the reverse strand, counting down.
TGACGTGCAAGACCGGTTCACCCTGATCAACGCCCGCCACGAGGCCGGTGCGGCGAATATGGCCGAAACCTACGGCAAACTGCACGGCACCCCCGGCATCTGCATGGTCACCCGCGGCCCCGGCGCCTGCCACGCCGCCATTGGCGTGCATATCGCGCAACAGGATAGCACGCCGATGATCCTGCTGGTGGGCCAGATCGCCCGCGACACCACCGACCGCGAAGCGTTTCAGGAAGTCGACTACCGCGCCATGTTCGGCCCTATCGCCAAATGGGCGACCCAGATCGACGATGCGTCGCGTGTGCCTGAGTATATGGCCCGCGCCTTCCGCGTCGCCACCTCTGGCCGGCCCGGTCCGGTTGTCATCGCCCTGCCCGAGGACATGCTGACCGATATCGTCGAAGTCGCCGATGCGCGGCCCTATAGCGCCACGCAGGCTCAGCTTTCGACAGCAAATGTAGACGCGCTGAAGGACGAGATCGCACAGGCCAAACGCCCGCTGATGCTGCTTGGCGGCTCTGGCTGGACCGAGGATGCCGCCGCCGCGATCACCCGCTTTGCAGAGACCAACAACATCCCCGTCGCCACGTCTTTCCGGCGGCAGGATATCGTGCACAACCTGTCGCCCATCTTTGCGGGCGATTTCGGCACCTCCACCGCGCCGACGCTGTTTGCCCACCAGAAAGAGGCCGACCTGCTGATCGTCATCGGGGCCCGCTTGGGCGAGATGACGACCAAGACCTACACCACGCTGCAATCGCCCAACCCCGATACCCGTCTGGTGCACCTGCACCCTGACGCGGACGAGATCGGCCGCGTCTATTCCCCCGACCTCGGCTTTGCCGCCTCCCCCGCCGCTGCAGCAGCGGCGCTTGGTGACCTTGATCTGGGCCGCGCCGACGATTGGCAGGAGTGGTGCGCAAAGCTGCATGGCGATTACCTGACCGACACCGACAGCCCCAATGGCGCGGAATGGGAGCTCGACATGGGCGTCGCCCTTTGCCAGATCCGCGATAGCCTACCGCAAGACACAATCGTGACGCTGGACGCGGGCAACCACACAGGCTGGGCGCAACGCTATCTGCGTTTTGGCCGCCCGGGGCGCATCGTAGGGTCGACCTGTGGCGCGATGGGGTATTCCGTTCCGGCGGGCGTCTCTGCGGCGCTGGCGCATAAGGATCAACTGGTGCTGTCATTCGTCGGCGATGGCGGCTTCATGATGAGCGGGCAAGAGCTCGCCACCGCCGCGCAATACGGGGCGACGCCGATCGTGCTGCTGTTCAACAACGGCATCTACGGCACCATCCGCATGCATCAGGAACGCGACCACCCCGAACGCATTTCAGGCACCACGCTGATCAATCAGGACTTCTGCAAAATGGCCGAGGGTTACGGCGCGCATGCGGAACGCGTGACCAAAACCGCCGACTTCGCCGCCGCCTTTGACCGAGCCCGCGCCAGCGGCCGCCCGGCCTTGATCGAACTGGTCACCAACCCCGAGCAGATCTCTACCCGCACCACGATCACGAAACTGCGCGATGCGGCAAAGAAGTAGGCTCTAAACAGCGGATTAGAGACACATACCAACACCCCGCCCGCAACCTTGCGCGGGCGGGGCCCCTCCCCTAGCCGCGCCCGATAAAAGGCATCTTGGTCGCCATCACCGTCACGAACATGGCGTTTGAAGCAGGCGGCAGGCTTGCCATATAGACCAGCGTGCGGCCCACATCCTCTACATCCATGCGCGGCTCTGCCCGACGTGACCCGTCCGGTTGCAGCACACCTTGGGCCATCTGCTCTGTCATCTCGCTGGCGGCATTGCCGATGTCGATCTGACCACAAGCGATGTCATGCGCCCGCCCGTCCAGCGACAGCGACCGCGTCAGCCCTGTCACCGCATGTTTCGTCGCCGTATAGGGTGCCGAGAACGGGCGCGGCACATGGGCAGAGATCGACCCGTTGTTGATGATCCGCCCCCCCTTGGGCGACTGCCGTTTCATCAACCCGAAGGCCGCGCGCGCGCATAGAAACGACCCCGTGAGGTTCGCGGCCACGATGGCGTTCCAGTCGTCCAGCGACAGGTCGTCAATCTCGACCGCGGGGGCGTTGACGCCCGCATTGTTGAACAGCAGATCCAGCCGCCCGAACTGCGCCTCGATCTGGTCAAACAGCGCCAGCACATCCGCCTCGACCCCGACATCGGCGGTGATCGCCAGATGCCCCTCCCCCGCCAACGCGGCGCAGGCCTCCTCTAGCGGAGCCTTCCGGCGTCCCGTCAACACCAGCGTAAACCCCGCCTCTGCCAGCGCTGCGGCGCAGGCGCGCCCGACGCCGCTGCCCCCGCCGGTAACCAGTGCAATCTTCCTCTCCATCATCCCCCCGATCTGCGCCTTTGTGATCCGCGCAAGCTGATTTATACCAAGGGCATAGCAACCCGTTTTCCCCCCTGACGCAAGCCGAAGGACGCCGCAATGATCGACCTCTATACCTGGACCACCCCCAATGGCCGCAAGGTCTCTATCCTGCTAGAGGAGTTGGGCGTACCCTATACCGCCCACCCCATCGACATCACCAAGGACGACCAATTCGCGCCCGACTTCCTGAAAATCAGCCCCAATAACAAGATCCCCGCGATCAAGGACCATGACAATGGCCTCTGCCTGATGGAATCCGGCGCGATTATGTGGTATCTCGCTGATAAAAATGGGAAATTCCTGCCGAGCGACGCGATCGGACGTGCCAAGGTGCATGAATGGCTGATGTGGCAGATGGGGGGCTTGGGCCCGATGGCCGGACAGGCGCATCACTTCTTGCAGTTCAACCCGGGCAAGGCCCCCTACGCCGAAACCCGCTATGCGACCGAGGTCCAGCGGCTTTACGGCGTGCTCGACAAACAGCTCGAGGGGCAGGACTTCATCTGCGGTGACTATTCGATTGCGGATATGGCCTGTTGGCCCTGGGTCGCGCGCTATGAATGGCAGCGGGTGGACCTGACGCAATTCCCCAATGTGTTGCGCTGGTACAAAGCCCTGCGCGCCCGCGACGCGGTGATCAAAGGGTATCAGGTGCCGAAAGATGTGGGCGAGGTTCCCCGCGGGGAACCGTAAGCCGCGGGCACAATCACAGCCCGTCGATCAGGATATCCAAGGCCCGCTTCAACGCATCGCGCTCTGCCTCAAGCGAGGTCACCTTGTCACGCAGCGCGGTGCCGGGCACGGCGGCCAGCTCTTGCACCCGCACGATCCATGCGGTGCCGTCGACCTCTACCTGCGGGGTCAAACCGGGAAAGGCAGCGTACCGCCCCGCCTCGCGCAGCGGTGCCACCACGCGCGAGGCGTCGATGCCAATCAGGTCGGTTTGCAGATCCACCACAAGCTGCCCGCCCGCAAGCCGGTACACATCAAACTGCGCCATAGCTCGCCCTAGAAACTGCGGAAGCGTTCAAGCGGCAGGCCCTCGGCCTCTACCTCTTGCGCATAGGTATCCAGCGCCTGCTGGTTCTCGATCCGCCAGCGGCGGTTGCGTTCCGCCTTGGCGGCCTCCGAAATCGCAGCCTCAGCCAGCCGTGACATGTTCAGCCCAAGCGCGCGCGCTGTCTCGGCAACGCTGGCATCCAGTGTAAGATTTACTTTGACACGGCCCATGGCACCCTCTCGCACTATGCGTATAGGGCAGGAGTATAGGTGGGGATGAGGATTCGGGCAAGGTGGCGCGGGGTGGCGCGTATATGTGGGCCTATCGCGCGCATTAGGCCCGACCCATCGCAAAGAAGAAGGGGCAAGGCGATCCGCCCTGCCCCCTTCGAGTTTCAGTCTTTCTGATCCAGCGCTGCAAGAAACGCCTCGATCCCGCGCTGTAATCGCGCCTTGCTGACCGCCGAGAAATCGCGCGGCAAGCGCATCTCTACCTTCCCGTCCGACGCGATCACCCGCATCTCCCCCTGTGGCAACCCAAGGCGCAAGGATGTTTTGGCAGAACTTCGCCCCGCAGGTTTTGGCGCGGCTTTCTTTGCCGTGATCCCTGCCCGCAGAACTGCAAGTTCGGCATCGGCATCCCGTTCCGGCTGTTTGATCAACGCCTTTTTCAGCGTCATCGCATTGCCGGCCTGCGCATCAAGGAACCGGTAAACATCCAGCCCAAGCGCCCGCGGGATCGCCTCGGGGTAGCGCAGCGCGCCGTCCAGATCAGCAAGCACACGGGCGAACTGCCGGATATAGGTCTTCTTCTGTTTCAGCGCAGAGGCATAGAGCGTGCCTACCGCGTCACTCACCTCGACGCCCGAATCCTGCGCATAGGACAGGGCCAGCCGCGCCATCTCGCCAAAGGACAGGTCTTTGCGCACAAGGTTCTCGTCCACCATCTTGCGGTACAGATCGGCAAGGGGTTCCCCGCGGGGAACCAGCGCGGCGGGGATGCGGGAATAGCGCGGGTCGCCGGTTTCGGCCGCAAGCTCGCGGAAGGCGGTGAGCCGGCGGAAGCCTTGAATAAGCTCATACCCGTTATCCGTCTGCTCCACCCGAATGGGGTTGGAGAGGCCGACCGACTGGATCGACAGCTTCAGCTCTGCCAGTTCGGGGTCGACATTGGCCGACCGGTCGCGGGTCAGCTTGTCGGTATGCACATCCGAGGTCTGGATCAGATCGGTGATCAACCCCAGCCGTTTCAGCCGCACATGCTCATGCGCCAGCGCGTCGTTCTCCGCGCGAATGGCGGCCTCTGCACTGGCGCGCTCGGAAGTGGCTTCAAGCGTTTCCGAGATCGCGCTTGCCATCGGGCCGCGTCGCGACGGGGCAGGGTGGTTGGGCACAGGATCAGAGTTCTGCAACGGGTGGCCCTGAATGTTGTACTCTTTCACAACGGGCGGTTCGGCAGGTGCGTTCCCCGCGGGGAACCCCGCGTCTTCCTCTTCATCCAGATCGAAGTTGATATCGAAAACAGAGCGTTTCTTAACCAT
>NZ_CP025809.1:360000-371508 GCF_003352105.1 Sulfitobacter sp. SK025 | reverse complement strand
TCTGCCTTCTCCTTACGTTTTCCGTTTTCTTTCCACGCTTCGAGCACGGTTTGCAAAAACTCGTCATAGGCACGGTCGAAACTTTGCCGCGCCCGTTTCCATGTTTCGCGCGTCATCTGGCGATAGTCCTGTTCGTAAACCGACATCTGGAATCGGCCCGATTGTTCAACCGCGCGGGTCATTTCAATCGGGTGGGCGCAGACGTCGGCGCCGAAGACGTTCTTGAACGCGTCGATCATGGCGCTGTGCAGCGGATTGTTGGATTCAAAACGGGTCATAAGTAAACGGATGTCGGAAAACTGTTTAGGAAGCGTAATGCCTGCGTCCGCTGCGAGGCTTGCAAACCCTTCGGAGATATCGGCCATCGCGTCGCCAAGCTGGCCCAGATAGCTGGTCGTACTGTCATATTCCCAGTAGCCCGGGCCCGAAGGGATATAGAGAATATCAGCCGCAAACGCTGCGTTTAGGGACTGGTAGCCGATGGCGGGCGGGCAGTCGAAAATGATGATGTCATATTGATCGTCGGGCAGCTCATCGAGGTAGCGCGCGACGCAGCCGAAAAAGCTCCATGCCTTGTGCAGCGCGCGGTATTGGGCCGAGGCGAATTCCACGAAAGCCGCGTTGGCGCAGGACGGGATGATGTCGATCGTGGGCCAGCAGGTTGGCTGGATGAATTCCTGAAACCGTTGCGCGCCGATGGATTGCACGTCTTCGGGCAATTCGTCCGCGGCGGGGTAGGGGCAGTCATCGGGGTCATCATAGCTTTCCATGATCCGGTTGGATTCACGGCAGAGGTCGCGACACATGATGCCCCAGACCGTGTGGCTTTCCTTGACCTCGGTCAGCCCCATCGAATGGGTCAGCGTCGCCTGCGGGTCGAAGTCGACGCAGAGCACGCGGTAGCCGTCAAGGGCGGCTGCATGGGCGAGGTGTTGTGCGACGACGGTCTTCCCGACGCCGCCTTTGAAGTTCGACACGGCCACGCGCATGGCACGGCCCCGGGGGCGTTCGGGCAGCAGCTTGCGACCGCGGAATTTGGCACGGCGGCGCAGCTCGTTGATCTCTTCGAGGCTGAACCAGCGCTGGCGGCCATCCTCTTCGGTGAGCCCCTGGGGCAGGGTCGGGTCGTCCGCCAGCTTCTTGCGCAGGGTGTCGGCGGGGACGTCGAACATGAACTGGCTGATCTCCCAGATGGAGAAGGGGCGCAGGGCCTTGATCTCTCCGGGGGAGAAGGTGGCGCGGCGCACGGCGGCCTGTTGTTCCAAGCTGCGCTCGTTCATGTTAAGAAGGTCGTTGTGATTTCTCATCTATCTACTCGCGTTTTTAAGCCTCGAATTTCGAATAACGCGAATTCGGCAATTTGGCAAAACCTAATTTTCCCGAAATTCGCGCGCTGATCCTGAAGAACGGGTTTATTTCGCTGGGGTTAACGCGGGGCAAAGAGATTTTGGTGACAGGCGAGGGGCATATGAGGCTGTTTTGGTGACAGCGATCCCCTGATATGGTGACACCTTAGCGTCCCCCTTAACCTATTAACCTTTACCAAATTGAATTTGGATTAAGGAAAAGGGTAATTCCTGTTTTTCCCAGCGGGTTGACAGAAGACGGGATTTAGAGCTTTGTAGAAAGCATAAACGGAATCGGCTCAAAGAAGCTGACCGATAAAAATAAGACGATACATCGAGTAGGCAAAACCATGAACCCATTGCGGCTGACCGGCCCTGAAGCCGGGGTGATCAAGTACGACCTTTTGACCGCTTTGAGCGTGGCGGGGTTGAACGGATCACCGACCTTGCAGACCTCGTTGATGCGGCTGATCGCGGCGGTGACCTCGCGGTATAATTGGCGCGCTGACGAGCTAAGCGTGGGCCAGCGGGATCTGGCGCGGATGTGGTCGGTGAATGAACGCACGGTGAAACGCGAGATCAAACGGCTGACGGATGCGCAGCTGTTGATTTGTACCCGCGGCGGCGTGCGGGGCAGGGTGGCGGCCTATCGGTTGAACTATGCGCAGATCGCGCGGCTGTCAGAGCCGTGCTGGCCGCTGGTCGGGCCGGATTACGATGCGCGGATGAAAGAGCGGTATCGCAGTGAGACGCCGGTCAAGGTGGTACAACTGGCCGATTATGCGAAACCCGAGGCATCAGAGCCCGCGCAGGGCGGGCCGGGTACGTGGCAACGCGCGATGGTGAACCTATCGCGGGAGAACGCGGATCAGTTCAAGGCGTGGTTCTCGCAGCTCGAATATGTGGCGTTCGAAGGGGGCGTGCTTGAGCTGCGCACCCCGAGCAAATTCGCGCAACGCTATATAGAGACACATCTTCTGCGCCCGCTTGTCGCGGCGGTGGAGGCAGAGTTGGGGCCGGTGACGCGGATCGAATTCAAGGCCTAGAAACTGCCGCTGATGGCGCGGGCGGCTTCTTGGGCGATGGGGGCGGCGCGGCGGGCAAAGTCTTCGGCGCTCCATTCAGAAAGCGAGCCGGCGATGTGGATGGCCCCCAAGGGGCGGCCCTGACGGTTGACGACGGGCACACCAATGGCGACTTCGCCCAAGACGAATTCATTCTGGACCTGCGCAAATCCGTCTCTACGGGCCTGTTCGAGACTGTTCATGATGCTGTCGGGGTCCACGTTGGTGTAAGCGGTATAGCTGTGCAGCGGGAAGCGGGTGATGATCTCGCGCGCTTCTTCGGGGGGCAGGGCGCAGAGGGTCGCGCGGCCGCCGGCGGTGCAATAGGTGGGGACGCTATGGCCCACAAGTGTGGCGTAAAACGTTTCGCGTTTGCTTTGCATGCGCAGGGCATAGATCACGCGGGTTTCATCATACAGGCTGAAGTCGATCCGTTCGGCGATGGATTTGCGCATCTCCAGGATAACGGGGGTGGCGATCTGCACCACAGGGTCCAGACGCAGGGTGTCGTGGGTGTGGTCAAGCAAGCGCAGTCCGGGCAGGTAGCCGCGGTCATCGGGGCTGCGCCGGATGTGCCCCAATGTCATGAGCGTATGCACAAGACGTTGCGCGGCGGATCGGTCGATCTCTGCCTTCATCGCGATGTCTGACAGGCTGAGCGGGCCGTCGGCCTCGTGAAACGCGCTAAGCACGTGAATGGCGCGGGCGGCGGAGCGCACAAAGAGCCTGTCGGCATCTGCCTGAAAATTAGACGCGACAGAGGAATGTGGTCGTTTGGGGTCAGGCATCGAGCACTCCGGGTTGACGCGAGGATAGGTCAGTGCCTAGCATCGTATGGCAATACATCCGTATCGCCAAGCAATACATTCAGTTTTGTGAAGCGTTACATGATTTAAAGGTGGGTTCCCCGATGCGCGTCGCCATGGCCGGATTTCTTCATGAAACCAATACCTTTGCGCCCGAGCCTGCGGATATGGCGGCCTTCAAGGCCGGTGGCGGTTATGTCCCTATGGTGGGTGGCCCCGCGATGATCGACGCCTTTTAGGACGTGAACCTTGGCATGACCGGAGCGTTGAAGGTCGCGGGGGATTCGGATTGGGATGTGGTGCCTGTTCTTTGGGCGGGGGCTATTCCATCGGCACCTGTGACGCAGGATGCGTTCGACACTATTCTGGGCGAGATTCTGGACGGGCTACGTGCCGCAGGGCCGTTGGATGGTGTGTTTCTGGACTTGCACGGCGCGATGGTGGCAACGCATCACGATGACGGGGAGGGCGAGATCGCCCGTCAGGTGCGCGCTTTGGTGGGGCCGGATGTGCCGATTGCCGCCGCATTGGACCTGCATGGCAATATCTCGGAAGAGTTTGTGAACACGGTGGATGTGCTGGCGGGATTCCGCACCTATCCGCACATCGATATGGCCGATACCGGTGCCGTGGCGGCGCGGTTGCTGGATCATGTGATGCAGACCGGCACGCGCCCGGCCAAAGCGTTCCGCCGCATGTCCTATCTGGTGCCGATCCCGTTTCAGACGACGGATATGCAGCCCGCCAAGGGATTGTACGAAAACCTGACAGAGGTCGAGGCGCAAGGCGCACTATCGGCGTCGCTGTTCATGGGCTTTCCGGCGGCGGATATTGCCGATTGTGGCCCCACGGCGGTGGCCTATGCCGAGACTCAAGCGGCGGCGGATGCCGCAGCAGATGCGGTGGCGGATGCCTATGCCGCTGCCGAATCCGAGTTCGACAATGATACATTTACCCCCGACGCGGCGATTGCCTATGCGGTGCGCGCGGCAAAAGGGGCAGGGCAGGGGCCCGTGGTGATTGCAGATACCCAAGACAACCCCGGTGCGGGTGGGGTCTCTGCCACGACGGGGATGTTGCGGGCCTTGATTGATGCTGATGCCCAAGACGCGGCGATCGGGCTGATCGTAGACCCGCATTCCGCCGCCCAAGCGCATGAGTTGGGGGAGGGCGCGCGCGCTGTCTTTCGCATTGGCGGGCACCCCGGTCTGCCCGACGATAGCCCCGTCGAGGTAGAGGCCGTTGTCGAGATGCTGTCGGAGGGCAAAGTGAAAGCCACCGGCCCCTATTACGGCGGGACGATGTTGGATCTGGGGCCCTCGGCCTGTTTGCGCATCGGTGGCGTGCGGGTAGCTGTCACAACGCGGATTGCGCAGATGGCCGACCGCGAGATGTTCCGCTTTGTCGGGATCGCACCAGAGACACAGAAAATTGTTGTCGTCAAAAGCTCTACCCATTTTCGGGCCGATTTCACCCCGAGTGCGCGCGAGATTATTGTCGCGCGTGCCCCCGGCCCCATGCCGTTCGACCCCGCAGACCTGCCCTTTACGCGGTTGCGTGAGGGGTTGCGGCTTTCACCTAACGGTCCCGTTTTCGGGGCTGCGCGTGCGGCTGCTGCACGCCCCGATACCGGCGGATCAACCGGCGGTGTCCAAATATAACAATGACCACAACCAACATGGGAAATTGATATGCTGACTTTACGACCCACATTGAAACAAAGCCGGGGGCTGGCGGCGTCGCTGATGACCACGGCTGCGCTGCTGGTGCCTGCCGCGAGCTTCGCGCAGGAAGAAACCACGATCACGGCGGTCATGCACTCGGGCCTGCGGGTGCTGGATCCGGTGATCACCACGGCGCACATCACACGTGACCACGCCTATATGATCTATGACGTGTTGACGGCGGTGGACGAGAATTTCACCCCGCAGCCGCAGATGGCCAGCTGGGAAACATCTGACGACGGGCTGGTCTATACGTTCACCCTGCGCGACGGGCTGGTGTTCCACGATGGCGCGCCTGTGACCGGCGCCGATGTTGTTGCCTCTTTGACCCGTTGGGGCAAGCGCGACAGCGGCGGGCAGTTGATCTTTGACGTGACCGAAAGCCTTGAGGCGACAGATGACAAAACCGTTGTCTGGACGCTGACCAAGCCCTTTGGCCCGCTGATTGACGTGATTTCCAAGCAATCCGCGGTGCCGCCGTTCATCATGCCGGCGCGTGTTGCCGAAACCTCTGCCGATGAGACGATCACGGAATACATCGGCTCCGGTCCGTTTGTGTTCGATCAGGACGCCTATGAGCCCGGCGTGTCGGTGACCTATGAAAAGTTCGACGACTATGTGCCGCGCGACGAGCCCGCATCCTGGATGGCAGGCGGCAAGGTCGTGAATGTGGACAAGGTGGTCTGGACCACGATGCCCGATGCGCTGACCGCGCTGAATGCGCTTTCGGCGGGGGAGATCGACTATCTTGAGCAGGTTCAGATCGACCTGATGCCGATCCTGTCGGGCAATGAGGATGTCGTCGTCGAGAAACGCGATGATCTGGGCTATGTCACCATCGGGCGTCCGAACTTCTTGCATGCGCCGTTTGACAACAAGCTGGTGCGTCAGGCGGCGATGGCGGCGCTGGATCAGGAATCCATGCTGGCGACGATGCAGGGTGATCCTGAATACTACAAAGTCTGTGGCGCTATCTTTGGCTGCTCGACCCCCTTGGGGGACGAGGCGGGATCTGACTTGCTGACCGGTGGCGCGAATACCGAGCGTGCCAAGGAGCTGCTGGAAGAAGCGGGCTATGACGGGACGCCGATTGTCCTGATGGCCCCGACCGATGTGATCAGCCTGAACAACCAGCCTGTGGTTGCAGCCCAAGCGCTGCGCGAGGCGGGGTTCGAGGTCGATATGCAGTCGATGGACTGGCAGTCGGTCGTGCAACGCCGCGCCCAGCAGTCGCCTGTGGCTGAGGGCGGGTGGAACCTGTTCTTCACCAACTGGATGGTGCCCGAAGTCTCTGACCCGCTGGTCAACGTGATGTTGAACGGTCGTGGCGATGATGGCTGGTTCGGCTGGCCCGATGACCCCGAGATCGAAGCCATGCGGACCGAGTATGTCTCGGCCAGCGACGACGCGACCAAGAAAGAGATCGCGACGCGTATTCAAGAGCATGTGATGGACAACGTGAACTATCTGATGATGGGCGAATATATCATCCCGCAGGCGCGTCGGTCCAACATCGAAGACATGATCCCGTCGCCGGTGCCGGTGTTCTGGAACATGACCAAAGCGGCAGAGTGATCTGCCTTGAGAGGCGCGCTGCGATGCGCGCCTCTCACCCCTACGACCGCAAGGAGCCTTCGGCATGTTTTTCTATATCCTCAAGCGCATATTGGCCACGATACCGGTGATGGTGATCGTTGCGATTTTTGTGTTTCTCTTGCTGCGGCTGACGCCCGGTGATCCTGCCGCGATCCTTGCCGGTGATGCTGCCACCCCTGCGCAGCTTGAGCGTATCCGTGACAGTCTGGGGCTGAACGACCCGCTGTTGGTGCAGTTCGGCACATGGATGGGCCAGCTGCTGCGCGGTGATCTGGGCACATCGCTGCTGTCGAATACCTCGGTTGCGGGGATGATCGGCGACCGTTTGGGGCCGACGTTGAATATCGCGCTGATGACGATTGTGATCTCGGTCGCTTTGGCCGTGCCGATGGGGGTGATTGCCGCCTGGCGGCACCGGTCCTGGGTGGATTTCCTTGTGATGTCATTTTCGGTGCTCGGCTTTTCCGTGCCGGTCTTTGTCATCGGCTATATCCTGATCCAGATTTTCGCCATCGACCTGAAATGGGTGCCGGTTCAGGGCTATAAATCGCCAACCGATGGCATCGGACCGTTCTTTAGCCGTGCGATCCTGCCGTCACTGACGCTGGCTACGATCTATATCGCGCTGATCGCGCGGATGACGCGGGCGTCGATGCTTGAAGTTCTGGGCGAGGATTATATCCGCACCGCCCGTGCCAAGGGGGTGCGCGAGAATGTCGTGCTGTTCCGCCATGCGCTGCGCAATGCGGCGGTGCCGATCCTGACCATCATCGGCACGGGCTTCGCGCTGCTGATCTCGGGCGTGGTGGTGACCGAGAGCGTGTTCAACATCCCCGGGATCGGGCGGCTGACCGTCGATGCCATTCTGGCGCGCGATTATCCGGTTATTCAGGCGATGATCCTGCTGACTGCGGGCATCTATGTGACGGTCAATCTGTTGATCGACATTTCCTATTCATTCTTCGATCCAAGGATCCGGTACTGATATGACGCAGATCCCAAGCTCTCGGCACAGCGCCTTTCAGGTTGTGACCGGTTTATTCTCTGTCCCCAAAGCGATGCGGATCGGCGTAGGTCCGACGATTGCGGCGGTGATCCTTGTGGCGATTGTCCTCGCGGCGGTGCTGGCCCCTTACTATGTGCCCTATGACCCGCTTGAGATGAATGCGATGGCGCGGCTGAAGCCGCCGTCGGATGACTTCTTGCTGGGCACGGACCCCTACGGGCGCGATATCTTTAGCCGCGTCGTGACGGGGGGGCGCGTGTCGCTGCTGATCGGTGTCGGGGCGGCGGTGGTCAGCGTGGCCGTGGGGCTGCTGATTGGTCTGGTCGCGGGGTATTTCCGGCTGGCCGACAGTATCATCATGCGGATCATGGACAGTCTGATGGCGATCCCGGCGATCCTGCTGGCGATTGCGCTGGTCGCGTTGAACGGGCCGAGCGTGACATCGGTGATCATCGCGATCACCGTGCCGGAGGTGCCCCGCGTCGTGCGGCTGGTCCGGTCGGTGGTGCTGACCGCGCGTGAAGAACCCTATGTCGAGGCGGCGATCGCGCTTGGATCGTCCATGCCCAAGGTCTTGTTGCAGCATCTGATGCCCAACACCTTTGCGCCGCTGATCGTGCAAGGCACCTATATCTGCGCCTCTGCCATTCTGATCGAGGCGATCCTGAGCTTTCTGGGGGCGGGCGTGTCGACCGAGATCCCCACATGGGGGAATATCATGGCCGAGGGGCGGAGCTATTTCCAGATCAAGCCGGGGCTGATCTTCTGGCCGGGGTTGATGCTGTCGCTATGTATTCTGGCGATCAACCTGTTGGGCGACACGGCCCGCGATATCCTTGATCCACGTATGAAAAAGCGGGAGGTGTGAGATGGAATTCAAGTCCAAAGACTTTACCGATGCCAAACGCGTTCTGAAAATACGCGGGCTGACGGTGGGGCTGGCGGGGCGGCCCAAGGCCGATCCGGTGTTGCGCGGGATCGATCTGGATATCCGCGCCGGCGAGACCCATTGTCTGGTGGGTGAAAGCGGGTCGGGCAAATCTGTCACCTCGCTGACGGCCATGGGGCTGCTGCCCAAGGATGCGCTGGAAATTCAGGGCGGGTCGATTGATCTGGAAGGGATCGAGATCACCCAAGCCAAACCGGCGCAGATGCGGGCCTTGCGGGCGCGGCGGATTGCGATGATCTTTCAGGAACCGATGACCGCGCTGAACCCTGTTTTGCGGGTGGGCGAACAGATCGAGGAAGTGCTGAACATGCACAGCGATCTGTCCCGCACCGAGGCCAAGGCCCGCACCATCGATATGATGGAGCAGGTGCATCTGCCGGATGTGGAGCGCATCTATGCCGCTTTCCCGCATCAGCTGTCAGGCGGGCAACGGCAACGGATCATGATCGCCATGGCGTTGATCCTTGACCCTGATCTGTTGATCGCGGACGAGCCGACGACGGCGCTGGATGTGACGACGCAGTTGCAGATCCTCAAGCTGATTTCAGAGATGCAGGAACGCCATGGCACGGCGGTGCTGTTCATCACGCACGACATGGGCGTGGTGGCTGAGATCGCGGATACGGTCAGCGTCATGCAGAAAGGCCGCATCGTTGAAAGCGCGCCGATCCGGCAGTTGTTGACCGCGCCCAGGGAAGACTACACCCGCAAGCTGTTGCAGGCGGTGCCCAACCTTGATCCGCGCGCCCCTCGGGCACCGGCGGAGGCGCGGGATGTGATCACCGTGGACGGGCTAGAGATGACCTATGGCGGGGGCGGTTTCTTTCGCGCCAGCCAAGGGGTGCGGGCGGCGCAGGATGTGAATTTTACCATCCAGCCGGGGCGCACCCTTGGGATCGTGGGCGAAAGCGGGTCGGGGAAATCGACCGTGGCCCGCGCCATCATGCGGCTGATCGATCCTACGGCGGGAAAGGTGACTGTTGCGGGGACCGAGATCGCGCAGCTGTCGCGCCGTCAGTTGCAGCCGCATCGCAAACATTTCCAGATCGTGTTTCAAGACCCTTACCGGTCGCTGAACCCGCGCTGGACCGTGGCGCGCAGCCTGTGCGAGGGGCCGATCAACTTTGGCACCAGCCGCGCCGATGCGATGGAACACGCCGCCGAGCTGATGGAGTTGGTGGATCTGCCGCGCGATGCGCTGGACCGCTATCCGCATCAATTCTCGGGCGGGCAGCGCCAGCGGATCGCCATCGCTCGCGCTGTTGCAATGAAACCCGATCTGCTGGTCGCGGACGAGGCCGTGTCGGCGCTGGATGTCAGCGTGCAGGCGCAGGTGCTTGATCTGCTGGATGAAGTGCAGGAAAAATTCGGCATCGCGATGCTGTTCATCACCCATGACCTGCGGGTCGCGGCGCAAATCTGTGACGAGGTGCTGGTGATGCAGAAAGGCGTTGTCGTCGAACATGGGCCCGCGGGCGAGGTGCTTGCCGCGCCGCGCCACGACTACACCCGCAACCTGATCGAGGCCGCGCCCGGCCGGCATTGGGATTTCGCCAACTTCCGTGCGCTTGACCGCACGCCCCCCGTGACAGGAGCCACCCTATGACCACCATTCCAAAGATCGAATCCTTTGCCAGCGATCTGACCGCGATCCGTCAGGATTTCCACGCCCACCCCGAACTGGGGTTCGAAGAGGTGCGGACCTCGGGCATCGTAGCGGCACAGCTGCGCGCCTATGGGGTGGACGAGGTACACGAGGGCATCGGCGGCACCGGTGTGGTCGGGCTGATCAAGGGGCAGGGGGGTGGCAACCGCCGCGTGGGTCTGCGCGCCGATATGGATGCGCTGCCGATCGAGGAAACCTCGGGCGTGGCCTATGCGTCCACCAATCCGGGGCGGATGCATGCCTGTGGTCACGACGGCCATACCACGATGCTGCTGGGGGCCGCGCGCTATCTGGCCGAGACGCGCGATTTTGACGGCACCGTGGTGCTGATCTTTCAACCCGCCGAAGAAGGTCTGGGCGGTGCGCGCCGCATGATCGCCGAGGGGCTGTTTGAACGCTTCCCCTGTGACGAGATCTACGGGATGCACAACGATCCGAATTCGGAACCCAACGTCGTGTCTGTCACGCCGGGGCCCGCGATGGCGGGGGCGAGCTTTTTCGACATCACGATCAAGGGCACCGGCAGCCACGCCGCCGCGCCGCATCAGTCGAAAGACCCGATCGTTATCGGGTCCGCTTTGGTGCAACAGCTGCAAAGCATCGCCAGCCGCAATATCATCCCTACCAAGCCCATCGTTCTGTCGGTGACCAAGTTCAATGCGGGCTCTGCCTATAACGTGGTGCCCGATACGGCGACGATTGCCGGCACCATCCGCTATTTCCACGACGATGTGTCCCAGCTCGCCGATCAGCGCATCCGCGATATCTGCGCGGGCATGGCGCTGTCTTATGGAGTGGAGATTGACGTGGACCTGCGCAATGTCTTTGACGTGCTGATGAACGACCCCGACCTGACCACTGCCTATGTCGCAGCTGCCGCAGATGTGGTGGGCGCTGACCTGTCGTCAGAATCGACCGAGCAGGCCACGGGATCAGAGGATTTTGCGGATATGTTGAAAGTCGTGCCCGGTGCCTATTGCCGTGTCGGACACGCAGGCAATGTGCCGCTGCATAATCCGGGCTTTGTGCTGGATGACGCGATGCTGCCCGTGGGCGCATCGATCTATGCGCGCATCGTGGAAACACGTCTGCCCAAGGCCTGAAGTTACGCTATCATCAAAAAACGTCTGGCGGTGCCGCAGATCACGGCATCGCACTAGGGAGGAGACCCGACATGACCAATCCGCTTGAGCTGCCGTTTGACACGGAAGAGATGATCGCAGGGCTGCGCCCCTGGATCGAAACCGAAAGCCCGACCTTTGACGCGGGGGCCGTGAACCGGATGATGGATCTGGTGCAGCATGATCTGGCGGCCTTGGGCGCGCGGGTTGAACGGATCCCGGGCCGGATG
>NZ_CP025809.1:0-355000 GCF_003352105.1 Sulfitobacter sp. SK025 | reverse complement strand
AACTCCGAATACCGAGGAGTACTAGATGGCAGACACACAGCGGATGCTAACGTCCGTTGTGAAGAGGGAAACAACCCTGACCTACAGCTAAGGCCCCTAATTCATGGCTAAGTGGGAAAGCAGGTGAGACGACCAAAACAACCAGGAGGTTGGCTTAGAAGCAGCCATCCTTTAAAGATAGCGTAACAGCTCACTGGTCTAAATAAGTTGTCTTGCGGCGAAGATGTAACGGGGCTCAAGCCATGAGCCGAAGCTTAGGATGCATTAATTGCATGGTAGCAGAGCGTAGTGTGACATAGTTCCATGTCTCCTTAGCCCTTCGGGGTATTGGAGACGCGGAGCTTTCTGTGAAGCCGGCGCGTGAGCGATCCGGTGGAGAGATCACTAGTGAGAATGATGACATGAGTAGCGACAAAGAGTGTGAGAGACACTCTCGCCGAAAATCCAAGGGTTCCTGCTTAAAGCTAATCTGAGCAGGGTAAGCCGACCCCTAAGGCGAGGCCGAAAGGCGTAGTCGATGGGAACCAGGTTAATATTCCTGGGCCAGATGGAAGTGACGGATCTCGAGGGTAGTTCATCCTTATCGGATTGAATGGGCTGCTTAGAGGTCCCTGGAAATAGCTCCATCGCTAGATCGTACCCTAAACCGACACAGGTGGATAGGTAGAGAATACCAAGGCGCTTGAGAGAACTATGTTGAAGGAACTCGGCAAAATACCTCCGTAAGTTCGCGAGAAGGAGGCCCGGTTCCTAGGCAACTAGGGGCTGGGGGCACAAACCAGGGGGTGGCGACTGTTTATTAAAAACACAGGGCTCTGCGAAGTCGTAAGACGACGTATAGGGTCTGACGCCTGCCCGGTGCCTGAAGGTTAAAAGGAGGAGTGAGAGCTCTGAATTGAAGCCCAGGTAAACGGCGGCCGTAACTATAACGGTCCTAAGGTAGCGAAATTCCTTGTCGGGTAAGTTCCGACCTGCACGAATGGCGTAACGACTTCCCCGCTGTCTCCAACATAGACTCAGCGAAATTGAATTACCGGTCAAGATGCCGGTTACCCGCGGTTAGACGGAAAGACCCCGTGCACCTTTACTACAACTTCACACTGGCATTAGGCCGAACATGTGCAGGATAGGTGGTGGGCTTTGAAGCGTGGACGCCAGTCTGCGTGGAGCCTCCCTTGAGATACCACCCTTGTTCTGCTTGATGTCTAACCGCGGTCCGTTATCCGGATCCGGGACCCTGTGTGGTGGGTAGTTTGACTGGGGCGGTCGCCTCCTAAATCGTAACGGAGGCGCGCGAAGGTTGGCTCAGAGCGGTCGGAAATCGCTCGTTGAGTGCAATGGCAGAAGCCAGCCTGACTGCGAGACTGACAAGTCGAGCAGAGTCGAAAGACGGCCATAGTGATCCGGTGGTCCCAAGTGGGAGGGCCATCGCTCAACGGATAAAAGGTACGCCGGGGATAACAGGCTGATACTGCCCAAGAGTCCATATCGACGGCAGTGTTTGGCACCTCGATGTCGGCTCATCTCATCCTGGGGCTGGAGCAGGTCCCAAGGGTACGGCTGTTCGCCGTTTAAAGAGGTACGTGAGCTGGGTTTAGAACGTCGTGAGACAGTTCGGTCCCTATCTTCCGTGGGTGTAGGATACTTGAGAGGAGTTGCCCCTAGTACGAGAGGACCGGGGTGAACGATCCACTGGTGGACCAGTTGTTATGCCAATAGCAGTGCTGGGTAGCTATGATCGGACAGGATAACCGCTGAAGGCATCTAAGCGGGAAGCCCCCCTCAAAACAAGGTATCCCTGAGAGCCGAGATAGACCATCTCGTCGATAGGCCAGAGATGTAAGCGTAGTAATACGTTCAGTTGACTGGTACTAATTGCTCGATAGGCTTGATTTGATCCAGTAGAAGAAAGACTTTCTACTCGGACAAAAGCATACACATACAATCAGTCGTACTGACTTGGACAAATCCTTACCCAGAATGGTGAGGTGGCGGGAACGCGCATCCTTCGGATACGCTCTCTCCCGCTTGTTGCTCTTTTGCCAATGGCAAAAGCAGCAACATAGAGGTTTTACTCGGTTTGGTGGTCATAGCGTAAGCAAAACACCCGATCCCATCCCGAACTCGGCAGTTAAGTGCTACTGCGCCAATGGTACTGCGTCTTAAGACGTGGGAGAGTAGGTCACCGCCAAACCTAGCAAAACCTCTACGTATCTCTCAAACGATGACAATTAATAAGCCAATACAATAACATTGGCCACAGCCGCGGGATGGAGCAGCCCGGTAGCTCGTCAGGCTCATAACCTGAAGGTCGTAGGTTCAAATCCTACTCCCGCAACCAAATACAAAAATACGATATAAAAAACGCCGCATGTGGCGTATCGCCCAACCGGGCGCTGGTCATGGCTGGATGAAAGTTCAGTGGCAGGTCAAGATGTCTTCAATGTGCATCTTTTGTTCCGTCTTGTATGATCTGAACCATGGCCGACTTCGAATCTCACTTTCCGCTCAAGAATACCCGCACCCATGAGGTTTGCGGGGCGTCTGCCTATGCTTTTGCATATGCATTGGCCGGTCAGGTCTGTGGCGCGAATGGCGGGGCCGCGCTTTGGGTGCGTGAGGCATGGCACGGCACGCAGATCAATCCGGTGGGGGGCGCGGCTTATCTTGATCCGTCGCAACTGCTGATCGCGCAGGCACCGCGTCATATCGATGTGCTCGCCTCGACCGAGGAGGCGTTGCGGTCGGGGCATGTGGCAGTGGTGATCGCAGAGCTCACACAGCCCATTGGGTTGACGGAAGGGCGGCGTTTGCAACTGGCTGCGCAAGAAGGCAACGCCACAGGGCTTTGCATTTTGCCTGAAGGAATGGGGAACAATGCCGCGCAGACCAGATGGCACTGCACCCCTGTTTTTGATGTGGGCAACACAGCCGAGGACTCGACTCTGCAAAATTGGAAACTTATAAAGAACAAATCAGGAACATTAGCGGCTTGGACTGTGAAGTGGAATGCGCAAACGCGTCGCATCAGTGTGGTTTCCCCGACTGCCCAGCGATAGGGTGCTGCGCGCGCGGACGCTTGAGGCCGCCACTAGCAATCGCCCTTTCGCGCTGGTGCAACACGCGAAAAATACCGACCGCATCTACTGTTTGAACCAAGCGGCAGAGGCGCAGGGGTTGCATCGTGGCATGGGGTTGTCAGATGCCCGTGCCTATTGCCCCGAGCTTTCCAGCGCAGCAGCCAATCCCCAAGAGGACGCGCGGTTTTTGCAATCACTTGCCCGGTGGAGCAAACGATACTGCCCTTGGGTGGGGGTGGATGGGAGGGATGGTTTGGTCCTGAACATCACCGGGTCAGTGCATCTGTTTGGCGGTGAGGCGGAAATGCTGGATGATATGCGTCACCGTCTTGCGCGTGCGGGGCTGAACGGGCGTATCGCGGCGGCCGATACCCGCGGGGCAGCTTGGGCGCGCACGCATTATGCCCGCAAGCCCGATGCGGATATCACTGCATTGCCCGTTGCTGCGCTGCGTCTTGACGAGAAAACTGACACGGCGTTGCAGCGGCTTGGTCTGCGGAAAATCTCGGACCTGTTGGCTTTGCCCCGCATGACAATCGCGCGTCGTTTCGGGCCGAATGTCATGTTGCGACTGGATCAGGCAATGGGCACCCAGGACGAGACGATCACACCGATTGGCGAGGCACCGCACTATGCTGTGCGCATGACTTTGCCCGAGCCGATCGGGCTGAGCGCTGATGTGATGGCGGGCACGAAAAGGTTGCTGGATCAGCTTTGCGACAAGTTGAAATGTCAGGCCATGGGGGCACGGCGATTGCAGTTAACGATGCGGCGGGTGGATCAGGGCGCGCAGCAAATCGAACTGCGTCTTGCGGCACCAATGCGCGATGCAATGCGTATTTTGCCCTTATTTGACCGGGGGGTCCGGACTGTGGATGCGGGCTTTGGCATCGACCAGTTACGGCTTGAAGCGACGCAGGTCGAAAACCTTGCCGACGCACAAATCACCGCAGCCACGGCTGCGCGCCCTGACGGGCTGGAGGATCTGATCACCCGTCTTGGTAACCGGATCGGGCTTGAAAACATTCAACGGTTTCTACCGGCAGACAGTCATATCCCCGAGCGGAGCTTTCAAATCGTACCAGCGGCCTACAGTACCGCCACGGGATCATGGTCCACGCTGCGGCCGCGCCCTTTGTGCCTGTTCCCGCCGGAACCTATCGCAGCCAGCGGGGCACGGCCGCCCGCACAGTTTCGCTGGCGTCGGATGTCGCTGACCACGGGGCGGGCGACAGGGCCTGAACGTATCGCCCCTGAATGGTGGCTACCCGATGACAACTGGCGGTCAGGTGTGCGGGATTATTGGAAAGTGGACACAACGCAGGGCCGGCGATTGTGGTTGTTTTATACGCCGCAAAACCCGAACTGGTTTGTGCAGGGTGAATTTCCATGAAGGCGCGAAACCCGTCTCTGGATCCCGGCTATGCGGAACTGTGTTGCACGTCTAACTTTACGTTCCTGCGGGGGGCATCCCACCCAGAGGAATTGGTCTCTCGGGCGGCCCAGTTGGGGCTGAACGCCTTGGCCATCACAGATCATAATTCGCTGGCCGGGGTCGTTCGGGCCTATTCCGCTCTGAAAGAGCTTCGGCGCGAGTTGGGGGCTGATGCGCCATTGCCAAGGCTTGTTATCGGGGCGCGGCTGATCTTGCGCGATAGCGATACCCATTGGGTCGCATTGCCCCACGATCGTGAAGCCTATGCGCGGTTGACGCGGTTATTGACCCTTGGCAAACGACGTGCCCCCAAAGGGGCCTGCTATCTGGACCTGCCTGATCTGGTTCAAGGCTGTGCGGGCATGAGCTTGATTGCCGTGCCGCAAGCGTCTTTGAAAAGCAGTCAGCCCGATATTGCGACGCTGAAAAAGCACTTTCCTGCGGATGTCTTTATCGGTGTCGCGCCGCGCTATGATGGCAGTGATCAACGCTATTTTGATGCCTGCGCCACCCTCGCGCATCGCACCGCAGCGCCGATGGTGGCCGTGGGGGATGTGTTGATGCACCACGGTGCGCGACGGCAGTTGGCTGATGTTCTGACCTGCCTGCGCCACAATATTACGATCGATCAAATCGGCACGCGTGCCTTACCCAACGCTGAAAAACGGCTCAAGCCTGAAGCTGATATGAAGCGCCTGTTCGCCCGTCACCCGGCGGCCTTGCGCCGCACGACACAGATCGCGGCAAAGTCCAGCTTTTGCCTGTCTGAACTCAGCTATGATTACCCGGACGAGATCGCAGACAATGAAACGCCCCAAGACCGTTTGGCGCGGTTGGCGTCAGAGGGGCTGAAGATCCGCTATCCCAAGGGGGCACCCGCGCGGGCGATTGCGCAAATGGAAAAAGAACTGGCGTTGGTCAAGACGCTCGATTTTCCGGCCTATTTCCTCACGGTGCATGACATCGTTCAATTCGCGCGCTCCAAGGGGATCTTGTGCCAAGGGCGGGGGTCCGCGGCCAATTCGATCTTGTGCTATCTGTTGGGCATCACCGACGTCAGCCCCGAGACGATTACCATGGTGGTGGAACGCTTTGTGTCAGAACATCGCGGAGAGCCGCCGGATATCGACGTCGATTTCGAACATGAACGCCGCGAAGAGGTCATCCAGCATATCTACGCCAAATACGGCCGGCACCGCGCCGGGCTTTGCGCCACAGTGATCCATTTCCGCTCGCGCGCGGCGATCTCCGAGGTGGGCAAGGTTATGGGCTTGTCCAAGGATGTCACGGCCAATCTCTCGGGGCAAATCTGGGGCACCAGCAATGGCGGGCCGGACCCCGAGCGCGTTAAACAACTCGGGCTTGATCTATCGGACCCGCGTCTGGCGCTGACCATCAAGCTGATTGGTGAAATCATCGGGTTTCCGCGACATCTGAGCCAGCATGTCGGCGGGTTTGTCATCACCAAGGGGCGATTGGATGAGCTTTGCCCTATCGAAAATGCCGCGATGGATGACCGCACGATCATCGAGTGGGACAAGGATGATATCGACGCTCTGAATATTCTGAAGGTCGATATCCTGTCGCTTGGAATGCTCACCTGTATCCGCAAAAGCTTTGATCTGATTGCACAACATGGGGGCAAAAAATACAGCATCGCCAGCATACCCCAAGATGATGCGCAAACCTATGACATGCTGTGCGTTGCGGACGCCATTGGTGTGTTTCAGGTGGAAAGCCGCGCGCAGATGAACTTTCTCCCGCGGATGAAGCCCCGTGAATTATATGATTTGGTGATCGAGGTGGCGATTGTGCGCCCCGGCCCCATCCAGGGCGGCATGGTACACCCCTATATCAATCGCAGGCAGGGGAACGAAGCCGTGGTTTTCCCCTCGAAAGAGCTGGAAGACGTGCTGGGCAAAACGCTTGGCGTGCCATTGTTCCAGGAACAAGCCATGCAGATCGCTGTGGTCGCAGCCGGGTTCCTGCCAAGCGAGGCAGACCAGCTGCGCCGTTCTATGGCGACCTTCAGGCGGATGGGTACGATTGGCCAACTTCGCGATAAATTCATCAATGGCATGTTGGCGCGAGGCTATGAAAAAGCTTTCGCCGAGAATTGCTTTTCCCAGATCGAGGGCTTTGGCGAATACGGTTTCCCTGAAAGCCATGCCGCTGCTTTTGCAATGCTTGCCTATGTATCGGCCTGGCTGAAATGCCACCATCCGGCAGCCTTTGCCTGCGGGTTGCTGAATGCGCAGCCTATGGGGTTTTATGCGCCCGCCCAGATCGTGCGCGATGCCCGCGAGCATCACATCGAAGTGCGCCCCGTCTGCGTCAACACAAGCGAATGGGACAACACGCTTGAAAAGCGCAGCGACGGGGCGCTGGCTTTGCGATTGGGGTTTCGCCAGATCAAAGGCTTTCGTGAAGAGGATGCAGGGTGGATCGTTGCCGCGCGTGGCAATGGCTATCCCGATCCCAAAGCTTTGTGGTTAAGGGCAGGGCTTTCGCCCGCGGTTCTGGAACGTTTGGCCGAAGCCGACGCCTATGCAGGGCTTGGCTTGGGACGACGCGACGCCTTGTGGGCGGTAAAAGCGATCAAAGGCAACGCGCCCTTGCCGTTGTTCAATGATAAGATAGAGGGCGAGGGCATTGCCGAACAGCCCGTCACCTTGCCCGCCATGCATTTAGGGCAGGAAGTGGTCGAGGATTACGTGGCCATGCGCCTGTCGCTGAAAGCCCACCCGATGGAACTGTTGCGCCCGGCCATGACGGGGCTGACAGCTCATGACGCGCTGCCCGAGGTGCCTTTGGGGCCTATGGCACAAAGGCCCATTTCTGTCTGCGGTCTGGTGATCACGCGGCAACGGCCCGGTACGGCGTCGGGTGTCGTTTTCCTGACGCTTGAGGATGAAACAGGTGTGTCAAATGTGGTGGTCTGGAAAAAGGTCTATGCACAGTTCCGCCGCGCGGTGATGACGGGGCGCTTGCTGCGCATCACCGGCCATGTACAACGCGAAGGTATCGTGGTGCATGTGATTGCGCATAGCATCGAAGACGTGTCGCACTATCTCAGCCGTCTCGGCCACCCGATGGATGATGCGGTAGGAATCACGCAACCCCAAGCCGACGACGCACCAAGATCCCGCACCCAACCCCGTGCCATGCACCCCCGCGATCAGGCCAAGCGCTTGTTCCCAAGCAGGGATTTCCACTAGTCGTGCGCTGAGCAGGGCGTCCCATGAGCGGGTGCGCATGATGTGTGCAAGCCTTCACGCCGCGCGAAAGTGCAGCCCTGTGGTCAGACCGTTGAGCATTCAAGAAAGCTTTTTCAATTATAGGCCCAGCCTATTTGCGTAGAAACGGCGATCCGTATTTCTTCTGTTCCAAATAATGCACAACAGGAGAGTCCAAAATGAAATCCCCCACCACATTGATCAAAGGCGGCCTGCTGGCGGCCAGCCTCATGGCCTTTGCGCCGCTTGCCGCCCTGGCTGATGACGTGTCGATCCGCCTTGGCCATGTTCTGCCGGAAAGCCACAGCTGGCACGTTGCCGCCACTGGTTTCGCCGAAGAGGTCAACAGCCGCACAGAAGGTCGCGTTGCGATCAAGGTCTTCCCCTCCGGCCAGCTTGGCAGCGAAAAGGAAGTGATCGAGGGGCTGCAATTCGGGTCGGTGCAGGCCGGACTGATCGGTTCCGGGTCGTTCCAGGGGATCGAGCCGCGCATGGGCATCATCGAGATGCCCTATGCCTGGGGCGCGCGGGATCAGGCCTTTGCCGCGCTGGATGGCGATCTGGGCGTTGCACTGGCCGATATGCTTGATGGCAAGGGGATCAAGGTTCTGGGCTGGTGGGAAAACGGTTTCCGCAACATCACCAACAACGTCCGCCCCGTTGAAAAGCCCGAAGACCTCGCCGGTCTGAAAATCCGTGTCACGCCCGACAAAGTGCGCTTGGCAACATTCGAAGGTCTGGGGTGTCAACGGCGGAGTAAAATTCGGCCATTGTGGCGGAGCAAAAGTCGGCCAGTTTGGGGCGAGCGCCTTGGAGCGTGCGCCCTCATATAGCAAGCCCGGTCCAAGGCGCATTGGCCGTCAGGCCAATTCTGTGAGGTTCATTTGTTAGCGGCGGCGAGGCGGGCGCGGCTTTGATTGAGGCGGTAGCTTTCGCCGTTCATCTCGAGGATGTTGACGTGGTGTGTCAGCCGGTCCAGCAGCGCGCCGGTCAGGCGTTCGGTGCTGAAGGTTTCGGTCCACTCCTCGAAGGGCAGGTTGCTTGTGATCAGGGTCGACCCTCGCTCGTAGCGCTGTGAGATCAGCTCGAACAGAAGCTCGGCGCCGGTTTTGCTCAAGGGGACGAATCCCAGCTCGTCGATGATCAGCAGTTTGACCTTGGCGAGTTTGCGCTGGAGTTGCAGGAGGCGTTTTTCGTCGCGGGCCTCCATCATCTCGTGCACGAGGGCTGCGGCGGTCACGAAGGCGACAGGCAATCCTTTCTGGCAGGCAGCCAGTCCCAGCCCGAGGGCGACATGGGTCTTGCCGGTGCCGGAGGGACCGAGCGCGATCACATTCTCCTTGCGTTCGATCCATTCGCAGCGCGCCAGCTCCAGCACCATCATCTTGTTGAGCGACGGGATCGCCTTGAAGTCGAAGCTGTCCAGGCTTTTGATGGTCGAAAACTTTGCGGCCTTGATCCGGCGTTCCACCATGCGCCGTTCCCGGTCGATCAGTTCCAGCTCGGTCAGCCGGGCCAGGTAACGCACGTGATCTACGCCTTCAGCGGCGCAGATACGGGCCTGCTTGTCATGTTCATGCAAGAACGTGGGCAGCCGAAGCGTTTTGAGATGGTGGGCCAGCAGCAGTTCGGGTGCATCCGTCATGCCCCACCTCCTGCCAGCAGGCTCATGTAGGATGCGGCGGAGGTGGTGGTGATGTTGGTTCTGGGCAGGAAGGGATAGACATCCAGATCCAGCCTCGGAGGCCTTTGCTCGACCCTGCACAAGATCAGGTGCTTGATTGCATCGAAGCTGACCGCTCCCATTCGCAGGGCATCTTTGACGGCAAGATGCAGCACGTCAATCTCGAAGCGCTCCAGAAGGCGCAGGACCTGCACATACTCGCGCTTGCCGGCCTTTCCCTGCCGGGCTTCCAGCAGTCGGCGCAGGGTTTTGAACGCTTCGGGCAACTCCCAGCCCTGCAGAGGCGCGGCCTGATCGAAGGACATGATCTTGCGTTCGATCAGCGCCAGGTAATGCAGTGGATCAAACACCATGTCGCCGGTGTCATAGGAGCGCGAATGCTCAGCGATCACCTCGGCGCCGCAGCCGATAACAACCCGGGTCACGAAGCCCTTGATCCAGACCGCACGGTGGCCGTAGGCAACCGGCACCGAGTAATCATTGCCGCGATAACGCACCACCGATGTCGATGTGACCTGGCCACTTTGCAACTCACAAGCCTCAAAGGGGGTGCCGGGCAAATCCCGCATCGCCGCGAGATCGGCCTTCAGCCGTTCCCTGATGCTGACCTTGTGGCCACGCAGAACATCACCCTGGCGCTTGCGGCACTGCTTTTCCAGGTGAGCGTTGAACGCGTGCCAGTCCGGAAAGGACGGGATCGGCACCATGAAGTTGCGACGTCCGTAGCCGACCAGCCCCTCCACGGCCCCTTTGTCATTGCCCTTGCCGGGACGGCCATAGCGGTCCCGGATCACGTAATGCGACAACATCGCGCTGAACCGCTGGGTTCTTTGCCGGGAGCCATCCGGCAGAATCCGGGCTACCAGGCAGCGGTCATTGTCATAAAGAACCGACTGGGGAACCGCGCCGAAGAACGCAAAGGCATGGACATGGCCGTCAAGCCACGCCTCGGTATTGGCCGCAGGATAGGCCCGGATGTAGCATGCGTCGCTGTGCGGCAGATCGAGGGCAAAGAAGTGTGCCTTCTGCTCGACGCCGCCGATCACGACAAGCGCTTCACCAAAATCGGCCTGTGCATGACCGGGCGGATGGCTCAGCGGCACGAACATCTCCTTGCCGGTCCGCTTCCGGTCTCGAACGTAATCCTTGACGATGGTGTAGCTGCCATCAAAACCGCACTCGTCCCGCAACCGCTCGAAAATACGCTTGGCGGTGTGACGCTGCTTGCGAGGGCGGCTCCTGTCTTCAGCAAGCCATTGGTCCATCTGGCTGGTGAACGCATCCAGCTTCGGGCGCCTGATCGGCGCTGTCCGCCGATATCCAGGCGGTTCCGAATAGGCCAACATCTTCGCAACACTGTCCCGGCTGATCCCAAAATCCCGGGCAATCTGACGCCCGCTCAATCCATCCTGGAAATGAGCGTGACGCACCTTCAAATACAAGTCCACGGTGTATATCCCCAAGCCCTCCCGAAATCCGAAAGGGCAAAAGTGGACGACTTTTACGCCGCCCGCGACAACACTATGCCGTCGCTACCGTGGCCGAGTATTGCTCCGCCGTTCACACATGCTCAATCTGAAGCTCGCGGATGTCGCGCTGCAGGGCTTCACGCTCACGCTCCAACTCTTCAAGCTCTGGGGGAAGGGCACTCTTATTGCGTTTCATCATGTCAGGAGCCTCCGGGCCAAGGATCTGTGTTTTCCAAGCATAGAGCGTCGGCCGACTAACTCCGAACTTTTCAGCTAGGGCCCGGGCACTTTCTTGACGGCTATATAGCCCGACCACAGCAGCCTGCTTCACGGCGTCAGAGTGGTTGCCAGGGCCATATGCCGCGTTGGGGGGCCGGCTTCATGTCAGGAAAGGCCTCGTGTACCCAATCCGTCATTGCGGCTCGGCCTGGATAGCCTAAAGCACGCAGCGTTCATGAGATGCAGCGGCCATGGGTTGCATAATGTTCTAACGCCACCTGCTTGTGTGTAGTCGAAAACTTAGGCGGGCGCGGTGCCGATTTTACAGGCAAGTCCTGCAGACGCTGGTATTCTCGATGCCACCCTTTCAGGGCGTTCTTCGTTGGATACCCCAACTCACGGATGGTGGCCTGCACGCGCTTGCCGAGCTTGATATAAAGCTTAACCGCGCGCAGTCGTTCTTCGTAGCTGTACATGGACTATCTCCAAGATAGTCCAACTTTTCGTCCGCACCCCCGCCGGGTCAGTTCTCGGTGACAATCAACAGCCATCCGCCACGTCGTGGCGGATACGCTGTCCGGCATAGCTTTGGCGATGGAGGCTCCGTTTCGGATTGGCGACTGGGTGGATATTGACACGCTGGCGCAGGCTAAAGTCATCGAGATCGGCTGGCGCACAACTCGGCTGCAGACGCCCGATGCAACCTATATGATCCTGCCCAACAGTCAGATTTCACGCCAGCGCATCACAAATTATTCGGCCCCAAAACGTGATTTCCGCTTGCAAGTGAGCATTACTTTGGACCACGTTCTTCCGATTGGAAAAGCACGCGACATCATGTTGTCAGCGCTGAGTAATGCAAAATTGATCCAGCAAGAACCCAAGCCTGACATTCGTGTGCAGTCTTACGAGGAAAACGGTATTTGCTACACCGTGCGCTACTGGGTGCCAAAGTTTGAACTGGCGGTTGACTGTCGTGACGAGGTTTTCAGTCTCATTGACGAAGCCTTGCGTGATGCCGGAAGCATTGCACCGTATAGACGGATACAACTGATCAACGCTCCGTTGAGAACGGACGCGGATCAGCCTGAGTAAAAATGCACGTCGTGACTGCACCCATACGCAGTAGAAGCTAAGAGTTTAAAAGAGCCTCAGGCTGACACCTCGGTCGATTGCCAAATTCCGCTGAACCCATCAAGGCCGGTGCCCGCTCGGCCAGCTCGCTTGGGTCGAAAGGGAGGCCGAGACTTTTGCTGAACCGTCAGGCCAGTTTTTCTGCAACTTCCACGAGGCGGCGGGTCTGATGACTGATAGCGGATTTCACGTCGTCAGTGAACTCTGCACCCTGCGTGTGACTATAGCCGTAAGGGTTGCCCCCTGTCTTGAACAGGACCTCATTGGTGTAACCCGGTGCCACAACAAACCCGCCCCAGTGCATGGCGGTCGTGTAAAGTGAGCTGAGGGTCGTTTCCTGACCGCCATGGGCATTCTGCGCGGATGTCATCGCCGAGATCGGTTTGTCGGCGAGGCCACCTTTGGCCCAGAGACCGCCAAGTGTGTCGATAAAAGCGCGCATCTGACTGGCCATGACGCCAAAGCGGGTGCCGGCGGAGATCAGGTAGGCGTTTGCCCATTCCATATCGTCTGCGGTTGCCTCCGGAACATCTGCTGTGGCTTCGTGATGCGCTTTCCATGCGTCCTGGCTGTTGATTGCCTCGTCTGGAGCCGTCTCGCGTGCCTTAAGCAGACGCACCTCGGCCCCGGCGGATTTTGCAGCTTCGGCGGCGATGGTCGCCATCTGATGGTTAGTGCCATAACTGGAATAATAGACGATTGCGAGTTTGACTGTCATTTTGGCCATCCTTCGGCTTAGTGTGTAAAAGTAGATGCAGGACCATGTCCCAAACGTGTTGCTGGTCTTGACCTAGTGCAAATTTGCTACGCGTCACGGGGTCGCCGGTTTTCAGCGTTCAGACACCTAGTCATTGGCGGCCGATGCAGTGCCGCGCGCCGCGCTACGTGCCAAGGCAGCGATCAAATCTGTGCGGGTGACAATACCAACGATTTTACCGTACTCGATGATGGGCACTGCATCTGTGTCACCATCAGCCATCATGGGAATCAAGGCTCCAATCGGCGTGCTTGTCGTTGCCCGTGGCCCTGCCACGCTCATGATGTATTCCGCTGTTATCGGTTTGTCTCGTTCTCGATCTAGCAGCCTTCGTAGGGCTTCGACATAGCTACGGTTGTGGCGCATTGCAAAAGCGCGAACTTGGTTGATGAGGTGCATTTGAAAAATTACACCAATGAAGGTTCCATCCCCTTTGACTACGGGAAGGGCGGTGAAACGGTGCTTTCGAAATAGGTCGGCGATATCTTTCATCGCTGTTTTCGGGCCGACGGTAACGAGGTTGCGCGACATTATTTCTTGGGCCGTTGACACACCCGAGGTCTGGGCTGCCGCTTGAAGTTCGGCTGCGCCGATCAATCTGGCCAGGTCTTCCACACCCAAGTTAAAGGATTGGCTGTAACGTTCGAGAATATCTTCCAAAGCGTCTTCGGAAAGACCCAGTCGCTCTGTCGGATTGAGATCTGCGGTCCCATGTGCGCTTGGGTCTTCAAACTGCCTAAATGGGTAATGACGACCGGTTAGCCGTGCGTAGATCGCCGCCAGCATGACAAGCGCAACCGTACCAAGCCCTATCGGTGCCAGAGCAAAACAAAAGCCCATATCCGCAATTGCGTCGGGGGACATGGCCGCGGTCATAGCAACCGCACCAGCCGGAGGGTGAACCGCGCGACACAGAATGGTTGCCGTAATTGCCAGCCCTACAGCCAAAGCGACCCGTAATGCGGGGTCACCAACTGAAAGGCAGACAGCGACACCCACAAGTGCGGCGACCATGTTGCCAACAATGGCAGACCAAGGTTGCGCTAGCGGACTATTCGGTACCGCGAATAAAAGTACCGAAGAGGCCCCGAAAGGTGCCACGAGATATAGCCCAAGTTCGGTGTCGATCTGGGGGGACAGCAGAAAAAGTCCTACCAACCCCAGTCCTACAAAAGCGCCAAACCCCGCGCGAAAGGCTTCAACGCTTGAAACCCGTGCGACGGCAGGGGCCAGTGACTTAACTAAATGCAATTTATCGCCTCCGACGGACTATGCGTAACGTCTCAGTACTTCGTCGCAGGATCAACCGGCAGTTTGCACAAAAACGGGCACTGACCCTAAACGGGTGCCAGATATAGAGCGCCGCTTCCGTTTGATATACCTTTGCATAACACGACCGTTCCGGGCGAGCTTATCTTGACGTAGGGTCGGCGTGTAGCCAAATCCGTCAGACGTTAGGATAACCGACCGGATTATCTACGGATCAGAGGTCGGCATATCGGTTCAGGCTAGCGATCGCGCCGCGTCTGAGTGCGTCGCACAGGCATGTTTGCGCGACGTTCCCGATGAAAGACGTACATGCCGGAGCCAAGAATGACGAACGTACCCAAAATAGTGATTTCATCGGGGACGTCACCAAACGCTAGAAAGCCAATCAATGTTGCGCCGAGAATTTCAAGATACTGGAATGGAGCCAATACGCTCGCTTCAGCTTGACTAAAGGCATAGGCAATTAGCAAGAACGTCGCTGCGGCTAGCACACCAGCGCCGGACAAGCCGAGCGCAATTTGCAGCGTAATCACCTCGATCATCGCGAAAAGGTCTGTTGTTGTCAGCATGATGATCGACAATGTGATGCTGGCGAAAACAGCTGAACCCAGCTGAAAACTAAGTGCAGACGCCACCCTCGTCGCACGGCGCGTGACGATCATGTTCAAGGCATAGGCTACGGCTGCGACCACGGGGAGGAAAACTGATGGCCCGAAGGTGGCAAAGTTCGGCCTTAGAATTAAGAGAACCCCAAGCATACCGACTGCGATGGCGACATATCGATGCGGGCCAGGTTTTTCCCCCAGCATAAAGCCCGCAAGAAGGGTGAGTAGTAAAGGTTCAACAAAAAAGATCGCAATGGCTGTGGCTATTGGCATAGTTTTGAAAGCTGCAATCAAACCGAGACTGACCACCGCAACACATTGCCCAGACATGAAAGACCATATGGAAAATGCCCGTCCGCTCAAGCGGCGGCGCATCACCAAAAATGCGCTTGCGAGTAATCCTGCCTGAATTATTGCGCGGAAAAATGCGATCTGAGCCGGGGCCAAGGTGCTCGTCAAAGATTTGGTAACCGCATCTCCCATAGGTAGAAGAAGCATTGCCAGCGACATGGCCATCATGCCCACAATCGAGGTGGACGGTTTATGCAGGGTAATCTGAGTAATTGCAGACATCACGAACTCCTTCGACGCAGTTTACGCTGCCTCTAAAGATCCGGGCGTTCAGGAATGGAACAAGAGGACGCATCGCGACGCCATCGCGAGCAGAAGATCACTTAGGATAAGGGAAGCTTTGTTGTCAACGGTGAAACACTCCCGCAAATCATGGGGACCAAAGGAAGAGGTGGCGGCTTGTTTGCACGGTTTTGAGCTACATTTTAAGCGGGTTTCCCCTCGGCTACGCCGCGGCGGAGATTGATTGTGATGTGTGATATGCCTGAGCATCCGCCTGCAGGAAGGGGTAATTCCATGTGCGGGTCATCAACCCGACGCATCACCTTAAGCGTCGCTGCGCTGGTCGAACTGCCCTACTAAGAAGTCGTTTCCAAAGAAAAGTCGCAGTATTTTACTAATATACACCAAAAACTTGACGGATTTCACCAAATATCAACGACCTATAAGGCTCGGCATCAACATCCAATCGTAGTTGCCACACTGCGGAAGCCGACAGTTATTGCACGATCTACCTTGATGAAAAGGTCAGGAAATCAGCGATCCTCGTGGCGATCAGCATACGATCATAATCCAATGTTGCGA
The DNA here is from genome assembly GCF_003352105.1 of Sulfitobacter sp. SK025. Lineage (NCBI taxonomy): Bacteria > Pseudomonadati > Pseudomonadota > Alphaproteobacteria > Rhodobacterales > Roseobacteraceae > Sulfitobacter > Sulfitobacter sp. SK025. The sequence continues at coordinate 338,957 of NZ_CP025809.1, read as the reverse complement.
CATGATATGAGCGTTCCAACCAGCGAAGTTGAATATCGGCCGATCCCACCAAAGTCGCAATGCGATGACCGTTATCAGGATCCACGACATTGTCCCGTCGCGATTGCAGGATGAGCACTGGCTGTTGGATAAGCGGCAGCAAAGCGCCGGTTGTGTTCGTTAGCAGAAAACGCTCTTTCAGCGTGTCTCTCGGAATTTGATCATAGCATATTTCAGACATACCCGGCTCGGCGATATCCGATCCTATCCCCGCAACGAACTCCTGCCCGTCGGTGTCATAAAGCGGTGCTACGACCTCGGGCCGATAGAGGCCGGTCGATCCATTGATGCTGACAACGCCATGTATTTTGCTTGGCATCCGCGCAGCGAGGTTGAGCGATAAAGTGGCACCCAAAGAAAGCCCACCCACAATGATACGATCACATCGGGACGACAGGGTTTCCAACGCCGCTTCTGCGGATGCCACCCAATCGCGATGGCCCGTCTGAGCCAGGGCGCTAGGGGTCTTGCCATGGCCGACCAGCAGCGGACAATGCACAGTAACACCGCTCAGCGAATGTACGTGCTGCGCTACGTCGCGTACGCTTTGGGGGGTGCTTGTAAAGCCGTGAAAAAAGAGAAAGCCTACATCGCTGCCTTCGAGAAGGAAGGGCTGCGCCTCGGGCGCATCGAAGCGATTCATTGGGGCTTGTTTCATATTTGCATACATTCGCGCTATCACCCCGCTAAGCAAATAGACTTGCGGTATCGTCCGATAACTGGACGTGATCAAGCGAGTTGAGGAAAGTGGTTGCGAAACTGGCGCAGAAGGCTGGTATCGGCTTTGGTGCTCCAGGCCATAGAGATCGTTGCTTCTGCGTCCAGACCGTCAATCAGTGCAAGTTCCAGTGCGGCAGGAAGACTGTCGGCCATGCTCATAGGGAAAAACGTAACCCCGCGGCGCTCGGCCACGCGTTGCAATATCACCTGAACGTCCCAAGCCTCATCGACAACCACCGTGCTAAGGTTGGCCCGATCACAAGCGCTGTCGAGAAGCGCGCGCCAAGAACGCCAGTTCTCGCGCAGGCCCATAACAAAAGGCACGCCGTCCAAGTCCTTGACCCCTGCAGGTGCCTCTCCAGCAGGGGTAACGATACCGATGGACGAGCTCCAGACCGGCATCTGGTCAATCCCAGGAGCACCTACCGTAGGATGGGACAGCAGAAATCCAAGGTCGATCACGCCAGACTTCAAGTTTTTCAGCATGTTATCGGTAGACATCACATGCATCTCGACCTGCACCCCGGGGATACTACGATGAAAAGCGTCGAGTGCTTCGGAAATTTGGCGTGAAGCTGCGAGCGCGGAATATCCGACGATGATATGCCCGCGCGCACCCGCTGCATTTTGTCTTGATGCCCGGATCGTCCGCTCGAACTGCGCCACCGTCTGGCGCGCGTCATCAAGAAAGACTACCCCCTCGGGCGTAGGCACCACACGCGGCCCACTTCGATCGAAAATCCGGAAACCAAGATCAACCTCGGTGTCTTTCACCGCTTTCGAAATGGCTGGTTGCGCGATATTGAGCAGTTCAGCCGCCGCTCTGAACCCTTGCGCATCTGCCACGGCCAAGGCGTATCGCAGATGACGAAGGTCTAAGCGGGTGGGTTTCCTGCTGTCGTGCATTCACATGCTCCATGGTGATCGCGTTTCGCTATCACTCGATCAGCCATCGCTATTTGTCAACTGAACCTCGAGAGAGGAGGTTAAATCGGAAGTACGGGTACACATCCCGTCTTGGTATGGGGAGGAGGCCCGATGCTAAAGTTTTTCAACAGACTGTGCTCTTGGCTGATGTTCGTAGGTGGTTTCGGCGTCATTGCGATGATGCTGAACATCGTAGCTGATGTCATCGCAAAGCTGGTGTGGAATGCGCCGATCCAAGGCACGGTCGAAATGTCTTCCTACTATTATATGGTTGCGCTGGTCATGCTGCCGATGGCGTTTGTCGAGATGCAGGACCAGCAGATATCGGTTGATCTATTGTTCAATCACTTTCCGAACTGGCTTCAGAAGCTGGCCTTGTTCCTAAGCTGCATAGCCGCCGCGGCGATCCTTGTTGTTATGGCGTGGCGAACAGGTCTTGATGCGGTGCGGGCGCTGCGTGTGGGCGAAGTGGTCATGGGCGGACGCGAGGTCATCGTCTGGCCGTCACGGATGGTTTTGCCGCTCGGTTTTGGCCTTGCCAGTCTCGCTGCTTTTATACGCGCCGTCCTTGTGGTGCGCGGACAGCCTGTGACGCAATCGCAGCTAGATGGAAACATGTCATGAGTAACCTTTTGATCGGTTGGATCGGCGTAGGAGCCTTGTTTGGTTTGTTGGCCTTCCGGATGTCCATTGGCACGGCGCTTATGGCGGTGTCCTTTGTCGGCATTACTGTGATGTTCAACCTGCAAGCAGCACTTGGGATCGTGAGTGCGATGCCGTTCAACTTGATCGGGGATTGGTCGCTGACGGCGATCCCGATGTTTCTGTTTATGGGCTTTATTGCGGCCAATACCGGCCTGACTGCGGGCGCGTTTGATCTGTTGCGCGTTTTGTTGGCGCGAGTGCCGGGCGGGCTCGCTTCCGCGAGCGTTGGTGCCTGTGGCCTTTTCGCCGCGGCCTCGGGTTCGTCGATCGCGACAACCGCAGCGATGTCAAAGATTGCCGTGCCCGAGATGCTGAAAGCAAAGTACCATCCGTCGCTGGCCACAGGTGTTGTCGCGGCGTCGGGCACGCTTGGCTCGCTTATTCCGCCATCGATCCTGATGGTACTTTACGGCATCTTCACCGAGCAATCGATCGGCCAGCTGTTTATCGCAGGTGTCATTCCCGGCGTGCTATCGGCGTTTGTCTATATGGCAATGATTACCGTGCGTGCCACGGTGACGCCCGCGCTTGCACCCGCTGTCATTGAACGGGTTGATCGTAAAAAACTGCTGGGTCTGCTCTGGTCGGTCTGGCCCTTTCCTGTGCTGGTTCTGGGCGTCCTTGGCGGCATCTTCGGTGGATTTTTCACCCCGACCGAGGCGGGGGCCGTCGGGGCGTTTCTGGCTGCAACCGTCGCGCTGCTACGCCGCTCGCTCACGCGCAAGGCGTTGGCCGAGGCAATCCGCCAGACGACGCTGGCGACGTCTTCGATCTTCTTTCTGTCCATCGGCGCGGTGATGTTCACCCGGTTTATGGGGCTATCCGGTGTGCCACGGGCACTGACGGATATGATGCTATCGGTCTCTGACAACCAGTTCGTAATCATCCTTATGATCGCTGTGCTGTTCGTCATCCTGGGCATGGTAATCGACTCGATCGGCTTGATCCTGCTCACACTGCCTATCCTGCTGCCCGTGCTAGAAGCCGCCGACATCAACCTGATCTGGTTCGGCATCATTTGCATCAAATTGCTTGAGATCGGCCTTGTGACGCCGCCTGTCGGATTGAACCTTTACGTCCTACACAGCGCGCTATCGGGCGAGGTCAAGCTGCGCGACATCATCTCGGGCACCACGTGGTTCATTGCCATGGATATTTTGACCCTGTTCATCCTGATCGCCTTTCCCGCGATCAGCCTGTTCCTGCCCTCGCTCATGGCGCAGTGAAAACTTTTCAACCGGAGGAGACGACACAATGAAACTGAAGACATCCCTTTTGGCCCTCGCGGCCTGTGGCCTTGGCACTGCCGCCATCGCGCAAAACGCCAACCACTTCTTTGCCGAACGCCATTCGATGGTGCGCGGCCCCTACGTCGAGTTCGCCAAACGCGTGGCCGAGGAAACCAACGGGGACGTGAACTTTACCGTTTTCGCCGGTGGGTCGCTTCTGCCGCCGGCCGCATCCCTACAAGGCGTGCGGGATGGCGTTGCTCAAGTGACCTATCACGCCGGGACCTACACCCCGTCCGAACTGCCTGTCGCCAACCTGATCGGCAACTTTGCTTTTTATAACACCGATCCGATGGTCATGGCCTTTGCGTCGACTGAATTCGGCCTTACCAACGAGGCCGCACTGGCCGAGTGGAAAGAGAATGGCGTCGTTTTCGGCGGCGGCTATTCGACGTCGCAATATTACATGATGTGCAACACACCTGTCGCGACCTACGAGGACATTCAGGGCAAGCGTCTGCGCATGGCGGGCGGTGCCTGGTCACGCTTTGCCGAACATGTGGGCGCGGTACCCGTGTCGATCCCGTCAAGCGAGATGTACACTGGCCTCGACACAGGATCGCTTGATTGTGCGGTTGCGGCTGCGGATGCGTTGGATTCCTTTTCGCTTTCGGATGTGGTCACGCACATGAACACGTTGGCCGTCGGTAACTACTATGCCGGTTTCGAATGGGGCTATAACCCAGCGTTCTGGCAAGGCCTGTCGGAAGAGTCGCGCGACGTATTGTTTGACCAGATGGCATACTATCTTGCGCAGCACCGGGTCGAGTTCGACAAGGATGTTGATAAAGCGGTTTCCGCCGCCAAAGAAGGCGGCATGAAGATTTTCGAACCTGATCAGGCTCTGACGGAAGCGCTGGCGGAATTTGTAACCGCCGACGAGGCCGTGCTGATCGAGAACGCCAAGAGCCGCGGTATTGAGAACCCCGAAGCGCTGCTGGCAGACTACAAGCGCATCGTTGATCGCTGGGCTGCCCTGCTGGCGGATGTGGACCACGGCGATACCTATGCATTGGCAGCATTGGCCAAAGCAGAGATCTACGACAAGTTGGACCGGGCAAACTACGGTATGAACTAACCCACATATATTATGTACAGTCCCGAGGCGCTGCCACGGCGCCTCGGGGTTCCTACCGCCCTGCGACCTCATAGCGTTTTGATCCAAACGCTACCAGCAATGTAGACTGTCATTCGAAAGCGCGCAAATGATCAGAAGACTGTTTGCAGCATATGATGCAGACGCAGGTGGGGTTACCCGGCAGCGGCTTTGAGCACCTCGGTCATTTCCTCCAACTCACGCGGGCGACCAGAAACGCTCAACTGCAGCAGATATCGAAAAGCGCCGTCGAAACGCAGATAAAGAAGTTCCTTGGCTTTGCGCTCAGAGGCTATCGGATTCATCATCTCGATCAGCTGTTCTTCAATCTCGTCAACGACGGGAACGAAAGCTTGGTCAAATAGCGCTTGGTTTCGAATGTCGTACCAAAGCCGATGAAGCTCGGCTTCGGTACTGATCGTTTCTGCCAAAGCAGTACAGAACGCTGTCTTGATGCGATCTGGGTTGGAAATACCACTGACAGATGCAGAAATTATTTTGGCAAACTCGCTTTTGTACTGTCGCACACAGTAGATCAGAAGCTCGTCCTTATCCTCAAAATAGTAGTGCAGACTGCCAAGCGACATTTCTGATTGCGACGCAATATCACGCAGGGTCGTACGGGCATAACCATAAAGCTTAAGCGCGCTGATCGCACTTTGCGCAATCTCGCGTTTGCGGTTCTCACGCTTGCGGGCCTTATTCGCTTTTCGGTCCGCAAGCTTACCTGTTTGGGTCATGTCGTTCATCGGGCACTCACATTTGTCCCTGCCGACCTAGCCCAAAAGGGCGTGAAAGAAAATACGCGGCAGCTTGAACCAGCTGGGTTTGTACTGAAACCGGGTCAGCAAGCGACCGATATGATGCTGACGCTTGTTGGACACAAACCAGGGCGGCCGGGGCAGCAGGCTCATCCCGCCGGATAACAGATTGCGCGGGAAGGGGCGGAACGGGGCCTCGATCACCGTGCGTTCAACGTTTCCAAGCATGAAGGTATTGTGGACGGTGCCCACACCAGACTGGACGTGTTGCAAGGTTGCGCCAGCAAAGCCGCCCCAGGGACAGGCAGTCACCAGAAAGGCAAGGCCGGACCACGCATTGATCGCAATCGCGCCATAGCGGAATTCGGCGGTGATCTCTTCGAACCGTTTACGGCCCATGGCGCGGATCGTGGCAGGGTGGATGATGATATTGCCGCCCAATGTGCCATAGAGCGTGTCATTCGCCCATTTAATCGCTTCGATCAGATAGGTTTCGGCATCTTGTGCCTCGATATGCATGACACCAAGCGCAGATGTGAAGACTTCGGTCTGGGCCAGCCAATCGCTATCACCCTCGGCCATATCGGCAAGATAAAGCGGAGCCACATCCGCCCCACGATCCAGCTTTTGCGGGTTTTCGGCATGATCGACAAAAGCCTGTTGGCGATCTTCGGCACCGGGATAATAAGCGGCCCGTTTGGTGTGTTTGGCCATCACATCGGCGACGTTCCCCATCAGCTCGGCTGTCTTATCCCAGCCTTTCGGCAAAATAAGGCTCTGCACCGCGACACAGTTAAAGCCACCGTTATGCAGTTTCATGGTGGCGATGTTTTCCGCCTGAAAGCGCAAGTCCGCCTTGGTCCACGGGCCTGGTACGACGATGGTGGGGCAAACGGCACCAAGCTCGGATGTCATGTGTCGGGTGTTTTTCGGCGTGTTGGCGGCCTTGTTCTTCTCGCCTTCCTCGCCTGGACCCCAGACGATCAGATCATGGGTGGCGCGCGCACCGGTGATGTGGATTTCCTCGACCAGCGGATGCGTCGTAAGATAGGCCCCCGCTGGACCATCGCCACGATGGATACGTAGTGCGTCGCGGTCGATCAGCGGCTTCAGGGCGGCCTGCAAAGGCTCGGTCAGGTAGTCGTTGACGGGGTTCATTTTAAGCAAGACCACCTGGTTTTCCAGAAAGAGCTTCTGGAAAGCATCCAGCGGCGTGATCGCGGCGATATTGCCGGCGCCCAGAACCAGCGCGACCTTGCCACGCCGTTGGTCTGCCGGAATATCATAGGCTGATGCAGCGTTGTTCTTGAGGTTGGCGGGGGTCACGCCTTTTTGCATCCAGACATCCGCATGCACGCCCGAAATCAACAGCCGGTCCCAGATTGAATGTGGCACAACGCGCACGGCGGTTTGGCCGCTTGGCAGGCTGCGTTTCTTTAGCCCGTCCAGAAAGGTTTTGCCTTCCATCTGCGACAACGTATCGATCAGACCGTTGCAGCAGGACATGACGGCATAGGGCCCCGATGTCCATTCCTCCCCCAAGAGAGGGGAGCCTTGCGGGATGCCCTTGGCCTTACCCGCCGCATCGACCCATTCCTCGGCGACGCGCATCAGATTGTCTTTGACTGCCTGCAATACCGCGATGCGTTCGTCCAGCGAGGTTCGCGCCCAACGGTCCTTCGCCGCGTCGAGGGCTTTTAGTTCGACGTCATAGGCTGCTTGCAGATCGGGGGTGAAGTTACTTTGATGTTTCATGCGGCTCCCTCCAGAAGGACGTTCGCGTAGGTCTCGCGTAGTTTGAGTTTCACCACTTTGCCCGTGGCACCTAGGGGCAGTTCATCGACAAAGATCACCCGATCCGGCACCTGCCAGCTGGCGACTTTGCCGTCGTAGGTTTTCAGAAGCTCCGCTTCGGAGACGTCACCGGATTTGACCGCGATCAGGATCGGACGCTCGTCCCATTTAGGGTGATGGGCAGCGATGGCGGCGGCATTTGCGATCGCCGGATGACCGATTGCGATGTTTTCAAGCTCGACCGTAGAGATCCATTCGCCGCCGGATTTGATGATGTCCTTTGAACGGTCTCGGATCACCATGAAACCATCCGCGTCAATCGTGGCGACATCGCCAGTGTCGAACCAGCCATCGGGGGTCAGCGCCGAGTCTTCTTTGTTAAAGTAGCTGTGAACCACCCAAGGACCGCGCACCTGCAGGTCGCCCTGTGTTGCCCCGTCTTCGGGCAGTACATTCCCGGACTCATCTACCAGCCGGATTTCTACCCCGTAAACAGAGCGGCCCTGGCCCACGCGAATGTCGGTTTGCGCTTCGGTCGACAGACCCTCGTGGCGCTGCAGCAGACGGTTGACCGTCGCGAGGGGGCTGGTCTCTGTCATGCCCCACGCTTGAATCAATTCGACATCATATTTGTCACGGAACGCCGTATACATCGACGGTGGCATCGGTGCGCCACCGACAATAGTGCGGGTCAGGCTTGGCAGTTTAGAGCCGGATTTCTCCAGCGCCGCCAATAGCCCCATCCAAATTGTGGGCACGCCAAAGGCAGCAGTCACCTGTTGTGTGTCGATCAGGTTGGCCAGGCTGTCCCCATCCAGCCCCGGACCCGGCAGCACCAGTTTTGCACCAGCCGACGCCGCAGTATAGGGCACGCCCCACGCATTGACGTGGAACATTGGCACAACCGGCATCACCGTATCACAGGCCGAGATCGCAAGCCCGTCGGGCTGGTTGCCCACGAGCGCATGAAGCAAGGTCGACCGATGGGAATAAAGCACGCCTTTCGGGTTTCCCGTGGTTCCGGATGTGTAGCAAAGCGAAGAGGGCTGGCGTTCATCGAGTTCGGGCCAGACAAAATCCGGGTCTCCGTCAGCGATCAATTCATCATAGAACTGCAGCCCGTCAAGCATCTGGGCCGCCTCGTCGTCCCGTGGTCCCAGCAGAACGTAGTGCTCGACCGTATCAAACCGGTCCTTCAAGTTTGCCACAGCGGGCAGGAAGGTTCGGTCAAAGAACATCACCCGATCTTGCGCGTCATTGGCGATATAGACCATCTGGTCGGGATGCAGACGCGGATTGAGGGTATGGCAGATGAAGCCTGCACCCGAACTGCCAAAGTAAATCTCGAGGTGCCGCCGGTTATTCCATGCGATGGTGCCGCACCGGGTTTCCTGCGGCAGGCCCAGTTTGGTCAGTACCGAACCCAAGCGCCGCGCATTCTTGGCAACCTCTTGCCAGTTTGTGACGTCTACTGCGCCTGAAGTTTCAACCGAGACAATTTCGGTGCGCCCGTGGCAGCGGGCTGCGTGATCGATAAGGGAAGAGATCAGCAACTGCTGGTCCATCATTTTGCCAAGCATAGAGTGGCTCCGTAATTTTGAGACGATATGGGGGCTCGCGACCTCGGTCGCCCGAGGTCGCGAGGGGTAAGTCAAGTTAGGCCCGGATTAGATCAGAGCACTTTTCGCCAATCATGATGGCGGCAGCATTGGTGTTGCCATTGACGATCGTCGGCATGATAGACGCATCCGCGACGCGCAGCGCGTCGATCCCATGAACCTTTAGATCGGCGCCGACCACAGCCATGTCATCGGACCCCATTTTACAGGTGCCCACAGGGTGATAGATCGTCTGGATATTTGCCCGCAAATAGGCTCGAATTTCGTCATCGGTTTGAACATCCACCCCCGGAAAGCGCTCTTCGCCACGGAAATCATCCAGCGCAGGGGAGCTCATGATCTTACGCGCGATCTTGACCCCCTCGACCAGAATTTCCAGATCTTGAGCTTCGGCAAGAGCATTCGGGTTGATCAGCGGCGCATCCTCTGGGTTGGCTGACGCGAGCGTGATTTCACCAACTGACTTCGTCCCAACGAGGCTCGGCATGATGGTAAAGCCTTCGCTGTCCGTTGGATTGCCAGCACCGTCCGAGATGAACCAGGTAGGGGCAAAATGAAACTGAAGATCAGGGGCAGGGGCGTCCGGCATAACCGTCAGATATCCGCCTGCTTCGCCAATATTCGACGTGAGCATTCCCATGCCCTTGGCGAGCAGTTCCGCCTGCTCAGGCTCAGTCGCATGGGCGAGGGTTACGGGTTGCGTGCAGACATGGGCAACCGGTGCCATCAGGTGTTCCTGAAGGTTCTGACCAACACCGGGGAGGTCATGAACCACCTCGATCCCCAGCTCTGTCAGGGCGCTGCGTGATCCAATGCCCGACAGCATCAAAATCTGGGGTGAGCCGATCGATCCTGCCGACAGGATGACTTCAGCCTCCGCCATGACCTCATGCATCTCGTCGCCTGCTTTAAACCGCACACCGACGCAGCGGCCATTTTCGACAAGGAGCTTGTGCACATGGGATTCGGCCTGAATCGCGAGATTGTCGCGCGTTAGGGCAGGGTGCAAGAAAGCGACGGCCGTCGAATTTCGCATCCCGTCTTTTTGCGTGACCTGATACAGGCCGAACCCTTCCTGCTCTGTGCCCGCATTGAAATCGGGCTGCGCTGGATAGCCCGCCTCTACAGCGGCATCGACCATCGCGAGCGTCACAGGGTTAGGGTCGCGCAGGTCCGCTACGTTCAGCGGGCCACCTGTGCCGTGATGATCACCGGCACCGCGTTCGTTATTTTCCGACCGCTTGAATAGAGGCAGGACATCTGCGTGGCTCCAGCCGGGGTTTTCTGCCCCCCAAGCATCATAACAGATCGGATTGCCCCGCTTGTAGATCATCGCATTGATCGAGCTTGACCCACCAAAAACTTTTCCTCGGGGCATATACAGTTGAATATCGGCGGAATGCTTTTGGGGCGTGCTGCGGTAAGCCCAGTCTAGCGGGGTCTGAAATAGATTTGGAAAGGCAGCAGGAATGTGGATAAACTGGTTTTCATCCGCAGGCCCTGCTTCAAGCACGAGCACGTTCTTGTCCGGGTCCTCCGACAGGCGCGCCGCAAGGGCACAACCCGCAGAGCCGGCACCGATAATGATGTAATCATATTTTTCGGCTGCTTGCGCCTTGGCATGGCTGGCCCCTAGTGCAAGAGGTGCCGCAGCGGCCACCCCGAGTGCTGCGCTTTTGCGCATAAAGTCACGCCGCGAAATACGGCCTGCGTCAAATTCCTGTGCAACGGCTGCGTATCTTGTCTGGTTCTTTTCGCTGTTCATGATCGACTCCTCCCAAGTCATTTTCATCAAGGACTGCCCCTCCACTGGCGACCCTTGATACTACCGGGCATCTGAACAGACGAACTGGTCATTTGTCCAGTATTTTATGATTTGCATCTCTGAGCAGGTAATTAATTAGCATTAACAGACAGTTGCGATATCTAAGGCTGATGAAGTCATACCCCGTCGACTCTGCGATTTCGCGGATCTCTTAGAATTTCACACAACGAACTCCACAATTTCCGGCTTCGCTTATTATGCCGGGCTACGTGAAGCGAAGTGTATTAACCGCTCGGCAACGGCGGTAAATATGGCTAATTTCAGCCGTCATCTAGACCGCACGGGCCGGTAGGTTGCAAATGCAGTGCGCATCTTCAGGTCGGGCCTTCGGCCGTTCGGAGATGTTCAACGTGCCGGTGCCAAAAAGAATTGAGCCTGCTGCAGCCCAGTCGACCTAGCGTATAAAATTCGTAGCTATGACATGGCAAAGCAGAAATTCTCAAAAGCGAGGAGGGGTAATAGTTCCTTCGCTTTTGAAGTTGGGAAGGCCAAAAACGTCCTAAGCCGCGATTACAAAGGCTTTTTAAACCAACGAGCCAAGACCCCAACGATGCCCTCCCGGAACATCAAAACGCCGATGACGAAAATCACACCTTGGATGATCGTGACCCATGCGCCGAAAGTTGCCAGATAGTTCTGCATGGTGACGATAAGCCCTGCGCCTACAAGGGGCCCAAAGATCGTACCCATGCCGCCCAGCAGAGTCATCAGAACGACCTCTCCTGACATGGACCAATGCACGTCCGTTAGAGAAGCCAACTGGAATACCTGCGATTTCGTGGCCCCCGCGACCCCCGCCATCGTCGCGGACAAAGTGAAAACGATAAGTTTGTACCGGTTGACGTTGTAGCCCAAAGAAATTGCACGGGGTTCGTTTTCGCGGATCGCCTTGAGCACTTGGCCGAAGGGGGAATGCACAATGCGGTACAAAAACAATATCCCGCCAAAGGTGACGGCGAGAACGAAGAAATAGAGCGCTAGGTTGTCGGACAGGTCGAAAAGCCCGAACAGGGCACCGCGCGGAACGCCCTGAATGCCGTCTTCGCCGCCGGTAAAGTCTGTCTGAAGCGCGGTAAAATAGACCATTTGTGCAAAGGCCAGCGTTACCATCGCAAAATATATGCCTTGCCTGCGGATCGCCAGTGACCCGATGACAAAACCCAAACCGCCTGCCGCCGCTGCACCGCAAAGAACGGCCAGCTCTGGTGTCAGACCCCAGACCTTGGCCGCGTGCGCCGCAACATAGCTGGCACCCCCAAAATACGCGGCATGTCCGAACGACAACAATCCGCCGAAGCCCAGCAAAAGGTTAAAGGCCGCGGCGAAGAGAGCGAAACACATCACCTTCATTGCAAACACGGGGTAGACGAAAAATGGCAGCACGATCAGCGCGGCCAGAAGCACCCCAAAGATGATCTTATGAAGTGTTGGCATGCCTGTAGCTTCGCCTTTGGTTTTGTCAGCCATTGCCATTATGCGGTCCTCCCGAACAGACCTTCAGGTTTGATCATCAAAACGATTGCCATGATGACGAAAATAACGACGGCTGAGCCCTCGGGGTAAAACACCCGCGTCAATCCTTCGACGATACCAAGCATATAGCCCGTGACGATGGCCCCCATGATGGAGCCCATCCCACCGATCACAACGACGGCAAAAACCACGATAATAAGTTGTTCGCCCATTGTCGGGTTCACGGAATAGATCGGGGCAGCCAAGACGCCAGCAAATCCAGCCAGCGCGACACCAAACCCGTAAGTCAGCATCACCATCAGCGGAACGTTCACGCCAAATGCGCCTACAAGCGTCGGATTTTCGGTCGCAGCGCGTAGATAGGCACCCAAACGCGTCTTCTCGATGGCGAACCAGGTGGCAAAGCACACAAGAACAGACGCGACAACGACCCATGCGCGATAGTTCGGCAGGAACATAAACCCAAGGTTCTGCCCACCCGAAAGCACAGCAGGGATTTGATAGGGTAATCCCGAGATGCCGTAATAGTTGCGGAACAGGCCCTGAATGATCAACGCCAACCCAAATGTCAGCAGCAGGCCATAGAGGTGATCCAGATGGTATAGGCGCGACAACATGGTGCGTTCGATGACGACACCAAAGACACCCACGATCAGCGGTGCCACGAACAAAGCGGGCCAATAGCCAATGCCCAGATAATTCAATAGCATCCACGCGACAAAGGCACCTGCCATGTACAACGCGCCATGGGCAAAGTTGATGATGTTCAGAAGGCCAAAGATAACCGCAAGGCCCAGCGATAGAACCGCGTAAAACGACCCGTTGATCAGGCCAAGCAAAAGCTGTCCTAAAAGAACCTGCGGCGGCACTCCCAATAACTCAAACATATCCTGGCCCTATAGTGGTGTGGAAAGAAACATCCATCCCACCAGCACGGTGGGATGGAAAATACGCGATGCGTTACTTCTTGGAGAAGTCGCACTCTTCAAGCATGGGCAAGAATGCCTCTTCGCCACTGATGGAGGAAATCTCTTTGTAAAGATCCCATTCGCCGGTCGACTCATCAGGTGTTTTGACTTCGAAAAGGTACATATCGTGCAGCGCACGACCGTCGGCACGCACTGTCACTTTGCCGAACAGTGGGTCTTCGATGTCCATTGCTTTCATCTTGTCGACGATCGCTTTGCCATCTTCGGCACTACCCAGTTCTTTCACGGCCGCAAGATATGCCATTGTAGAAGAATAAACACCGGCCTGTACCATGTTGGGCATGGAACCATGCGCTTCCATAAAGCGGTCCGACCATGCGCGTGTTTCATCGTTCTGGTCCCAATAGAACGCTTCCGTCAGCGACAGGCCTTGGGCTGTTTGCACACCCAAAGCATGGACATCGTTGGTGAACATAAGCAAAGCAGCTAGCTTTTGACCGGCTTGCGTGATCCCAAATTCAGATGCTTGCTTGATGGAGTTCACGGTATCGCCGCCGGCGTTTGCCAGGCCGATCACATCAGCGCCACTGCCTTGTGCTTGCAGCAAGAAAGACGAGAAATCCTGGTTCGGGAACGGCACATTGACCTGGCCCACAACCTCGCCACCGTTGGCCTCAACAACCGCCGAGGTGTTTTCTTCAAGCGAGTGACCAAAGGCGTAGTCTGCGGTCATGAAGAACCACTTTTTACCACCTGCATTGGTCAACGCCGCACCGGTGCCATTGGCAAGGGACGCTGTGTCATATGTCCAGTGCACGGACGTCGGGCGACATTGTTCGCGGGTCAAAGCCGTTGAACCGGCACCCGAAATCAAGAATACGCCGTTGTTTTCAGCGGTGATGTCGGCCACAGCCAGCGCAACCGAGGATGTCGGCACGTCGAGGATCGCGTTTACACCATCTACATCATACCATTGGCGCGTGATGTTCGAACCGATGTCGGGCTTGTTCTGGTGGTCAGCAGAGATGATTTCGACGTTCATCCCATTTTCGGCAGCTTTGAAATCTTCGACCGCCATGCGTGCCGCCACAACCGAGCCTTCGCCGGACAAATCGGCATATACGCCGGACCGGTCATTGAGCACGCCGAGCTTGACGCTGATGTCTTGCGCCAGTGCGGGTGCTGCAGTCATCGCGGCGAATACCGCGGTGCTGATAACAAGATTCTTGGTCATAAATTACCCTCCTGATTACGACGCCTAAGCGTCCTGTTTTCCCTACACGCCCAGATAGTCGTGAAGCTTCTGGGCGTTTTCCTCCAGTTGGTCGTTGGGGATCATGTCAACGACCTTCCCCTGATCCACAACGTAATGCCGGTCTGCGACGGAGGCCGCAAAACGGAAGTTCTGTTCTACCAGCACGATTGTGAAACCTTCGTCTTTAAGCGCTTTGATGGTGTGCCCGATCTGCTGGACGATCACCGGTGCCAACCCTTCCGTCGGCTCGTCAAGCAGCAGGAACTTGGCCCCTGTGCGCAAGATCCGCGCGATCGCCAGCATTTGCTGTTCGCCACCTGATAGCTTGGTGCCCTGACTGCTTTTGCGACGCTCGTACAAATTCGGAAACAGATCATAAATCCGCTCGACGCTCAGTCCGCCGTCGGCAATGCGCGGCGGCAACATGAGGTTCTCTTCGACGCTCAAAGACGAGAATATGCCGCGTTCTTCGGGGCACAGAGCCATGCCAAGCCGCGCAATCTGTCGGGGCTGCAGGCTGATCATCTCTGTGCCGTTAAAGGTGATTGATCCGGCGCGTTTGGCCAAGATACCCATGATGGCCAAAAGGGTAGATGTCTTGCCAGCGCCATTGCGGCCAAGCAACGTCACGACTTCGCCCTGGCGTACCTCAAAGTCGATACCGTGCAGCACGTGGCTTTCGTCGTACCAGCCCCGCAGATCTTGGACTTTTAACAATACATTGGACAGGGGTTCAGTCATGGTTGGCTCCGATGTAGGCTTCGATCACTTCGGGCGCTTTAGATATCTGTTCGTATGTCCCCTCAGCCAGAATTTCGCCGCGCGCGAGGACAGTGATATGATCTGAAAGTTCAGCCACAACCGACAGATTGTGTTCGACCATCAGCACGGTGCGGTTCTCAGCAATTCGGCGGATCAACTGCGAGATCCGCTCGACGTCTTCGCGGCCCATACCGGCCATAGGTTCATCCAAAAGCAACATGTCTGGGCTAAGCGCCAGCGTGGTCGCAATCTCTAGCGCGCGCTTTCGGCCATAAGGCAATGATGCGGCACGTTCGTCTGTAAGATCGCTCAGTCCAACCTCGGCGATGTAGTCGCGGGCTTGGTCGTCGAACTTTGACAAAATACGGTCAGACCGCCAGAAATCATAGCTTTCCCCGCGGGCTCGCTGCAACGCTACACGGACATTCTGCAAAACCGTAAGATCGGGAAAGATCGCCGAGATTTGGAAGGACCGCACCATGCCGAGACGCGCAATCTCTGACGGCATCATCCGGGTGATGTCGCGCCCCTCGTAGGTTATCTGACCACGGGTAGGCTGCAGGAATTTTGTCAGCAGATTAAAGCACGTGGTTTTGCCCGCACCATTGGGGCCAATCAGCGCATGAATCGTGCCTTTCTTGACCGAAAGATCGACATTATTGACAGCGATGAAACCCTTGAACTCTTTGGTCAAGCCCTTCGCTTGTAGCGCTATAGTCATTGCTCCCCTCCCAAGGTCAATTCCCAGCAACGCTCACTAAGAGCTTAGTTTAAGAAGATGTCAAATGGGTGTTTCATTTTTTTTGAACGACCGGTCAGAAACCAATAGTCAAAGCGCAGTGTCACAGTTCATTTAACCGTGGCTATAGGGCGGTTTTTTCGTTTGTCCTGCAATTTTCTAACGTTCGCAGCGTTTTGCATTGAAAACTGGCAATCTGGCAGAACTCCCCTGATGATCGGGTTGCAAACCGAGACCACCGTAGTAGGATCCCGCTGAAGCACAAATTGACGCGACATATCATCCCGTTGAAAGCTGTATGGGGCACTGGATCTTGTACCTGTTTCTAAGGTCGGACCGGTGCATATGCCCGTGACGACGCTTTGCCGGCCCGCGCGATAAAGTCGCGGCCGCTAAATTGAATGAACGAATAGGAGTTTCTACTATGAACCGCTACATCCTTAGCGCTGCGCTGGCCGCTGTCACCATCCCAGGTGCCGCATTGGCGAATGAAGACTGCGGCGAGATCACCATCGCCGAGATGAACTGGGCCTCTGCCGGTGTTGTTGTGGCTGTGTCCAACTTCCTGCTCGAGCAAGGGTATGGCTGTGATGTCACAATCGTCCCGTCCGACACCACGCCCGCCGTGACCTCGCTTTCCGAGAACAATGAGCCCGATATCGTGCCGGAGCTTTGGCCAAACTCGGCCGGTGACGCCTATGAAAAAATCAAGGCTGACGGTAAGATCGTTGAATTGACCAGCGTTCTTGAACCCGGCGGTGTCGAAGGCTGGTGGATCCCGACGTATCTGGCCGAAGCGCACCCCGAGCTGAAAACCATCGAAGGTGTGATGGCGAACCCCGAGTTGGTCGGCGGCATGTTCAATAACTGTCCCGATGGCTGGGGCTGCCGGATTGTGAACGACAACCTGATCCGCGCGATGGATCTGGAAGGCTCGGGCATCGAAGTCTTCAACCACGGTTCGGGCGAAACGCTGGCCACGTCGATGGCATCGGCCGTGCAAAGCGAAGAGCCTTGGTTTGGCTACTATTGGGGACCCACCACACCACTGGGCAAGTTCGACATGACCAAGGTCAGCCTTGGCGAAGAGATCGAGGCAGCACAAAAAGCTAACGCGAATGCTGATTCCGCGGACGCGGCCGTTACCGAATTTGCCACGGCACCCGTCTTGACAGTTGTTACCAAGGATTTCCAAACCTCCCACCCAGAGGTTACCGAGCTGATGTCCAAGGTACAGTTCGAAACGGACCAGATGAGCAGCCTGTTGGCATGGATGGACGAGAACAACGCCAGCAGTGAAGAAGCCGCTGTCTACTTCCTGACAAACAACACCGAAATCTGGAAAGACTGGATCAACGACGACGCGCGCGCAAAGCTGTCCGCGCTTCTTGGCGATTGATCTGAAACGACACTTTGGGGCGGTCCGGTGCATCAAGCACCGGGCCGCCTTTTCTAGGTAATCGACTTTAAAGAACGAAGGGCAGATGCAATCGCCCTCACGGGGGATGCATGGCAACATACGATTTTATCTTCGACAAACTCGGCTTGCGCGATTGGTGCGGCGGCAGAGTTGGCGGCGATGGCACCCCGATGTCGATGGCTGAACTGCTGGGCAAAACAACCGGCACTGCAGACGAGGTTTCGGCATGGGACACACCGTTTCCATCGCTCGACAATCTGCACGATGCCTGCGACGCAATCCCGCAGTCGCGCGACCTGACCACTGGTCTTGAAAGCGGGTTCTTGAACATCAAGGACAGTCTGAAAGTCGTCGTCGACCCCCTCACACAACCTCTTAGCTGGGCGCTGAACGAAATGCTCTGGGTGATGCAGGCGGTGCCGTGGTGGATCATGATCCCACTGTTGATGCTGATCACCTTTGTGGTCGGACGGTCGCTCAAGCTGGTCGGACTTGTAGCGCTTTGTTTCGGGTTTCTCGCGTTTGTCGATTACTACGATTACACAATGCAAACGCTCGCGATCATTTTCGTCTGCGCCTTCATATGCGTGCTTCTTGGCGTGCCGATAGGGATTGCGATGTCACGCAGTGACCGCACCCAACGGATTATGATCCCGATCCTCGACATGCTGCAAACCCTGCCGCCTTTTGTGTATCTGATCCCGCTTATCTTCCTCTTTTCGGTCACAGAGCCAAAGCTGTATGGGATCGCGATTATTCTCTATGCCATCGTGCCCGTCGTCCGACTGACCGACCTGGGCATCCGCCTTGTCGATAAGGATGTGATAGAGGCAGCCGACGCCTTCGGCATGACAAGCCGCCAAAAACTATTCGGGGTGCAAATACCGCTGGCGTTGCCCAACATTATGGCCGGCGTGAACCAGACAATTATGATGAGCCTCGCAATGGTCGTAATCGCTTCGCTGGTGTCCGCACCGGGGCTTGGGGTGCTGGTTCTGCGCGGTATTCGCAGCCTGGAACTGGGCGTCGGTCTGCTCTCGGGTTTGGGGATCGTACTGCTTGCAATCATTCTTGATCGGGTGACTAAAGCAGCACTTGCACGCATCAATGCCGGCCAGGCAGAATAAGGAAACGGACATGTCAGACGATATTAAAATCAAAATCCGGAACCTGTATAAAATTTTCGGCGATGACCCGAAAGCAGCGCTAGAGCATGTAAAGAATGGCATGGGAAAGACGGAGCTGCTGGCCGAGCATAACCACGTGCTGGGTCTTAACGACATCAACGTTGATATACCCGCCGGCAAGACCACGGTGATCATGGGGCTATCGGGATCGGGGAAGTCGACCCTGATCCGACACCTGAACCGGCTGATCGACCCGACCGCTGGCGAGGTGTTGGTCGATGGCGAGGATATCTTGTCTTATAATGACAAACAGCTGCGTGACTTGCGGCAACATCGAATGTCGATGGTGTTCCAGAAATTCGCGCTGTTCCCCCACCGGACTGTTCTGGAGAATACTGGCCTCGCGCCGTCAATCGAAGGGCAAAGCCTGAAGAAGTACGAAAGCGAAGCACAAAAATGGCTCGCCCGTGTTGGCCTTGAGGGGCAGGGCGATCAATATCCGCATCAGCTGTCCGGCGGGATGCAGCAACGTGTCGGCATCGCCCGCGCATTGACTAGCAATTCTGACATCATGCTGATGGACGAGGCATTTTCAGCACTGGATCCACTGATCCGTACCGATATGCAAAACCTACTGATTGAACTGCAAGACGAGTTACAAAAGACCATCGTCTTCATCACTCACGATCTAGATGAATCCCTCAAGCTCGCGGACCATCTGGTTATTCTGAAAGACGGTTTTGTCGTCCAACAAGGTGAGCCCCAGCATATTCTTTTGAACCCCTGCGACCCGTACATCGAAGATTTTGTCAGCGACATCAACCGCGCGCGCGTTTTGCGCGTCCGGTCCGTCATGCGTAAGACCACAGAAACAACGGGAGATATTAGCGGCGAAGTCGATCACAACGACAACCTAGAATCGCTTATCGAGAAGTCCGGCGGCGACACGACCAACCGCTATCGTGTAATGAAAGAAGGCCAGCAAGTTGGCACCTTGGAAATGGCGGATCTGGTACGCTCTTTGGTGCCGCAAGGCGGGTCGTCCGATCCCGACGCTGCACGGCGAACCGGATAATTCTATTTCCCGATCGCAACATGATACGACGTCGCAAATCTCGCATGCGGCAAAACGGGACGTGCTTGGTGTTTTAACAGGTGCCTTACGATGGCAGGCTTTTGATACCCCGCGAACGCCTGTGAACGGCGGAGCAATACTCGGCCACGGTAGCGACGGCATAGTGTTGTCGCGGGCGGCGTAAAAGTCGTCCACTTTTGCCCTTTCGGATTTCGGGAGGGCTTGGGGATATACACCGTGGACTTGTATTTGAAGGTGCGTCACGCTCATTTCCAGGATGGATTGAGCGGGCGTCAGATTGCCCGGGATTTTGGGATCAGCCGGGACAGTGTTGCGAAGATGTTGGCCTATTCGGAACCGCCGGGATATCGGCGGACAGCGCCGATCAGGCGCCCGAAGCTGGATGCGTTCACCAGCCAGATGGACCAATGGCTTGCTGAAGACAGGAGCCGCCCTCGCAAGCAGCGTCACACCGCCAAGCGTATTTTCGAGCGGTTGCGGGACGAGTGCGGTTTTGATGGCAGCTACACCATCGTCAAGGATTACGTTCGAGACCGTAAGCGGACCGGCAAGGAGATGTTCGTGCCGCTGAGCCATCCGCCCGGTCATGCACAGGCCGATTTTGGTGAAGCGCTTGTCGTGATCGGCGGCGTCGAGCAGAAGGCACACTTCTTTGCCCTCGATCTGCCGCACAGCGACGCATGCTACATCCGGGCCTATCCTGCGGCCAATACCGAGGCGTGGCTTGACGGCCATGTCCATGCCTTTGCGTTCTTCGGCGCGGTTCCCCAGTCGGTTCTTTATGACAATGACCGCTGCCTGGTAGCCCGGATTCTGCCGGATGGCTCCCGGCAAAGAACCCAGCGGTTCAGCGCGATGTTGTCGCATTACGTGATTCGGGACCGCTATGGCCGTCCCGGCAAGGGCAATGACAAAGGGGCCGTGGAGGGGCTGGTCGGCTACGGACGTCGCAACTTCATGGTGCCGATCCCGTCCTTTCCGGACTGGCACGCGTTCAACGCTCACCTGGAAGAGCAGTGCCGCAAGCGCCAGGGTGATGTTCTGCGTGGCCACAAGGTCAGCATCAGGGAACGGCTGAAGGCCGATCTCGCGGCGATGCGGGATTTGCCCGGCACCCCCTTTGAGGCTTGTGAGTTGCAAAGTGGCCAGGTCACATCGACATCGGTGGTGCGTTATCGCGGCAATGATTACTCGGTGCCGGTTGCCTACGGCCACCGTGCGGTCTGGATCAAGGGCTTCGTGACCCGGGTTGTTATCGGCTGCGGCGCCGAGGTGATCGCTGAGCATTCGCGCTCCTATGACACCGGCGACATGGTGTTTGATCCACTGCATTACCTGGCGCTGATCGAACGCAAGATCATGTCCTTCGATCAGGCCGCGCCTCTGCAGGGCTGGGAGTTGCCCGAAGCGTTCAAAACCCTGCGCCGACTGCTGGAAGCCCGGCAGGGAAAGGCCGGCAAGCGCGAGTATGTGCAGGTCCTGCGCCTTCTGGAGCGCTTCGAGATTGACGTGCTGCATCTTGCCGTCAAAGATGCCCTGCGAATGGGAGCGGTCAGCTTCGATGCAATCAAGCACCTGATCTTGTGCAGGGTCGAGCAAAGGCCTCCGAGGCTGGATCTGGATGTCTATCCCTTCCTGCCCAGAACCAACATCACCACCACCTCCGCCGCATCCTACATGAGCCTGCTGGCAGGAGGTGGGGCATGACGGATGCACCCGAACTGCTGCTGGCCCACCATCTCAAAACGCTTCGGCTGCCCACGTTCTTGCGTGAACATGACAAGCAGGCCCGTATCTGCGCCGCTGAAGGCGTAGATCACGTGCGTTACCTGGCCCGGCTGACCGAGCTGGAACTGATCGACCGGGAACGGCGCATGGTGGAACGCCGGATCAAGGCCGCAAAGTTCCCGACCATCAAAAGCCTGGACAGCTTCGACTTCAAGGCGATCCCGTCGCTCAACAAGATGATGGTGCTGGAGCTGGCGCGCTGCGAATGGATCGAACGCAAGGAGAATGTGATCGCGCTCGGTCCCTCCGGCACCGGCAAGACCCATGTCGCCCTCGGGCTGGGACTGGCTGCCTGCCAGAAAGGATTGCCTGTCGCCTTCGTGACCGCCGCAGCCCTCGTGCACGAGATGATGGAGGCCCGCGACGAAAAACGCCTCCTGCAACTCCAGCGCAAACTCGCCAAGGTCAAACTGCTGATCATCGACGAGCTGGGATTCGTCCCCTTGAGCAAAACCGGCGCCGAGCTTCTGTTCGAGCTGATCTCACAGCGCTACGAGCGAGGGTCGACCCTGATCACAAGCAACCTGCCCTTCGAGGAGTGGACCGAAACCTTCAGCACCGAACGCCTGACCGGCGCGCTGCTGGACCGGCTGACACACCACGTCAACATCCTCGAGATGAACGGCGAAAGCTACCGCCTCAATCAAAGCCGCGCCCGCCTCGCCGCCGCTAACAAATGAACCTCACAGAATTGGCCTGACGGCCAATGCGCCTTGGACCGGGCTTGCTATATGAGGGCCGCACGCTCCAAGGCGCTCGCCCCAAACTGGCCGACTTTTGCTCCGCCACAATGGCCGAATTTTACTCCGCCGTTGACACGCGCCCCTTGCACCGCAGCTTTCTCCCGCAACTCGGACAACAGGAACGTTTCGCGCAGTGAGCCGCGCATTGCGCGGATACGATCTCCTGCTGGAGCTGCAACAAAAGGTCTTTGCTTTCGGCGATTGAGAGACCGATTTCGCCTATGGTCTCGGCGCCTTTGCTGAAAGTCGCAATCTTCTCCGTATGTGCCATGCCGTCCGGCCCGGTGATCTTGACCTCGATCTCGATGTCCATGTGTTTTCCTGCCTGCTCTTATTTTATGTCGGCTGCGCATCCCTTGCGCGCATGATCGTCTGCCTGCTTGTGCCCATGTCGCGGGCTATGGCCGAGACGGTTTCGCCAGCAGCGATCCGTTCACGCACATGGGCTTGCTGATCTGTCGTCAGCGCTGTCGGTCGCCCGAGTGGTTTTCCCTGCGCTTTGGCGCGCGCCAGACCGGATTGGGTGCGCTCAATCAAGAGATCACGTTCGAACTGGGCTACAGCGTTGATCACACCCATGGTCAGCTTTCCCGCCGAACTGGTCAGATCGACGCCGCCTAGGGCAAGACAGTGAACTCGGATACCAATATCTTCGAGCCTGGCCACAGTTGTGCTGACATCGATGGCGTCCCGGCCGAGGCGGTCCAGCTTGGTTACGATCAGCACATCACCTCGTTCCATCTTGTCCAGCAACCGGCTGAACCCTTTGCGGCGCGCAATAGCCACGGACCCGGATACGGTTTCCGTAACAACACGGTGCGGCTCGACTTTGAAACCCGCCGCTTCGATCTCCTGAAGCTGGTTTTCCGGGGTCTGCTCTGTGGTTGAGACCCGGGTATAGGCAAAGGTTCTGGACATGGACGCACACTGTAAAGAAATGGGTGTCCAGAACCATAGGCATGTTCAATATGCCGTCAATATAATTTTAGGATATATCGGGGGCACATGTACGTAACCGGTCCTTTCTGAACAGGTCAGGCAAGCTGCTGATGCATCAATTCGCGGTGTCGCTCGGCGCGAAATGCCTCGTTGACCAGTTTCCGGGAAAACTTGCCTGTCTGATACGGCTCGCGCGCGATGACACGATGCATAGCCGCCTCGATGTCGTCAGTTAGCACATCGCGAACGGTCTGGTGTGGGTTCGCAGTTTGCATCACATCATCGAGCCATTCCACCATCAGGCCCATATCCTGCCATGCGTCATAGCCGTCCGCCTCGTCACGACGTTCAAGAAAGCCATGCGGTCCGCCACAATCCTCGGGCGGACACGTGCCGGATCCGCCGATGCAAATGGGGTAAGATTTCTTTGGCGCAGACTTTCCGAACTCCTCAACTCGGATTTCATGCTCCCAGTGGTCACCCATGTCATAAACGTAGGAGACCTTGTCATTTTTGCGAAGATCAAAGCTGCCGAGAGCAACACGGGGATCCGCCAACGACAATTCGAATGACCCGTACCCCACTGCATGAATATCGAACGAAAAAAGATGGATACCCTCCCACCCCATCGCGACTTGCAAAACGCCGTGAAGCTCCTGCAAGGTCATCGATGCAGGCACCAGCAACCGCCGCCAGATCATGGGACTGATCCCGAGCAGCCGGACTTTCAACTGAACGATTTCTCCTGTAAGGGCCATGACCCGAACTTGCCATCAACGCCTGCCCCGAGCAACTGCCCCACACTTTGCGGTACTCTCCCACTAGCCCGCGCTTGCAAGTATGGTCCGGGTCGTCAGGGTAGGCGGAACCCGTGACCAGGCCGCCCCGTCGCGTGCCCGTGAGAAACCCTCGGCGTACAGGCGGCGCATATATGTCGTATCGAACTCGAATGACTCCACATCCTCGGATACCGGCGTTTCGATCGAGGTGACGTTGAAGCCGATATCTGCGTCGCGGGCGAAATCATAGGTCGCGTTGACCTGGCCCCGCGCCTGATACTTCAGAAGGGTCGAGACCGAGCGCGCCGCGATTGCGCCGGGATTTTCTTCCACCAGATCGAATTCGGGCTCAAGACGGAGGTTCATCAACATATGGATGTCGGTCAGAGACGCTTCTGCTGCAAGTTCCCCCCGGAATGAAACCATCGCCGCCTCGGGCAGGGTGAAAATATGCGAGATCAAGGCCCCGTCGCCGTGCATTTCCTCGAACGGTCGGCCAGCGGCGGTCTGACCTGAAATCCGGATCGGCGGGAATGCACCGGGTATCGCGGCCGAGGCTAACAGAACATCCTCGAACATCGTCGCCGCGCGCGGATCGCCACTGGCCGCGATCGCGCCCATATTCCAGATGATTCCGACCTGCGAATCCAAATCCGTGGTCAGTACGAACAGGCGCCTGCCGCGACGGTGCTCGGCGGCAATGGCAGCGAGCAGGTCGGGTGTTACAAAAGATGCAACAAGGCGGCGCAACGGTTGCCGGTCGAAAAGTGCCCCGCGCGTCAGCGCCGTCAGAAGCGAAGGTCGTCCGCCGATTCCCTCGGCCACACCGCTGGTATAGAGATTGCGCAGGGTGTCATCCTGATCGGGACCGAGAAAGGCCAAAGGCGCGATCAGCGCGCCGGTGCTGACACCACTGATGACCGAGAATGTCGGACGGGTTCCCGCCGCGGTCCAGCCCGCCAGCACGCCTGTCCCAAAGGCACCGTCGGCACCGCCGCCGGACAGCGCCAGATAATGCGACCGATTTCCGTCCCGGAACCGCGGCGCGTAATCGACGGGATAATCTTCCGCAAGGGCATCGGCCCTGACGCGGTAATCGGCACCCAGAAGCCGGGTCGAAACCCCGTCGTCCGGGCGGTAGGGGATGCGGGGCGAGGCGGTGCAGGCGCCGACCACGCCGGAGCCGAGCAGGATCATCGCACCCCGTCTTGAGATCGGGCCGCGTCGGCCCGCAACATTGTCATCATACATGCACGTTTCTCCACTTTCGAAATCTGCTGAGGCACGTGGTCGAAGCCGCGTGCGGAATTGGCCCTCGTCTCAAAGCTCGCGCCCTTCAAATCTTACCTAAACGGGCGGCCAAAGCGGCCGCACCCGGTGTCGGCCAGATCAGAAGTCAGGTATACGGTGTGTAGCCGTTACATGACCCCTATGCCAACTCTGTTCATTCCTCATGTGAGCGGCCCATCACCGAAAAGCCCGGGGCGCTCGATCTTGATTATGTCGGCCCATAGATCGGCCAGCGTCTGGTTACACCACGGCGCCGCACCGATGCGGCCCACGGCGATTATTCCCCAGGTCCGAGAGCAATTGCTCGTGTTTTCCTCCAGTTTCAGGTCACATACGCGCGCCGGCAGTCTCCGGTCGGAATAGCGGCCTGACCAGGCTCGCACGGCAATTACATAGACACATAAGTTGCTAAATCAGGCTGCAAGCATTGATAGCTTGTGGCGCTCCGCCTCCATCTTTTTGATCGCGCATGTTGTGGCTGTTATACAGGCGAATTAAAAATCGCAAATGGTTGTGTCTCGACTCTGGTGGAAGTTATCCGGAGCCCGGTTCAAATGGTGACAATCTCTTCCCGCACCCGCTCGCAGAAAGCGCGAATGGCTCCAAGATCGGCCGCCACTTTCCGGTAGTAGATATTGACCGGCATCTCCCAGAGATTCTCCGAGAGTTGAAGCTCTACCAATCCGGATTCTTGCGCCGCCTCCGCCAAAGGAGAGATCAGGATCGTGATGAGGTTCGTGCGTAAGCGTTCTCAGGAGGGCACTGTCGGGTCAGCTTGACGTCTTGAAGTTCCACGGGAGCAGATCGTCGATGCCGCTTTGTGGGTGACCATTGGCGATCGCTGTGAGGGTTGCCTTGAGATAGGCGAAGGGCTCGACGCTGTTGACCTTGCAGGTCTCGATCAGTGAGGCGATGCGGCCCCAGGCGATACCACCCTCGTCATGCCCAGCGAAGAGGGCGTTTTTCCGATTGAGGGTGATGGGGCGGATCAGGTTTTCGACGCGGTTGTTGTCGATCTCGACGCGCCCATCGGCCAAGAAGGTCTGCAGTCCGTCCCAGTGATTGTGGATGTAAGTCAGCTTTTCACCCAGCCGGGATTTGGTGGAGATCTTGCGGCGCTCAGCCTCCAGCCATTCACCGAATGCTGCGACCAGCGGGGCACTGCGGGCCTGACGGGCAGACAATCGCTGGCCGGAGGAGATGCCACGAATGTCATGTGTGGATGGCTCCTGCATAGCAAGACATTTTTGATTTGATTTGTGCATTTGTCAGAAGCAGTCATGTGTCCGGCCTGTTTGCGCGGTTTTGACCGCTGGCCCTGATGGGTTCCGCAAACCAAGTTCCTTACAGCTTAGCGGGCTATGACGCCCGGGACATTCGGCGGAGTGTCTTGGTTTTGGCGGCAGACTTATGCACCATCATCTCGCAGGTCTTGCTAACTCGTTGTTCCTTTCTTCTCAGACTGCCGCACGGGGGCTGTAGGGTTCGTCGCGGGTTAGGACAGCCCAGACGATCCGGGCGGTCTTATTGGCCATGGCGACAGTTGCGACACGGGCGGGTTTGCGTTCGAGCAGCGACGTTAACCACTTGCTGGCACGTTCGGGGTGGGACCGTGTTTGTCGGACCAGTGATGTCATGCCGACGACAAGCAAAGAGCGTAAATACTGGTCGCCCATCTTGGTGATCCGCCCCAGCTTTTCCTTGCCTCCGCTGGATTTATTTGCAGGCGTCAAGCCCAGCCAGGCGGCGAACTCCCGGCCATTGCGGAACTGGTGCCCGTCGCCGATGCTGGCGATGATCGCAGAAGCCGTCACCGCGCCGACGCCGGGTATCGTGCGTAACAAACGGACACGCGCATCTTCTTTAGCCACTTGCTTGAGGCGCTCTTCATACCATCGGATCCGTTTATGCAATGCCATCAACTGTTCTGACAGGTTGCGGATCACCTCATTGGCGATGTCTGGCAAATCGAGCACTTCACCCAGTGTGATATCCTCAGCAAACCCAATCACGCGGGCCAGTCCTCTGGGGATGTAGATGCCGAACTCGGCAACCAGTCCTCGCAAGCCGTTGATCAACTGCGTTCTTTGACGAACCAAAAGGTCGCGCGCCCGATGCAGCGACAGCAGGGCTTGTTGCTCAACCGTTTTAATCGCCACAAAACGCATGGTTGGACGTGTCACCGCTTCGCAGATTGCCTCCGCATCAATGGCATCAGATTTCCCACGTTTGACGTAGGGCTTCACATACATCGGTGGGATCAAACGCACCTCGTGGCCTAAGGCCGTCAATTCGCGGGCCCAATGATGGGCGCTGCTGCAAGACTCCATGCCGATCAGGCAGGGGGCCAACTTAGCAAAGAACGGCAGAAACTGTGCCCGTCTCAGGGGCTTGTTGAACAACACAACCTCGTTCTCTGCGATACCATGGACTTGGAAAACGTTCTTGGCCAGGTCAACGCCGATTGTGGTAACTTGCATGGGGTGGCTCCTCTCAAAGCAGATTTTGACACCTGCATTATGGCGCATTGCGACGCCGGTTGAAGCAGGAGCCATCCACCCCATCAGCTTCGACGGTATAGATTTCGGCGATGCGGCGCAGGCCTTCGGCGGCGATCTCTGAGCCATCTCGGTCAAAGACTTCCTTCAGCTTGCGGCGCGCATGCGCCCAGCAATGGGCCACCCGAATGGGGGCACCGCCCTTGCGCGTGGGTTTGGTCAGCCGATTATAGCCCTGATAGCCGTCGATCTGCAGGATGCCGTCGAAGCCTGTCAGGAAGGTTTCGGCATTCGCGCCCGCCCGACCGGGGGCATAGAAGTAAACCACACCGGGCGGATCTTCACCGCCCCATGGTCGGTCATCGCGGGCCAGTGCCCAGAGATAGCCAGTTTTGGTTTTACCGCGCCCCGGATCCAGCACCGGGGCCGTGGTTTCGTCCATGAACAGTTTGTCGGATCGTTTCAGGTGTTCGGCCAGCCGGTCGACGACGGGCTTGAGGTGGAAGGCCGCCTTGCCGACCCAGTCCGCCAGCACAGCGCGGTGCAGATCAAGACCCGCACGCGCCAGGATCTGGCTTTGGCGGTATAATGGCAGATGATCCGCATACTTGCTGACCAGCACATGGGCGATGGTGGCCTCGGTCGGCAGGGCACCTATGATCAGATGCGATGGTGCGGGAGCCTGGGTCACGCCGTCGGTGCAGGTCCGGCAGGCGTATTTCGGGCGGACGGTGACAATGACGCGCAACTGCGCCGGCACGATGTCCAGCCGCTCACTGCGGTCTTCCCCGATCTTGTGCATAACGCCGCAGCCGCAAGGGCAGCTCAGGCTGTCAGGTTCGATGACTTCTTCGATGCGCGGCAGTGCGGCCGGTAGATTGCCGATGGTGCGCTTTGGCGCAGATTTGGTTGTCGTCTTGTCACCTGTCTGAGCGGCCAGTTGGTCCTTCTGCACCTCGACCTCAGCCAGGGCGATGGACAGATCCTCGAACGCCAGCTGCCGCTCATCCTCGGTCAGCTTTTCCGACCGTTTGCCATGTAGGGCATGGTTCAGCTCCGCAATCAGGTGCTCTTGCCGTTGGGTGATTTCCGTAAGCGCCGCTACCTTTTCCATCAACGCCAAAACCGCCGCACGCTGCGCAGCAGGGATGGTGGATAGGTCAATGGCGGGTGTCGTGATCATGCCATCAGGATACGATAAAACCCCATTAAAAACACACAAAAGACAGCGGTTGATTCACTCTGCCGCAGCAGGTGGGCGCATCTCCAGAGCCTTGACCTTGCGCCAGTCCAGACCGGCAAACAGGGCCTCGAACTGGGCGTGGTTCAGCGCCATCATCCCGTCCTTGATCGCCGGCCAGGTGAAGGTCGCTTCTTCCAGCCGCTTATAAGCCATCACCAATCCGGTGCCGTCCCAATACAAAAGCTTCAGCCGATCCGCCCGGCGCGAGCGGAACACAAAAACCGTGCCGGTGAACGGATCCTTGCGCAGCACCGACGACACGATCGACGCCAGACCATCATGACCTTTCCTGAAGTCCACAGGCTGCGTCGAGACCAGAACCCGCACACGGTTTGATGGGAACATCATGGCTGACCCTCGATTGCCCGCACGATCTCGGCAACCCGGGACGAACTGGTCGTGCCATCGAGCCGGACTGTCACACGACCAATCCCAATCTCGATGGAGGTATGGGATGACTCGTCAGGCTTCGCGGACCGCCCCGCAACGGCCGACATATGCGCACCGCCGCCACCATCCGAGACTACGAGTGGCGCAAAACTAAAGGCGTCGTCATCGCCCGCAGGCAAAACCAACCGGCCATCGCGTGCTTGACTCCGCCATTCCGATAAATGGTTCGCCCGAAGCCCATACCGCGCCGCAACTGCATTCACGCTCACGCCCGGCTGCAAACTCTCAGCCACGATCCGTGCTTTGACCTCATTGGGCCACCGCTTCTGGCCATTGGCCCGTATCTCCACCCCGTAGTCCCTGAGAAACTCTACCGTAGTCGCCATCGCGAAACTCCCGCCCAATATCCGTCAGAAACGGAGTCGCAGCTCAGGCGAAAACTGGGAAGGTGCTGTCCAGGCAACGCTTACATTCGTGCGTTTGACAAGCGAAGTGAGAGCCGCAGCCGAATTCGTTCTGAGCGCAATTTTCGGTGCGCCCAGTCCGCGTTCGGCCATGTAGTGTTGCACAAGGTGAAGGAAGCCTTCATCTTCGTAAAAGCCGGCCCATTCGACAGTCACGAGATCGGCCGGATCAACTCTGTCACGCCGCGCCAGCTCATTGTCTGGATCCGCCACTGCACGCATTGCGAGGTTGACCACAAACTCCCTTTTTATGTCAGGCGCATCGAGCTCGCTCATCGACCCAGCAGCCAGGAGTACGTCTATTTCTCCGGCCAGGAAGAGAGCCGCAAGCTGATCCCCGACGCCGGTGACAACGTCGATCAACATCCCCGGGTAGCGCGTATGAAGATCGCTGAGCACGGATGGCAGGACAGTCGTCGTCCAAGCGACGCCGGCACCCAAGCGGAGCTTGCTGACTGTGCCGGA
This sequence comes from Sulfitobacter sp. SK025, assembly GCF_003352105.1. NCBI lineage: Bacteria > Pseudomonadati > Pseudomonadota > Alphaproteobacteria > Rhodobacterales > Roseobacteraceae > Sulfitobacter > Sulfitobacter sp. SK025. Next base: position 308,782 of record NZ_CP025809.1, on the reverse strand, counting down.
GGCGAGCGCCGCTATTTCTTCTGTTGCAAGGCGTGCCGAATGCCGGGCACTGGCCGCATAGCGATAAAGAATTTCGCCAGCTTCAGTCGGCACCACTCCGCGCGGCAATCTCCGGAAGAGCGGAACGCCGAGTTCATCCTCGAATTGCTTGAGGCTCATACTGAGCGCGGGCTGCGAAATACCCAACTGTTCGGCTGCCCGGTGTACGTTGCCGGTCTCGAAGATTGCGAGAAACTGCATCGTTCTTCGGCTCAGGACTGCTATTGCTGAGGGCGCCGTCATAGATAAATTCTGCTGATCTTTGAGCGGAAAGTATATATTATTCTTTATCTGTCGTGCGTGTTTCTGTGCCTTTCGGGAGGGGGGAAACATGCGTACGATTTTTGTTCTTTTCGACAGCCTGAATCGCAGCGCTATTGGCGCCTACCATGGAACCTCTGTCCGGACACCGAATTTCGACAGATTTGCCAAACGTGCGATGACATTCGACCGTCATTATGTCGGGTCGCTGCCTTGCATGCCTGCACGGCGGGATATGCACACCGGGCGGCTGAACTTTACCCACAGAAGCTGGGGGCCGCTGGAACCATTTGACAATTCTTTCGCACAAAGCCTGAAATCGCATGGCATCTACACGCATCTCGTCAGTGATCATCTGCACTACTTCGAAGATGGTGGATCCGGATTTCATACACGTTTCTCGTCCTGGGATTTCATCCGCGGGCAGGAATACGACCCCTGTGTCGCGATGGTTCAGCCCCCAGTCGAACGCTTTCGCGAAAAGTTCGACGAGCGTCACTACCCGATGACCCGAGACAGCAAGCGCTTTCAGGCCATGATAAACCGCGAGGAACTTCGCAGCGAAGAGGACTTCCCCGGACCCAGGTGTTTTGCCTCCGCATTCGATTTCCTCGACCGCAACAGGCAGGCCGACGATTGGCTTCTCATGCTGGAATGCTTCGATCCGCACGAACCCTTCCATGCACCGGACCGCTTCCAGAACGCCTATGTTGAAACGACGCGTCGCATTCTCGACTGGCCTCACTACGAGCGTGTGCTCGACAGCCCCGAGGACATCAAGACGATCCGGGCAAACTATGCCGCCTTGGTCGCGATGTGCGACGACTATTTCGGCCGTTTGCTCGACTATCTCGACGCACATGGAATGTGGAAAGACACCGCGCTGATCCTCGGCACGGATCACGGCTTCCTGCTGTCCGAGCACGACTGGTGGGGCAAGTGCCGGATGCCCTACTACGAGGAAGTCAGTCATATACCTCTGATGATCCACGACCCCCGGCATCCGCAGGCAGCCGGAAAGCGAACCGATGCACTGACACAGACGGCGGACCTGATGCCCACGTTGCTCGGTTTGCATGGCGTGAAGCCACCGGACGAGGCGCGCGCGACAGACCTGGCCGAGGTCCTCGCCGATCCGACCCGTCCGGGACGGAGCGAGGCGGTATTCGGCTTGTTCGGCGGGCCGATCGGCATCACCGACGGTCGCCATGTTCTATATTACTATCCACCGGACTGGCGGGCGGAGGGCCTGCGCGCCTCCCTGAGCGTGAGCGCGACGGCATTGACCGCCTTCAGGACCTGTCGGTGTGGTCCGACGGGGCAGGGTCCTACGTTCCCATGGCTAACCTCGTGGACCGTTTCGAGACACGCCTTGTCGAGGCGCTCATTCACAGGCGGGACCGGGAGCGCACAATCACTGCGCTTGGCGGTTCTCGCAGCGATCTGACTGCGGACGAAGCCTTCCGAAGTGTCCGGTCGGATATCGAAGCCATTCCGCTGCCTGAGGGTTACATGATGGAGTGGGGCGGCGAATTCGAAAGCGCCGGAGATGCGCAGGCAAGTCTTGGCAAGCAGCTCCCCTTGGGCTTCCTTGTTATGCTGACGATTTCGATATTGATGTTCAACAAAGTCCGGCAACCCCTGATCCTGTGGCTCGTCGTCCCGATGTCAGTGACGGGCATGGTCTTGGGGCTGCTGTTCACGGGCTTGCCCTTCACTTTCACAGCATTGCTTGGGTTCCTGTCACTGTCGGGGATGTTGATGAAGAACGCGATTGTTCTGGTTGAAGAGATCGATCTTCAGCGTGCCGACGGGGTGCCGGACTATCAGGCGGTTGTTGACGGATCTGTTAGCCGTTTGCGACCCGTTATTCTCGCCGCCGGGACAACGATTTTCGGCATGATCCCGCTGCTGCCGGATGCATTTTTTGCGTCAATGGCGGTGACAATTATGGGCGGCCTCGCGTTCGCTTCGATTCTGACTTTGATCGCAGTGCCCGTGCTGTATGCGCTGTTTTTCCGGATCAGACCGCCGAAGAAAGACAGCGCTACGTCCGGTGCTGCGGCACCCGCCTAAAGTCAGGCTGGCGCACGGGCGCGCCTACCGCAGTTAGCCTGTCGTGAGAGCAGTGTAGGCTTGATCCGCCGCCTCAAGCGCGCCTTCAAGAAAGCCGCCAAACGTGGGGGCCACTTCGGTGCCGGCAAAGATGAGCGCATTGTCCCAAAGACCGGACAAAGCGCGCGGCAAACCATAATCGGGGTGGGCATAAACGGTCCGCTGGTCAAGATAAGTCGCTGTGAATGGGTCTACAGCCCAGTCCTTGATGTATAGACGCTTTTGATTTTGTGCTTCGGGGCCAAAGAGCCGCACCAATTGCATGCGCACCTGCTCGCGCAGGGCCGCGGTGTCGCGCCTCAAATCTGGCGGGATCCCGATGAAGCCGAAGATGGCATAGGGACCACCCTCAGACGGGCTGGCATCGTGACATTCAACCATCGGGCCAACCCTGCTCATCGCATCGCCCGACAGGCCATTATCACGCCAGAAAGGGCGGTCAAACACAGTAACGACTTTGGCCTGTCCTGCCATCCAGGTCGCAATACCCTCCATCGCAGTCAGGGCGTCTGTGGGCAGCACAGGCTTATAGGAAAACTGCGCTGCAATGCGCGGTGGCAAGGCCAGAACGACCTTTTTTGCCATGATCTGCGCACCCGCGACCGTTTGGGCGGCGACGCCATCGCTCTTTTTTCGCAGCGCGTTGATTGGCGTGGCGCAGATGCGTTTGTCTGACGGAATTTCAAGCAACAGCTTGTCGATGAAGGCTGCGAGACCGCCTTGCAACCGCCATGAGCCTTGCATCGACGCAAAGCCGCGCCCGCGCTGGACATGGCCACGTTCGTCTTCGTACAAAAGTTCGCCTTGATAAAACTGCTCAAACCGTGTGAGCCCAAGACGATCGATCAGCGCCGCGATACGGGGTTGGCCGGGCCAGAACCACGAGGGGCCAAGATCAAAGGCGCCCGCATTGCACTGCTCGCTCAGGATACGTCCGCCCCATCTTTCGCGGGCTTCGACAAGCAGAAAATCTTGCTCCTCGGCCGATAGCCGCGCGGCGAGCGCCAGACCTGAAAGCCCGCCACCGATGATAAGGGTCTGCGTTTGCATCGTTCAGATTTCCCTGTGCGCAGTGGTTCGGCCCGTTTTCGTCAAACCTGCGGCGCTTTGGCATAGGGCAGATGCCCTGTTTTCATCCAAAGCGTTGCGCCCTCAGCCCCAGCTGTGGCTGTCAAGGCACTGCCATCAGGCAGACGCAGCCAAGCGTTTTGTCTCAGGGCTTCTCCATTCACCGTTGCGGTCCCGCTGATGACCAATACCTCGGCGCCGCCTGTTGCATCCAATGTCATGGTCGCGCCCGCCTCCAAACTGGAGAACGTCACTGTCTCGCGCATATCGCGGTGCAGGATAGCGGTCGCCACACCATTTTCGGGCGCGCCAAGCTCTGCTTCCATATCTTTGTGAAACTGGGTGCGGTCATCCGTGTCGAACTGCCAGAGTTTGACGAAAATCGTGCAACCCGCATCCGATCCCGGGGTATGAGAGGTCGTTGGCGGATGTCGCGTAGCCCATAATTGTGAGATGAGAAATCCAACGAAATCAACGGCTGTCCTTTGCCCTTAAATATGAGATTTTGCCTTTAATTCCGATATTCTTGCCCTTAAACCTGAGACAGGGTTCACAGACATGTGCGGCAAATATCGATGAATGATGATGGCGAAGACTGCGTTGCTGTTGGTGCTGAAGAGGCGCGCAGGGCCGCGGTGCTGCGCCCTCTTGTTCAGGCATATCTCAATGGGACTGGCAGCCTGGAACGTGGCATCAATGACGCCGTTTGGGAGCTTGGTGTCAGCAGGGCGACGGTCTGGCGTTGGATAAAACGGTTGGCGGAAGAGGGTGGGCGCACCAGCGCTCTGGCTCCGCGGAAACGGGGCCGCCCGACCGGGACGATGTTAATATCCAGCAAAGTCGAAGCGGTAATCGAGGAGCACCTTCGCCGCTATTTCTTGCGCCGGGAGCGTTCGAGCTTGTCGCGCGTCGTGACAGAAATCCGCAGCGCTTGCTGGCAGGAGGGCTTGCAACCGCCGACACGGCGAACGGTTCAGCGTCGTCTGGATGCGATGGATGCCCGCGAAGTTGCGAAGGCACGAGAGGGCGCAAAGGCGGCCCGCCAGAAATTTGCGCCGGTCACAGGTGAGAACAAGGCCAGTATGCCACTGGAGATCGTCCAAATTGATCATACACCGGCGGACATCATTCTTGTCGACGGCTTTGAACGCAAACCAATTGGGCGGCCTTGGGTCACGCTGGCGATCGACGTCGCAACGCGGATGGTGACCGGATATTACACCTCTCTCGAGGCACCTTCGCGTCTGTCAGTGGCGCTTTGCCTGACACAGGCGGTGGCCCTCAAGGAGGAACTTCTTGCGGAATTGGCGTGCGATGTTCCTTGGCCGGCACAGGGCAAACCGCACAGCATCCACGTCGATAACGGTCGCGATTTCCGGTCGCGCGCCTTTCGGTCGGCCTGTGCGGATTGGGGGATCGATCTGGTCTATCGACCGCCAGCAAGTCCTCACTTCGGTGGTCACATCGAACGGTTGATCGGCACCATGATGGGGGCCGTTCACCTGTTGCCGGGAACAACGCAATCCTCGATCGCGGCAAAGGGCGACTATGACGCCGAAAGCAAGGCCACGATGACGTTGAGCGAATTCGATCGCTGGTTTGCTCTGGAAATCTGCCGTTACAACAACAGCATTCATTCAAGTCTTGGCTGCACGCCCGTTGCCAAATGGGAGGCGCTCTCAGAGCAAATGACAGGCGACATCCCCTTCGAGATGGAAGCCTTTCAGGTGAGCTTCCTGCCGAGTGAACTGCGCAAGATCAGGCGTGACGGCATCCATCTGTTCCAGATAAGGTACTGGTCCGATGCCCTTGCAGGCCACATTGGGCGCGGGGATGGAAAGGTGGTCGTTCGCTACGATCCTCGCGATATCTCAATGATCTGGGTCGAACTGGACGATGGCCGGTATGTTGAGGCGCGGTACAGAAACCTGGAAATTCCGCCCGTCTCGCTCTGGGAATATCGCGAAGCGATGAGGAAGGCCCGTGCCCTTGGCAAGTCCGGGTCTAATGAGCTGGTGCTGGCTGAGCTGATCCGACAGCAACGCCAGATCGAAGCTGAAAGCCGGGGCCTGACGAAGGCCGAACGCAGAACCCGTGAAAGAAAAGGGACATTGAAGGGCACGAACTCGGCCGTCTCGACAACCGAAGGGCTGCGCCCGATCGATACGGGTGATACATCGCGCCCATTGTTCAAGGTGGAGAGATGGTGAATTGAGGGCAGGGACAACTGAAGAAGACGGCCGGATCGCCCTCATTCAATCGGATATCTGGATCGGCTTTCCTCGGGCGGAACAGGTGTTGGACCGCTTGCAGGGCATGATCGAAGCGCCACGACAAACCCGTATGCCTGGGCTTCTTGTGCATGGCGCCTCCGGGATCGGAAAGACGATGATTGCCCGAAACCTGTCGCGCAAGTACGCACCAGAATACGATCCGGCGTCGGGCATCACCCGCACACCGCTTCTGCTGTTGCAAGCGCCGCCCGCACCTGATGAACGGCGGTTTTACCTGCACATCCTGGCCGCCGTCGGCGCCCCGGCGACGGCTCTTAGCGCCCGCGCTCAAAATGTGGCTTCCCTCGAAGTCCGTGTCATCGCGCTCTTACGCGACCTTGGCCTGCGGATGATCATGATCGACGAGGTCCACAATCTCTTGGCCGGGACCCACCGCGAACAGCGCCGATTTCTCAATGTCCTGCGGTATCTCAGCAATGAACTCGAGGTGTCACTGGTCTGCCTTGGGGTCAGCGAGGCCGTCGATGCTATTCGCGGTGATATCCAGCTTGCCCGACGGCTGGACGAACATCATCTGCCAAACTGGCGCGACGATGCCGAGTTCTCGGACATGATCCAGACCCTTATTGCTGCCATGCCACTGGAAAAGAAGTCCAACCTGAATGTGAATCGGCATGCGAAATTGACCCACTTGGGTGGGTTATGAGCGAGTAAAATTGACCCACCTGCCACGTTAGCATCCGCGCTGGATAGCGCGGAGGAATGAGCAGGTGATATTGATGGAAAGTGTATCGAAGATCCGTCGTTGGATATTGGTTGAGGGTCGCAGCATCCGATCTGTGGCGCGGGCAACCGGTTTGTCGCGGAACACGGTGAAGAAGTATCTGAAGGACGACAGTCCACCGAGCTATCAGCGGCAAGCGCCACCGGCCCGGCATAAGCTGTGCGATGGATTTGACGCGCGGCTCCAAGAGCTTTTCGAGCAGGATCACAAGCGCCCGCGCCGGGAGCGGCGGACGGCCACGAAGCTTTACGAACAGCTCGTCTCGGAAGGGTATACTGGGTCCTATTCTCCGGTTCAGCGATTTATCCGAGACCTCAAACGTGCCGATGCTGGATCGGGAGAGGCGTTTATCCCCCTGCATTTTGCTGCTGGTGATGCGCTCCAGTTTGACTGGAGTGAAGAGCGCGTGGTTCTCGGTGGTGTCGAGCAGAAGGTAAAGGTTGCTCACTTCCGCCTGTGCCATAGTCGCAAACCTTTTGTCGTAGCCTATCCCGGCGAGAGCCAAGAAATGGTGTTGGATGCCTTTGTACGGGCGCTGTCCTTCTACGTCGGGGTTCCGCGACGGGTGATCATCGACAATCCCAAAACGATGGTGACCTATGTCTCCCGCTCGAAGGACCGAGTGTTCCATCCTCGGTTCCTGGCATTGATGAACCACTATGTAATGGAGCCGGTTGCCTGCACCCCCGCGTCGGGTTGGGAGAAAGGTCAGGTGGAGAACCAGGTCCATTTTTTACGAGGCCGATTGTTTGTTCCCATGCCAGCTTTTGATGATCTGGATGGGCTGAACAACTGGTTGCGTCTGCGCTGCGAGGAATTGGCAAGCCGCGCCCACACTGAACAATCGTCCCGCACGATTGCGGAGGTTTTTGAAGATGAGCGCGCCGAGCTGCGCCCCCTGGGGCGGGCTTTTGATGGTTATGTGGAAAAGACGGTGCGGGTCCGTTCCACCTGCCTGGTTCAATATGCCAGCAATCGCTATAGCGTGCCTTCCCGGTTTGCAGGCCAGCATGTCTCCTTGCGCGCCTATGCGAGCCGGATCGTGCTGGTGTCAGGCCAGGACGTTATTGCCGAGCACAAGCGTCGCTTCACCCGCAACGTCAGCTACTTTGAACCTTGGCATTATGTTCCTCTACTGGATCGCAAGCCCGGCGCTCTGCGCGACGGCGCCCCTTTTGTGGACTGGCAACTGCCTGAGGCCATGCATCGGATCAGGGAGCATTACATGGCTGGCAAAGGCGGGGACCGGGAGTTCGTCGATCTGCTTCTACTGGCCCAGGACCACGGAATCGAGGTGGTGGAGACGGCCTGCGAATTGGCAGTTGAACAAAACACGTTGCGCCTTCCTGCCATCACTAATCTGATCAACCAGTTGGTGGAGCCAATCATCACGCCGTTGAATGAGGGCAATGTCTATCCGCAGCTGACCGTGCGGCCCGAGGCCGACTGCAAGCGCTATGAGGCGCTCTGCTCGGCCGAGGAGGCTGCCGCATGAACGCTCTCATCGACCAACTGACCGCCTTGAGGCTGCATGGAATGGCAGCTTGCGCCCATGATTTGCTGTCCGCGCGCAAGCCACCAAGTCTGACCACAGCGATAAAGCAACTGATCGACGCGGAAACCGTAGAGCGGCGGGTGCGTTCCATCCAGTATCAAATGCGCATCGCGAAGTTCCCCCATCATAAGGACTTCGCCACCTTCGATTACGGCGCGGCCGCTGTGAGTAAGGCCCAGATCGAACCCTTCTGCTCGGGTCAGTTCACTGAAGAGGCGCACAACCTTATCCTGGTCGGCGGAACCGGGACAGGCAAAACTCACATCGCCATCGCGCTTGGAACCACATTGATCAACAACGGCAAGAAGGTCCGCTTCTTCAACGCGGTCGATCTGATCAATGCTCTGATCAAGGAACAGGCCGACGGCAATGCCGGGAAGATCATCCGGCAGCTGTCGGCTCTGGATTGCGTCATCATCGACGAGTTGGGCTACATCCCGTTCCCGAAATCCGGCGGCGCGTTGCTGTTCCACCTGATCAGCAAGCTCTACGAGAAAACCAGCGTCATCATCACCACCAACTTGGAGTTCGGGGAATGGGTCGCTGTCTTCGGTGATGCCAAGATGACAACTGCGCTCTTGGATCGCGTCACGCACCACTGTGCCATCATCGAAACGGGCAACACGTCATATCGCTTCGCTCAGAGCAAAAGTCGCAGAGAAAAATAGCCGCATCGCAAGCAAAGCCCCCAGACGGACTCGCTATATGAGGGCGGTCCGCCTGGGGGCTTTGGCACCCAATAGGCGGGTCAAAATCAAACGCTGAAACCGGGTCACTTTTAAACGCTCATTGACAAACCTGAAGGTCAAATCTCTCAAGCAGGTCTTGGCACTGACCGGTGGGGTGACCTCGCGCATCTTCGCTCTGGTCAAGGATCTTTCCATCGACGCCATTATCACAGGCGAGGAATGCATCACCGATGACGCAATCGCAAAATGGACGCCGGTTTGGTCGCGCCATGCGAACCCCCATCGGCGGCTCCAGAAGTCCCGGGTGTGAAGCCGCACCCGCTGCCCAAGACTGTCGCGCCGCTGCCAGACGAGTTGTTGTCAGGTTGGTTGTCTCGGCTGGCGGCGGCCAACTACTGTGATGATGCGGAACTACTGGCTCATCTCAGAATCGATACCGCGCATGGCACCGCCTTGGACTTCAACGTCGACGCGGCTGCGGCGGCGAAGATTGCCAACGCCGCACGGGTTAACCCAGATGTTGTTCGATCTTTGACCTTTCCGGCAATGACGCCACGAGAAGCCTCGCTGACGGCTCAGATGCCATTCCAGCATTGCATGCAATGCGCCAGAGAGGGTCTTTCGCTCAGGCATTGGAGGCGGGCCTGGGCATTTGACTGCCAAGTTTGCGGGACGAGACTTGTGCAGACCCTTGGCAAACTCCGTGAGGAACAAATATCTGGAAAACTGATATACCGAGCGCGCCGCGGGGCAGAGATGCTTGAGTGCGCCGCGCGCTCGCGCGGCCCCAAGCAACTTCGGCGCGCAATGCGCGCAGTCACATTTGCCATGTCACTCAAAACCTTCCGCGGGGATCCGTCGTTCGCTGTCCAGAACCCCAGATCGGAAGTTAGGCTGTTCTGCCTCGCCGCAATCGCCGCCGCTCGATCTCAGCCCTTGGCTAAGGCAGCCATCGTCAGCAAAAGCATCGACGACTATGCAAGGGTTGCTCTCTTGCGCGCCTTCGAGAAGGAGCCTCGATTGCTTGCCGCGGTTGATCACATCGCGCAAAGGCGCGCGAAAAGCGTCGGCCTCATGACAGCCTCATCTCACAATTAAGGGCAAAAATTGCCGCCAAACGCGTCCCGTCTCAGATTAAAGGGCAACGCGACATTTGGGAAGAGGGGCCGATTCATGTCGGTGGCCTGGCACGGCGTCTTCATATCGACAGCGGTACGATGACCCCGATGTTAAAGCGGATGGAGAAACTCGGCCTGCTGACCCGGACGCGCGACCGGGCCGACGAACGACACGTCATGGTGCACCTGACGCCGGACGGTGTCGCCCTGCGGACCCGCGCGGCGGAGGTGCCGGTCGCCTTGTCCGGCCGGATCGGTGACCGGCTTGGGCCGGGTGCGGCCGAGGCGCTGCGCACCGCCGTGCGCGATCTTGTCGATCTCCTAGCGGCGGACCTTGCGAACATATCCGGTGATCCAGCACCGCAGGCGGCGCTCCCGCATTCCATCAAATGACAACAACGAGGACCAGATGACAGAAACAACTCTCTTCGGCTTTAACGGATCGACCTTCGTGCGCACGGTGCGATGCGTGCTGGCGCGTAAGAGCATTTCTTACAACCAGGTGCCGGTCAACGTCCTGGAAGGCGAAACGCAAGAACCCGATCATCTTGAACGCCACCCGTTCGGCAAGGTGCCGGTTCTCGATATCGACGGAATGCGTCTGCGTGAAACCGATGCAATCGTACGGTACCTCGAAGCGCGCGACCCTGAACCACCGATGTTTCCCAAGGATGCAAAAGAACGCGCGAAGGCGGACGAGAACGCTGCGCTGATCACCAATTACGGCTACGACGCGATCATTGGTTTTGTGGCGTATCACCTGTTCCCCGATGTGGTCGGCGGAAAAAACGAAGAAATGAGGCAGTCCAATCTGGATCAGGCCAGAAAACTGATCAGGCTTGTTCTGGACAACAAGAAAGATGCGCCATTTTTTTCCGGTGACGCGCCCGGTTTCGCCGACTACCTGCTCGGGCCGCTCATTGCGTATGCGACGATGACAGAGGATGGCGCCGCGATCTTGTCCCTCGAGGGCATGCAGGACTGGTGGGACAGATTAAGTAATGACGAAGCGTTCGTGGCCACTGCGCCGGACCTTGGCTGAGAAAAAAGGAGAACCGAGAAAATGATCAAACTTACTTTGAATGGCGAACCGCGCGAGATCGCGGCGGCCGGGGATACGCCGCTGTTGTGGGCCCTGCGCGATGAACTGGGCCTGACAGGCACCAAATTCGGCTGCGGAGTCGCGTCCTGTGGGGCGTGTACGGTGCATGTGGACGGGGCGCCCGTACGCTCGTGCCAGACCTTCGTGGGAGACCTGGACGGGGCCACGGTGACGACGATCGAGGGTGCGCAAGACGCCACGACCGAGGCGATCCGCACAGCCTGGGTGGAGCTGGAGGTGCCGCAATGTGGCTACTGCCAGTCAGGCCAGATCCTGTCGGCGACGACGCTATTGCGGGACACGCCCAAACCAACCGACGACGATATCGACGCGGCAATGGACGGAAACCTGTGCCGTTGTGCCACCTACGCACGGATTCGCAAAGCGATCCATCGCGCATCCGAGATTATGGAGGGTTAAGATGCTCAACAGATTTATTGCACAGACCATGCCGACGCCCGCGCTCACGCGCAGGGGCTTTTTGAAACTGTCTGCCGGAGCCACGGGCGGCCTGATGTTGGGTGCCGCCCTTCGGCCCGTGTCAGCCGCAGCGCAGGGCGGCGTCGACGGGCTTGCCACGCCGTTCGTTCACATTCGCCCCGACAACACCGTGGTGGTGATCGTCAAACACCTCGACAAGGGGCAGGGAACAGCCACGGGTCTCGCCATGCTGGTCGCGGACGAACTTGATGCGGATTCGGCACAGGTCACGACAGAGTTCGCGCCCGCCAATACCGATCTCTATGCAAATACTCTGATGGGCGTGCAGGGCACGGGCGGGTCAACCGCGATGGCCAATTCCTGGCAACAGTACCGCGAGGCCGGAGCCACTGCACGCTCGATGTTGATCGCAGCAGCGGCACAGACCTGGGGCGTCGATCCCGCTGGCATCAGCATCGCGGGCGGTCAGATCACTGACGGATCACAGTCAGCCAGCCTTGGCGACATGGCCGAGACTGCCGCAGGGCAGAGCGTCCCCGAAAGCGTCACGCTCAAGACGCCTGATCAATGGGTCTATATCGGCAAGTCCTTCCCACGCGTTGACGTGGTTCGCAAATCCCAGGGTGCAACCAACATGTACGGGATGGACGTGGCCATGGAAGGGCTCGTCTACGCCGTCAGCTTGCGCAGTCCGCGTTTCGGCGGCGTACTGGCCGGTCTAGACGCCACAGAGGCGCGGGCCATGCCCGGCGTGATCGACGTGATTCAGTTGCCTGATCGGGCGACGGTGATCGCCGAGTCGACATGGCAGGCCATTCAGGCCCGCGACGCGCTGTCAGCGGAATGGGATTTTTCGCAGGCCGAAAACCGGGGAACCGAAGAGCTGCGGGCCGAATACACCGCGCTGCTGGATGAGGAAGGTATCGCATTCCACAGCGCCGTCGTATCGCAGGCCGACACTGAACAGGTGATCGAAGCGGACTACTCTTTCCCTTACCTCGCGCACACGCCGATGGAGCCAATCGACGTTACCGTTCGTTTTGACGGCACCGAAGCCACGTTCTGGACTGGATCGCAGATCCAGACTCTGGACCAGAACATAGGTGCGCAGGTGCTTGGCATTGATCCGGGTTCGGTTTCAATCGAGACCCTCTGGGGCGGCGGATCTTTCGGGCGCCGTGCGATCTACGACAGCCACTATGTGGCCGAGGCCGCAATGATCGCGAAGGCGTGGCTCGAAGCGCACGGGGATGCCCGGCCGATCAAACTGGTCTGGACCCGCGAAGACGACGTGCGCGGCGGTTATTACCGTCCGATGCACATGCACCGTGTGCGCGCCGGTCTTGACGCCGACGGCAATATCACGTCGTGGGAACAACGCGTGGTGGGGCAAGGTATCGCCATCGGAACCGCGTTCGAACAGTTCATGGTTCGGGATGGTGTCGATGCCTCTTCGGTCGAGGGCCTCGGGGAGCATTCGGCCTACACCATTCCGGGATGGTCGGTCGATATCCACCATCCGGAAGTTGGCGTGCCGGTTCTTTGGTGGCGCTCGGTCGGGCACACCCACACCGCGTATGTGGTCGAAACGATGATGGACGAACTGGCGGAAGCGGCCGGTGCCGATCCTGTGGAATTTCGCTTGCGCTATCTTACCGATCCGCGCGCGCGGGGGGTGTTGGAATTGGCGATTGACAAGGCCGGCACGGTACCGGATGGCCTCACACGGGGCATCGCGGTGCACAAGAGTTTTGGCTCTTATGTCGCCGAGGTTGCGGATGTTCGCATCCGCGAAGACGGCACCGTAAAGGTCGAGCGCGTGACCTGCGGTGTCGACTGCGGCGTGCCGATCAACCCCTCGAACATCGAAGCGCAGGTCCAGGGGGGACTGGGCTACGGTCTTTCCGCGATCCTGCGCGAGGAGATCACCCTGACCGAGGGTGAGGTAAACCAGTCGAACTTCTACGATTACACACCACTGCGGATCAGCGACATGCCGCAGGTGGATGTCCATATCGTTCAGTCGACCGAGGCCCCTACCGGCATCGGCGAGCCGGGCACACCGCCCGTTGGGCCCGCCGTGGCCAATGCCGTACGCCGGGCAACCGGCACGATTGTGCGCGAATTGCCATTTTCGCTTCATGGACTAGCCTGACCACGGACTGGCCTGGCCGAACGAATGGTCCATTGACGCGCGCTGCTTTGTGGCGCGCGTCACCTTTTTGTCTGACGCCGTGTGCCTGGATACACCAATCCAGTTTCCTTATGTCATGCCTTGAGAACTCACATTCCTTTCGCTAATAATCTAACGCGTGTTAGAATATTAGCGAAGAGAGCCAATGTCCGGACCCCTACACAACCTCAGAATTATCGAACTCGGCCATGTCATCGCCGGCCCACTTTCAGCTGCCTTGCTTTCTGATTTCGGTGCGGATGTCATCAAAGTCGAAGCACCGAACCGAACGGACATGATGCGTGACCTCGGACCCAAGGCCAAGGACGGGGTTGGTGTTTGGTGGAAGACACTGGGCCGCAACAAGCAGACTCTGGGTCTGGATTGGAAGTCGGACGAAGGCCGGGGCATTCTGCGCAAGCTGGTTGAAGGTGCCGATGTCCTTGTCGAGAATTTTCGACCAGGCGTACTTGAGCGTGCGGCCATCGGGCCGGAAATACTGCATGGGTGGAACCCGGATCTGGTTATTCTGCGCGTGTCCGGCTACGGACAGGACGGCCCGATGCGGGATGTACCTGCTTTTGGCCGTGCGGCTGAGGCCATGAGCGGTCTGGCGCATCTGACCGGTTTCACCGACGGGCCGCCGATGCATCCCGGGTTTCCGGCGGCAGATAGCACGACGGGGCTGATGGGCGCATTGGGGATCATGATCGCACTGCTTGCCCGCGAACAGGGAACCGCACGCGGTCAGGTCGTCGATCTTGCAGTGTTCGAAGCCTTGCTTCGGTTGATGGATTATCCCGTTCCTGCCCTGACGGGCGCTGATCATTCGCCGCGACGCAACGGGCTGCGCCAGCCGATGGACTTTGCGCCGGGGGGTATGTTCCGCACATCCGATGGGGTATGGCTGACCGTTTCCGCAGGAAGCGCGGAGACCGCGCAACGGCTGCTGCGCGCCGTCGGCGGTGACGCCTTGGCCGATGACCCGCGGTTCGCGACCCTTGCCGAGATGTCACACCACATGACCGTGGTTTTCGACGCCATCAATGATTTTGTCACGCAGCACACACTTGCCGAAGTTGAAACGGAATTCGCGCGTCATGATGCGGTGGCCTCGCGGGTGCTGAGCGTCGAAGATATTACAACGAACGCGCAAATCCGCCATCGTGGCGACATTGTATCGGTCGAGGGTGAGCCGACCAAGGTTATCGGCCCGGTCCCGCATCTCAGCGCCACACCGGGCGCGCTTCGGTGGCTGGGACGCGCGCCTGGTGCCGACACGCGCAGCATTCTGTGCGAGCTTGGGTTTGACGACAAACAGATCACGGCCCTTTACGAGGCGGGGATCATAGGACTGGACGGCACGAGAAACACTCCGTGACATTTCCTTTGACGGATGAGCGGAGGGAATTACGCGACCAGATCCTGTGGAGGTGTACCCGGTTCGACGGCGACTATTGATTAGAGCGCGATCGCAACGGTGGGTTTTCTCATGATCTGTACGGGGGCGATGACTGACGGTGGGTGCCTTGGGATCGGCACGCAGGAACAGGTAGATGACGCAGGTCTGGGATTGCCGAGGCGACCGTCATAATGCAGGCAATCGCGGAATTGCGGGCCGGTCTCGGCTGGGTCTCGGTAATCCTGTTGTGAGGTTTGGCACCGATGCGCAACCTGCGCGCACCTTGGAACCGATGATCGGAGAACACAAAAAGCCTGTTTCGAATACGTCCAAGTTCAAGACCGCCGCGGCGTGGCAGGGGCGGTCGACACGCCGTGCATGTGTTGAAAGTCCGGATTTCGACGGCGCAGGTTGCCGACAAGAAGACGGTTTAATCTCGTTCTACACCTCGTAGAGGCGACCACGGCATCACAGATCACCGTTAGGAGATTCGGAAACGCCAAGGTATACCACGCCAAACGGCTGACGAGAGAAACCCTCTTGTTCCGCACCGTACCAGTGACGACGCAAGTGAATTCGTTGTCAACGGGAGGAAAATGTTTGAATTTTTAATAACTTACTCGAAGAAAACGAGTTGCGGAAGTAGGCGAAATTCTTAGCTTGATTATTTTCTAACACGCGTTAGATTATCCGAATAACCCCGAATGGGGGAAAAGGGAGGAAGCGTCATGAATGAGACGCAGTTTGGGTCTTCGCGAGAAGACCTGTCAGCACGCTCGACCGTGTTTGCACGCGATCTATTCGAAGCCAAGACTGTTGTTGTCACCGGTGCGGGCGGTGGATTGGGTTTAGCCATTGCGGCCCTGTTTGCCAAGCTCGGAGCAAATCTTGCGATAAATGGACGTAACGAGGAGAAACTGGCGTCGGCCAAGGAATTTCTCGAAAGTCTGGGTGCCAAGGTCTTTGCCATGCCGATGACGATCCGTGACCCCGAACAGGTCGAAGATTTCGTAGCTGCGGTCAATCAGGAATTCGGGTCGATCGACGTTCTGGTCAACAACGCGGGAGGGCAGTTTCCGCAAGCCGCTCTGGATTTTTCTCCGAAGGGCTGGAACGCTGTCATAGATACCAATCTCAATGGCACCTGGTGGATGATGCAATCCACGGCGCGGCATTGGGTTGCGCAAAAGCAATCGGGTTCAATTGTGAACATCGTGGCCGACATCTGGCGCGGGATGCCCGGCATCGCGCATACCTGTGCGGCCCGGGCAGGTGTGGTATACCTGTCCAAATCAGTCGCCGTGGAATGGGCGCCGCATGATATCCGCGTGAACTGCGTGGCGCCCGGCTGTTGCGAAAGTACCGGTTTCGGAAACTATCCCGCTGAAGGCGCGGCAACTTTTCAGGATTCCAATCCGATGCGCCACGCCGGGGATGAATGGGATGTTGCAGAAGGCGTAGTCTATCTGGCGGCCAATTCCGGGAAATTCGTGACCGGAGAAGTTCTTAACATCGACGGCGGGCAACAAATGTGGGGTGATCCCTGGCCAACAGGGAGACCGGATTATTTCCGGATTTCCTGATACCAAGACCGAACCTAGCGAGGGACAACAGGATCCAGATGATGACGCAAAGAACAACAGATGCCGGTACCGGTGATGGGGCAATACTGGAATGTCGCGGGATCGAGCGGCGGTTTGGCGGTATCGTCGCCGTCACAGGTGTCGATCTTATCATTCAACCCAAAGAAATCTTTGGACTTGTCGGTCCGAATGGCAGCGGCAAGACAACACTTACCAACGCGATCACGGGTTTCTACCCTCCCAACGTCGGGACTGTCCGGCTGGGAGGTAAAGACATCACGGGCACCGCGCCACACAAGGTCGCAACGCTCGGGGTTGCCAGAACATTCCAGAACCTTGCCCTGTTCAACGGGATGAGCGTTCTGGATAACATTCTGCTCGGGCGACACATTCACATGAAGCCGGGGGTCATCCGCACGGCGCTTTATTGGTGGGCCGCACAGCGGGAAGAAATCGAGAACCGCAAGATCGTCGAAGAGGTGATCGAATTTCTTCAATTGGAGAGTATTCGGCACGAACTGGTCGATGGTCTGCCCATCGGACTTAAAAAGCGGGTCGAGCTTGCGCGCGCACTGGTCGCGGAACCGAAGATGCTGATTCTCGACGAACCGATGGCTGGCATGAACCAGGAAGAAAAAGGGTATATGTCCCGTTTCATTCTGGATGCGCGGGCCGAACGGGGCGTCAGCGTTCTGCTGATCGAGCACCATATGGACGTCATCATCGGCATTTGCGACCGTATGCTCGCGTTGAACTACGGTGAAATGATCGCCAGCGGCATACCGAGAGAAGTCGTAAAAGACCCAAGGGTCATTGAAGCATATGTTGGAGGTTCGCATGGCTGAGGGGACGACATTGCAAAATTCCGCCAACGAGACATTTGGAAAGCTGCTGGCGCGGAACGCGGCAAACCATGGATCGGATATCGTGGTCCGCGAGAAAGAGCGCGGCATCTGGAGAGAAAGCACCTGGGCCGACTACGTGGACGAGGTTCTGGCCTGCGCGGCCGGTCTCGAAGTGGTCGGCGTAGCGCCGGGCAAGGCCGTTTTGATACTTGGTGACAACCGTGCACGTCTATATCAGGGCATGCTTGCGATCTCGCTGCTCGGGGCTTACGCGATGCCGGCCTATCCGGGTGCTACGCTCGAAGAACTTCAGCATTTCCTCGGCGAAGTCGAAATCGTTGCGGCCTTCGCAGAAGATCAGGAACAGGTCGACAAAATTCTCGAATTGCGCAGCGCAAGTGCGAGCGGCATTGCCCACGTCATTTACGACGAAACGCGCGGGCTGGGAACATATGAAGATGACGGTCTTATGTCATGGGATCACCTGATCGAGATCGGTCAACGCGAACTTGACGGGGATGCGGGCCGCCGCGAGGCCATTCTGAACAGGGCGAAGCCCGAAGACCCGGCGATTTTCATGCACTCTTCCGGAACGACCGGCAAACCGAAAGGTATCGTGCTGAGCCAGAAGAACGTTCTAGCGGCGGCGAGGAATGGCCATGCTGCGGGCGCCTTCGACGAGAACGAGGAAATCCTCGCCTATCTGCCGATGGCCTGGGTGGGTGACTTTGCTATTACTGTCGGGGCGGCGTTGCTTTGGCGATTTACCGTGAACGTGCCGGAGCGGCAGGAAACGGTCGTGCGCGATATGCGGGAAATCGCACCTACCTTCTATTTGGCGGCACCAAGAAGTTGGGACCAGATGCTGACAACGATCCAGGTCGGCATGGAAAATTCGACTCCGTTCAAGAAATGGCTGTACCATTTCTTCATGGACCGGGCGGTTGCTGCCGAGACGCGCAAGCTGAACGGTAAGAGTGGCGGCGCGTTGGAGCCTTTGGGACGGTTCCTGGGCGAGGCGCTTGTCTTTGGTCCGATCAAGGACCAGTTCGGGATGAGCCGCCTGAAGAATGCGTTCACCGGCGGCGAGGCAATCGGCGAAGATACTTTTGTTTTCTATCGCGCCCTCGGGATCAAGCTTCGCCAGCTCTATGGCCAGACCGAAAACAGCGCGATCAACGCGATACAGGCGCCAGGAGAGGTACGCCTTCATACCGTTGGCAAACCCGCGCCGGGCGTTGAGCTGAAGATCGCGGACGATGGGGAAATCCTGATGCGTTCAGACAGTGTGTTCGAAGGCTATTTCAACAAACCCGAAGCGACTGCTGAAGCCCTCGAGGACGGGTGGCTGCATACTGGTGACGCCGGCTACATTGAGGACGATGGTCATCTCGTGGTTCTGGGCCGTGTGTCGGAAGTCATGCACACAGCCGGGGGGGAACGCTATGTGCCGAACTATATCGAGAACCGGCTGAAGTTCAGCCCTTACATCAAGGATGCGGCAGTTCTTGGTGCCGGACTGGATGAACTGACGGCGATGGTCTGCGTAGATTTCGAGGCGGTCGGACACTGGGCAGAGGTGAACGGTGTGCCGTATGTATCCTATGCCGACCTGTCGCAGCGCGACGAGGTGGCCAAGCTGCTGCACGAGGCGTTTCTGCGGGTGAACAAGGCTCTCACCGAGCCTTTGCGTCTGCAACGCTTTGTCAGCCTGCCGAAGGAATTCGACCCGGACGATGGCGAAATCACGCGAACGCGCAAACTGCGCCGCAAGGTCGTTCAGGAACGCTATGCCGACGTTGTCGCGGCACTCTACGACGGTTCAAAAGAGGTCCATGTAAGCGCCCAGGTGACTTACGAGACCGGAGAAGTAGGGAAGGTCGAAAAGAGCCTTCCCATCAGGGAGGTATGAATGGATTGGGTCTTTCTAGCAGAGCTTGCGATAAACGGCGCCTTGACGGGTCTGCTATATTCGCTTTTCGCCATCGGCCTCGTGCTGATTTACAAGGCGTCCTCGGTGCCCAACCTGGCACAGGGCGGGCTGACAATGGTCGGGGCTTATGTGGTTCTCGCTCTTTCACATGATGCGGGTCTGCCGCTCTGGCTCGCGATCCCGCTTGCTGCGGTGATCATGTTCGGCCTGGGATTCGGCATCGAGCGTGTCGCGCTGCGCCGGCTCGCCGGTCGCCCGGTCATTATGATCCTGATGCTGACGCTGGGTCTCGATATTTTCCTGCGGGGCACAACGCTTGCGATCTGGGGCGGGACGTCCCGGTCGATGGAACTGGGGGTCAGCTATGAACCGCTGTTTCTGGGCGATCTTTTCATCAGTCGGATCCACCTTGTCGGCGCCGGGGTCGCGATCGCACTCTTTGTCGGTTTCATGGTGTTTTTCCGCAGCCGCACGGGCATCAAATTGCGGGCGATCGCGGATGATTACATGGCGTCGTGGTCGGTCGGGATTTCAGTCGAGCGCGGCGTCGGACTCTCCTGGGCCCTTGCTTCGGTGGTGGCCGTGGCCGCAGGCGTCATCTGGGGCGAGATTCAGGGCGTGGACCAGGCGCTGTCGTTGTTGCTGCTCAAAGGTCTGACGGTGGCTGTTCTGGGTGGCCTCGACAGCATTCTGGGTGCCGTGATCGCCGGCATCATCCTCGGTATCCTGGAAAATGTGGGCGCCGACTTCCTCGATCCGCTTGTCGGAGGCGGAAGCCGGGAACTCATCGTCGCCGCCGTGCTCATACTTACAGTGATGATCCGTCCGCATGGACTGTTCGGTCGTCACGAAATTGAAAGGGTGTAAGGGATGTTTTTCCGACTTTCCGGTGTCCATCATGCCAATTATGTCTCGGACAGCCGTGTATTCAAGATACCTGCTGACCGGAACCTGGCCATGTTCGTCTTCCTGTTCGGACTTGCGGCACCGTTCATCGTTCCGTCGCTCTATCTGAACAGTTACATGCTCCCATGGCTGATCTGGACGGCCGCCGCGCTTGGGCTGAACCTTGTGACGGGGTGGGCCGGACAGCTTCATCTGGGGTATGCTGCGGTCATGGCTGTGGGTGCGTATTCCGCGATCCATGCGGTGCGGTTCGGCATCCCTTGGGAATTCGCGCTCATCATCGGCGGGTTGTCATCGTCGGTGATCGGCAGCCTGTTCGCCTTCGCTGCATTGCGGGTCAAAGGTCTCTATCTTGCGCTTACGACGCTGGCGATGCAGTTCGTCATGGACTGGGTGCTGACTCACTCACCCGCGATTACGGGGGGCTCCCACGCATCGCTGCAATCTCCGACACTGGCACTGCTCGGGCAGGAGATCACCTCTGACGCGGGCTATTACTATGTCGCCTTCGGCTGGTGCGTACTGGTGACGATCTTTATGCTGAATCTGAAACGTACCGGACTGGGGCGGGCGTTGGTCGCCGTACGTGAAAAGGACTTCGCCGCCGCGATCCTGGGGGTGAACAGTTTCTACTACAAGATCCTCGCCTTCGCGACGTCGTCCTTTATTGCGGGCGTCAGTGGTGCCTTGCTGGTTGCGACATTCTTCTTCCTCGCCGCGCCGGAACAGTTTTCGGTGACAGTTTCAATCCAGGTGCTGGCGATGGTGATCGTCGGCGGGCTGGGAAGTATCATCGGGTCCTACTTCGGCGTTGCCCTGATCCTGCTCGTGCCGGGTGTGGTGAACGGGCTATTTTCGACGGCGAGCCAGTCGCTTGGAATGCAGATCAACGTCGAAACGCTCGCCCATATCCCGAACGCCGTCTATGGCGCGCTGATTGTCGTAATTCTTCTGATCGAACCTTTGGGGCTTGGAAAGCTCTACGGCAATATCAGGGACTATCTGATGGTCTGGCCCTTCGATCAGCTCAGGAAGTAAAGAGGAATGACGATGGATAAAAAGGTCGAAGCCCAGCCCATACTGTCGATGAACAGTGTCGAGGTGCTGTATGACAACGTGATGCTGGCAATCAAGGGTGTCTCGATTCAGGTGCCGAAGGGCGAGATGATCGCGCTTCTGGGTTCCAACGGAGCGGGTAAAAGCACCACTTTGAAAGCGATCAGCGGTCTTTTGAAAGCTGAAAGAGGACGTGTCAGCCGGGGTGAAATCAAATTCGAAGGCACCGACATTACCGAGATGCTCGCACAAAAGCGCGTGGAGATGGGTATTTGCCATGTCATCGAGGGCCGGCGTGTCTTTGAACACCTCACCCCGGACGAGAACCTGACAGCAGCCGCACCGATGGGCATGTCCCGATCAGAACTGGATGGGGAAAAGGAGAAGATATACAATTATTTCCCCCGCCTAGCGGAGCGGAGCAATTCGCTTTCCGGCTATCTGTCGGGCGGAGAACAGCAAATGCTGGCCATTGGTCGCGCGCTGGTGACCCAGCCGAGCCTGCTGATGCTGGATGAGCCGAGCCTTGGTCTTGCGCCCTTCCTGGTAGCCGAGATCTTTGGCATACTTCAAAAAATCAACCAGGAAGAAGGTATGTCGGTGCTCTTGGTAGAACAGAACGCCCTTGCCGCTCTGGAGATCGTCTCAGAAGGATATCTGATCGAGAACGGTCGTGTTGTCATGAACGGCACAGCGGCGGCCCTCAAATCCAACTCCGACATTCAGGAATTCTATCTCGGAGGTGGTGAAGGTACGGATTTCCACAATGTCAAACACTACAGCCGACGCAAACGTTGGTTGAGTTGAGGTTCCAAACAGGCACTGTTCAGGGAGGAAGAAATGAGATTACTTACTAAGACGTTAACCGTAATATCCATGTTGGGTGGCTTGACTGCCGGGACACAGGTTCTGGCCGAGCCATTCAAGGTGGGTGTCTGCTACGATCTCAGCAAGGCATATACTTTCGCCACACCGCAGGTTTCGCAGGCCGCGTTGGATCTGGCAAAGCTCATAAACAAGAAGGGCGGTATCGGTGGTGAGCCGGTGGAAGTCATCGTGCGCGACCACGGAAACGAACCACAGCGCGGAATCGAATGCTATTCAAGGCTCAGCCGCGAGGGTGTCTTTGTCTTCGATACGCTGTCCACACCGGTGTCCCTGGCAATTCTGCCGCGCGCCATGGAAGACGGACGCATTCTGATGCAGTCGCTTGTCGGTCGCGGCGATGCCGTGGATGGCACTGTCTTTGACTGGGTTTATCCAATCGGACCGACCTATTGGGGCCAGGCCGCCAACGATGTTGCCTACATCAAACAATTGCACGACGGCGATCTGTCCGACGTGAAGGTCGGATTCGTGTATTTCGATTATCCATTCGGTCAGGAGCCGATCGAAATTCTCCAGACCCTGTCCGAGAAAGAGGGTTTTGAGCTGGAACTTTATCCGGTTCCGCTGCCCGGCAGCGATCAGGCCGGTGTCTGGTCCAAGGTGCGCCGCGACAAGCCTGATCATGTGATTGTCTGGATGCTGGGCGGAGCGCATGTGGTTGCGTCCAAGGAGATGCAGCGCAATCGCATTCCTATGGAGAAATACATTTCGGTCAACTGGCTGAACGAGGTCGACATCGCCAATATCGGCAACGAGGCAGCCATCGGTCTCAAGCGCGGAACCAACGTGGTGGGCGGCCAGGACGTTGCCTTGCGCCAAGAGATGATCACCGAGCTCTATGACAAGGGAGAGGGCTCCGGCCCACTGGAGAAAACAGAGGACGTTTTCTACAATACCGGGCTGGCGATGTATTCGATCGTATTCGAGGCTGCGCGCAGGGCGGCGGAGGCCGAGGGCCTTCCGATCACGGCGCAGTCCTACAAGGCGGCTCTGGAGACGCTCGAAGATTATGACGCCAACGGACTGATGGCGCCGATTACAGTGACAGCAGAGGATCACGGCGGCGGCGGCAAGACCCGGATCGAGATGTGGGACGGCGAAACCTGGGTTCCGCAAACCGACTGGATCTCGGAATACAGCGATGTCGTGTGGGATGTGGTCAAGGAAAGTTCCTCGAAATACGGAGAGTGACCACGTTCCCAGAAGGGTCGGCGTATACGAGCGGCAGCGCGCCCGAACAACAATAAGCCGCCAAATTTTTATCAACGGGAGAGAAAAGATGAAGATCAAACAACATATCAAGGCGGTGGCACTCACCGCTGCGCTGGCGACTGGCGCAACGATGGCGTCAGCGCAGGACAAGGAACCGATCCGGTTCGGACTGTGCTTCGACCTCAGCAAGTCGTACACCTTCATTTCGCCACAAGTCGCCCAGGCCGCACAGGACCTTGCGATGTACACGAACGAAAACGGAGGCATCGAAGGCCATCCGGTTGAGATCGTCGTGCGCGATCACGGCAACGAACCCCAGCGCGGCGTGGAATGTTACGAGCAGCTCAAGCGCGACGGTGTTTTCATCTTCAACTTTCTGTCCACACCGGTCACGAACGCTGTACTTCCGCGCGCCATGAAGGACGGCAATGTTCTGATGCAGTCGTTCGTCGGCCGTGGCGACGCGGTGGACGGCGAAGTGTTTGAATGGGTTTTCCCGGTAGGTCCGACCTACTGGCAGCAGGCTGCAAACGACGTCGCCTTCATCAAAAATCAAATGGACGGCGATCTGGGGGACGCGAAGATCGGCTTCGTCTATCTGGACTATCCGTTCGGCCAGGAGCCGATCGAAATCCTGAAAACCCTCTCCGAGAAAGAAGGCTTTGAGTTGGAACTCTATCCGGTACCGCTGCCGGGTTCGGATCAGTCCGGCGCATGGAGCAAGATCCGCCGCGACAAGCCTGACTATGTAATCAGCTGGCTGCTGGCCGGCGGTCATGTGGTCGCCTCCAAGGAAATGCGCCGCAACCGCTTTCCGATCGACCGCTATCTCTCGGTCAATTGGCTGAACGAAGTCGACATCGCCAACATCGGCGCGGAAGAGGCGAAGGGCATCCTTCGCGGGACCAACGTGGCCGGTGGCCAGGAAGTCCCAATCGTGAAAACGATGCTGGAAACCTACTATGCCAACGGCAAAGGCAGCGGACCCGAAAGCCTGGTGCGCGATGTGTACTACAACACCGGCATGGCGATCTATTCCGCTGGTTTCGAAGCCGCGCGCATCGCAATTACCGAGAATGGCTGGCCGATCACACCGGAAAGCATGAAGAATGCCTATGAATCGATCGAGAACTTCGATGGCGATGGCGTCATGGCTCCGGTCACCGTAACCGGCGAGGACCACGGTGGCGGCGGCAAGACCCGCGTTGAGCAGTGGGATGGCGAAACTTGGGTTCCGCTGACCGACTGGAGCGCCGACTACCTCGACGTGGTGTGGGACGTGATCAAGGAAAGCTCCGAAAAGTTCACAGTCGAATGAACCAGACCTTCCCCGCGACAGTAGTGTCGCGGGGAAACCTTTCACCGCCATTCGCATCAAGCAGATGCCAAAGAGACGAAGCAGTTATCATGAGCCCAATCGAAGTGACAATTGAAGACGGCATTGCGACCGTCTGTATCAACCGGCCCGAGCGCAAGAATGCATTGTCCGTCGCCGCGACGAACGGTCTGACCGATGCCTGGGAGAAAATCGAAGCGGATGACTCCATCCGGGTAGCCATTCTGACATCGTCCGATTGCGGTGTGTTCAGCGCCGGACTGGACCTCAAGGAAGCAACCCAGATCGCGCGGGACGAGGGCGTCGATATCCTGAGCAAGATGCGCGATCCGTTTCACGAAACCATGCGCGCTTGCAAAAAGCCGATCATCGCTGCCATGACCGGATCCTTGATGGCCGGTGGTATGATGTTGACACTGAACTGCGATCTTCGGGTCGGCCTCAAAGGCACCAAGGTGGGCATTACCGAAGTGAAGATCGGGCGCGGGTCGCCTTGGGCGGCTCCGGCGCTGTCGATGCTGCCACAGCCCATTCTCATGGAAATTGTTCTGACCGGTGATCTGATGCCGATCGAGCGGCTGCATGATTACGGGTTTACCAATTATCTCGAAGATACGCCCGACGACGTGCGTGCGCGGGCATATGCCCTTGCCAAACGAATCGCCGGTATGGCCCCGCTTTCTGTTGTGGCGGCAAAGGGCAGCGTTCGCGCCACCATGGATCTGGGCTGTGCAGACGGTCTGGAAGAGGGCAAGCGCCTGCATGAGGTCGTTTATGCCAGCAATGACGCGATCGAAGGCCCTAAGGCTTTCGCCGAAAAACGCGATCCGGTCTGGACCGGGACATGACGAAGGTCGACAAGACCGAGCTGATCCGCCTCGAAAGGGATGGCTCTGTCGGCATCCTGCGCTTTCTGCAGTCCGACAAACGCAACCCTTACAGCATTGCCTTTGCCGAGGAATTGGTAACGCAACTGCACGCAGCCGAACGGGACGATACGATCCGGGCCGTGGTGATGACCGGTGGCGATCATTTCAGCAGCGGTGGAGATCTCGTCGGTTTCCAGTCCGAAATCACCAAGGGGGCCAGGGCCACGTCCGAAATGATCGACGAGGTTCATGAAGGCGGGCGGGCTGCATATCGCTTTCGCAAACCATTGATTTCCGCCGTCTGCGGGGTGGCCTATGGTGCCGGTCTGAGCCTGGCGCTGTCGGCGGATATTGTCGTCGCGGCCGAAGACGCCCGGTTGTGCGAGGTTTTTGCCCGTGTGGGCGGCTGCCCAGACACCGGGTCGAGCTGGTTGCTTCAGCAACGCGCCGGCGCGGGGGTGGCGCGCATGCTTGTGCTTACCGGTCGGGAGATCGACGGTCGCACCGCCAAAGATCTGCGGGTTGTGGAAGAATGCGTTCCGGCCGATCAGGTCGAAGCACGGGCGCTTGACACCGCCCGCGAGATTGCCCGACATCCAATGTTCGGAGTTCAGACAGCCAAGCGGGTGATGCGCGCCGCGGCGGAATGCGGCTATCTCGAAGCATTGGATATCGAGCGGGATGCCCAGAGTATTCTGCTCTGCGCGCATGACTTTCCGGAAGCCATGAAGGCGTTTTCCGAAAAACGAAAGCCTGAATTCAAAGACCGGTAAAGCCGTCGAATAAACGTCAGGAACGTGACAGGACCGCAGATGAATGTACCCGTACCGGGAAGCCGGGACGGTGAACCGGAAGAAACTGCAGTCGAATTGCCGCCAAGAAGGAAACGCGGTTGGAAAACGGGGCAAACGCAAGCGCCCTGTGCGCATCAGCGCGCCGATGCGGTTCAAGGTTGTGATCGACAGGGATGGGGAAGCACATGGTAAACCTCCGCCGAGGGCCGTCTGGCTGCTGGGCTGTGAGATCGTTTATCGAGTGTCCTTATGGACGCACACGAAGACACCCCCCGCATTCAAGTTTTGTCGGTCTCTGATACCGGCCGTCGCCGCCGCTGGACGGATGACGAGAAAGTCCGGATCGTTGAGGAAAGCTTTGGCGACGGCGTGACAGTGGCTGAGGTTGCACGACGCCATGATGTTTCGCGGTCTCAGCTTTACGATTGGCGTTATCGCCATAAGAATGGATTGCTTGGTTCTGGCCCGCAATTTTTGCGGGTTATGAAGATCGAAGATGCTTCTGATGGCTCTGACACTGCGCCAGCGCCACAAGTTCCTGTCATGACTATTGATCTTGGCCCGCGGTGTCGTGTGGCGATCCCGTCAGGTTTTGACATGGAAGCTGCTGCGCATCTGCTCAACGGCTTGATGGTGCGGTCATGATCGCGTTTCCGGCTGGAACGAAGGTGTGGATTGCAGGCGGTGTGACGGATATGCGCCGAGGCATGAACACTTTGGCGCTGACAGTGCAACAGGGGCTTGGGCGTGATCCGCATGCGGGTGAGATATTTTGCTTTCGAGGCCGCAAGGGTGACCTGGTGAAGCTGCTCTGGCATGACGGGGTGGGCATGTCGTTATATTTGAAGCGTCTTGAAGCGGGGAAGTTCATCTGGCCGGTGAGCCAAGACGGGACGGCTGTTGCTATATCTGCGGCGCAGTTGGGCTATCTTCTTGAGGGGATCGATTGGCGTAATCCACGCTGGACACAAAGACCCAAAGCGGCTGGATAATTTGTGCTGAAACGCCTGTTTTTATTGGCGTTTAACAGCTTCTGTGGTAAATATTTGCCATGTCCGACGCCGCTTCCGAAATCGCCAGATTAAGCACTGCACTTGCCGCGCAGACCGCCCGAGCGCAGGCTGCGGAAGCCGAATTGGCGCAGGCCCGCGCCTTGGCCTCCTGCACGGACGCAATGATCCAAGAATTAAAGTTGGAGATCGCCAAGCTGCGGCGCGACAAATACGGCATTTCCTCCGAGCGTCGCACGCGGCTGATTGATCAGCTGGAATTGCAGCTTGAGGAATTGGAAGCGGCCGCAACGGAGGATGCGCTGGCGGCTGAGCAGGCTGCGGACAAGGCGAGCGCCGTGCGTGCCTTCACGCGACGCAAGCCCGTGCGCAAACCGTTCCCCGATCACTTGCCCCGCGAGCGGGTTGTCGTCGAAGCACCTGCCGCCTGCACCTGCTGTGGCTCGGACCGGATCGTAAAGATGGGTGAAGATGTCACCGAGACGCTGGAGGTGATCCCCCGCCAGTGGAAGGTGATCCAGACGGTCCGCGAGAAGTTCACTTGCCGAGCTTGCGAGAAGATCAGCCAACCGCCGGCCCCGTTCCATGCCATTCCGCGCGGCTGGGCCGGGCCGCAACTGATCGCGATGATCGCCTTCGACAAGTATGGACAACATCAACCGTTGAACCGGCAATCCGAGCGCATTGCACGGGAGGGAGTTGATCTGAGCCTGTCCACCTTGGCTGATCTGATCGGCCATGCCTGTGTGGCGCTGACCCCCATTCATGCGTTAATCGCGCGCCACGTGCTGGATGCTGGCCGTTTGCATGGTGACGATACCACCGTGCCGCTACTGGCGCGTGGTGGCGCAAAGACGGCGCGACTGTGGACCTATGTGCGCGACGATCGACCCTGGGATGGGGGTGCGCCACCTGCCGCACTCTTCCACTTCTCAACAGATCGCCGGAAAGAACACCCGACACGGCATCTGGCCGAATGGCACGGTGTTCTTCAGTCGGACGTGTATGGCGGCTACAATGATTTGTATCTCGCAGATCGTAGTCCGGGCCCAGTCCGTAGTGCGCTGTGTTGGAGCCACGCAAGACGCAAGTTCTTTGAACTGGCCGACATCAAGGCCATAGCCCGCAAGGGTAAAAAAGTAGCAAAAGAAATCTCGCCCATCGCGCTGGACGCTGTGACGCGGATTGATGCGATCTTTGCGGCCGAGCGTGACATCACCGGCCTGTCAGATGCAGCGCGTCATGAAGCTCGCCAGCAGTGGGTAGCGCCGATGGTCAATGATCTGCATGATTGGATGCTGGCCGAGCGGGCTCGGATGTCAAAGCACAACCCTGTTGCCAAGGCGATCAACTACATGCTCGAGGGCACAGGTCGCTGGGAAGCCTTCACCGCATTCCTTGATGACGGGCGCCTCTGCCTCACGAACAATGCCGCCGAACGGGCGCTCAGAGGGATCGCATTGGGCAGAAAGTCATGGCTTTTTGCAGGGTCTGAACGCGGTGGCGACAGGGCAGCCTTCATGTATACCCTCATCGTCACGGCAAAAATGAACGACATTGACCCGCAGGCATGGATGGCAGACGTCTTGGCGCGACTGCCCGATATGCCTGTGTCTCGCTTGCCAGAGCTGTTGCCCTGGAATTGGAAGGCCGCCATGGAATTGAAGAGGATTGCTGCATGACGCTGGTCGCGCGCATCAAGGTCACATTGTCCGATGTCGAGCCTCAGGTGCTTCGACGCTTTGATGTGCCCCTCAAGATCAAGCTGAACCGCCTGCATGATGTGATCCAGGCTGCCATGGGATGGACCGACAGTCACCTGTATGAGTTCAGGGCCGGCGGCAGCGGCTGGGGCGTGCCAGATCCAGATGGTTTTTACGATGGCCCGATGCCCGCCAGCAAAACCAGCCTGCTTGACGTGATCGAAGATGTGGGAACCAAGACCATCCATTACATCTATGACTTTGGCGACAACTGGCACCACGTGATCAAGATCGAGAAAATCGATGGCTCTATCGCGGGCGCCACCTATCCGCGCCTCGTCAGGGCCATAGGGGCTTGTCCGCCGGAAGACGTCGGCGGCTTCCCCGGTTACGCGGACTTCCTGGACGCCATCGCCGACCCCAAGCACGAAGAACACGGCCAGATGCTGGAATGGTATGGGGGACAGTTCGACCCGGATGAGGCAGAGATCGGCCGCATCCTCGATAGCTTCGAGCGTCTTGCCAAAAAATGGGCACCGAAGCCGCGTAAACCAAAAGCCGCACCCAAACCCCTCTGATCAATACGGCGCGCCCACGGCCTTCGCCGAAGGCTTACAGCACATGCCTTCGAAGACAGGGATTTTGATCCGGTCCCAAGACACTGACCCCCAATACCAAACACTTAAAGAACGCCCGCTGATCGCAGCGAGTCTTTTTGATAAGGTGGTAGGGATATTGGTATCAGTTTCGAGATTTTCGTGAGGCGCAAGTCTGCGCAAGGCAACTGCTTTACTCACACGGGCTCTCGATCGTTGTCAAAAAACAAAACACTTGTTAGATTCCGGCGGGATACCAACAAGGCTGAACAGGAAAAGAAACATGTCACTGATCAAGGACACAACAACTTGGGCTTCCGATGAACATAAGATGTTCGCGGACAGTACACGCAAACTGTTTGAGGCCGAAATGGCCCCGAATGTCGATAAATGGGCGGAACAGGGTATTGTCGACCGCGCGTTCTGGAAAACGGTTGGCCAGCAGGGCGTTATGGGTGGCGCGATCGCCGAAGACTACGGCGGGTCCGGCGGCGACATCGCATTTGATGCGATTGCCATTTACGAGCAGGGGCGCGTCGGAGACACGGGTTGGGGCTATGGCATCCAGACCATCGTTATCCATTACATCAACGCCTACGGCAGCGAAGAGCAGAAATCGAAGTGGTTGCCGCGGCTGATCAGCGGCGACAGTGTTGCGGCCATCGCCATGACCGAACCGGGAACGGGGTCCGATCTCCAGAACGTCCAGACCTATGCTGAAAAGGACGGCAACCACTACAAGATCAACGGCTCGAAGATCTTTATCACCAACGGACATACCGCCGATCTTATCGTGGTCGTGGCCAAGACGGATCGCGGCGCCGGTGCGAAGGGCGTGTCACTGATCGTTCTTGAAACCGAGGAAGCGGAAGGCTTTCGCCGTGGGCGGAACCTCAAGAAGCTGGGCATGAAGGGATCCGACACAGCCGAGCTTTTCTTTGAGAATGTGCGCGTGCCCACCGCCAACTTGCTTGGCCCGGAAGAAGGGCAGGGGTTTTACCAGTTGATGAAGCAACTGCCGTGGGAGCGGCTGATGATCGGCATCACGGCGCTTGGCTTCATTGACTTCGCAATCGCCGAAACGGTCAAATACGTTCAGGATCGCAAGGCGTTCGGTAACCGGATCATGGATTTCCAGAATACCCGGTTCAAACTTGCGGAATGCAAGACCAAGGCCGAATTGCTGCGCACGTTTGTCAATGACGGCATAACGCGGCTTGAGGCAGGCCAGCTTGATGCGGCGACGGCATCAATGGCGAAATGGTGGGGTAGCCAGACACAAAATGAGGTCATGCATGAATGCCTACAGCTCCACGGTGGCTACGGCTTCATGATGGAGTTCCCGATTGCCCGTCTTTATGCCGACAGCCGGGTCCAGATGATCTACGGTGGTACAAACGAGATCATGAAGGAGCTGATCGCGCGTTCAATGGACGTTTGATTCCGCCGGGTCCGGCCGAGGTTACTCTTCGTCCGGCCCCAGAATCTCTTTACTATGCTCGCCCAGGCGAGGCGCAGGACAGTGATCGTGCCGCGCAGGTGTCGCCGAGAAATGAATCGGCGGGCGTGTTGTCCAGATTGTACCTTCGGTCGGATGATCAATTTGCTGAAAGAAACCGGTCGCGGCAAGATGCGGGTCGCTTGGCAGGTCCGACAGGTTGCGGACCGGCATGGCGGGAATGTCTGCTTGCTCCATCAGGGTAAGCCACTCTTCCGTCGATCGTGTCAGTGCAATCTGGGCCACCATATCGTATACCGCGCCGATGTTGCGGCTGCGGGTATCCATATCGGTCACCCAGGGATGTTCGACCATGTCGTTCCGATCAACCACTTGGAAGAACCTGGTCCACTGTACGTTGGTGTAGGGTAAAATCGTGATGTAGCCGTCTGTCGTCTGAACCGGGCGGCGGTGGGGCACCAGCATCCGTGAGTAACCAAAACTCTGCGGCGTGTCTTCGAACGTGGCCGCATCCATATGTTCGGCCAACAGAAACGCCGTCAAAGTCTCGAACATCGGCACTTCGACATGCTGGGCCTCGCCGGTGCGCTGACGGTGGAACAGCGCGGACATCACGGCATAGGCCGCCGTCACCCCGCCAAGCTTGTCGGCGAGGATTGTCGGCGCATAGGCCGGCGCAGCGTCGGGGTCGCGCAGCGTTGCTAGGCTGGCGAACCCCGAAACCGACTGGACAATGTCGTCGAAGGCGGGTTTGGCGGCATAGGGACCGTCCTGGCCGAAACCGGTGGCGGATACCGTGATCAGGTCCGGATACGCGCGACGCAGCGTTTCGGGATCCAGCGATAATCGGGCAAGCGCCGCAGGCCGGATGCTCGAAATCATTACGTCGGCATCTTTCAGCAGCTTGCGCAACTGATCTTGCCCGGTTCTCTCCTTCAGGTCGAGAACCACACTACGCTTGTTACGGTTGGCACCCAGAAAGGCGGCCCCCATCAACTTGTTGTTTGATGGCTGGACCTGCCGCAAAAGATCGCCCTCAGGGGCTTCCACCTTGATCACATCAGCCCCCAGATCGCCCAGCATCTGCGTAGCCAAGGGGCCGAACACCACTGACGTCAGGTCGATGATCCTGACACCCTCCAGGATTGCGGTGTTCTTTGCGGTGGTCATTTGCAGTGATTTCCAGTTCTAGGAGTGAGAGCCGAACTCGGCGCGAAGGGCGGTTCCGTCGGCATCGAAACCTGGCGAAGGGCCAAGCGTGGGCTCGGACCCGTTGCGCCGTATCGGAGGCATTGCGACGCTGACCGGACCGGAGGGCGTCCCGACGGTCGAACGGTCGAGTTGGGGATGATCCGACAGCGAGCCCACGTCGTTCACTGCCGCCGATGCGATGCCCGCACTATCGAGCAGCTTCAGGAGCCCGGCACGTTCGTGCGTGCCGAACACGGTCTTGATAAGGGCTTCGAGCTCGGATTTGTGCTGAATCCTGGCCGAATTGTCGTGGAATCGTGGATCACTGGCCAACGCCGGGTTCCCTAGAATCTGGGTACAGAACCGTTTCCATTCGCGGCTGTTCTGGACAGATATGACGACCAGATCACCGCCCTGGCAGCGAAACGCGCCGTAAGGGCAGATGACAGAGTGCCCAAGGCCGGTCCTCGGCGTGGGTTGATTGGCGTAGTCGTGAAAGAGCAGAGGAACCGCCATCCAATCGGCCATGACGTCGAACATCGCAACCGACACACCGCTTCCTTCGCCGGTGCGATCACGCCCCACCAGCGCTTCGCAGATTCCGGCGTGTGCCGTCATTCCGGTGGCGATGTCGCAGACCGAAACGCCAACCCGGCCCGGCGCGTCCGGCGTACCGGTCACCGAGGCGAGGCCGCTTTCACATTGCACCAGAAGGTCATAGGCCTTGGCATTTCGCATTGGACCGTCCTCGCCGTATCCGGTGATGTCGCACGTCACAAGGCGCGGAAACTTCTGCCGCAGCGTGGCAGAATCAAGCCCCAGTTTCTTCAGCGCTCCGGGAAGGAGGTTTTGAATGAACACATCCGCGTTTTGCAGCATTCTCAGCAAAATTTCACGGTCTTCCGCGTCCTTGATATCCAGCGCGACCGACTCCTTGCCGCGATTCAGCCAAGTGAAATAGGCGCTTTCGCCGTTTGCGGCCCTGTCATAACCGCGCGCGAAATCACCTGCGCCCTTACGTTCGATCTTGATTACACGCGCGCCGGCATCGGCCAGCCGGGAAGAGCAAAAAGGTGCGGCAACCGCCTGTTCGAGCGCAACGACGAGTTTGCCTGAGAGGGGGGCTGCATCTGAACCTGACATGGCGACCTCGCGTTTGTTCCAAAGAGCTTGACAAAATCTAACAGATGTTAGAAATAAGAGCAATACGCTCAATCAGATAGTGGATCATTTGAAGGAGACCGCAGGTGCCGAACACCAAAGGGCCAGACCAGATTTTTCAGCGCGCTCTAGCCGAACAGGAAATCCTGCTTCCAAAATGTGATGACTGCGGGGCCTTTCACTTCTTTCCGAGGGTCCTGTGTCCGCACTGCCATGGCACTGCAATTTCATGGCAACGTGCCAGCGGCAAAGGCCGGGTCCACACCACCACTGTCGTGCGCCGCAAGCTCGAGCGCGGCGGCGACTACAACGTGTGTATGGTCGAACTGGAGGAAGGCGTTCGGATGATGAGCCGGGTCGAGGGGATCGCCCCAGGTGATGTCGTCATTGATATGGCCGTGACCGCCTTCGTGGGCGAGGCCGAGGATGCCCCGATTGTGCTTTTCAGACCGGCGAAGGTATAACGCATGACTGATCAACTTCGGGGAAAATCCGCGATTGTGGGCACCGGACACGCCGGTTTCGGCGAGGCGCACGGGCTGACGTCCTTCGATGTAATGGCACAGTCCGCGCTTGCAGCGCTTGGGGATGCCGGGCTGAAGCTATCGGACGTGGACGGGCTGTTCTGTACCATGATGGAAGACAGCATGCCGGCGCTCATGGCAGCCGAATATCTTGGCATTCAGCCCCGTTTCATCGACGGTACCATGTCGGGGGGGTCGTCATTCGTGAATTATCTGACATCCGCGACCATGGCGCTGGACGCCGGTTTGTGTGATGTCGCGCTGATCGTCTACGGCTCCAACCAACGCACCGCGTCGGGCAAGCTGGTGACGGCTTCGCGCCCGCCAGCCTATGAAGCCCCGTATAATCCGCGCTATCCGATTTCCGGTTATGCGATGGCGGCGGCACGTCACATGCATGAATACGGCACCACCCGCGAACAACTGGCCGATGTGGCGGTGGCCGCCCGGGCTTGGGCGCGGCACAACCCCGAAGCGTTCGAGCGCGGCCCGCTGACCCGTGAGGACGTGCTGGGTGCGCGCATGGTAGGTGATCCGCTGACGGTGCGCGATTGCTGTCTGGTGACAGATGGCGGCGGCGCCATCGTGTTGGTCCGTGCGGATCGAGCAAGGGATTTCCCCAAGCCGCCCGTCTATGTTCTGGGCAGTGCGGCGCAAAGCGCGCACAGGCAGATTTCGCAAATGAAGGACTTTACAGTGACCGCGGCCCGCGAATCGGGCAAACGCGCCTTTGCGGCGGCGGGGGTGTCTCCGGGCGATATTCAGGCGGTTGAGCTATATGACGCCTTTACCATCAACACGATCCTGTTTCTCGAAGACCTTGGTTTCTGTGCCAAGGGCGAGGGCGGTGCCTTTGTAGAGGGCGGACGCATCGCGCCGGACGGCGTCCTGCCGGTGAACACAAATGGCGGGGGTCTGTCCTGCGTGCATCCTGGCATGTACGGTATTTTCACCGTCATCGAGGCGGCGCGCCAAATCCGGGGCGATGCGCCCGGCATTCAGTTGAACGATATCGACGTGGCTCTGGCACATGGCAACGGCGGCGTGCTGTCCAGTCAGGTCACGGCCATTCTGGGCTCACAAGCCACGCTCTGACGACGATCAAGGGAGGAAAGATCATGCCACTGGATTTCGAAGCACTTTCAGACTGGGATTTTGAAGAGATTCGGCAGTCGCTGACCGAGCGGGATACCATACTCTACGCACTCGGCCTGGGATTCGGGGAGGACCCGACCGACAAGAAGGAACTGGCTTTTGTCTATGAGGACGGCCTGAAGGCGGTTCCCTCGATGGCCGTCACGATGGGGTATCCCGGCTTCTGGCTGCGCGACCCCAGGACCGGCGTGAACTGGCAGCAGGTGCTGCACGGCGAGCAATGGCTGGATATCTACAAGCCGTTGCCCGTGAACGGCAATATCATCGGCCGCAGCAAGATCGACTTTATCTCCGACAAGGGCGAGGGCAAGGGTGCGGTCATCTATCAAAGCCGTGAAATCATCGACGCGGACAGCGGTGAAAAGCTGGCACGCGTCGCGATGTCGGCGTTCTGCCGGGGCGATGGTGGGTTCGGCGGCGAGAACAAGCCCGGGCCCGCACCCGCTGTGTTGCCGGACCGCGCGCCAGACCACATATGTGATATCGAAACTTTGCCGCGTCAGGCGCTGATCTACCGTCTCAGCGGTGACTACAACCCGCTGCATGCGGACCCTGATGTTGCCCGCTCGGTTGGGTTTGATCGGCCGATCCTGCATGGCCTGGCGACCTATGGCCTCGCAGCGCGGGCGATCCTGAAGACCTCGCTTGACTATGATGCCTCCCGACTGGTCGGACTGGACGTCCGGTTCTCTGCACCCGTCTATCCCGGCGAAACCGTGCGGTTCGAAATCTGGGAAGAGGATGGTCAGGCCCGGTTCCGCGCGTCCATACCGGAACGCGATGTCGTTGTTCTGAACAATGGCGCCGCGCGTTTCGCGTGAGGTAAGGCAGATGACGCAACCGCTCAAGGATATACTGGTGCTGGATTTCAGCACCCTTCTTCCCGGTCCGATGGCGACGCTCATGCTGTCCGAGGCCGGCGCCGAAGTGGTCAAGTTCGAGCGTCCCGGCACAGGTGAGGACGCGCGCCATACCGATCCCATGATCGACGGTGAAAGCATCGGGTTTGCCGTGCTGAACCAGGGTAAACGGTCGGTAGCGCTCGATCTGAAGGCAGAGAACGCGGTGAATATATTGCGCCCCCTGCTGGAAAAAGCAGATGTTCTGGTAGAGCAGTTCCGTCCGGGCGTGATGGGACGGCTTGGATTGGGATACGAGGCCGTGCGAGCGATCAATCCGGGAATCGTCTACTGTTCGATCACTGGCTATGGCCAGACCGGGCCAAAGGCCACCGCAGCGGGCCACGATCTTAATTACGTGGGCGACGCGGGCGTCCTGTCGCTGAGCCGAGGACCGGACGCCCACCCAACGATGCCGTTCGGGCTGATCGCGGATATCGGGGGTGGCACTTACCCCGCTGTGGTGAACATCCTGCTTGCGCTGATAGCGCGGCAGAAAACCGGCAAGGGCGCGCATCTGGATATCGCGATGGCCGAGGGCGCGTTTGCCTTTGCTTATTGGGCCCATGCCGAAGGCGTGATCGCCGGGCAGGACATCGAGAACGGCGGCGGCCGTCTGACCGGAGGATTGGCGCGCTATCGGCTGTACTCAGCCGCAGATGGCCGGCAAATCGCGGTCGGAGCGCTGGAAGAAAAGTTCTGGCAGGCATTCTGTGATGTCATCGATCAGCCTGCGGACCTTAGGGACGACTGGAGCGACCCGGAAGGCTGCAGCGCCGAAGTGGCACGACGTTTGGGAAGCCAGCCTTCGACTCACTGGGAACCGCTGCTGGTGGCGGCTGATTGTTGCTGTTCCGTCGTGAAAACGCCCGCCGAAGCCGCGACCGATCCGCATTTCAGTGCGCGTGGCGTGTTTGACCGGAAACTGGATATCTCCGGCAAGTCCGTGCCCGCGCTTCCTTTGCCGATTGCGCCGGAATTCCGCGTTTCGAAGGATGTAGCGGGGCGCGCTGCCTCTTTGGGAGAAGACAATCTTCACTATGGTGCCGAACCACGGGATTCAGAGTGAATCCCGTTGACGGACCATCCTTCATTCATTAATCTAACAGATGTTAGAAAAGGGGGATCCTATGCCACAGTCCGTAGATGACCTGCCTGCCGAAGCAGAGCGCTACGTCATGCCGGCGCATTTTGTCGAAAGCGACAGCCTTGAAGTCCAGGGGTTCGTGTCCAACGCCTTGCGTGATATTCCCGCCGACGCGTCCCGCCGTGACAAGGCGATCCGGCTTTTCGAGGCGGTTCGTGATGACATCCGATACGATCCCTATTGCTTCGCGCTGGATGAAGATTCCTATCGCGCCAGCAGAATCGCCGGTGCGGAGGCGGCGTTCTGCGTGCCCAAGGCAATCCTTCTTGCGGCCTGTCTGAGAGCCGTCGGCATCCCCGCCGCAGTGGGGTTTGCAGATGTACGAAACCACCTGAACACGCCCAAGCTGCAAGAGTTGATGGGCACTGACCTCTTCATCTATCACGGCTATGTCCAACTTTGGCTTGATGGTGAGTCCTACAAGGTCACGCCCGCCTTCAACATGGAGCTGTGCGAACGATTCGGGGTGAAGCCGCTGGTCTTCGACGGGTATCACGATGCTCTCTTCCACGAATTCGACGAACAGAACCACCGGCACATGGAATATGTGAATGACCGGGGTCTCTACGTCGACGCGCCGATCACGGAGTTCCTCCAGGCCTTCAAGGAAACCTATCCAAAACTGGAAGAGTTCAACCGCGTGCGAATTTCCAGCGATTCGGCCGGGTACGATGCGGGTTTCTCAAAGGAGGGGACATCTTGAAATATCTGGAGGACTTCGCGCCGGGCCAGGTTTTTCGCTTTCATAGCGAGCCGATGAGCAAGGAGGCCATCATAGCCTTCGCCGAGGAATGGGACCCGCAACGGCTGCACACCGACGAAGACTATGCGACCACCGTGCACGGTGGACTGATTGCCTCGGGCTTTCAGACGATGCTTGAGGTGTTCAAGCCGATCATGACCGAGTTCATGGTTGGTGTTGCCAACATCGGCGGCATCGGATTCGATAACCTGCGCTGGTTGCGTCCCGTGCGCCCGAATGAACCGCTCGATATCGAATTGACGGTAAACTCGGTCACGCCGTCGAAAAGCAAACCCGACCGTGGCGTTCTGAACTATACACTCAGTGCAAAAAACCCAAAGGGTGAGGTCGTTTTTTCGACCGATACGCCCGTAATGATCCAGCGAAAACAGAATGACCCAGACTGATATGCAACCAAGCGACCAACAAGACCTTCGCATGCTGCGTGAAAGTGCGCGGACCCTGTTCGAGCGCGCGGGCGGTAGTGGACGGTCCAGAAAACTGCGCGATGCCGGTGGCGGCTGGGATGCGGGTATGATCCGCGAAATGGCCGAGGCTGGCATTTTCGGGGTGACCGTACCGGAGGAAAACGGCGGGCTTGGCATGGGCCTGGCTGCCGGCGGCGTCATCGCCGAGGAAGTGGGCCGGGTGATTGCCCCGGAACCGGTCGTGGTGACGGTCGGGCTGAGCCTTGGACTTCTGCGCCGTCTTTGCCCGGACCATGCCATGATGGAACAGCTTGTTGAGGGGGCCACCGTTTTGGCCGTCGCCTGGCAGGAGCGCGGACCGAACGGTGGTCCCGCCGAGCCGAGTTGTCGTTACGCCGACGGAAAGCTGACCGGCAGCAAGGGATGGGTTGCCGGCGCTGGCGGGGCACGGGGTTTCCTCGTCGTGGCCGAAGGGGATGCCGGTCCGGTTCTTGTGCTGGCGGAGGCCGGTGCGGACGGGCTGTCCGTCGAAGAGCGCAGGCAGGCCGATGGCAGCGCGATGGGCGAGCTTTCGTTCTCGGGCACGCCTGCGGGAGAATTGGCCAGTGGGGGTGCGGTTCGGGCCGCGCTCGCCGAGGCGGTCAATGACGCAACGGCGCTTGCCGCCGCCGAGCTTGTCGGTCTGAGCGAGCGCGCCTTCGAAATCACTCTGGATTACATCAAGACCCGGGAGCAATTCGACAAGCCCATCGGATCGTTTCAGGTCATCCAGCACCGTGCTGTCGACCTGAACGTGATGTGCGAGGTTGCACAATCGGGGGTGCGCGAAGCTCTCGGGCTGATGGATCGCGAAACCGATCCGAAAGCACGGGCGCGACTTGCCAGCCGGGCCAAGGCTCGCGCGGTCACGGCTGCCAAGAAGATCACGCGCGACGCGATCCAGCTGCATGGTGCGGTCGGGTATACGGACGAGTTCGAGATCGCGCTTTACCTCAACCGGGCGCTGGTTCTTTCCGCGTGGCTGGGTGACGACGCCTATCACAGACGGCTTTGGTTCGAAGCGCGAGAAGAGGAAGGAGCCGCACAATGACCGATTGGAACGCGATGAGCGATGCGGATTTCCGCAAGGAAGTGCGCGGTTTTTTCGAAGCGGAATATCCCGAGGAGCTGCGTAATCTGCCGCACCGTCCCAAATTTGCCGAGATCGAACATTGGCATCGCAAGCTGCACGCGAAAGGCTGGGTCGCACCGGCCTGGCCAGCAGAATACGGCGGTATGGGGCTGAACGCGGCCAAGCTGCTTATCTTTTACGAAGAGCAGCAGCGCTGGGGCGTGAATCGCGGGCGCGATATGGGCGTGCAGATGGTCGGCCCGTTGGTTATCAAGTTCGGTACCCAGGAACAGAAAGACTATTGGCTGCCCCGTATTTTGAGTTGTGAAGACATCTGGTGCCAAGGCTATTCCGAGCCGGGCGCCGGGTCCGATCTGGCCAATCTGCGCACCCGCGCAGAGACCGATGGCGACGACTTCGTCATCAACGGGCAGAAAATCTGGACCACGATGGCGCATGACGCAACCCACATCTTCATGCTGGTGCGGACCGATCAGGCCACCCCAAAGAAGCAGCAGGGCATCAGTTTCCTGCTTGCGCCGATGGATCAGCCGGGTGTCGAAGTGCGTACGATCACCACCTTGTCGGGGGAGACTGAGTTTTGCGAGGTGTTCTTTGATGATGCCCGGACGCCGCGCGCGAACCTGGTCGGTGAGCTTAACAAGGGCTGGACGATGGCCAAGGCGCTGCTGAGCTTCGAGCGTATTTTCATCGGGGCGCCGAACCTGGCTCAAAATGCACTGGGCCAGCTTGAGAGCTTTGCCCGTGGACGGGGCGCTTTTGAAGACCCTGTCTTCCGCGACCGTTTTGCCCAGGCCGCTCTCGATGTCGAGGATCATGCCGCACTCTATTCGCGTTTCGCCGATCAGCTCAAGCGTGGCGAAACGCTGGGCGCGGATGTCTCGATGCTCAAGATCTGGGTGACCGAATGCTTTCAGCGCATCACCGAACTGATGATCGAGGCGGCTGGCCCCGATGGCGGCACGGTCGGCCCACTGCAGGTCGGCAATGTAAATGTCGACGTTCTGGCGAGCTTTTACAAGGCCCGACCGACAACGATCTACGGCGGATCAAACGAAATTCAGCGCAACATCCTGTCCAAGGCCGTCCTCGGATTGCCTGGCTGAACCCACATCAATATCAAAACAAAGGAAAAGAAGCATGTCTGACCGCTATGCGAAATACCACAAGATGAAATTCGACTACCCGGCGGACCGTGTTCTGCGTATTACGTTCGACCGGCCCGAGACTTTTAACTCTGTCGACTCTGAGATGCATACACAGATGACGGATATGTGGATCGATATCGACCGTGACCCCGACATCAACGCGGTCATCGTAACCGGCGCGGGCAAGGCGTTTTCGGCCGGTGGCGATTTCAGCCTGATCGAAAAGATGATCGGGGATTCGCACGAGATCATGAAAACGTGGAAAGAGGCCAAGGACCTCGTCTACAATATCATCAATTGCAACAAGCCGATCATCTCTGCAATCAACGGCCCCGCCGCCGGTGCCGGGCTCGTCGTTGCCCTTCTTGCCGACATCTCGATCGCAGGGAAAAAGGCCAAGATCGTGGACGGCCACCCGCGTCTGGGCGTTGCCGCCGGGGACGTCGCGGCGATCATCTGGCCGTTGCTGACCTCAATGGCGAAGGCGAAATACTATCTGATGACCTGCAAACCAGTGTCGGGTGAAGAGGCCGAGCGCATCGGTCTGGTGTCGATGTGTGTCGAGGATGACGAATTGCAGCAGATTGCGCTCGATACGGCGACGGAACTGTCGAACGGCTCGCAGAGCGCGATCCGCTGGACCAAGTATTCGCTGAACAACTGGTTGCGTCAGGCCGGGCCTATCTTTGATGCGTCGACCGCGCTGGAGATGCTTGGCTTCATGGGTGAGGACGTCAAGGAAGGCGTTCTGTCGCACCGCGAGAAGCGCGCGCCGAACTTCCGC
Source organism: Sulfitobacter sp. SK025 (assembly GCF_003352105.1). Lineage (NCBI taxonomy): Bacteria > Pseudomonadati > Pseudomonadota > Alphaproteobacteria > Rhodobacterales > Roseobacteraceae > Sulfitobacter > Sulfitobacter sp. SK025. The sequence continues at coordinate 267,300 of NZ_CP025809.1, read as the reverse complement.
AAAGACTGCCCGATTTAACTCACGAATGGTCAAGGAGGCATGGACATGTCTGAAGACATCTACCGGGACATAGCTCAGGCCTATAGCGCCGCGGCCGAAAAGGCCCCGGGACTGAAATCACGATTTGCGGCTGCCGGATTCGATCCGGCAGCCGTCAGGTCGCTGGCGGACTTGTCGGGTCTGCCGGTGATGAAGAAAGAAGACCTCTTGAAGATTCAGCGTGAAAACCCGCCCTTCGGCGGTTTCCTCGCTTCTGATCTGAAGGATGTCGCGCGGATATACGTCTCACCCGGCCCTATCTTCGAACCAGCGCTCGCGGGTGGCGGTGGACATGGCCTTGATCTGCTTTTCAAGGCGGCAGAAGTAGGCGCAGGGGACATCATCCTGAACACCTGGATGTACCACCTTGTACCGGCTGGCCTGCTGTTCGACGAAGCGGCACAGGCCGCAGGTGCCACCGTCATTCCCGGCGGCGTGGGCAATACCGAGCTTCAGGCACAGATCATCGTGGAAACGGGCGTCACCTCGATTTGCGCTTCGACAGCGTTTTTTCTCACGCTGGCGGACAAGGTAATCGAAACCTATGGCCGCGACGCGTGGAAAGTGAAAACCGCCTTTCTCGGTGGTGAGATGGGCGACTGGATGGCCAAGCGCCGCCGGATCGAGGCCGAGTATGGCGTGTCGACCTGGGCCGCTTATGCCACTGCCGATCTGGGCCTCGTCGGCTATGAAGATGGCGGCGAAGGCTATGTGGTCCACCCAGACCGTGTGGTGCAGATCTGCGATCCCGTCAGCGGCGCGCAGGTGGACCACGGTGAACCAGGTGAGGTCGTTGTGACCGCACGCGACGCCACCTGGCCGATGATCCGGTTCGGCACTGGCGACAGTGCGTTTGCGTTGGAAAGCAACAAGGATGGCAGCGTCAAACGCATTTCAGCGTTGCAAGGCCGGGTTGGGGCGGCAGTGAAAGTGCGCGAGATATTCGTCTATCCGCGGGTCATAGAGGAAGTTGTCATCGCCACGCCCGGCGCCAGTGCCGCCCAGGCCGTCGTCACCCGAGATAACGACCGCGACATGGTCAAGATCTCACTTGTCCTGGAAGATGGTGCAGACGTATCCACTGCCGAGACAGCCGCCGCCGAAGCCTTCAAACTGCATTCAAGGATTCGAGCCGACGCTGTGAGCGTCATCTCGGAGTTGCCGGAGAATGCGGATCTGATCGTCAATCAGAAAGACAACTGAGGTTGCTTCAACTGCATCCGAGTTCGGTCGACCGCACCCCGAAAGGGGGACAGGACAACCACTGTCTCCTTCATGCGTCAGGCGCGGAGCGTCATCTTCGCGCCGAGGAGTTCCCTGCCGAGACTGGTCAACTACGCAGCTGTCATCGCCGCCGCGTGTGCCGCGCCGATCCCCCGCTGGTCACCTCATGCGTCGCGCCGGACATTCGGACGTACCGACGGTTTGAGATAATTGCCGTTCATTCTGCTGAGATAACTGGTACCCGGAATGGCATCGGTACCACTGGGCCGTCGAACCCGCGCGGATCTGCAACAGCCGCCAGCACGCCCGCACGACGACCCTCGTTGCCGTGATCAGCTGTCAGCCCCAGTGTCGATGGATTCCCGTCAAAAGGGCGGTTGCGGATGTCGTGAAACACGACAGGACCACCACTATGCATCGCATGGCTCACATCTTCTCGGCCGTTGATTGCCCAGACGCGGAAGTAAGGATACCGGGATACGGTCGGAGCACCACGCCGATTGCCCACGATCAGAACGTCTCGGCCCGGATCATCACCACTTGCGACAGCGACGAGTTGAAGCGTGCGTTCCTGACGAGTTTTGCTGCGGCCAGGATCGAACACGCGAGAATCCTCAGCAGGATCACCGCGGACCCTACGGTTTGCTGAGGTACCAACATCAAAGTTGAACACATGCAGTGCGTTTAGCTGCACACCAATAGCCCTGTTCGATCTTTGCACCCAACCCAAAGTTCTGAAAGACCTTGTCGCTCGATGAACGTGAACCATTCGCCAAGAATCTGGCCATGGCCCAACCAAGGATATATTGCGAAACCGAGAATCCGGAGGCGCTGATCGAGAAATGGCAGGCTCTGATGGTGCCGCCTTTATATTGGGTCGATCCGTTGATCAGAGCGTCGACTCGGTGCCCAGAATATTCGTGACCTGGCTGGACAGGACACCGCCGTTGCCGTGCGCCATTGCCAACTCGGCCCCGTCGATCTGGCGGTCTCCGGCGTCGCCGCGCAGCTGGCGCACCGCTTCGACCAGCGTGAAGATGCCGTACATGCCAGGATGCACACAGGACAGCCCGCCGCCGTTGGTGTTGACCGGCAGATGGCCGCCGGGCGCGATGCCGCCGTTTTCAACAAAGGCACCACCTTCGCCTTTCTTGCAAAAGCCCAGATCCTCAAGGAACAGGATCACGTTGATCGTAAAGGCGTCGTAAAGCTGCACAACGTCAATGTCGGCGGGCTTGACGCCGGCCATTTTCATCGCCGTCGCACCGGATTGGGCCGCGCCGGTCACGGTCAGGTCCGGCATCTCGGAAATGTCGCGGTGCGTCGTACCTTCGCCGCCCCCCAGCAGATAGACCGGGGGCCTAGGGTGATCTTTGGCCGTCTCGGCCCGCCGCATCACCAGCGCGCCGCCGCCGTCGGTGACAAGGCAACAGTCGCGCACCCGCAGCGGATCCGAGACCAGCCGCGAGGCAATGACATCCTCGCGCGTCAGGGGATCGCGTATGAACGCCTCGGGGTTCTTTTGCGCCCAAGCGCGGGCAGCTACCGCCACATCGGCCAGCTGTTCGCGCGTGGTGCCGAACTGCGTCATGTGACGGTCTGCGGCCAGCGCGTAGGACGACAGCGGGAACATCGGCTGATAGGGCGCTTCATAGGTTGGCAGATCGAGCGCGGTCATCAACTTGCCCGAGGCAGTGCGCTGGTTCGATCCGTAGCAGATCAGCACGGTGTCGGCGAGCCGCAGCTCCAGCAGCATTGCGGCCCAGAGCGTGTGCGACAGGAACGACGATCCGCCCATGCGGTTGTTCATGGTGAACTTGGGGTTCAGCCCCAGTTCCTGGGCCAGCGTAAGCCCCGACAGCGTGTCCAATGGCTGGCAGGTGGCAATGGCGTCGACGTCGCCAAGCGACACCCCGGCATCGGCCAGCGCGCCATGTACGGCCTCGACAGTGATTTCCATCGCGCTCTTGCCATGAGCCTCGCCACAGCCGGCCAGCGCCGCTCCGACGATGGCGGCTTTTCCCCGCAAACTCATGATGCACCTCTTTCGGGCCGGAACACCACTGCAGGTCCGCCGTCCGCCCCTTCGCCAATCGACGCGCTGACCTTCAGTCCGGCGGCGATTTCGTCATGCGCGATGCCGTCCACGCGCGACATCATGCGCACGCCTTCTTCAAGGTCCACAAGCACCACGTTGTAGTCGCCGCCCCTTTCCGGCTTTCGACGCACAACCGTCCGCGCATAGATCGTTCCCCGCCCCGTGGGTGCCACCCATCCAAGGTCTGCGCTGCCACATGTCGGGCAGATCACGCGCGGGTGAAAGACATGCGCACCGCAGGCACCGCATTTCTGGATCTCGAAGACGCCCTCGGCCAGCTTGGCGGCAAAGACGGCGTCCGGCCCCGGGCTGTTTTTCATATCAGTCATCTCAGAATCCAATGTGATAGCCGCCATTCACGCTCAGGTGCTGGCCGGTGATGTAGGATGCCGCGTTTGACAACAGGAAACAGACCGGTTGCGCTACTTCTTCGGGGGTGCTCATACGCCCCATCGGGATCTGCGCCATGTACTTGTCGGCGAACTTGTCCGAGCGGATCGTTTCGGTCATCGGCGTTTCGACCATTCCGAAACAGACCGAGTTGACGTTGATCCTGTAACGGCCCCATTCCCGCGCGGCGCTCATCGTGAGGCCGAGCACGCCGGATTTGGCGGCACCATAGTTGATCTGGCCGATCGTGCCGCGGCGGCCGGCATCGGAGGAAATATTGACGATGGCACGCCGCGCCGCGCTGTCCGGGTCTTTCTGGGCCTGGTACCTGTAATAGGTGCCTACAGCCTGCAAACAGGCGAAGACGCCGGTGAGATTGACGTCGATGACCTGCTGCCAGGTGGCACGGTCCATCTTGTGGATCATCGCGGCGCGCACGATGCCGGCGTTGTTCACCAGCCCATTGATATCCCCGAATTCGTCTAGCGCGAATTTCACCAGTTTCTCGGGAAAGTCCGGGTCAGCCACGTTCCCGACAAGGGCGCGGGCATTGCCGCCGATCTGTTCAGCAGTTTCCTTGACCCCGTCTTCGTTCAGATCGTTCACGATGACCCTGGCACCCAGCTGGGCCGCCAGTTGCGCCACGCCGCGGCCAATACCCTGCCCGGCACCGGTGACTATAATTACCTGATTTTCCAATGACATCGGATTGATCATTTCTCTCTCCTCATTTCGTTTGCTGGTCACGGTTCAGTTGCCCCGCTTCGTCCGGGTTCGCTGGACGATGGCGCGACCCGCTTGATCACCGCATCGCCGTGGGCCAGACGTTGTCCGTTCTGATTGACGATCTCCCCCTGCACGAACACCAGTTTGCGCCCGCCACCGGCATTGCGCGCGCGTGCCGTCAGCACGTCGCCCTCGACCGCCGCGCCGACGAAGCTCGTCGTGAGCGAGAGCGTCAGGCAGCGATGACCGGGGCGGCCTTTGCCCGCAAATGCTGCGCAAAACGTGACCGCGTTGTCCAGCATGGTTGCGTAGACCCCGCCGTGCACAGCGAAAGCGCCGTTCAGGTGGTCGCAGGTGATCTTCAATTGCAATTCCGCCCTGCCCTCGGACCAGGAAACGAAGCGGACGCCCAGCAAGGCGTTGAACGGGGCGGGCACCTCGGGTTTGCCATCCTGTGCACTCATCTCAGGCGGCCTTTCGATCGCGCGAAAACGCCACAATGACCGCCCCAAGCACCGTGATAGCGACACCGGCCCCAACCGCGCCGGGGATCGGAACGGCCAACATCGGGGTCGAGGGCAAGGCGAAGGCCAACCCGGCAATCCCGAGCAGAATCCGTGCGACCGCGCCCGTGGGCCCGGGTTCGATACGGCCGACACCCAAGAGATACCCCTGCAATCCAGCGCAGATCAGCAGGACACCGATACCCGCGCGCAGGACCGTCAAGGCACTGTCAACCAACCCCGCCTGCAAGGTGTACGCGGGATCGAGCACAAAGAAGAAGGGCACGATATAGATGATGGTGCCCAGCTTCATCGCCTCGTAGGCAGCAGCGAAGGGCCGGGCCTGTGCAATCGCCGCTGCGGCGAAAGCCGCCAGCGCCACGGGCGGGGTAATGTAGCTCAGCATGCTCCAGTAGAGGATGAACAGATGCACGCCGATTGGATCAAGCCCGCCGGCGATCAGGGCCGGGGCCAGAGACACGGCAAGGATGACATACGCCGCTGTCACCGTCATGCCCATCCCGAGGATGAAGCTGGTCAAAGCCCCCAGAAGCAGCAGCAGGAAGGTGTTCCCCCCGGCGATGAATAGCAAGTCGTTCGAAATCGTGCCGGACATGCCGGTCACCGCCAGCCCGCCGACAATCAGCCCGACCGCCGCGAGGATCGCCACCAGTTCGACAAACAGCCGCCCCGTCGCCACCAGGAAGTTCATCAGTTCCTGCCGCCCCCAGCGCGATTTCGACAGCAGTTGGTTCAGACCGATCAGCAGCGCGGTCGCATAGAACGGGGCGATCGCTTCGCGCTTGAGATAGAGCAGCATCCAGATGAGAAGCCCGAAGACGGCGAGGAAGTACCAGCCTTCACGCAGCACCTTGCCGAACTTGGGGAGTTCGGCACGCGGCACGCCTTTCAGCCCGTTGCGCGCCGAATAAGCGTCGATCTGGGCGAACAGGGCAAAGAAATAAAGCAGCGAGGGCAGCACCGCCGCAACCACGATGTTTGTGTAGTCGGTCAGCAGAAAGCTCGCCATGACAAACGCCGTGGCCCCCATGATCGGTGGCATCAGCACTGCCCCGGTCGACGCCGCCGCCTCGATCCCGGCGGCATAGCTGGGCCTGAAGCCCACCTTTTTCATCGCCGGAATGGTAATCGAGCCGGTGGTGAGCACATTGGTAATGACGCTGCCGCTCATCGAGCCGGTAAGCCCGCTGGTCAGAACGCCGACCTTGGCAGGTCCGCCCCGGACATGTCCGAGCGCGGAAAAGGCGATGTCGATAAAGAACGGCCCCGCGCCGGTGTGCTGCATCGCGACCCCGAAAATCATGAAGCCGACGACAAGATTGACGAAACTGCGCATCGGGATGCCCAGAACGCTTTCGCCGCTCATGGCGTGGAAGATCGCCGTTTCAACCGGCGGGCGCTGGAACCCCTGAATTGGCCCCGGCGCATAATCGGCGATCATCGGATAGACGGAAAACATCAAGATGATGCCGAAGAGCATCCATCCGCCGGTGCGCCGCGCCGCCACCAGCAGCAGGAACCAGAAGGCGAAGCTGGCAATCACGGCATGGGTGGGGGCTGCAAAATCCCATCCCTTGTTGACCACGCTGCGCCCGTAATAGGCAAAGAACGCGCAGGTGATCAACGCCAGAAAGGCCAGGAAGTAATCCCACCACCGCGTTGACCCATGCGGGTTTGTCTTGCTGCACGGAAAGATCAGGTAAACGAGGGGTAACGTCAGCAGCAGCATCACGTAGAGGTAATGAATCTCGAGCAGGCGGATGTTCATGAAGAACCCGAGATTGAAGAGATGGTTGATTGACGCCATCGACAACAGAATCGCCGACGCGGCAAGCAACCCGCGAAGGGAGGGGGGCAGGGTGCCAATGCCCACCGGCTGTGCCGCTTCGTCCTGTATTTCCCGTGGCATGCCCGATTTCCCTATGTTGTTCCAGCCAATCCGATGATACGCGGCGCCAGAAAAGCGCCGCGCCGTTTCAGCGGAAAAAGACCTCGTGACCGCCGGCTTCCAGCGCTTCGGCGCGCACCTTCATCCAGGCAGCGGTGAACTCTTGTTCATCATCCGGGGCGCCGTCGACGAAGCCTTCCCAGGCGTCCATCAGAACCTTCTGCCGATCGACCATCACGTCCTGATTTTCCTGAGCTTCAGCCGTCCAGAGGCCCTTTTCCTTGAAATAGGCAACGCTGCCATCGCTCCACGGCATCACCCAGGACAGGATCTGGCGATCTACCCCGTAGGCATTCGCGCCGGGGGCGGCGTCCTTGTATTCGTCAAATCCCGCATCGAGGGCGGCAACGATGTTTCGCACCTCGGTGGCGCTCTGATCGGCTTCGGTGACAAGGATCGGGTAGGGGTACAGCGCCATGGGCAAAGGCGAGGCGGGGTCGATTGCTGGTCCCACAGACACCGTGTGCGGCGTTACGAAGGGCGTGACCCCGGTATAACGGGCCCAGGCTTCGGCATCGTCCGCCGGTGTTTCAAGCCACTTGAGGCCCCGGGGGCTGGATTCGATCTGATAGTTCACGGTGGTTGTCGTCAGCGCAAAGGCGGCGTCCACGCGATCCTCCAGAATGCCCTTGAGAGAATTCACGTAGCCCGAAAACTCGACTGCATCCACATCGTCCCATGTCAGGTCCGCAAAGGCCAGCAGTCCCTCCATATTGACATCAATCGCGGGTGAACTGGCGGCGCGGCCAACCCGTTTGCCCTTGAGATCGGCAACCGTCTCGATACCGGCATCGGCCGCGACGGCCACACCCAGACCGTAGTCGCCCACGGCCTGAAGCACAGCGCGGATCGGCTGTGGACCCCATTCCGGTGCGGCGAACAGGAACACCCCTTCGCCGGCGAAGTAGGACGCGATCCCGCACAGGCAGTAATCCACCGTGCCATTCTTGAGAGGCGTCATCCGCGAGACGTCGTTGCGCCCCGGAAGCACCCGAATCGTCGTGCCGAACCGGCTGCGCATCATGTTACCGATGGCAATCGAATGCGCGTGGCCCGCCGATCCCGTGTCATAGGCCGACCAGGCGATGACGTCGGGCAGCTCGATGTCCTGCGCGCCGACCGGCGCGGCCATCGCCAGACACCCGGCAGCAGCGATACTTGTCCATCTGAAGTTCATGTTGATCTCCTCCTTGTTGGTTTATTCCGGCACGACCGGGCGGTAAGCTTAAAGCTCCGAGAATGGCGCGCTCTTATCCAGGCGAATGTCGGGCGGCAGCCCGAGAATGCGTTCGCCGATGATCGTGCGCTGGATCTCGTCCGAGCCGCCGGCGATGCGGTTACCGGGGGCGGTCAGATATTCGTTGCGCCACCGCGCCGCATCGTCTCCGGCTTTGACCGAAATGCCCGCCGCCGTCCCGGCCAGTTCCATCCCAAAGGCGCCCATCTCCTGCCGCAGCTTGCCCAGCAGCAGCTTTCCGATCGAACTTTCCTCACCCGGAGCCTCACCGCGCGAAAGCGACGTCATGACCCGGTAAGAGGTGAATTCCAGTCCGCGCTGCCGCGCGACGAAATCGGCAATACGTGAGCGCACCTCGCCGTCTTCGATGGCCGGGCGTCCGTTGCGTTCGACACGGGTGGCAAGGGCTATCAATTCCTCCGCGCGGGCCCCGCCGCTGGCACGCCCGACCGAGATGCTGAACCGTTCGTTCATCAGCGTCGTCAACGCCACCTTCCAGCCTTCGGATTCGCCGCCCAGGCGGGCGCTGTCCGGTACGCGCAGGTCGTCGATGAACACCTCGTTGAAGCTGGCACCGCCCGAAATCTGGCGGATCGGACGGGTTTCGATGGCCGGATCTGACATGTCCACAAGGAACATGGTCAACCCCTTGTGCTTGGGCACCTGCGGGTCGGTGCGTGCCAAAAGGATCCCGTGGCTGGAATAATGCGCGCCCGAGGTCCAGACTTTCTGGCCGGAGATCACCCAGTCGTCCCCGTCGCGCCGCGCACGGGTGCGTATGCCTGCCAGATCAGATCCGGCAGCGGGTTCGGAAAACAGCTGGCACCAGATATCCTCACCGGTCAGGGCGCGCGGGAGGACCGCGGCTTTCTGGGCCTCGGTGCCGTGGATCATGACCGTTGGCCCGACCAGACCGATGCCGATCAGGAAGGCGTTGGGCGGTACGGCATAGCGTCCTTCTTCCTGATTCCAGATCACCTGTTCGATCGGCGTCGCGTCGCGTCCGCCGAAGGCGCGCGGCCAGGTCAGTCCGGCCCAGCCCGCTTCGGCTTTGCGGGCCTGCCAGTCGCGCGCCCGGGCGACCTCTTCGGCGTCGCGGGCCATGAAGTGATCCTGAGCTTTCTCGCTGCCGTCCCGCAGGGTTGCGTTGGCATCCAGCCAGCTCCGCGCGTCTGAGCGAAAGGTCGCTTCTTCGGGGCTGTCGCTAAAATCCATGTGTCTGATTTCCCTGTCAGCTTACGGCCCGTAGAGGTGTCGCGAGATGCCCGAGGAGCCGCTCGCGCCACATGTCCGCCGGGCCGAGTTCTGCCTTCAGCTGCCAACCACGCCGCAAGAACAAATGCGGGTCGGCGGCCCATGTGAACCCGATACCGCCGTGCAGCTGGATCGATTCCTCGGTGGTGAATTGCACGGCATCGAGCGCAGTGAGGCGCGCGACGGCGGCCGCTTCGGGCAGTCGGCTGTCGCCGCTTGCCAGCGCCCAGGCACCGAAAAAGGCATTGGACCGCGCCAGTTCAATCTTGGCGAACATGTCCGCGAGCCGGTGCTTGACCGCCTGAAACCCGCCAATCGGACGCCCGAACGCGTGCCGCTCGCCGGCATAGGCCGTGGTCAGGACAAGGGCGCGCTCCGCTAGGCCGATCTGTTCGAAGGCGGCCAGCACTGCGGCGCCGTCCAGCAGCCGCCGGATCGCCGCAGGGTCCGAGCCGGGCAGCAGCTCGACCGGCGCGTTGTCGAAGTCGATTCTGGCCGCCGAGCGTGTACGGTCGATCGGGTCGAGCGCACCGATTGTCACGCCCGAGGCGGAAAGATCCGCAAGATAAAGACGCGGGGTGCCTTCCTCATCGGTCGCAGCGACAAGAGCGTGGGTCGCCTCGGCACCGAACGTGACCGGCGCTTTCTGTCCCGAAAGACGATCCTGCACCACTTTTGCCGATACGGTATCGGGTGCGAGCCCGCCGCCCTCGGCAAGCGCCGTGGCTATGATCGTGCGGCCTTTGGCTATGCCGGGCAGAAGCGATGTGCGCTGGTCTTGCGTTCCGGCGGATTGAAGGGCCGGAACCGCCATACACAGGGCCGGCAGGTAAGGTACTGCGGCCAGACTGCGACCGATTTCCTCGGCAAGGATCGCCAGTTCCACCGCGCCCATCCCTGCGCCACCCTCCGCTTCCGATATGGCGAGGCCAAGCCAGCCGCCATCGGCCAGTGCGGACCAGGTGGCCGTATCGAACCCGTCGGCGCCGTCGAGCCGGTTGTGCGCGCTCTTCAGGGTGGCGTGATCGCCCAGCATCCGGGCCAGTGTTTCGCGTATGGTATCCTGCTCCTCGGAAAATCCGAAATTCATGCCGGAGTACCTCCTTGCAGTTGTGAAGATCGAGTGGGTGTTGGCCGACGGTAGGTTGGCTATCGGGCCTGACCAAACACTAACGCCCGGTGGTCGTGCAAAACCACATATGTGCAATGTCGCATCGAGAACGGCGAAACGGACCGCCAAACCGAATTCATCACGGATGTGCTTGATTCGAGTGCGCCCCACAAAAGTGGCCGCTTCGATTGATTAGTCTCGCTGTTGCACCTTAACCTGCGGAAAGCGGGGAATGTTCAGGTCGCGGGACTGGCGTGGCCGTAGCTTCGCACCAGATGGGACTCGACAGGAGAAAGAGCGGCATGGAAACTGTGGGCCTTGGATTTTGTTATGAAGATTTGCCGGTGGGGCGCGAATTTCGGACCATCGGCCGTACTGTGACCGAAACAGACATCACGAATTTCGTCAGTGTCACCGGCATGCTCGAAGTGTTGTTCATCAACAGCGACTTTCGCGAAAAGGAATCCAATATCGACGGCTTCGCCGCCCCCGGCGCGCTTGTCTATACCTTCATGGAGGGTCTGCTGACCCAGTCCACGATGCAACACACGGGCTTTGCCTTTCTGGAAATGGAGCTGAAGGTTCTGGGGCCGACCTTCGCGGGGGACACGATCCATTGCGAGGTCGAGGTCATCGAGTCGCGCCGCTCGAAGAGCCGGCCGAACCGCGGCCTGGTTCGGACCCGGAACAGGGTTTTCAAACAAACCGGGGAGCAGGTGCTGGACTACACGCCCCTGCGGATGATCAAGGCACGCACGGCGGACAAGGAACCGGGAGAGGACTAGACCTTTTTTGGTACGCTGCGCAGGTCCGATCCCGGCCGAATATGGGTGGACTGCCGCGTTGGTTTTGCCAATACCTTGTCGCATCGCGAAACTGGAGGCGTCGACCATGAAAACCGCGCAATCTGACAGAATTGGATCTGCCGGACGCACATCGGAAGGGCCACGGTCGCTGAACCGCATTCTGTCGCTTTTCGATCTGCTCGCGCAAAGCAACCGGCGCATGTCCCTGTCCGAACTCAGCAGCGCGCTGGATTGCCCCAAGAGCAGTTTGCTGGTGCTGCTACGCCCTCTCACTGAAATGAGTTACCTGATGCGCGAGAACGACGCGTATTTCCTCGGGCCACGGATTTTTCAGTTCGCCCAGTCCATCCTGGCCAACCACCCGTTCGGGTCGGTCCTGCGCGGGGTAATGAACGACCTCGTCAAACAGACCGGCGAGACGGTCCTCTACGCTGTTCGCGATGGCGATCGTGTGGTCTATTCGTCGGTCATCGAAAGCCCGCAGCCCGTGCGGTACGTGGCCCAGACGGGAGTCGACCGGCCTTTGTTCTGTTCGGCATCGGGTCTTGTCATGCTGGCCTATGACACCCCAGAGGAGCTTGATGCCTACTTCGAACGGACGGAACTGACGCCGCTTACCGGCAATTCGATCACCGACGAAAACGCATTGCGGCACATGGTTTCGGAAATTCGTGAAACCGGTTACGCCAGAACGGTCGGTACGGCGCATGTCGATGCAGCGGGCTTCGGAGTTCCCGTGTTTCGTGCCGATGGAAACCTCGCAGGGGCTTTGGTGATCGGCGCGCCGCTGGAACGCGCCGCCAGGAACCGGAAACTGTGCGTGACAGCGGCCAAAGCGAGCGCCGAACAGCTCTCTCTTGCGCTAGGCTATCGTCCGGACCAGACCGGAACTGCCCTGAATTAGGTGCGCGCCGATCAGTCCGGTCGACCTTTCGTTACCGCAGACCCAACCCGCGTGCGATGATGCCGCGCAGGATCTCGCGGGTGCCCCCCCGGAGCGAGAACGACGGCACCGCAAGTTCGGTATAGGCCAGCACCGCCGCATAGCTGTCGCGTCCTCCGGGCACGGCCGGACGTGAAATCAGGCTTCGGGCCAGACGCGGGATATCCTGTTCGAAGAGCGCGCCGAGATCCTTGACGATGGCGGCCTGAAGCGCGGGGTTCTTGCCCTCGTTCAGCATCCCGGCGACCGAGCGCGACATTTGCCGCAGCACCATCAGATGCGCGGACAGGCGGCCGATCTCGGCCTGTTGGGCCTCTGTGGCGTCTTGCCGCAGCAATCGGATCAGTTCCTCGATCAGGGCAAAGGACGACAGGAACCGTTCCGGTCCGCTGCGTTCGAAAGCCAGTTCGCTCATGACTTGTGACCAGCCCTCGCCCTTTTCGCCCAGAAGCGCGTCGGATGGCAGGAACGTGTCATCGAAAATCACCTGATTGAAATGATGCTCTCCGGCCATGTCGATGATCGGGCTGATCTGGATATTCTTCGTGGCCTTGAGGTCGACCAGAAGCTGGCTCATCCCGCCGTGGCGGTCGTCGCTCTTGCCGGTGCGGCAAAACAGGATCATGTAATCGGCGACATGGGCGTAGGTCGTCCAGACCTTGGTGCCGTTGACGCGGAAACCGCCCTCGACTTCGGTGGCGACGGTGCGCGTCGCCGCGAGGTCTGAGCCGGAATCGGGTTCGCTCATCCCGATGCAGAAACACAGCTCGCCCGCAGCGATGCGCGGCACGATCGCGCGTTTTTGCTCTTCGGTTCCCTTGGCCAGAATCAGAGGGCCACTTTGGCGGTCGGCGATCCAGTGCGCGATTACCGGCGCGCCGGCGGCCAGCAGTTCTTCGGACACGACATAGCGTTCCAGCGCGCTGCGCGCGTGGCCGCCGTATTCCTCGGGAAAGGTCATACCGACCCAGCCGCGTTGCGCCAGCTTGCGGGAGAAGTCCCGGCTGAACCCGTTCCATGATTTCGCACGCTTCTCGGGCGGGAAATCGGACAGTTCCTCAGCCAGGAACGCGCGGACCTCCTGGCGCAGGTCGTTGTGATCGGCGCCGGACGGGGGCGGGGGGAATGCGGTGAGTGTCATGTCAGAACGCCTTGTGCAGTGCTGTCGGTGATGAAGTGCCAGAAAGTGTCGTGGGGGCTCGACAGGGCGGCACGCCCCAATTCCCTGTTCCAGTCCAATTCGGTGCCGAACTCGTCTTGCCAGCTCCAGATCCGTTTGGTGAAATGGTGCAGCGCATGTTCCTCAGTATAGCCGATGGCCCCGTGAATCTGGTGGGCCAGCGCACCGACCGTCTGCGCAGCTTCTCCGGAGCGGCTTTTGGCGGCGGCAACGGTCAGCGCGAAGGCGGCGGTGTCATAGCTGCCGGCCGCCATTTCGGCGGCCGCACGCGCTGCGGCGGTTTCTCCGGCCAATGTCGCAAGGTACTGTTGTATCGACTGAAACTTGCCGATCGGCCGCCCGAATTGAACCCGGTCGTTGGCGTATTCGACGCTCATCCGCAGGATAGTCTCCAGCGCGCCGGCCGTGGCCAGACTGCGGACAAGCGCACCAAGCCCGCGCATCCCGCCCATCGATCGGTGCGCGGGAGCGGCATCGGCGTCCGTTAGCGCAAGGTCGACCGCAACATCGTCGCGCGGCATCCCCGCGAGATCCTGCGCCGGCGTGACTGTCAGATCCTTGACCGGCAGGGACAGAACATGATCGACGCCGTCCAGCGCGGCGATGGTCACGATCCGGTCCGCCCAGCGGGCAAAAGGCACCATCGCCATGTGCCCGCTCGTATGGAGTGCACCGCCGCGCCGTTCCAGCCGCAGGGCCACGCCCTCGGCGATGGTCAGCCTGCCGCGCGGCAGCGCCAGACCCGCGCCCGCCAGTACCGCATTTGCAATCAGTGTTTCGGCCAGAGGCAACGGCAAGCCGTGCGCACCGGCAATGCGCACCAGCCCAAGCGCCTCGGCGGCGGGCACGCCAAAACCGCCAGCCTTTTCGGGCACCAGGGCCATGTGCAGCCCGGCCTCTTCGATCCGAGTCCAGAGCGTCTCGGGGCATTGCCCTGCAGCGGCATCCGCGCGCAGGCCGTGGCTGACATGGTCGCGGAAAAGCCGCTCGGCCATGTCATGGATCATTGATTCCATCAGGTGGTCCTTTCAATAGGTGCTTGGTTGGCGGCAGCCGCGCCCTGTCCCGGTGTTCTGTTCCGGGACCGGTCCGATTTGCCATCGGGGGTCGCCGGATCGCGCAGCGGCGGCAAATGAAGACGTGTGCGCAGTTCCTTACGAAACGCCCCCGTGGCGGGTGGCGTGCCACCGTCCTTGCGGTATTTCTCAAGACAATCGGCGATCTTCTCGCCGATCTCGGCGGGATTTGCCGGGTCTGCGGGCGAACCGGGATGCGCCGCGACCGAGGTTTCGGCAAGAGTTTCGTTCCCCCTGCGCAGGCGGACATGGACCGCCCCGTGGTCCACCCCGACGCGATCCGGTCCCGCGTCCGGTTCGGTTTCGATGATTACCATGCTCATGAGACGGCGGATCTCGGGGCGGTGAGGGCTGTCGTCCTCGAAATCCGCAAGCCCGACCCGGCCCTGATGCAGGGCCGCCGACAAGGTATAGGCGGCGCAGAACTTGGCTTCTGTTCCGTCGTTGGGATCAACGATATGCAAGGGCAGCATCACGCCCTTTGGCACTGTCATTTCGATCACAGAGCCATCGGGCACCGCGTTTCCTCCGCGTTGGGCGTAAAGGTGCCGCCCTGCGGCGATCATCCTGTGGGTGAAATAGCAGCAGGGATAAAGCTTGCGTGACACGCTGCCGAGATCAATTCTTGGCTCCACCTTGGCAGGGTCGGCAGCAAGCCCGTCCGGACCGGCATAAAGATCGAAGAATCCGCGCGGCGCGAAAATATCGGGCGCACCGGTGATTCCGGCCTCGGCCATGCGGGCGGCCCGCACCCCGACGAGGGCGGTATTGCCAGCCTGAATCGGCTTGGCCATCGCGCCGAAATTGATCTGCAATCCACCGGCCTGCGATGCGGCCAGCGCCAGCGCGTTGCCGGTTGCCGCTTCGTCAAGGGCAAGCTGATGCGCGACCGCCGCCGCAGCAGCCACAGCCCCGATCGTCGATGTGGCGTGCCAACCCTTGGCGTAGTGACCAAAGCCCAGAACCTGTCCCAGTGCGACATTGACGGCTGTTCCCACCGCAAGGGCGGGGGCGACGCGGGCGGTCGTCTCCGGTCGAGCCTCTGCCATGGCCAGCAGCGCGGGCACCAGCACTACACTGGGGTGGGTGACGCTGAGGGTGTGGACATCGTCGAAATCCAGCGCATGACCGGCGACGGCGTTGAGGAACGCGACCCGTTCGACGCCGCGCTTTCCGACGGAACCCACCGGTGTTGCGGCCTCGTCCCCGTCAAGTGCCGCCAGCCGGCGGACCACCGGCGCGTGCCAGCCGCCGTAGATAACAGCCACCGTATCTTCCACGCAAAGCGCGGCCTGCTCGGCATTTGGCGTGTCCAGCCGATGCCGCGCGGTGATGAACCGCGTCAGACGGCGGGTGAAATCGCTGACCATGTCCTGATCCTCTCTGGTACTGCACATTGCCCCAAGTCAGGAGGTGCTATCAATTCGGATGACCCCCTTTTCGCACATATGTGTTGAACTGGGCTATCGCGTTGTGATCCCCGCAGGGTTAAAGCAGCCTGAAGGCCATCCTTCATCTGAACCCTTTGGAGATCAAACGCCGGACGTGTCGGAATAACGTCGAAGCGAAGCGCAACTGCGGTTGGGGATGTCTGCGCGAATGGTCTGGAAGGCAAAGGCGCATTGCGGGCCGCTGCGGATGAAGCTGGCATCCAGGACATCACAGCCCGACCAGCGTGTCCGGAACTGGCGCACCTTTGCAGGCACGCCAAATGCCTCGTAACAGCGGATGCAGATGCCGTCCATTGATGCTTTGAAACGGCCCGCCGCACGCAACCCGGCTGGCCGGGGGTGCTTTTTCTTGGGGGGTTGTTCGACTCGGTCGAATGGTGACGTCCGCCGTCGGCGCGCGGCAGGGTCGCGCCCCTGACCGGGGACTTGCCGGGCTGGGCCCGTTGGTCGGTCGTGATCGTTACGGGTCATATCCTTATGCTGGGTGGCATCGTCGTGATACTGGACAGAGCGACGGAATACAGTTTCCAGACCGCCCTGATCACCATCGTGCCGGTTTATGCGCTTCTCTGGTCGGGTCTGCGCAAGGGCGTCGGCAGCATTTGCCACATGTCGTGACGGTTCGTGAAACGGGCACCGGGATTCGCGACCGAAATGAGCGTTATCGCTTCGGCGGGGTTTATTGGCCTCGTTGCACTTGAGGTCGTCCCGTCGAATGGATTGCCGACCCTCTTGGCTGGATCGCAACGCGGCCTGACGTGACCGTTGTGCTGTTGATCATGACGGTATTCCTGACGGGGCTGCTGGGTATACACCCGATGATCTCGGTGGTGTTGCTGGCGGAAGTGGTCATTCGCATCGGCGTGGATGGTTTGTCACCCCTTGCTCCGGGCCTTGCGCTGGCCGGTGGATGGAGCAGCATCATTTGTATGAGGCTTGCCATCACCGCCGTCGTTTATGCGTCTTCCATCGTCAGGGAACGGCCCCTGACCATCGGTTTGAGATGGAACGGGCTGTTCGGTCTGGTCAGCATCCTTCTCATTGCTCTCATTGTCGTCGGCAGGCCCGCTCTGATGTCCTGATCCTGCGCCATGCGCCCTGCGCGGCCAATCGCACATATGTGTTCGATCATCCCCGTCACATCCCGGAAGGTGCTGGATCGCGTGCGGTCGAGTACAGTTGTTCTGCGAAAACTCCCCGGCGGTCGGCCCGGTAAAACAGCAGCATCGGAGCGACGTACCGAACAATGGAAGGCCAAACGACACTCACGCGCCGCAGCAAGGTCACGGGGCTGCAGGACGCAGCGCGCCGGGCCCGGGACGCTTTGCGGGAACGTCCGGACCTGTGCCTTGGCGGGCTGTTCAAGCAGGGCAGGCCGGTCGCTCTGGTGCGCGGGCTGCTGGCGGTGGGGGCAAAGGGCCTGCATATCTATTCCTCGCCCGGTGCGGGCTATGACGTCGATCTGATGATCGCGGCGGGCGCGGTCGAGCAGGTGTTCATTCCCGGCGTCACGCTGGAAAACCGTCTCTGCCCCAATTTCCGAAGCGCGGTCGAGGCGGGGCAGGTGACTGCACATGCACTTGATGCCTTGACCGTGGTTGGGGGGCTGATGGCGTCGGCCCACGGTGTGCCGTTTCAGCCGATCGACGCGTTGCGGGGGTCGGACGTGCTGAAGCACAATCCGCTGATCCGCGAAATCGACTGTCCGTTTTCGGGCCGCCGCATCCACGCCGTCGGACCGATCCGGCCCCGCGTGACCTTCCTGCACGCGCAGGAAGCCGACCGCTGGGGGAACCTGCGCCATCTCAGCACGATGGTCTATGCCGATCAGCTGATGGCGCGCGCCTCGGACATGGTCATTGCCAGCGTGGACAGGATCGTGCCGGACGAGGTGATCCTTGATGACCCGTCACGGGTCACGGTGCCATCACACTATGTCGACGTCGTAGTCGAGGTGCCTTACGGCGCACACCCAACCGCGAGCTTCCCCAATTACGCGATGGACGAGGATCATATCGACGCCTACGCCGATCTGGGCGACGCCGCCCGGGCCAGCGACCGCGCGGGACTGGATGCCTACATCGCGCGCCATGTGACCGGGCCGAAAGATCAGAAAGACTATATAAAAACAGTCGGGGGCGCAGAATATCTGGCGCAGCTTAACGCGGAGGCGCGGAAAGGATGAGTGCTGCGATTTCCCCCCTTGAGCAGATGGTCGTGGTGCTGGCCCGCGACCTGGCCGATGGCGAACTGGGGGCGGCGGGTGCGGCGGCTCTGGTGCCGATGGCGGCGATCGCGCTGGCGCGCGAACTGCACGCACCCAACCTGACAGTCGGCGGAGAGATGTTCTTCAACCCCGAGCCGGGACGGCTCTATCCCTCTATGCTGGACGACCGCGCCCTGGGCCGCTGCGAGGCCGCCGAAACCTTCATCGAGCTTTTCGGCCACAGCCATCACGGGTTGGATTTCTTCTTTCACAGCGGGTTGCAGCATGACGCTTATGGCAACATCAACCTGCATCACGTCGGTGGCACGCTGCACGCGCCCAAGGTGCGCGGACCGGGGGCGGCCAACCTGTCCTACTGCCACACTTCGACGCGGTTCTACATCTGCCCGACGCTTCATACGACGCGGAATTTTGTCGAAAAAGTAGATTTCGTCACCATACCGGGGCACCTTTCCGGCCCCGAGGCAAAGCGCGTCGCCGGCCTGACCAACGAAGGGCCGCGGTTCGTAGTGACACCCCGCGCGGTTCTGGATTTCGACCCGGCGACGCTGCGGATGCGACTGAAATCTGTCCACGCGGGCCATACGGCCGCAGAGGTTCAGCGCCACACGGGGTTTGACCTTGGGATCACTCAGAACGTGCCGCAAACGCCGCTGCCAACAGAGGAGGAACTGACGGCTCTGCGTGAGCGGATCGACAAGACCGGAACTTTGCGCGCCTGACGCGCAAGTACGGGTAATTCTGAACAACAACTGGGAGGAAGACATGTTCAAACGCAAAACAATCGGAAGCAGGGGGCCCATCGGCACCGCAGTGGCGCTCAGTGCCCTTCTTGTGGGCGGCGCGGTTTCGGCCAAAGACCTTACGATGGGGACCACGAGCCCGACGTCCAGCCACTTTACGATCTCGGTCGCGATGAGCAAGGCGATCGAGACCGGTATGGAGGATACCACCGTCAACGTGATCGAAACCGGCGCCAGCGTGGACAATGTTCTGCGCCTCGCGCGGGATGAAATCGATCTCGGCCTTGCCACCACTGACATTCTGATCGCTGCCCGAAACGGAACCGGCAAGTTCGACGGAAACGCCATTTCCGATACGGTGGCGCTGTATCCCTACAGCGCGTCGGTGCTGCTGATTGCCGCAACCGAAGCATCGGGTGTGACCACGCTTGACGATCTGGATGGCAAGAAATTCAATCCAGGTATTCGCGGATCGGCTGCCGAGAACCTGACAACCACCGTCCTGTCGATGTTCGACATCAATGCCGACCTCGTGCACGGAGCCGTCGGGGACGCGGTGGAAGGCATCAAGAACCGCCAGATCATCGGTTACAGCAAATACGGGGCCGCAAACTCTGTCGATGCGACCTTGCAAGAGTTGATGACCAGCACAGAGATGCGGTTGATCGGTTTCTCCGAAGAGCAGGAGAAAGCGGCGACACAAGCCATGGAAGGCGTCGGTTTCACAACCCTTCCGGCAGGCCTTATTGCGGGGTCCGAGGAGATGCGGGTGCCCAAGCTCAACGTCTTTTTCCTGACACGCACCGGCGTCATGGACGACGACACGGCCTATGACATCTCGCGCAGCATCCACCAGAACATGGACCTGCTGGTCGAGGCCTGGCCGCAATTGACGGAGTACGACATTGCAGCCGATGCCGTCGCGACGATGGAGGCCGGTATCGTCTATCATCCGGGCGCGGCGCGCTACTGGAAAGAAGCCATGGGTAACTGATTCCGCACTGCGGACGGTCACGCTGCCGATCGGAAGGACCGGTCGAGTGGGGCGCCATTTGCGCCCCGCCGCCTGAAAGGGAACACGACAATGAGACACTCATCGGCCGAGGCTTCGCCCTGGCAACGGCGCGGAACACAGGCGCTCGGCGCGCTGTTTGCGGCATTTGTCGCTTTGCATTTCTACAATGCCCTGTTCGGACAGTTCGAACCGCTGGTTCAACGACCGATCTTTATCGGCTTCGGTCTGGGCGGTGCCTTTTTCCTTTACGCCGCGCGTGCAGCGCGGACCGGCGGTCGAAACGGGCTGGAGCGGACCATCGACATCACGCTCGGGCTGCTGGCCTTTGGCGTGTGCCTCTATGTGATCCTCAACCGGGATCGCTTTTCCGACATCATGGTGCAGTACGGGCCGCTCGACAAGGCGGCCGGGTTGCTGGCCGTCTTGCTGACGCTCGAAGCGGCCCGGCGGGTGATCGGGTGGTTCCTGCCCTTGCTGGCACTGATTACCGTTCTCTATTATTACTTCGGGTACGATCTGATCGACGGGGGCTGGCGCCCGCCGCGCGTTTCGGCCCGCACGGCGGTCGAAACCTTCTACAGCTCGACCACCGGTATTTTCGGCTATCTTGCGGATGTGGGCGCTCGGGTCATCACGATCTATGTGCTTCTGGGGGCATTGCTTTTGTCCACCGGGGCGACCGACGTGTTCATGAAGATGGCGACATGGATCGCCGGGCGCACCTTCGGCGGCCCTGCGAAGGTCTGCGCGCTGTCCTCGGCGATGTTCGGGACGGTGACCGGATCGGCGGTGGCCAATGTGATGGCGACGGGGTCGATTACGATCCCCACAATGAAGCGGCTGCGCTACCCGCCGGCCTTTGCCGGCGCGGTCGAGGCGGTTGCGTCTTCCGCCGGTCAGTTGACCCCGCCGGTGATGGGGGCGGGGGCCTTCATCATGGCTGAGTTCCTGAACATTCCCTACACCCAGATCGCTGTGGCAGCGATGGGCCCGGCGTTTCTCTACTACCTCGCGATATGGCTCGGAGTGGACCTTTATGCGCGCCGCACGGGCCTTCAGCCCACACCGAAAAACGAAATGCCGAAACCGGCGGATTTCCTGGCACCCGACAAGGCGATCCCGCTGTTCCTGCCTATCGCAACGGTGGTCTATTTCCTGTTCCAGGGCTACACGCCAAGCTTTGCCGGTGCCGCGTCGATCATCGTTTTGATCTTGGCCTGTGCAGCCGTGCGCCCCTTTGGCCGCGACACACGGGAGCAGGGGCTGAAGGCATGTTGGACCGGGTTGGTCCGCGACGTTTACGAGGGGATGGTCGAGGCCGGTCGCGCGCTGGTGATGATTGCCGCGTTGCTGGCCTGTGCCGCGATCGTCGTCAAGGTTCTGACAGCGACGGGCGCGGGGGTCAAAATCTCGAACCTGCTGTTTTCAGTGTCCGATCAGGGCCTGATCGTCGCCCTGCTGCTGGCGGCTGTGCTGTCGATCGTGCTGGGAATGGATGTGCCGACCACGGCCTCTTATGTTCTGGCGGCGGCGGTTGCAGCACCCAGCCTTGTGCGGCTTGGCCTGCCGGAACTGACGGCGCATCTGTTCGTCTTCTACTACGCGATTCTGTCAGCCATCACGCCGCCGGTCTGCGCCAGCGTCTATGCCGCCGCCGCGCTGGCCGGGGCCAATTTCTGGAAAGTTGCCGGTCGTGCACTGGTGCTTGCCGGGGCGGTTTATGTGGTGCCCTTCCTGTTTGTGTTCAGACCGGGCATTCTGGCGCAGGGCGGGACCGGTCAGATCGTTCTGGATCTGGGCGTGGCAAGCGCCGCCGTCTTTGCGGTCAGCGTCGGGTTGAGCGGTTACTTTCGGGGAACGCTGTCCATACCTGGGCGGGGGGTGTTTCTGGCGTCGGCTGCCTTGCTGTTCTATGCCGCGCCGATGGCCGATATTATCGGTGGGCTGGCATTGACCGGTCTGATCGTTTGGCGGTTTATGCGCGGAGAGCGGCAGACCCTCAGCACCGGGTGACGCCACTGCTCTTTCAAAGAACGGGGCCGCCGAAAAATACCTGCGGCGGCCCTTTTACGATTGGTTGCGCGGACCTGTGCCTGCTGTCTCAGGTCATCCTGAAGTAAGGAAAGCTGATCTCGTCGCTGGCTTTCACGAAGGTCACTTCGACCTTGGCCCCGATATGCACTTTCTCCGGGTCGTCGGTCTGGATCCGGCTCATCATCCGCGGGCCTTCTTCCAGTTCGATCAGCGCGACAACATAGGGAACGTCGTCAGCAAAGGCCGGGCCCGCCGGGCGGCGGGCGATGGTAAAGGTATGCACCTCGCCCCGCCCGCTGACCGTATCGAAATTCAGATTGTCGGAATGGCAATACGGGCAGATCGCCCGTGGATAGAAGTGATGCTTGCCACAATCGCCGCACAGCGGGATGTCAAGGCGGCCCTCGTGTGCGGCCTGCCAATAGGGGGCGCTGTCGTGGTCGATCACTGGAAGCGGTTTTTCAGTGCTCATCGGCTCAGTCCTTCTGCAAAATCACGGTCGCGCCAGAGGACAGCGTGCCCCCCGTGCCATGCACCAGCGCGGTCTCGGCACCCGCGACCTGCCGGTCGCCGCAGACGCCCCGCAACTGGCGGGTGGCCTCGATCAGCAGGAATATCCCGTACATGCCCGGATGCAGCGCGGACAGGCCGCCGCCATTGGTGTTCATCGGAAAGGCACCGCCGGGTGCCGTGCGTTGGCCGGAGACAAAATCGCCGCCTTCGCCGATCTTGCAGAAACCCAGCGCCTCCAGCGTCAGCAGGACCGTGATGGTGAAACTGTCGTAGACCTCGACCACGTCAATGTCGGAAGGACTTACACCGGCCATTTTCATCGCGGTTTCGCCGGCCTTTTGCGCCGGCAGCAGACGGGCAAGGTCGGGCATCTCTGCGATGGCCCAATGGGTGTGCGCCTCGCCATAGCCCTTGACCGCAACGGGTTTGGTCCTGAGGTTCTTGGCGCGTTCGGCGGTGGTCATAACGATGGCGCCCGCGCCGTCGGTGACAAGGCAGCAGTCGAGCAGGTGCAGCGGTTCCGAGATCATCGTGCTGGACAGAACGTCGTCGACGGTCAGCGGATCGCGCCGCGTTGCGGCGGGGTTCAGCTGCGCCCATTTCCGGGTGGCGACGGCGATCTCGGCAAGGTTCTCGGAAGTGGTGCCGTATTCGTGCATGTGCCGCTGCGCCGCCATCGCGTAGCCGCCCACAGGCGTCGGCATCCCATAGGGGGTTTCGTGCTGCATCGACAGCACCGATGGACGTCCGCCCAGATTGCGGCTGCGCAGGGATTTCTGGTCGGAGCTGTAAACGATCAGCGCAACCTCGCAATAGCCCTCGCGCAATGCCATCGCGGCGTGGGCGACATGCGCTTCAAAGGCAGAGCCGCCGATATTGGTACCGTCAACGTAGGTCGGCATGATGCCCAGATATTCGCCCAGCGTTACAGTGGCGAGCTGTCCCGGCCCCGGCACGCCCCACATGCCGGCGGTCAAAAGACCATCGACATCATCCAGCGTCAGACCGGCTTCTTCGACGGCGGCCTTTGCCACCAATGCGGCATGGCCCAAGACCGACGCCTTGGTGACGAATTTCCCATCCTCGATTGGCGCGTCGGCAAGGCCGACGATCACCGGGTCGCGTCCGTTCTTCATATGCTCTTTCTCCCTGTTGTCCCGTCGTTCCGATGCGGTCCCGACGTCAGTTCGGGCGCATGGTCTTGGCGATCAGCGTGCGCTGGATCTGCGATGTCCCGCCGCCGATGGTGCTTTGCATTCCTTCGCGGAAATACCGTTCCATATCCGCGTCCGGCAGCATGGAATGACCGCCGAGGATCTGCATGCCGTTGCGTGTGACGGTTTGCAGGGTCTCAGAGGCAAAGAGCTTTGCCATCGACACTTCGCGCGTGCAGGGCGTTTTGGCCGCGGCAAGGTTGGCGGCACGATAGACCAGCAACCGCGCGGCGTCGACCTGGGTCTGCATATCGGCCAGCATGTGGCGGATCACCTGAAAGTCGAAGATCGGCTTGTCGAACTGTATCCGCTCATGGGCGTAGCGCAGAGCGTCGTCCACCGCTGTCTGGGCGTTGCCGACATAGGCGGCGGCCACGGCGACGCGTTCCAGTTCCAGATGGTCGGTGATGATTTTCCAGCCTTCGTTTTCGGTCCCCAGCAGCGCGTCGGCGGGCAGTTTCACATCGTCGACAAAAATCTCGGTGGTGCCCGTTGCGCGCCGCGCCAGGGTCGGCAGCTTGCGGATGTCCAGCCCTTCAGCGTCGTTGGGGATCAGGAACACCGAAAGCCCTTTGTGCTTGGGGGCGTCGGGGTCGGTGCGGGTCAGCATGGCCAGAATCGCATTGTCGGCCTTTGCGCCCGAGCACCAGAGCTTTTGCCCCTTTACCACCCAGCCATTGCCATCACGCCGCGCGCGGGTCTTGGTTGAAGCCGCGTCCGACCCGGCGCCGGGTTCGGAAATCGAGATCGAGAAGCGGATGTCGCCATCGAGGAACGGCTGGATGTAGCGCTCTTTCTGTTCGGGCGTGCCGAATTTCTCGATGTTCATCGCGGTGAAGGTGGCGACCATCAGACCGGTGGAAAAATCGAAACCGTATTTCGCCAGCCCCTCGCACATCAGGGCGTAATCCACGATATCGCCGCCCAGCCCGCCGCTTTCCTCGGAAAAGAGGATGCCAAGCCAGCCCTGCTTGGCGACCTTTTCGTAGGCCTCATAGGGGTATTCGCGCTCACGGTCGCATTTGCGGATGTAGTCGCGGCCGATCTCTTCGTCGATGAAACGCGCGACGGTGGTGCGCCACATCTCTTGTTCGGGTGTCAGAAAGTTCATGCGTTCTCTCCGTGTGTTTTGTCATGCGCGGCGCGGATCTTGGCGGGCTCTCCGGGGCGACCCAGACGTGTCTTGCGGATCAGCAGACTGAATTCGCAGCGCAGGACCGTTTCGTCGCGTTGGTTGATGCCTTCCAGCTTGCTGGTCACGACGCCGTGCTTTTCGTCATGGTCCTTCAGATTGACGATTTCCACGCGCGCCCAGAGGGTGTCGTTGATGAAGGTCGGCCGCAGAAAGCGCAGCTTGTCGCAGCCGTAGAAGGCGGCGAGCACGGAGCTGTCGAAGGGGATCATCGCATTGACGATGGAAAACACGAGGCTGCCCTGAACAAGACGCTGGCCGTAGATCGCCTCCTTGGCATGCTCAATGTTGGAATGCAGTTCAAGCCAGTTCCCGGTAAGCATGCAGAAATTAACGACATCGGTTTCCGTCATCGTTCGCCCGCTCGACACGCCGGTCTGGCCCAGTGACAACTCTCCGAAAGGGTGACGTATCACGTTTAACTCTCCTGTTCATCCGCGTTAGGTGACAACACGATCAAGGCATCGGCAGCGACCAAACCTTTCCCGTCCGCCCGAACCATCACAGGGTTGATTTCAATTTCCGAGATCAGATCGGCGTTTTCGGCGAAGAAAACAGATATGCGCGAAATCAGGTCCGCCAGGCCCCCCCCGGTCGGCCGGTTCCGCGCCGCGCAGGCCAGCCAGCATCCTGGCGCCCGGACCCGAGCGCACCATAGATTCGGCGGTTTGTGGCTTTGCCGGAGCGAGCCGGATTTCGGCCGTGTCGATCAGTTCCACCAGAATGCCGCCGGGACCGGCCAGAACGATCGGGCCAAAAAGTGTCGTCGCGTTTACAGCCGATGATCCATTCGGCCACGGACCCGTCTTCCATTTCCTCGATCAGCGTCGTGCCGCCCGGGAACCGTTGCGCCATTTCGGTGGTGGCTCGCTTCGCCTCTTCGGGCGAGAGACCCAGCCGGACAAGGCCATGATCTGACTTATGTGGATAGTCGTCGTGACACAGCTTGGCGACACAGCGCCCTTCAGCGGGGTTGCGTTTCGGCACAGGTATACCGATCCGCTGCAGCAGGTCCTTCGCGTCGGCCTCGTGCACCACTTTGCGCCCGGCACGGTGCCAGCTTTCCAGTGTTTCTCTGGGGGTCATGACACTTCTCCCGTCGTGGCTGCCAGCGCCGCAAGGCCCGACGCCGCCCGCGCGGGCGAATCATACACCGGAACAGCCCGTTCGCGCAGCGCCTCGCCCGAGGCATTACTGCGCGCAGCGCCGGTCCAGACGATCAGGATCGGCTTGCCGGTGCTGTCGAACGCTTCGGCCAAGGCTTCGATGAACTGTTGATCCGGCACAAATGTGATGATTGCGATAGCGATATCGACGCCCGGATCATCGGCAACGGCCTCCAGACAGCGACCCACATAGGTGGGATTCGCCAGAACCACGCCGGTCAGGTCGACCGGGTTCGAGACCGACCCGTAGAACGGCACATAGCGCGATAGTGCGGTCTGCGTCGCCTCGGCCAGCACCGGCACCTCGAACCCCGCGCTTTCGGCCAGATCGGTCATCTCGACGCCAAGCCCGCCGGTGACAGAGATGATGCCGACCCGGTTGCCGGCAGGCCGCCGCCCCGCGGCGAGCGCCGTGACGGCATCGACAGCGGCCACGGACTCGCGCGCGCGGATTACCCCGGTTTCACGAAACACCGCGCTGATCACCCGGTCGTCTCCGGCCATCGCGCCGGTATGCGACTGGACCGCGCGCGATCCGGCGCGGCTGCGCCCGCCCTTGACCGCAACGACGTGTTTGCCTGCCTTTGCCAGTTGGCGTGCAACTTCGACGAACCGACGCCCGTCGCGCAGTTCCTCGACATAGCACAGAACCACACGCGTCTGCGGGTCGTTTCCCAGGTAGTCGAGCAGATCTGCCGCCGTCAGATCGGTTTCGTTACCGCTGGAGACGATGGCATTGATCCCCACGCCGCGTTCGCCCAGGCGCAGCGCCATAAGACCCGCAAGCGCGCCGGATTGGGAGATTATCGCTACCGGGCCGGGGCGGAGGTCGTTGAACATGGGGCTGAAGGTCAGTTGCAGGTCCGACGCGGGGCGCACCACGCCTTCGCAGTTCGGTCCGACCAGGCGAAAGGGTGCGTTCTGCATGATTCTGCGCAATCGCAGTTCGTTTTCCTGCCCGTCTTCCCCGGCTTCAGAAAACCCCGACGTCACCCCGACCACGACTTTGACATCGAGCCGCGTGCAGCTTTCCAGCGCATCAAGTGCAACACCGACCGGGGTGGCCAGAACGACCACGTCAATCGGACCGCCGATCTCTTCCAGGCTGCGCACAGCCTCAAGGCCCTCGATCTCGCCGCCTGAAGGGTTCACCGGGATGATCCTGCCGCGATAGCCGTTGCTCTTCAGCAGCGCCAGCACGGCTTGTCCGAGCTTGCCTCTGGTGCGGGACGCCCCGACCACGGCGATGGTACCCGGATCGAACAGACCGTCCAATGCCTGTGCGACCGAGCGTCGGCGTTCAGCCATTCGATTCGTGTCTAGCTCAACCATTTCTTCCTCCGTCAAGTGAAAACGTCGTTGCCTTTTTCAGAGATCTAACGGGCGTTCGATTGTTCTCGCAATGTATTTCGGTTCCGGGGAGACTGAGAGCGCTTGACCTGGCGGTTGGGGCTTGACGACCGGGAAATGACAATCTGGGAGACGACCGAATGAAGGTAAAAGACGGGCCGCTGAGCGATCTCAGGGTGATTGAACTGGGGCATGTGATTGCCGCGCCGATGTGCGGCGCGCTGCTCTCCGATTTCGGTGCCGAGGTGATCAAGATCGAACGACCGGGGCAGGGCGACATGCTGCGGGTTCTGAGCGCGCGCGCCAAGGACGGTGTAGGTGTCTGGTGGAAAACACTGGCGCGAAACAAGCGGCTGGTGGCGCTGGATTGGAAGACCGACGAAGGCCGCGAGGTTCTGCGCCGCCTGATCGAAAATGCGCAGGTTCTGATCGAGAACTTTCGTCCCGGTGTGCTTGAAAGAGCGGGATTGGCGCCGGAGGTTATGCATGAATGGAACCCGGATCTGGTGATCGTGCGGATCTCGGGCTATGGCCAGACCGGGCCGCGGTCCTCCTGGCCCGGTTTCGGTCGGGCCGGCGAGGCCATGAGCGGACTGGCCCACATGACCGGCTTTGCCGACAACGCACCGATGCACCCCGGCTTTCCGGCGGCGGATTCAACCACCGGCCTCATGGCGGCCTACGGCGCGATGATGGCGCTTCATGCGGTGCACAATGGCAGCGCACGGGGGCAGGTGGTGGATCTGGCCATCTTCGAGCCGCTGTTGCGTCTGATCGACTATCACGTTCCAACGCGGACCGGCGCGGGACTGCCGGTTGATCGAAACGGGCTCCAGGCTCCCAACGCCTACGCCCCGGCGGGCGTATTCCGCGCTGGGGACGGGAAGTGGGTTACGGTCAGCG
This sequence comes from Sulfitobacter sp. SK025, assembly GCF_003352105.1. Classification (NCBI taxonomy): domain Bacteria; kingdom Pseudomonadati; phylum Pseudomonadota; class Alphaproteobacteria; order Rhodobacterales; family Roseobacteraceae; genus Sulfitobacter; species Sulfitobacter sp. SK025. The sequence continues at coordinate 238,936 of NZ_CP025809.1, read as the reverse complement.
CAGGCAGCGCGGCGACCGGTCGACGCCTATTGGAAGCCGCGGGCGGACAGGAATGGGCTGAACAGCCGCAATTCCAAAGCTTGGATGGCTTTGCGGATCATACGGAAGAGATCGTCGACCGGCTCGGCGCATTCGTGGCACAGCATGACGCGCAGAAAGCGATCGACATCTTCAAGTCCCACGATGCCGTGGCGGCGATGGTCTATGACGTCGATGACATCCTGGCCGATCCGCAGATCGCGGCGCGCGGCGACATCGTTGGGGTCGAGGGAGACGACACGAGGGTCGTCGGACCCGTGCCAAAGCTGGACAAGACGCCGGGACGATTGCGCTGGCTCGGACGCGGCGAACTGGGGGCCGACAGCCGTGCGGTGCTGGAAGAGCTTGGTTTCGACCCCGAACAGATTGCCGCTTTGGTTGACAAAGGCACGGTTGGCGAACCGGACTCCTGATCGGGGTTTGCGAGAATGAAGGAGAATAATCATGACCTATCAAATGACATCGGAGCAGCAGGGAATTCGCGACGCGATCTTTCGGATTTGCGAAGAGTTCGATGATGAATTCTGGCTCGACCGGGACCGCGAAGGCGGCTTTCCGCACGAATTGCACCAGAAGCTGGCGCGCGATGGCTGGCTGGGCATCGCCATCCCCGAAGAGTACGGCGGCGCCGGTCTGGGCATCGTCGATGCTGCCATCATGATGCAGGCCATCGCGGAATCGGGGGGCGGCAACAGCGCGGCTTCGGCGGTGCACATGAACATCTTCGGCCTCAATCCCGTTGTCAAATTCGGCACCGACGACCAGAAGAAAAAGCACCTTCCGCCGCTGGTGGCCGGCGCGCAACGTGCCTGTTTCGGCGTGACCGAACCGACCACCGGCCTGGACACGACCAAGCTGAAGACCCGCGCCGTGCGTCAGGGTGACCGCTATGTCGTGCACGGGCAGAAGGTCTGGATTTCGACCGCCCAGGTCGCCGACAAGATCCTGCTTCTGGCGCGTACCACGCCGCTGGAAGAGGTCAAGAAACCGACCGAAGGTCTAAGCCTGTTCTACACCGATCTCGACCGGACATTCGTCACGGTGCGCGAGATCGAGAAGATGGGCCGCAAATGTGTCGATTCAAACGAGCTGTTCATCGACGGCCTGCCGATTCCGGCCGAGGATCTGATCGGCGAGGAAGGTCAGGGCTTTCGCCAGATCCTGCACGGGTTGAACCCCGAAAGGGTTCTGATTGCCGCCGAAGCAGTTGGCATCGGGCGCAACGCGCTGCGCCGCGCCGCGGATTACGCCAATGAGCGTGTCGTGTTTGGCAGGCCGATCGGCCAGAACCAGGGTGTGCAGCACCCCTTGGCCGCCTGCTGGGCCGAACTGGAAGCGGCCAACCTCATGGCAATGAACGCCGGCGCGCTTTACGATGCTGGCAAGCCGTGTGGAAACGAAGCCAACGCGGGCAAATACCTGGCCGGCGAAGCGGCGGTGAAGGCGACGCAGACCGCGCAGCTGACATTCGGCGGTTTCGGATATGCCAAGGAATACCATGTCGAGCGTCTGGTGCGCGAAGCCATCCTGTTCCGCATCGCGCCGGTCACACCGCAACTGGTGTTGTCGTTCATTGCGGAGCACGCGCTTGGCCTGCCGAAATCCTATTAATACGAACATCAAAGGAAAACCCATGCGAATTGACGGAATGGATGCCATTTTCGCCCCTCGTTCTGTTGCCGTGATCGGCGCGTCGAGTGATCCCAAACGCATCGGCGGACGGCCGGTGGATTTTCTCAGGCGGCATGGGTTCCAGGGCACGATCCTGCCGATAAACCCGAAAACGTCCAAGGTGCAGGGGCTGACGGCATATCCGTCGATCACCGAGGCTCCGACGGCACCGGATCTGGCTGTAATCGCGCTGCCTGCGCGACTGGCGGTTCAGGCGGTCGAGGATTGCGCGGCGCGCGGCGTGCGCCGCGCGGTGATCTTCAGCTCGGGGTTTTCCGAGGTCAACGACGAAGGTGCAGCGCTTCAGGCGCGCATGGTCGATATCGCGCGCGAAAGCGGTATGCGGCTTGTCGGGCCGAACTGCCTTGGCATCGCCAACGTCCGCCACAACCTTTACGCGACCTTCACGCCGGGGGTCGAAAAGCACCTGCCCAAGCCGGGCGGCGTGTCGATCGTCAGCCAGAGCGGCGCCTTCGGGTCGTATTGCATGACGCTCGTCAGGATGCGCGGACTGGGCGTTAACCTGTGGGCGACGACGGGCAATTCCTGCGACGTCGATTTCGCCGATGCGGTGGCCTATTGCGCACAGGATGACGAAACCCGCGTGATCATGGGATACCTCGAAGGCGCGACCGACCGCGACAGGCTGGTCGAGGCCCTTGAACTCGCCCGCGCCCGCGAAAAGCCAGTGGTCATGATGAAGGTCGGACGCAGCGCGGTTGGCGCCGAGGCCGCACAGTCGCATACCGCGTCACTGGCGGGGTCCGACGCGGTCTATGACGCGGCTTTCCGGCAATACGGTGTCTACCGGGCGCACTCTGTCGACGAAATGTTCGATGTGACCTATGCCTGCGCCGAATCCGCGTCGATGATGCAGGGCGACCGGCTGGGTCTTGTGACGGTGTCCGGTGGCGTTGGGGTGCTGATGGCCGACGAGGCAGAGAAACTGAAGCTGGATGTGCCCGCGCTTCCCGATCATGCGCAGAAGAAACTGAAAGCGGTGCTGCCCTTTGCCGGTGTCCGAAACCCCGTCGATGTGACGGCGCAATTGGTAAACCAGATCGACCTCCTGGAAACCAACATGGATGTGTTGTTTGGCGACGGCGAAATCGACGGTGCCATCATCTTCATGTCCACGGTCGGTCTTGTTGCCGACCTGAACGAAGCCATCCGGACCGGGCTGGAGCGCATCCGCGAGAAGTACCCCGGCAGGCCGATGCTGTTTTGTTCGCTGACCGAACCCGAGGGTCGTGCCGCATATGAAAAGTCGGGGTTCATCGTGTTCGAGGAACCGACCCGTGCGGTCCGCGCGATGGCCGCATTGCGCTATTTCGCCAAATCCTTTGCGCGCGCGGGCGAAGACGACCCGATACCCGAACTGCCGGACCTGTCGCCGTTGCCGGACGGCATGGTGAACGAGATCGAGGCCAAGGCGCTGCTTGCCGAGGCCGGCATCGGGATCGTGCGCGAAATTCTGGCCAAGACCCCGGAAGCGGCAGCCGAGGCGGCGCAGGAGATGGGCTTTCCGATCGTGCTCAAGATTGCCTCGCCCGACATCCTGCATAAATCCGATATCGGTGGCGTGGCGTTGAACCTGCGCTCGGTCGAAGAGGTCCGCTCTGCCGGGGCGCGCATACTGGAACTGGCGTCAGAGAAAGCGCCCGATGCGCGGATCGACGGGCTGGTTGTGGCAGAACAGGCCGCACCGGGGCTGGAGGCCATACTCGGCGTGACCCAGGATCCGGCGTTCGGCCCGGTGGTCATGTTCGGTCTGGGTGGGGTGCTGGTCGAGGCCCTGGGGGACGTGTCCTTCCGGGTTGCCCCTTTCGGCCCCGCCGAAGCGCGTCGCATGATCGACGAAATCCACGGTCGCAAGCTGCTGGACGCATTCCGCGGCGCGCCCGAACGCGACATCGACGCGCTCGCTGACGCGCTTGCGCGCCTGTCAGCCTTTGCGGCCCATCACGGCGCCGCGCTTGAGACCATTGATGTGAACCCGTTGATCATCGGTCCGAGTGGCCAGGGCGCCGTGGCCGCAGATGGCGTAATTATCCCCACGAGAAGAGGAGGCCACTGACACCCGTACCCGACACCTTCCCGAGCCTCCGACGCATGTGGCGGGCTTTGTGTAATTTTCTAACAGTTGACAGAAATCACATACGCCGCCATTCTACTTTCTGAATACTGTTCATATAATAGTATGCCGGGAGGGGATTATGGATGACGCGCATCGGGCTTCGGTGAAGGCACGCGGGACCCCCATCGTGAAATCGGTCGCACGCACTTGCCAGACCTTGGTGTATTTCGACGAGGTTCGTCGACCGCTATCGGTCGTGGAGGTCTCCAAGGAATTGGGGTATCCGCAATCGAGCACCTCGGCGCTCCTGAAAAGTTTGGTCGAGTTGGGGTTCCTGACCCACGACGCTAAACGGAAGAGCTATTTCCCCACCGAGCGGGTTCCGCTCTTGGGGTCATGGATGAATCCCGACCTGTTCGGTGAAGGCATCATTCAGCGGCTGCTGAAGGCTATTTCGGAACGGACCCGGCATGTGGTGGTCCTGGCAACCAAGAACGGTGACGACGCGGAGTATGTGCACCTGATCCGTCCGAAAAAGTCGCCGATCCACCACATTTCACTTGGTACGCGACGACCGCTGGGAATTTCGGGGCTTGGGCGGGTTCTGATGAGCCGCTTCAGCGATGAAGAAGTGTGCCGTCTGTTGCGAAGAATCAATGCCTACCGTGCGCCCGACGAACCGGCAGTGGACGTGAAGGCCTTCGTCGCCTCGTTGGCCCAGACCCGCGCCAAGGGGTACTATCTTTCCACCGATCAAGTTGTCAAAGGCGCGGGATTGATCTCCATGCCTTTTCCCAGCCACCAGAGTTCTCGTCTTTTCGCCGTCGGGGTTGGTGCCCCAACGGATGTCATCCTGCGATCCGAAAACGAGATTGTTAATATCATGCGTGAAGAAATTGTTCGGAATCTGGGAAAGAAAGGTCATGACCCAAGAGTCTATGGATCATCGGGGTCCCGTCTGTCGTGATTTCCGATACACCCTTCCCAAAGATGAGTCTCGAATGGACACGAGCAGGTCTGCAGTCGACGATCACGCTATAGATACATTTAAAGCGGCCCGTCATTTGATGCGGCCAAACCTCCCCGGTCGCGGACGTGGCTTCGGTTCTGAATTGGATGAACGCACGGATCAGCTGACCGGGTTTGCTACACCACCGCGGGTTCGCATCCTCGGATGTGGCTATGCTCGGTGGTAACGCCGTGCGGCAAGTTTGACCCAATTCGCCCGCTTTCGTACCATATCAATGTGTCTTCAGAGTCGGGATCGACGTTGCCGAACCTATGCACGGTTGGCCCGGACCTCATCCGCATAACGAGCAGCCGGGCTGAGAGTCGAAGTAAACGCGCCCACCGGCAGGGATCTGGTAAACCTCCGCCGAGGGCCGTCTGGCTGCTGGGCTGTGAGATCGTTTATCGAGTGTCCTTATGGACGCACACGAAGACACCCCCCGCATTCAAGTTTTGTCGGTCTCTGATACCGGCCGTCGCCGCCGCTGGACGGATGACGAGAAAGTCCGGATCGTTGAGGAAAGCTTTGGCGACGGCGTGACAGTGGCTGAGGTTGCACGACGCCATGATGTTTCGCGGTCTCAGCTTTACGATTGGCGTTATCGCCATAAGAATGGATTGCTTGGTTCTGGCCCGCAATTTTTGCGGGTTATGAAGATCGAAGATGCTTCTGATGGCTCTGACACTGCGCCAGCGCCACAAGTTCCTGTCATGACTATTGATCTTGGCCCGCGGTGTCGTGTGGCGATCCCGTCAGGTTTTGACATGGAAGCTGCTGCGCATCTGCTCAACGGCTTGATGGTGCGGTCATGATCGCGTTTCCGGCTGGAACGAAGGTGTGGATTGCAGGCGGTGTGACGGATATGCGCCGAGGCATGAACACTTTGGCGCTGACAGTGCAACAGGGGCTTGGGCGTGATCCGCATGCGGGTGAGATATTTTGCTTTCGAGGCCGCAAGGGTGACCTGGTGAAGCTGCTCTGGCATGACGGGGTGGGCATGTCGTTATATTTGAAGCGTCTTGAAGCGGGGAAGTTCATCTGGCCGGTGAGCCAAGACGGGACGGCTGTTGCTATATCTGCGGCGCAGTTGGGCTATCTTCTTGAGGGGATCGATTGGCGTAATCCACGCTGGACACAAAGACCCAAAGCGGCTGGATAATTTGTGCTGAAACGCCTGTTTTTATTGGCGTTTAACAGCTTCTGTGGTAAATATTTGCCATGTCCGACGCCGCTTCCGAAATCGCCAGATTAAGCACTGCACTTGCCGCGCAGACCGCCCGAGCGCAGGCTGCGGAAGCCGAATTGGCGCAGGCCCGCGCCTTGGCCTCCTGCACGGACGCAATGATCCAAGAATTAAAGTTGGAGATCGCCAAGCTGCGGCGCGACAAATACGGCATTTCCTCCGAGCGTCGCACGCGGCTGATTGATCAGCTGGAATTGCAGCTTGAGGAATTGGAAGCGGCCGCAACGGAGGATGCGCTGGCGGCTGAGCAGGCTGCGGACAAGGCGAGCGCCGTGCGTGCCTTCACGCGACGCAAGCCCGTGCGCAAACCGTTCCCCGATCACTTGCCCCGCGAGCGGGTTGTCGTCGAAGCACCTGCCGCCTGCACCTGCTGTGGCTCGGACCGGATCGTAAAGATGGGTGAAGATGTCACCGAGACGCTGGAGGTGATCCCCCGCCAGTGGAAGGTGATCCAGACGGTCCGCGAGAAGTTCACTTGCCGAGCTTGCGAGAAGATCAGCCAACCGCCGGCCCCGTTCCATGCCATTCCGCGCGGCTGGGCCGGGCCGCAACTGATCGCGATGATCGCCTTCGACAAGTATGGACAACATCAACCGTTGAACCGGCAATCCGAGCGCATTGCACGGGAGGGAGTTGATCTGAGCCTGTCCACCTTGGCTGATCTGATCGGCCATGCCTGTGTGGCGCTGACCCCCATTCATGCGTTAATCGCGCGCCACGTGCTGGATGCTGGCCGTTTGCATGGTGACGATACCACCGTGCCGCTACTGGCGCGTGGTGGCGCAAAGACGGCGCGACTGTGGACCTATGTGCGCGACGATCGACCCTGGGATGGGGGTGCGCCACCTGCCGCACTCTTCCACTTCTCAACAGATCGCCGGAAAGAACACCCGACACGGCATCTGGCCGAATGGCACGGTGTTCTTCAGTCGGACGTGTATGGCGGCTACAATGATTTGTATCTCGCAGATCGTAGTCCGGGCCCAGTCCGTAGTGCGCTGTGTTGGAGCCACGCAAGACGCAAGTTCTTTGAACTGGCCGACATCAAGGCCATAGCCCGCAAGGGTAAAAAAGTAGCAAAAGAAATCTCGCCCATCGCGCTGGACGCTGTGACGCGGATTGATGCGATCTTTGCGGCCGAGCGTGACATCACCGGCCTGTCAGATGCAGCGCGTCATGAAGCTCGCCAGCAGTGGGTAGCGCCGATGGTCAATGATCTGCATGATTGGATGCTGGCCGAGCGGGCTCGGATGTCAAAGCACAACCCTGTTGCCAAGGCGATCAACTACATGCTCGAGGGCACAGGTCGCTGGGAAGCCTTCACCGCATTCCTTGATGACGGGCGCCTCTGCCTCACGAACAATGCCGCCGAACGGGCGCTCAGAGGGATCGCATTGGGCAGAAAGTCATGGCTTTTTGCAGGGTCTGAACGCGGTGGCGACAGGGCAGCCTTCATGTATACCCTCATCGTCACGGCAAAAATGAACGACATTGACCCGCAGGCATGGATGGCAGACGTCTTGGCGCGACTGCCCGATATGCCTGTGTCTCGCTTGCCAGAGCTGTTGCCCTGGAATTGGAAGGCCGCCATGGAATTGAAGAGGATTGCTGCATGACGCTGGTCGCGCGCATCAAGGTCACATTGTCCGATGTCGAGCCTCAGGTGCTTCGACGCTTTGATGTGCCCCTCAAGATCAAGCTGAACCGCCTGCATGATGTGATCCAGGCTGCCATGGGATGGACCGACAGTCACCTGTATGAGTTCAGGGCCGGCGGCAGCGGCTGGGGCGTGCCAGATCCAGATGGTTTTTACGATGGCCCGATGCCCGCCAGCAAAACCAGCCTGCTTGACGTGATCGAAGATGTGGGAACCAAGACCATCCATTACATCTATGACTTTGGCGACAACTGGCACCACGTGATCAAGATCGAGAAAATCGATGGCTCTATCGCGGGCGCCACCTATCCGCGCCTCGTCAGGGCCATAGGGGCTTGTCCGCCGGAAGACGTCGGCGGCTTCCCCGGTTACGCGGACTTCCTGGACGCCATCGCCGACCCCAAGCACGAAGAACACGGCCAGATGCTGGAATGGTATGGGGGACAGTTCGACCCGGATGAGGCAGAGATCGGCCGCATCCTCGATAGCTTCGAGCGTCTTGCCAAAAAATGGGCACCGAAGCCGCGTAAACCAAAAGCCGCACCCAAACCCCTCTGATCAATACGGCGCGCCCACGGCCTTCGCCGAAGGCTTACGGGATCTGAGCGTCTTTGGTTGCCCAGTCCCACACAGGAATGGGGCCGTCCGTCAGGCCTTGGGGGTTCTGCGCAGTGCGGGCCTGATCGAAAGCGCACTCGGACTGGGCATCTTTGTCATCGCGCAGGCCGAGCAGATCAAGCCGCGCGCGCCCGCCCACGATCCGCTGGCGCTTTCCGATCTTGGCCGCGACCTGACGGGGATGGAAACGCCGCAGCTTCATGTGCGCAAGCACCATTATACCAAGGCGCAGCCCTATTTGCTGGCCGATCTGTGGTTGCCGCAACACTATTTTGACATGCTGCCCGAGGGTGCCGACGAAACGCAGCTTTATTCGCAACTGTCGCGCGATCATACCGGCCTGACGGACCTGTCGGGCTACCAGATCATCACTATCGTCCGGGCCGATGTCGCCACCGCCCACTTGCTGGGCGTCACCTTCAGCGAGCCGGTGGCCCGTGTCGTCTCGCGCCTGTTTGATCCCGAAGGCCGACCGGTCATAGCCCATATCGCCCATATCCGCTGCGACGTTTTCACCGCCGAGATCGCAAAGGGCGGCTTCTATGGCGTGCCCATGGAAGAGCAGTGGGGGATCGGGTCCCGGCATCAACAAGGCATCTCTGGTCATGCAGGAGATCGGGCGCTACGGTGCGGCGGCCAATTCTGCGGTGCAGATCAACATTTTCGGGCTGCAACCTGTGGTCGGCTTTGGCACCGACGAACGGAAGGCCCGGATGCTGCGGCCGCTGATCCGGGGGGCACACCGCTCCTGCTTTGGCGTCACTGAACCGGACGTCGGCCTTGACACCACGCCCATATTCACCTTTGCGCGTCGCCGTGCTTCAACGTCCTGCTGAACGGGCGGAACGCCAAGCGGTTTGTCGTCACTTCGGCAGCGGTCGGGTTCGGAATGTACGTCCTGGAAAAGGCGGCGGCCTATGCGCGCGAACGCATCGTGTTCGGCCGTCCGATCGGTCAGAACCAGGCGATCCAGCATCCGCTTGTGAGAACACCGCATTGGTTTCGGCCAGCGCAATCGCATGAAGCTGCAATCGCCCTTCGATAACCGGAGAACCCGATGTGCACGGGCCAAAGGCCCGACGACGTCTGTGGCAGGTGCGCGCAGCCGCGCGAACCTTGTCACTTGCGCGGTCCTACATCGTCAGGGCAGGGACCGCTTTCAGAACGCGTTCAACCCTGTCAGGTTCCGCCCGATCACCAGCTTCTGAATCTCGGTGGTCCCATCCGGGATCGGCATGACTTTCGCATTGCGGAAGTGGCGTTCGACGGGAAACTCCTTGGTGATGCCGTTACCGCCGTGGATCTGCACCGCTTTTCCGGCGATTTCGACGGCCATCTCGGTTGCATACCATTTTGCCATCGAGGTCTGGGTGTCGCAGCGCACGCCCATATCAAGAAGTTGCAGCCCGCGCTGGCACAACAGCCGTCCTGCATCTAGATGGGTGGCCATGTCGGCCAGATACCCCTGGATCAACTGATGCCCGCCAATCGGCTTTCCGTGCTGCTCGCGGTCCTGCGCGTATTTGACGGCGCATTCCAGCGCGGCCTGGGCGATGCCGATGCTGGTCAGGCCGACAAACACACGCGCGCTTTCGAACAGCTTCAGTGTCTGGAACAGACCGCCGCCGGAGTTCCCCAGAACATGGGCGTCCGTTGTTTCGGCCCGGTCAAAGAACAATTCGCAGGTCGAGGCACCGACAAGCCCCATCTTGCGCAACTCGCGGCTTTCGTAGCCGCCCTTGTCGCGATCGACGATGACCATGGAGATCCCATCGTCGAGATTACAGACCACGATTGCGAAGTCCGATTGCGCCCCGTTGGAAATCCAGAGCTTTTGGCCCGTAACAAAAATCTTGTCCCCCTTGCGTTCCGCGCGGGTCTTGACCTCTCGCACGTTCGAGCCGACTTCCGGTTCGGAAATGCAGGTGGCACAAATGCGCTCACTGCGCAGGAGCGGCTTCAGATATGTCTCTTTTTGCGCCGCGTCGCCCAGCAGGTTGACCGCGAAAACAGCATGGCTCTGGATCAGCACCGCAATCGCCAAATCGGCCCAGATGCGGGCCAGTTCCTCGTAGAGGATGCCGTAGGTCATCCGGTCGATCCCGGCACCGCCGTCTTCCTCCGGTATCAGTCCGCTGATCAGGCCGAATTCCTCGACCTTGGCGAACAGGGATTTCAGCGTGTCCGCATCCGGCGGGTGGCCGAGATCCTCGTATTTTTCTGCCAACGGCGCGAACTCCGCTTCGGCCATCTTGCGGAAGTTTTCCAGCAACATGCGCTGCTCGTCTGTATAGATTGCCTGAGCGGCGGCGATCACGTTTTCCATATTCTTTTCCTTGTTTCAACGGCCCAGAATGGTGACACAGGCAGCGGCCTCTTCGACGCCGTGCAGGCCGCCACCGTTTTCGGCGATGGCATTCTTCGCACCTTCGACCTGACGCGCGCCAGCCTCGCCCCGCAGTTGCGTGACCAGTTCGAAAACCTGTCCGATCCCGGTGGCCCCGACCGGGTGCCCCTTGGATTCCAGTCCGCCAGAGGGGTTTACCGGGATCCGTCCGCCGATTTTGGTTTCGCCACGCAGGCTGGCCGGGCCACCCTCACCGAACGGGACAAAACCGAGGTTCTCGATCTGGATGACTTCGCCCACGGCGGTGGCGTCATGCACCTCGGCGATCGACATGTCTTCTGGGCCAAGCCCCGCCTGTTCATAGGCCTGAAGTGCTGCAAGGCGGGTCAGGTGGTTTTTGTAATCCTCCGGCGGACGGTCTGTGCCTGAGCGCAGGATCGCGGCCTTGACCTTGATCGCGCGGGATGAATCGAGACCCAGCCGCTTGAGCCCTTCGCCGGTGCACAGAACCGCCGCGGCCGCGCCATCGGAGATCGGCGCGCACATCGGAAGGGTCAGCGGGTAGGTGATGGGCGGCGCGTGCAGAACCTGTTCAACTGTCATCGCATCGCGGTATTGTGCCAGCGGATTATGCGCGGAATGCGCGTGGTTCTTGGCAGAGACGGCCGCGAACTGTTCCTGCGTCGTGCCGAAGGTCTTCATGTGCAGCCGCGCGAAACCGGCATAGACATCCATGAACACGCTGTAGGGCTTGGGCGATTTCGACCCTTGCGGTTCCTCGACCCCGGCGCCCAGATCGGCCAGACGCCGCGCGACTTCTTCGCCATTACTGACGTCCCAACCGCTGTCGAAGGCCGAAAACATCAGCGCGCGGTCATCCGAATACATTTTCTCGGCACCTACGGCCAAACAACAATCACCGTTCCCTGCCTTGAGAAAATCCACGGCCAGCTTGAACCCGGTCGAGGCGCTGGCACAGGCGTTTTCGACGTTGACCACCGGAATGCCCTGAATGCCCATCTCGCGCAACGCGATCTCGCCCCGGATCATGTGCTGGCCCTCCATATGACCCTGCACCGCGTTCGAGAAGAATGCACCGTCGATGCGATCAGCGGTCACCCCGGCGTCCGAAAGCGCGGCGGTGACGGCTTCGCCCGTCATGTCCTTGATGGTCTTGTCCCGGAATTTCCCGAACGGCGTCATCCCGACGCCAACGACATAGATATCCTGCATCTTGCAGTCTCCTTGTTCAGTAGCCGCGAAACTGCGGTTTGCGCTTTTCATTGAAAGCCGCCAGACCTTCGCGCATATCCCACGACCGCATGTGCGCGCGCAGATTCAGCATTTCTTCAGACAAGGCGGCAGCTTCGTCGACGTTCAGTGACCGGTTCGCGACCGCTTTCATGCGGCGCAGCACGGCAGGGCTTTTGTCGGCCAGCTTGTCGGTGAAGGCTTGGACGGCGTCGTGCAGTTCCGCATCCGGGACAACCTTGTTCACCAGTCCCCAGTCCATCATGTCCTGCGCGGATACGTTTTCGCCCGAGAACAGCAGGTATTTGGCGCGGTTCAGACCGATCCGCCGTGGCAGAATCGCTGCGCCCCCGGCCCCCGGAAATACGCCGAAATTGGAATGGGCATCGCCCAGTTTGGCGCTTTCAGCGGCAAAGACCAGATCGCAGGCCATCACCATTTCGAGCCCTCCTGCCATGGCAAGCCCGTTCACAGCGGCAATCACGGGTTTGGGGCCGTCGCGCATCAGGCCGAAGGTATGATCGACCAGATCGAGCAGGTCCGGCTGGCCGGGTTCATGATTGGCACCGGCGACTTCCTTGAGATCCGCACCGGCACAGAACGCCCGCCCCGATCCGGTCAGAACGATGGCGCGGACTGCGTCGTCGGACATCGCGTTCTCCAGGGCGGTGGTCATCTCATGCAACATCTGCATGGACATGGCGTTCATCTGGTCAGTCCGTTGGAGGGTAATCCATTCGGTTCTGGACATACGTTCGACGGATAGGGTCGGGGGTGCTTCAGTCACGTTAACCTCATGATTAAAAACAGGTTTTTAGGTTTTCGGCTTGCTTTTCTTGCTGAAATACGCTGCTATGAGGCGGACCCGCTCGCGCGGAAAACGACAGATGGAGCCTGATATGAGCACTGCACCCCTGGCCGGCATGAAAATTCTCAGCCTCGCCGAACAATTCCCCGGTCCCTATGCAACAATGCTGCTCGCGGACATGGGCGCCGAGGTCATCATGGTCGAAAGGCCGGGTATCGGCGATCCGGCCCGGCAGTTTCCACCCCTGTTCCGGGCGCTGAACCGGGGCAAGCGCAGCGTTGCGCTCGACCTGAAATCGACCGAAGGAATGGCACAGTTTCACGATCTGGCTAAAGGTGCCGATGTCATCGTCGAGGGGTTCCGACCCGGCAAACTGGCGGCGCTCGGCGCCGGTTTCGAAGACATGCGCGCGATCAATCCGCGCCTCGTTTACGTGTCGATCTCGGGATACGGGCAGGATGGTCCCTATCGAGACCGGGCGGGCCACGATCTGAGCTACGAAGGTGTCGGTGGGCTGCTGGCCGATCAGGCGGATGCCGGACAGCCCGGACCGCTGCCGACCATTCCACTTGCGGATGTCGGCGCGGCGCTGTTCGCGGCCATTGCGATTCTGTCGGCGGTCGTTTCCAGCGAGCGCACGAGGCAGGGGAGGTACGTGGACGTCTCGATGTCGGACGCAGTGGTCTCCATGCTCACCGCCTTCCTCGTTCCGGCCGCGAATGGCACGCCGTTGGGCGAATTCATCTCCGAACCGGCCTATGGCGTTTTCACCTGCAAGGATGGCAAGCTGATGACGCTGTCCATCGCGCATGAGGACTGGTTCTGGAAGCCGTTCTGCAATGTGATCGGCAAGCCGGACCTGGCCGGATTGAAAGGCCGTGACCGCGTCGCCCGCAAGGACGCACTGCGCGAAGAGATCGCGGCGGTGCTGGTCAGCAAAACGCGTGCCGATTGGGGAGTTTTGTTTGACACCGCGGGCGTGCCTTGGGGGCCGCTCAATTCGTTGGTCGAAACGCTGGACGACCCGCATGTACGTGCACGGCAACTGCTGCGCACCGTCGCGCATGACAGCGGCAAGACCGAGACTTTCCTGGTTCAGCCCTTGAAATTCAATGACTTTGTATCCGGAATTTCGGGCCTTCCGCCCGAGCTTGGCGCTGACAATGACAGCGTGTTCGCGGGCGGATCCGACTAAAGTCGCCCGCCCACATTCGGCCCTAGCAGGCAAAGGAATACCCCCCATTCACCGGATAGGTCTGTCCGGTGATCCAACTCGCCGCGTCCGAGCACAGAAACAGGATCATGCCGGCAGGGTCTTCCGGCTCTCCCAACCGGCGGATCACATATTGCGACAGGGCCCGCTTCTCGGTCTCTGCGTCGGGGATCAGATCGGCGACCGCCGGCGTGCGTGTTCCGCCGAGGGCGACGCAATTCGCGGTGATCCCGAACCGGCCACCGGCCTTTGCAATGGCCCGCATAAAGCCCGCGGCTCCCGCCTTGGCACCGGAGTATACCGCCAGAGGCGGCTCTCCGACGCGGCCCGCGTCGGATATAACGGTCACGATCCGCCCATAGCCGCCTTTGACCATCAATGGCATTGCGTGGCGGGTACAGTTCAGCACCCCGTCGTAATTCGTGGCCATCCAACGGCGCCATTCGGTTGGGTCGGATTCCCAGAACGGCACAAGATCGTCAAGCCGCGACGTCGGCCCGGCGTTGCCCGCATTGTTGACCAGGATATCAACGCCGCCAAAGGTTTCCTGCGCTTCGGCAAAGGCTGCGCCAACGGCCTCGAAATCGGATACGTCAAATGCCAGCGGAAGCGCCTTGGCGCCTGCGGCCTCCACCTCTGCAGCAACGCTTTCTGCGCGTTCGGCGTGGAAATCATTGACCACAACGGCGCCAGCGCCGTGCTGCGCCAGATACAGCGCGACCTGACGGCCCACCCCCTGTCCGGCACCGGTTACAAATGCGGTACGGCCCTTGATGTCGAGGAGTTCACTCATAGTCTGTCCCTTTCTATCCAAGCCACCTTTTGCGACGCCGATAGTGTTTGATGTCGCGATAGCTTTTGCGTTCGCCCGACGCGGTGACACCGAGATAGAATTCCTTGATGTCCTCGTTGTCCGCGAGTTTGTCGGCGGGGCCATCCATCACGATACGCCCGTTTTCCATCACATAGGCATAGTCCGCGATCGACAGCGCCGCGGCGCTGTTCTGCTCGACCAGGAAAAAGGTCGTCCCTTCGGATTTGAGTTGCCTAAGCACCGCGTAGACATCCCGGATCATCATCGGGGCGAGCCCGAGCGATGGCTCGTCAATGGCGATGATCTTGGGTTTCGCCATCATGGCGCGACCGATCAGCAGCAGCTGTTGCTCGCCACCGGACATGAATCCGGCGGTTCGGCTGCGTAGCTCGGTCAGGCGAGGGATCAAAGTATAGACATGCTCCAGCCGGTTTTTCAGCTCAGCGGAGTTGGGCACCATATGCCCGCCTACGATAAGGTTCTGCTCGGACGTGAGGTGGCGCAGCACGCGCCGCCCTTCCATCACATGGATGAGACCGGTCTTGACCACGTTTGACGCTTCCATGTTCTGGATCGGCGTGCCGTTCAGCGTGATGGAGCCCGCCGAAACAGTTCCGTCCTCCGACTTCAACGTGCCTGAAATAGCTTTCAGCGTCGTGCTTTTCCCCGCCCCGTTGCCGCCGAGCAGCGCAACACACTGACCTTCGCGCACATTCATCGAAACGCCCTTGAGCGCCAGGATGACATCGGAATAGGTCACTTCTACGTTGTTGAGTTCCAGCATGGTATTGTGCCCGGGGTTAGGGTTCAGAACGGGCGCCGCGATCGCGGCGCCCGGTTGTGTTCACCACTTCTTGACGTCGGGAACATCCACGCCCGTTGCTTCGATGGTGATCTTGCCGTCCTTGACGGTGCCAACATTCACTTGAAGACCTTTCAGAGGAAATGGCGCATCGGGGGTGAAGGTCAGCGTCGGCAGGAACCCTTGGGTTTCCTCCGCTGTGATCGGCTGGGCAAAGAGCGCCTCGCGTACTTTCTCGCCGGTCAGACCTTCGGCCCCGTTCTCCTCGATCGCGTGGCCGATTACGGCGACGGTATACAGCCCCTGCGAAATACCCATCGCGGTGACCACGTTCCAGGGTGCTTCCAGGCCATAATCCGCAGCCAGCGTTTCATAGAATTGCCGCGCGGGTGTGTCTTCATCCGCAGCAACTGCCATGCCGTAGGCCTCGTAATCGCCTTCGAGCTGATCAAGTCCGCCAAGCGCGCCGCCCGAGGCAGGCAGCCCGTTATGCGAGCTCATCATGATCGGGATGTCGGCACCGTTGGCCTGCAATCCACGTTTCGCCGCAACCACGATAGAGGTGTTCGTCTGAACGATCAGCGCCTCGGCACCTGCCCGCGCGACGCGGCGCATCTGGGCCGTCAGATCCGTTGGTTGCACCTCGGTATAGATGATCTCGACCAGATCGAGCTCTTCTGGATGTTCTTCTGCGTAGAGTTCCAGGCCCTTTGCCATGTCGACGTAGGCGGGCGAGGCTTCGGACGCCAGGATTGCGACCTTGAGGGGTTCGTCACCGCCGCGCTGTTCACGCATCCAGCTCAGGAAGCCAGCGCTCTCGTGCGAATAGGTCGGACGCGGATTAAAAATCCACGCGTCGGATTGCCAAGCATAGCCGTAGGCGGCTGTCGCCATGAACATCGGAATCTTGTCTTCCGGCAGGCGCTCGGAAAGGGCGGCAACATCCGGTCCGCCAAGGCCGACGACCGCAATCGGGTCCAGTTCCGATTTGATTCCCGGCCAAAGGCTCGCCACCTGGGCGGCGTCATAACGGGTTTCGTAGTTCTTATAGTTCAGCTTCACACCAAGTTTCTGACCGCTGGTGGCGTTCCACCAGTCGAAAACCGCTTCGCGGCTCGAAGCCAGTGTCGGCATGATATCGGCATAGGGGCCGGAGAAATCCGAAAGGAGGGCAAGGTTATACGTCGTTTCGGCCTGTGCCTTCAGCGGTATGGTCGCCGCGAGGGCCATGGCACCTGCGGCCAGCATGCCGCGAAGCCCGTGTCGTGTCTTGTAGGTCATTGTTATTCCTCCCAGGTTGAAAGCCGTTCTATCGGTCAGTAGGGGAACGGCCAGATACGGTAAGACGATTTCATAATATTCCAGCGGTGCATCAGCCCCTTGGGTTCCAGGATCATGAACAATGCGATCACGCCGCCCAGAATGACGTTCATGCCCGCGAACACGATGTCGCCGCCCAGAAAAGATACCGAATCGGCGATATTCGGGCCGACGGTCGCGATGATTTCCTGGATGATGCGGATGACGAACACCCCGACCAATGCGCCCACAATGGATCCCATGCCGCCGACGATGATCATCGCCACGAAAAAGATTGAATGGAAGAGGGTGAATTGATCGACACCCACAAAGCGTATCATATAGGCCCAGAGAGCCCCGCCGACCCCGGCATAGAACGCCCCGATGAGAAAGGCATTCGCCTTGGTGGCCGCGACATTGATCCCCATGATCCCGGCCGCCACATCGTCGTCCCTGACCGCCACGAAGGCACGTCCGAAGCGCGAGCGCACGATACCGAACGCACCTGCGATCATAATCGCAGTGACCGCGAAATTCATGTAGAATTGCGCGGTTTCGCCAACGAAGCGCAGCCCGAATAGCTCTGCGGGAGGCACGGTGATGCCGTTCGACCCGCCCATCCAGTTCGAGGGCAGGTTCAGGACGGCAAAGTGAAAGATGAACTGCGCCGCAATGGTGGTGAGGGCAAGGTAGAACCCCTTGATCCGTGCCGCGGTCAGCCCGAAGAGAAAACCGAACAGCGCAGCAGATAACCCGGCCAGCGGGATCGTCAGAAGGAATGTGAGACCCGTTTTCGATGCCAGAATCGCGGCGGTATAGGCCCCGACACCCATGAACGCGGCCTGGCCAAGGTTGATTTGCCCCGCATATCCGGTGCAGATCTGAAGCCCGACGGCGATGACCGCGCTGATCATCATCATGTTCAGAATCGCGACGATGCGTCCGCTCACGAGGTAGGGCGCTGCCAGCATGAGACCGACGAAAAGCGCGAGAGCAGCCATTTGCCAGCGCGTACGGACAACACGCCTGTCGGTGCGATAGCTGGTGGGGAAAATGCCGGAAGGATCCATGACTTACACCCTCTCGATCGTGCGCCAGCCGAACAGCCCCGTGGGCCGTACCAGCAAGATGGCGAGCATGATTATATAGGGCACGACACTGCCCAGCGAACCGCCGATCATCGGATCGAGGTAGTTTGTGGTCAGACTCTGCGCCACACCGATGATCACCCCGGCAAGGATCAGACCGCCGATGGATTCGAGCCCGGCAAACAGCGCAACGGGGAGCGCCGCGAACCCGATATCGGACGCGAGGAAGGTCAGTGACTTGCCGCTGAGAAAGATCATCGCACCGATCGTGGACAGGATCGATCCCAAGATCCACGCGAAGGCAATCGACCCCTTCACGGAGATCCCCATCGAGGAGGCGACGACATGATCCTCCGCCACGGCGGTCATCCGGAGCCCCGACCGGGTCCGGTTAAAGAACCACGACAGGCCAACAGCCGCGACGACGGTGATGATCCCTCCGATCAACAGGTTCATCGGGATCAACATATCTCCGAGAAAAAGCGGCTTTAACGGAAAGATGATCGGAAAGGGCCGGACAGCGGGGCCGAACAGCAGCAGCACAAGCCCGCGCAACAAGATCAGCAGGCCGACGGTGACCATGACCATCGAAAACACAGATTCACCGATCAGCTTTGTCAGGAAGATCCGTTCAATCGCATATCCGACCAGACCCGCCAGAACCAGCGATAGAGGTATCGACAACCACAGGCTTAGCCCGACCTGCATGGTCGTGAACCAGACGATGAAACCACCGATGATCACAAGTTCGCCCTGCGCGAAGTTGAACACCTTGCTGGCGCGGTAGATCACGACAAATCCCATGGCGACCAATGCGTACAACAGGCCGATCAAAGCCCCGGTTATGATGTCATTGATGAAATAGACCATTCTTGTCGACCTCCCTTAGGTTTGCGACTGCCGACCGGCAGCCTTCGATGCATTTTCCACATCCGATACCCGAACCGTGGCCTTCAGCACGCCTTGCCGACCGTCCTGATAGGTCACGGCGATTTCAAGGTCGGTCTCCGCCTTGCCGTCATAGATCGCCTGAACAAGCTTCTCATACCGCTCTTCGAGAAACGCCCGACGGAGTTTCCGGCTGCGGGTCAGCTCGCCTTCGTCCGGGTCGAGTTCCTTTGGGAAATTAGCGAACCGGGCAACGCGTGAACCTTCCGGAAGAAGGGTGTTGATCCGTGCCACTTCGCCTTTGATAAGATCCAGAATCTCCGGCTTCTGCGACAGGTCGGTATAGGTTGAAAAACTGATCTTGTTCTCTTCTGCCCAACGCCCGAGAACTTCCATGTCGATATTTATCAGCGCGCTCACGAAATCTCGGGTCTCGTCGCCCAGGGTCATCAGATCCTTGATGAAAGGGCTGTAGCGCAACCGTGTCTCGATGAATTGCGGCGGATAACTGTGCCCGTTTGCCAGCCGGCGCATGTCCTTGACACGGTCAAAGAACAACAGCTCGCCGTCGTTTGTCATCGACACGGCGTCGCCAGTTTCGTACCAGCCGTCATCGGTCAGCACCTCGGCTGACTTGTCAGGTTTGCCGTGATAGCCTCCGAAACCCGATCCGCCGCGAACCTGAAGCTCGCCCTCGGGGGAAACCCGGTATTCCAGCGGTTCGCCATAGGCGGTATTGCTCGGCATCCAGCTGCCGCTCGTCTCCAGCTGATAGCTGTCGCCCACATGCGCGGTCAGCAACCCGATTTCTGTCGCCCCGTAGACATTGCGCAGCTTCACGCCCATGGCGTGGAACATGCGAAAGACGTCCGGTGCCATCAGGGCACCACCGCTCAGCGCATTCCGGGCTTTGCCGAGACCGAGATTGTCGCGCAGGTGGTGCAGGACCAGCGCCTCGGCGAGAGGCAGTTGCAACCGCGCGGCAAGACTTGGGCTGCGCCCTTCCAACCGTTCGACGTGAACCGCGCGACCAACCTTCATACCCCAATCGTACATCGCGTTGCGGACCTTACCGGCCCCCAGCATCCGGGCCTGAACGATGGAGGCAAGGTTCTCCCACTGGCGCGGGCTGAACACGAGCGCGTCGACCGCCAGTTCGCGGATATTTGTCAGCACGTCCTCCGGGCCTTCGGGAAAGTTCACCACCATGGGCGCGATCAGTCCGATCGACAGGCCAAAGATCTGTTCCGTCACCCAGGCGGGAGAAATGTATGTCAGGTATTCCGTCCCGGGCGCGATGTCGATCGCACCCATCACCCGAGAGCAGTTATCGAACAGATAGCGATAACTGATGACGACACCCTTCGGCTTGCCCGTCGTCCCGGACGTATAGGACAGTAGCGCGGTATCTTCTGCTTTTCCGCGCTTGACGTGCTCTTCAAAGCGGGTTGGGTCGCTGTCGTGGATCTGCCGCCCGGCGTCGCTTACGCTTTCGAAGGAATCCAGCAGCGGATGGTCGTAGCCCCAAAGGCCCGACCCGTCCCAGTACACGATCGCAATGGCACCGTCATACTCATCCGCGACCTCAAGACATTTATCGACCTGTTCCTGATCCTGCGCCAGAAAAACCCGGGTCTGCGAATCCTGAGCGAGATAGAGGATCTCCTCGGCGGTCTGGTCGGGATAGACAGACAGGACTTTCCCGCCCAGCGACTGTACCGCGTATTCCGCCCAGAAATGCTCCGGCTCATTTTCCCCGATCATCATGACGGAATCGCCGGCTTTCAGGCCTTTGCTCTCCAGCCCGAGCGCCAACGCACGGACCCTTTCCAGCACATTTGCCCACGTGAATTCGCGCCAGATACCCAGACGCTTGTGCCGTTCGGCAAGCCCGCTAGGCTCGGAAAGCGCGCGGGCCAGCAGGACCTGGGGCAGGGTTTCGCTTTGCGTCACTGCCGGGTCGGAATAAACCATTGCTGTTCGTTGCTTGACCATTCCGCTACCCCAGATATGCCTTGATCACAGCCGGGTTTTTCTGAATCTCCTCGGGCGTGCCTTCGGCAATCACCCGTCCGAAATCCAGCACCACGATCCGGTCGGCAAGATCCATCACCACGCCCATGTCATGTTCGACCAGAACCACCGGTATCTTGCGCGCCTCGCGCACATCGAGAATGAAGCGCGCCAGGTCTTCTTTCTCTTCCGAGTTCATGCCCGCCATCGGTTCGTCCATCAGCAGGATTGATGGTTCCTGCGCCAGCGCACGCCCCAGATCGACCCGCTTGCGCAGCCCGTAACCCAATGTGCCCACGGGCCTGTTTCGGATCGCCTCGATCTCCAGAAAATCAATGATCTCCTCGGCCGCTTCTCGATGCTCCGATTCCTCGCGCATCACGGGACCAAACTGGAAAAACGCCTGGATCACATTCGATTTCATCAGCATGTGCCGACCGATCATGATGTTTTCGACCACGGTCTGGCCGGCGAAAAGATGGGTGCCCTGAAAGGTACGCGCCAGACCGCGCCGGGCGATCTGATCCACGCGCAGGCCCGTCACGTTTTTGCCGGAGAGTTCGACGTGTCCCTTCTGTGGGCGGTAAAACCCTGCCGTGACATTTAGAAGCGACGTTTTGCCGGCACCGTTCGGACCGATGATTGCAAGCAACTCGTCGTCATTCACAGTGATGCTTACGTCGTCCAGCGCGGTCACACCGCCGAATTTCAGTGTCGCGCCGCGAACCGCCAAAGGCGCCAATTCCGAAGATGTGGTCACACCGTGATCCACATCTGCCTGCGACAGCATGTTGTGCGGTCAATCGACAAGGCATGAACTGCCACCCGATTGACGTCGAGGTCTCCTCGCATCAACGCTCCTCCCCGCGCTTTTCCCGGAATCTTTGCCGGAAGTTTGCCCGGCTTTTCCACCGAGCGGTTATCTAAAACTAACACATGTTAGAAAAATAAATCAACAACTGACTCTGATAACTTCGCATAAATAATCAGGTCGCGGAGTAATCGGCGGAAGAACAACGCACGCCGGTTTCGTCCTGACACCAGACCGTACCTGTGGTGCCATCGGGTCGGCAATTCAGCTGTATTTCACAGGGCAGGGTGAGCGGAGCGAGGCCTCGGAATAAAAATCCTTGAGGAGCCTTGTTCAAGGCATCCGCTGCAAGGTTCAGGAGCAGCGTTGCCTGCAGGGGGCCATGCACGACAAGTCCGCGATAGGCTTCGAC
This sequence comes from Sulfitobacter sp. SK025, assembly GCF_003352105.1. Lineage (NCBI taxonomy): Bacteria > Pseudomonadati > Pseudomonadota > Alphaproteobacteria > Rhodobacterales > Roseobacteraceae > Sulfitobacter > Sulfitobacter sp. SK025. The sequence goes on along the minus strand of NZ_CP025809.1, from coordinate 216,876 downwards.
TTCGGTCGTATAGGGCTGGTCATAATGGATACGGTGGCCATTGAACGTCAGCGCCGAATAGCGAAACAACAGCACCGAATCCGGGGTGAGGCGCGATCTGAGCGTCGTCGGGTCCGGGGCTACGAACGTGTGCTTTTCGGATTGCGATCGGCTGATGTCTTTATAGACAATAGTCTGCTTTTCCTGAATGCAGACCTTTTCGCCATTCGAATACTCGTGATTGACGACTACAAAAACCAAGGTTCCGCTGCGCCCTTGTTTGGCGGTTATGTCCCCGATGGTCGAACGGCGCGTGACCGTTTGCCCGACAGTGAGCGGCGCGATATGCGTGACATCGCTCCCGGCCCACATCCGCGAGGGCAACGGAACAGGGGGCAGGAACCTGCCTTGTGGAGAATGCCCATCGTCCGAGAGAGAGCCTCCCGGTGCAGAATCGAGGGTCAGACACCAGTGAATTCCCAGCGGGACGTCGCCCGCACCGGCCCAAAGATGCGCGTCGAACGTGGCGCGGAACCTGTCTATCAGGCTCGGCGTCAGGATGTCCTCTTTGGTTTCGGTCCGTCCCAGCCAGGGCTTGAGCGATTCAAGATCGATCTGCATCAGGCGTTCCTCAGAAAGACCGCGGCATACCGAGAATATGCTCGCCGACATAGGACAGGATAAGGTTGGTCGAGATCGGGGCCACCTGATACAACCGGGCCTCCCGAAACTTGCGCTCGACATCGTATTCCCGCGCGAAGCCGAAGCCTCCGTGGGTCTGGATACAGGCGTTGCCCGCCTCCCAGCTGGCATCGGCGGCCAGCAGCTTGGCCATGTTTGCCTGCGCTCCGCATTCCTGCCCCGCATCAAAACGCCGACAAGCCTCAAAGCGCATCAGGTTGGCCGCCTCGACGTTCACATAGGCCTTGGCGATGGGAAACTGCACACCCTGATTTTGTCCGATGGGGCGGTCGAACACGATGCGCTCGCCGGCATAGGCGCGGGCCTTGTCCACAAACCAGTAGCCGTCGCCGATACACTCCGCCGCGATCAGGGTCCGCTCCGCGTTCAACCCGTCCAGGATATGGTAGAAGCCGCGCCCTTCGGTGCCGATCAGGTTCTCGGCGGGAATTTCGAGGTTGTCGAAGAACACTTCGTTGGTCTCGTGTCCCGGCATATTGGCAATGGGACGGACCTCCATACCATTGCCGATGGCCTCTTTCAGATCGACCATGAAGATCGACAGGCCCTGTGATTTCTTCTGGACGTCCTTCAACGGGGTGGTCCGCGCCAACAGGATCATCAGGTCAGAATGCTGGATACGGCTGATCCAGACCTTCTGACCGTTGATCACATAGCGGTCGCCTTTTTTGACAGCTGTAGTCTTGAGCTTGGTGGTGTCGGTTCCGGTGGTCGGTTCGGTCACGGCCATGGATTGCAGGCGCAGCTCGCCGCTGGCGATACCAGGCAGGTACTGCTGCTTTTGCGCGTCCGAGCCGTGCCGCAAAAGCGTACCCATGTTGTACATCTGCCCATGACAGTGACCCGCGTTGCCCCCACAACGGTTCACCTCTTCCATGATGATCGAGGCTTCGGTCAGGCCAAGACCCGATCCGCCGTACTCCTCGGGGATCATTGCAGCGAGCCAACCTTCCCGGGTAAGGGCATCGACAAACTCCTCGGGGTAGGTGTTATCCTCGCCGAAGTTGCGATGGTATTCGGGCGGGAACTGCGCGCAGAGCGCACGCAACGCGTCGCGCAGATCATTATGTGTTTCAGGGGCCGATGTTTGCATGGCTCAGGATGCTCCGGGGCCGGAGGTTTCGAGGATTTCCTCTTCGGCGCGCTGCCACAGCTCATAGGAAATCGGGTTCTCGCTTTCTTCAAGGATATGACCGACCAGCCCGATGGCGCGTGCCATGACACCGAAACCGCGCACGATCTTCCAGGGAAAGCCGAATTCGCAGCAGATCGCACCGATTGCACCGGTGGCATTGATCGGCAGCATCTTGCCGGACTTCTCTTCGGCAACGGCCTGTATCTTCTGGATCAACTCGATGTATTCACCGGATTTGCCGTTCTGCGCCGCAATTTCGAACAGGCGCGGAGCACGCGGATCGACCGGCTTGTGCACAGGATGGCCCAGGCCCGGCACGATGGCCTTTTTGGCGCGGAATTTCTCGACGGTCTCCAGCGCGATGGCGTCCAGATCGGCGCCGGTGCCAAGCTTGTCCTCGGGCAGCGCCTCGTAAAGCATCTTCGATGCGCCCTCCATCGAGCCGACAAACACGGTGCCCAACCCGCACAACCCAGCCGCGACAGCCGCCTGAAGCGACTCCGGCGCACCCATATAGGTCATGCGTGCGGCCAGGGCTGACGGCGTGATGCCATGTTCGACCAGGGTAATCACGATGGCGTTGAAAACGCGGCTTTCTTCGGGCGTGGCCTTGCGGCCCGTCAGTTGCAGAAAGGCGAGATCGCCGAGATTCATGTGGCCCAAAATCTCATTCGGCAGGTCGAGCCCCCGCACACTGATTTGGTCGGGGGTGCTCCAGCCGATGTCGGAGGTAATTTTCTCTTTGCGTTTAGCCATCAGACCGGATCCCACGGAAAGACATCCGCTGATACTTCCAGCGGTGTGAATTGCGACTTGAGCGCGGGAATAGCGCGCTCGGCGATTTCATCTGCGGTCCAGCCTTCACCGGAATGGACGGAGCGCAGGGGGCGAGGCTGGTTGAACAGGAATATCTCGTTCTTGCGCACCGCGAAGATCTGCCCCGACACATCTGCCGCACGGTCGCTCATCAGGAAACAGGCCATTGGCGCAACCTTCGCCGGTGTCATCTCCTTGATCTTGGCGACGCGCGCCTTCTGTTCCTCCGTGTCGGTCTTGATCGACGAGATCATCCGACTCCAGGCGAAGGGCGCGATGCAGTTCGACCGCACGTTCCAGCGCTTGAGGTCCAGCGCCACCGATTTCGAAAAGGCGGCGATGCCCAGCTTGGCGGCGGAATAGTTCGCCTGGGCGAAGTTGCCGATCAGCCCCGAGGTCGAAGTCATATGCACCAATGCCCCGCTTTCCTGTTCGCGGAAATAGTCGGCGGCGGCGCGGCTGGTGTTGAAGGCACCGTAAAGATGGACCTTCACCACCGCGTCGAAATCCTCGTAGGTCATCTTGTGGAAGAAGCAGTCGCGCAGGATGCCGGCGTTGTTCACCACGGCGTCTATGCGGCCGAATTCCTTGACGCCAGCCTCGATCATCGCGCGCGCGGCGTCCGGTTCGGTAACGCTGCCGGCGTCAGCGATTGCGTCGCCGCCCGCTGCCTTGATTTCCTCAACCACCTTTTGCGCCGCGGTTTCCGTCTGGCCGGTGCCTTTCAGCGACGCGCCCAGATCGTTAACCACCACGGCGGCGCCTTCGGCCGCAGCCATCAGCGCAATATCTCGACCGATCCCGCCACCCGCTCCGGTGATCAGAACAACCTTTCCATCAAGTGCCTTTGACATCTTCGTCCTCCCTCAGCTTGTCTTGCGGTATTTGTCGAGACCGCCGGTATGCATGACGCGGCCCATGAGCGGCGCTTCGATGATCTCTTCCGCCTTGAGCGCGGCCGCGATCAGCTTGTCCAGGTCGATGCCGGTTTCGATGCCCAGCTCATGGCACAGGAAAACCGCGTCCTCGGTGCAGACATTGCCAGCAGCGCGCGCATGGCCGTGGCCCGCGAAAGGACAGCCCCCAAGACCGGCGACCGAGCTTTCGAACATGTCCACGCCCATCGAAAGGGCGGCGTGGAGATTGGCGATACCAAGCCCGCGCGTGTCGTGGATGTGCATGCCGATCCGGGCGTCCGGGGCCAGTTCGCGCAGGGCACCGATCATCCGCTTCACTGCTTCGGGGTTTCCCCACCCCATTGTATCCGCGACGACAAGGATTGGCACAGGGATCTGTTCCTCCTCGCAAAGCGCGAGGATAAACCGGAAATCGTCGAGAATGCGCTCTTGTGAAATCGGGCCTTCGAAGTTGCAGCCGAAGGCCGTCATCACGTAGGCGGCGTCGACGGTATAGCCTTCTTCCTTGTAAAGCCGGACCCAGTCACGTTGCTTCTCGCGCATTTCGGCGGAAGAACAATTGTTGTTCGATTGCGCAAACGCCTCGGATGGATAGAATAACAGGCGCGGGTCGATATCGACCTCATGCGCGGTCAGTGCCTTGCGAAACCCCTTGTCGTTCAGCCAAAGCGACGTGTAGTTCACTCCCGGCTTGCGCTTGATACGCTGGAACAGCTCGCCGGTATCGGCCATTTGGGGCACGTATTTCGGGCTGACGAAGCTGCCGACCTGAATGCGTTTCAAACCGGTTTCGCTGAGCATGTCGATTAGTTCGATCCGCTTTTCGATCGGGTAAATCTTCTTTTCGATCTGAAAGCCCTCGCGCGGGCCTTCTTCTCTGAACTCGACGAATTTGGGAAAGTCGCTCATCTTATCACTCCTCGGATGGCAGTATCTCGGCGATGACCTGGCCGCGATCGACCATGTCCCCATTCGAGACGGATATGTTGCTGGCGATCCCTGCTGCGGCAGCGCGGATCGATATTTCAAGTTTCATAGATTCCATGACCGCGATCACGTCGCCTTCGGCCACGGGTTGACCATCGGCCACCTTGATTTCGACGATCATGCCGGTAAGCGGTGAGGCCACGGCCCGATCCGCCGCCGCATCGCCTCCAGCAAAGTCCAAAGGCGCGGCCGGGCGGTAGACGAGCCGGCCCTCGGGTGTGGCCATCTCGATTACGCCTGCGTGAATCCGTGCGTCGATGAGGTAGACCGTGTCACCCTCGCTCACGCGCCAACGGCCCGGCGCGACTTCACGCATCGACAGTGTCGCCGCAATTCCGTTTTCCGTCAGGACGGTGTACCTGCCGCGTGCTTTAACGGGTCCGACACGCAATTCCTCGGAGGTGTCGGCGGAATCGGTCAGCGTGACACGCTGTACCACCTCGATCGGACCGCCACCCAGGCCAAGCCGCCAACCGGTAAAGGTGTCGCGGTTGGTCCATGGATTGGCGCTTGCGTCGCTGCGCGATGCCGCCACGAAAAGAATGGCCGCGGCGGCCTTCCATAATTCGGGGCGGGCAAGGGGACCTGATTGTGTCAGCGCGTCGAGTTTGCCGTCGATCCAGCGGGTATGCACCTGCATCTGTTCAAATTCAGGGTTGCGCGCCAACGCCGTCAGGAAAGCCCGGTTGGTTTGCACACCTTCGACCGCGACATGATCAAGCGCCGTCGCCAGCCGGGCCAGGGCGGTTTCCCGGTCAGGTGCGTGAACGATCAGCTTGGCGATCATCGGATCGTAGAACGGCGTTACCGCGTCGCCTTCTTCGACACCGCTGTCGATGCGCAGACCATCCGGCAGGCTGAGTGTCGTCAGCGTGCCTGTCGAGGGGGCGAACTGCATTGCCGGGTCTTCGGCGTAAAGCCGTGCCTCGACCGCATGGCCGTTGATTGCCAGATCGTCCTGAACCAGGCCAAGGCCCGCGCCTTCGGCGATGCGGAGATGAAGCGCGACCAGATCAAGCCCGGTTATTGCCTCGGTGACAGGGTGCTCCACCTGAATACGGGGGTTCACCTCAAGGAAGAAATACTCCTCCCCTGCGACCAGAAATTCGACCGTGCCCAGACCGCGATAATCAAGCGTTTCACCCAGGCGCACCGCGTCCTGCGCGATTTGGTCCAGCAGCGTGCGGGGGAGCCCCCATGCCGGAGCTTCTTCGATAACTTTCTGATGACGGCGCTGTAGCGTGCAGTCGCGTTCGAACAGATGCACCACATGGCCCTTGCCGTCGCCCGCGATCTGCACCTCGACATGGCGGGCCTCTGGCAGGAACCGCTCGAGCAACAGCCCTTCGGAGCCGAAGGTGGACCTTGCCTCACGCAGCGCGCCTTCGATGTCTTCCTCAAGTGTGGTCTCGTCGGTCACCAGCCGTTGGCCGCGCCCGCCACCGCCGCCGACAGCCTTGAGCAGAACAGGCAGGCCCATCGCACGCACCTCGGTGGCAATTTCGTGTGGATCGGACCGCGCGCCTTCGGCACCTGAAATGACCGGGACGCTGGCCGCAACGGCGGCTTTTTTGGCGCTGGCCTTGTCGCCGAAACGGTCAAGCGTGTCGGGTGTCGGCCCCATAAAGATCATTCCGGCGGCTTCTACCGCACGGGCGAATTCGGAGTTCTCTGCGAGAAAGCCATACCCGGGGTGGATCGCATCCGCGCCGACCGATTTCGCGGCGTCGATCACCGCGTCGATCTTCAGATAGCTTTCGGATGCCGGGCCGCCGCCGATACAGACGGAGTGTCCGATCTCGCGGACATGAAGGGCGTTGGCGTCGGCCTGCGAGTGCACGCCGACAGGGGTGATACCGCTGGCCCGCGCGGTGCGCGCGATCCGGCAGGCAATTTCGCCGCGATTGGCGATGAGAAGCGTTTTGATTTTCATTTCTCGGGCCTCACATCCTGAACACGCCGAAATTGGTTTCGACCTTGGGTCTGCGCGACGTCACATCCAGCATCAGCGCCATGACATCGCGGGTTTCACAAGGCTCGATCACACTGTCGATCCACAGGTTCGAGGCAAAATTGTAAGCACCTTGGAAATCCTCGTATTCCTTGCGGATGGGCGCCTTGAAGGCTTCCTCCTCTTCCGGCGTCCAGCTTTCGCCTTCGCGTTCGTTGATTTGGGCGCGGACCTGTGCCAGTACGCTGGCGGCCTGTTCCGGACCCATGATCGCCGATCGACCGGTTGGCCAGGCAAACATCGCATCTGGTTGGAACGGGCGGCCCAACATCGCCAGATACCCGGCCCCATAGGATCCGCCGGTGATGATGGTGAATTTAGGCACCCGTGCCGAGGACATCGCGGTGATCATCTTTGCACCGGCCTTGGCGATGCCCATCTGCTCGACCTCACGGCCCACCATGAAGCCGTTCACATCTGCCAGAAACAGTAGCGGAATATCGCGCTGAACGCAGAGGTTGATGAAATGGGTGGCCTTCAGCGCAGCCTCGACGAACAGCACGCCGGTATTGGCGATAATGCCGACTTCGTGGCCGTGGATGCGGCCCCAGCCGGTCATGATCGTGTCACCGTACAGCGGCTTGAATTCGTGGAAATCGCTGTCATCCACCAGACGCGCGATGATTTCGCGGTTCTCGGTCGGCACCTTGGGATCGCGGCTGATGATGCCGTAGATTTCCTCGGTCGGGTAAGCAGGCGCACGCGGTTCGGTGGGTGTCTTGCGGGGCAGGGGCTTTTCGCCCAAGTGGCTGACGATATCGCGGGTGATCGCCAACGCATGCGCGTCATCCTCGGCCAAATGGTCGGTTACGCCGGAGACGGAGGAGTGCATCTTGCCGCCGCCCAGTTCTTCGGCTTCGACCTTTTCACCGGTTGCGGCAAAGGTTAGTTCCGGCCCGCCCAGATACATAAAGCCCTGACCGCGCACGATCACCACTTCGTCACAGAGCGCGGGGATGTAGGCGCCGCCCGCCGTGCAGGGCCCCAAGACCACGGCGATCTGCGGCACACCATCGCCCGACATGCCGACCTGCTGATGGAAGATCGAACCGAACTGGCCTTCGTCGGGGAACAGATTCGCCTGATCGGGCAGAAACGCGCCACCGGAATCGACCAGCGTGATGACGGGCAGGCGGTTTTTCCAGGCAATTTTCTGCGCGCGCACATGTTTGCGACAGGTGATCCCGAAATAGGTGCCGCCCTTAACAGTGGCGTCATTGGCGATAATCATACATTGGCGGCCTTCGATCACACCGATCCCGGTAATGATGCCGGCACCCGGCGGCACGCCCTTGTGCATGTTCAGTCCGGCCAGTTCGCCGAGTTCAAGAAACGGCGTACCCGGATCGACCAGGCGTTCAATGCGCTCGCGCGGCAGAATTTTGCCTTTTTCGATGTGTCGATTCCGCACCTTCTCAGGTCCACCAACCCGCTGCGTGAGCCGAAGCGCATGCAGTTCGTCGATTTTTTCGCGATACTGCGCGTTGTTCTTGCGGAAATCATCAGATCCGGTGTCGAGGAGGGATTTCATTTTCGTCATGGCAAGTCAGGGTATTCTCTCAGAACAAAGGCGACCTTGGCGGCGCCGGGTTTTTCAAAGGTGTCGGCGGCCACGAGATGAACGTCGGCCTTGAAGACAAGGGCGTCACGCAGGCGCTGTTCAATCTTTTTCTTGAGGCCAGCATCATCTGCCGTATTGCGGTCAGGGCCGCGTTCCACGATCACCGTCAGCGCGCCTTGCGTGGTATGGCCTTCGAAATCGGCCACGATGCGCATGACTCCGTTGGTTTCGGGCACCATTTCGGTGATCACGCTGTTGATGGCCGACGGGAACACGTTGGCCCCCCGCACGATCAGCATGTCATCGGTCCGTCCGGTGCAACGGATTTTCGGACCGGTGCGGCCGCAGGTGCATTCGGTGTCGATGACCTCGATATAGTCACCTGACCGAAAGCGCACGACCGGACTCGCCTGACGACCGATTGCAGTATAGATCATTTCGCCCTCGGCGCCTTTTTTCCAAGGAATGATTTCGCCGCTTTCGGGGTCGAGCAGTTCGGTGATGATATAATCCATATTGACCATATGCATCCCCGATTGGGCATCGCATTCGGCCCAGTAAGTCACGCCCAGATCGGTGCCGCCCAGCATCTCGGTGCATTTCGCGCCCCAGGCCGCTTCGATCTTGGCACGGATGGCTGGAATACCGCCGCCGGGTTCGCCGCCGACGACGATCTGCTCGACGCCCAGTTCGCTGGCCTTGCAGCCCAGCACTTCCGGCGCTTTTTCCGCCAGGTGCAGAACGAAATTCGGGGCCCCGACAATGCAGCGCGGGCGTGTATCGGCACAGGCGCGCAACAGCCGTTCCGCACCGCCGTCGGCCCCGACCGGTACGTCGATTGTGCCCATGTACTGCAGGCCCTGCATCACGGGAATGCCCCCGACAAAGCCTTTGGCCAGCGAAAACGCGTGCAGTACCATGTCACCGGGACGCACGCCGTTGGCGAAGAAACAGCGCGCCGTCATCTCGTGCCACATCTCGGTATCCGCTTCGGTCAGCGCCACATAGGACGGGTTGCCGGTGGTCCCGGACGACGCCTGCATCTGGATAATGTCCGACATCGGCGCAGCACGGTGCTTGCCAAAGGGCGGTTCGGCGGCCAGGCTTTCTCGGATTTCGGTCTTGTAGGTGAAGGGGAGTTTCTGCAGGTCCTCGATGGTGCGGATGTCATCGAAATCCACGCCCGCCTCGGCGAACTTCTCCTGATAGAAGGTAGAATTCGCCTTGAGATAGGCCATCTGATCGCGCAGCCGTTCTTCCTGAATACGGCGCACCTCATCAAGCGGCTTACCCTCGATCTCGTGCCAGAAGCGGTCGTTCACCTTGTCGGCGGCGTCCTGCCGCCGGAAGCGCATTCCAAATTGCATGTCGTCCTCCCTTCCCGGCCGCGCGATCAATAGGATCGCGGCAGCCCCATGACCTTTTCGCCAATATAGCTGAGGCAAAGTTCGCGGTTCACCGGTGCCGTGCGCAGCAGGCGGACCAGCGGATACATTTCGTAAAGCCCCGTATCTTCGGTAAAGCCCGATCCGCCATGGGCCTGAAGCGCGGCATCCACGGCTTCGATCCCCGCTTCGGCGGCGGCGTATTTTGCCATGTTCGAAGACGCTCCGGCAGGCAGCTTGTTGTCGAATTCCCACGCTGCACGACGGGTCATCAGGCTGGCCATCTCGACCGCAGTGTGCGCCTTGGCCATCGGGTGCTGTACACCTTGATGCGCGCCGATGGGCTGGCCGAAAACACTGCGCTCGGATGCATAGGCCACACCCTTGTTCAGCGCGAACCGTCCGATGCCGCAGCACAACGCGGCAAGGATAATCCGTTCGGGGTTGAGGCTGTCGAACAGGATCGAGAATCCCTCGTCCACCTCGCCCACCACATCTTCGGGGCCCAGATCGACCTCGTCGAAGAACAGGGTCCATTGTTCCTCGGGCAGGGGGATCGAAATCTTCACCCGCTGCTTTTCGACGCCTTTTTTCTTCAGGTCCACGGCAAAGAGTGTAAAGCCATCGGTCTTGCGGCTCACTTCATCATGCGGCTTTGTCCGCGCCACCACCAGGCAATAATCGGATACCTCGGCGCCGGTGATAAAGGTCTTTTCGCCCGACAGGCTGAACCGGTTGCCCCGGCGCTTGGCCAGCGTGGTGGCCTTCATCGTGTTGGATCCGGCGCCCGGTTCGGTGATCGCGAAACAAAACTGGATGTCGCCGCGACATGCTGCCGGAAGAAGCTCTTTCTTGTGGAATTCGGACCCGTGGCTGGCGATATGCGCCAGCGACATGGTCGGACCGACCACCATCATCAGCAGCGGTATGCCGTGGTTGGCGGTGCCTTCCATGAACAGGGCCATTTCAGTCATGCCCAGACCTGCGCCGCCGTATTCCTCGGGCACCATGATCCCCAGAAAACCGTCATCGGCAATCTGTTTGAACATGTCGTGAGGGAATTCATGCTTGCGGGCGTGATCCAGCCAATAGGCATTGTCGTATTTCTGCGCCAGCTGACCGCCGTATTCGTAAATCTGGCGTTGTTCGTCGTTCAGGGTAAAATCCATGGTGTCTACTCAACTCTTGAAAGCAGGTTTGCGGCGGTTCTCGAAGGCGTCGAGCCCCTCTGCGACATCATCACTGGGCAGGGCGCGCACGGCGGCGTCACGCTCAAGCCGCATTTGCTGGTCGATGCCAAGGTCTGCACCTTCGCGTGCCAGGCGCTTCATCTCGGCGATACCGTTGCGCGAGCGGCCCGCGATCGTCTGGCAATATTCCAGCGCGACCTCGTGCAATTCCGCATCGGGCACGACATAGTTTACCAGACCGGCCTCTTTGGCTTCGCCCGACTTCAGCCACCGGGCCGAAAACATCAGATCGAGTGCCCGGCGTTGGCCCATCAGCCGCGTCAGCCGCTGCGACCCGCCCCAACCCGGGATCAGGCCGAATTGCGCGTGCTGATCGCCGAATTGCGCGCTTTCGCCCGCAAAGCACACGTCACAGGCCAACATCAGTTCGATCCCGCCGGCCAGACACAGCCCCTGCACCGCCACCACGACAGGGAGGGAGGACGTTTCGAGCGCGCGCAGGTTCTTCATGCCGAAGGCGATGAAGTGGTCCAGCGCGGCGGGATCATTCAATTTACCTTTCACTTCATTTAGGTCGGCACCGGTGCAAAAGTGCTTGCCCTGCGCGCGAATGAGGATCGCCCGAATGTCCGGGTTCGCCTCGAATTCCGCACGCGCGGCAGCGATGCGCTCATGCACGTCCAGTGACAGGCAATTGAACTTCTCGGGGCGGGCCAGATCAATGATGCCGGTCGCACCCTCGATACTGGCGATGACGGGATCGCTCATTTCGAACCTCCCTTCGCCCTCTTATCGTATTGCAGCGCCATCCGCCCGACTTTTTCGCGGGCGATCACCAGCTTCTGGATCTGCGCGGTGCCGTCACCGATCTGCAGGCCGAGAACGTCGTTGTAGCGTTGATGGTGCGGCAGGTCGGTTGTGTAGCCATAGTGCCCGTGCAGGATCAGACACTGGTGCAGGATCTCGCAGGCGGTCTTAGGCAGGTACCACTTGCACATCGCCGCTTGCGACGTGTGGGGCAGGCCACGGTCGCGCAGGTCCAGCGTATAATAGCAAAGCTGGCGCATCATGGTCAGCTGGGTCTCTGCCTCGGCCAGCGGAAAGCTGACACCCTGATACTGCACGAGCGGCGCGCCGAACGCTTCGCGCTCCTGGACATACGCCCATGTTTCGTCAACCGACGCCTGCGCGGCACCCAGACATTCCAACCCGATCAGCGCGCGGGAATAGTCGAACCCGGCCATGATGGTACCAAAGGCGCGATCTTGCTCGGCCATCATGTTTTCCGCCGGTACAAAAACGTCGTCGAAAAACACCGATCCGCGCCCGACAGGTTTGGTGCCGATGTCGTCGAAATGGGTGCGCTTGATACCCTCCTGGTTCAGATCAACGAAAAAGGCGCTGACCCCACGCGCGCCTGCGTCCGGATCGCCGGTGCGGGCAAAAACCACCGCGGCATCGGCTTGACTGGCAAAGCTCATAGATGTCTTTTCGCCGTTCAGCCGCCAGCCGTTGCCGGATTTCTCGGCCTTCAGAATCAGGTTCGCCGCGTCCGACCCGCCGCGTGGTTCGGTCAGACCCAGCCCGATGACCGCTTCGCCGGACACAACCTTGGGCACCCATTCCGACGCAATCTCTTTCGAAGCGTGCTGCGCCACCATGCCGCCCATGAGAGAGCCCAGAAGCTGCACATAGCTGGCGTTGAAATCGGCATAGGCGATTTCTTCGACGATCAGGCCGGACGTGACCGAGCTTTCGCCAAGCCCGCCAAACTCCTCGGGCAGATCGGCACCGATCAACCCCAGCGCACCCATCTGTTTGATCAGCGCCCGGTCGAAGGTGTGGCCGCTTGCGCGCTCTTGATAACTCGACGCCAGCTTCTCGGTGGCAAACCTCTTTGCCGTTTCGCGAAAGGCCTTTTGATCTTCTGTTGGCTGGAATTGCACCCGCGATCCTCCCCATGACCGAAATATGTTCTTCCCTAAAATCTAACAAATGTTAGAATACAGATCAAGCGGAGTTTTAGGAGGATCCTCACAATGACAGACATGCAAAAGAAAAGCTTCGGAACCATGCTTTCGCCGATACGCGCAGGGCAACACATGTTGCGAAATCGTGTCATCATGGGCTCGATGCATACCCGGCTGGAAACCGAGCCCGACAGTATCGCGCGGCAGATTGCCTTTTACGCCGAAAGGGCGCGGGGAGAGGCGGCGATTCTGGTTACGGGCGGATTTGCACCCAATGCCGAGGGCATGTTCGATCCCGAAGGGCCACGTATTGACGACCCGGAGGACGCGCGCAGCCTGCGTCCGATCTGCGAGGCGGTCCAGGCCGAAGGCAGTCTGATTTGCGCGCAGCTTCTGCACGCCGGGCGCTATGCAAAAATTGAGGGCTGCGTCGCCCCAAGCCCGATCCGCGCCCCGATCAACCGCTTTGTTCCGCGCGAGATGACCGATGCCGATATCCGCCGCACTATCGAGGATTTTGCGAAAGCTGCCGAAAACGCGCAGGCAGCGGGGTTCGATGGCGTCGAGATCATGGGCTCCGAAGGATACCTTATCAATGAATTCACAGTCACCCATACCAACAAGCGTGACGACGAATGGGGTGGCAGCGCCGAGAACCGCCACCGTTTTCCGGTTGAGATCGTGCGCGCGGTGCGCGAACGCTGCGGGTCGGACTTTCTTGTCATCTATCGAATTTCCGCCGCCGATCTGGTCGAGGGCGGCGCGCCCGCCGAGGAAATCGCAGACCTGGCGCGCAAGATCGAGGCAGCGGGTGCGGATATTCTGAACACCGGCATCGGCTGGCACGAGGCCCGCGTGCCGACGATCGCCTATCAGGTGCCGCGCGGCGCCTGGCGTCAGGCGGCGGCCAACGTGAAAGCTGCGGTTTCCATTCCGGTGGTCGCCTCAAACCGAATCAACACGCCCGAGATCGCAGAGGACATACTTGCTTCCGGCGAGGCGGACATGATCTCGATGGCACGGCCCTTTCTGGCCGATCCGCATTTCGTCAAAAAGACGCGCGAGGGCCGCGCGGACGAGATCAATACCTGTATTGCCTGCAATCAGGCCTGTCTGGATTTCATCTTTTCGGATCGACCGGTCGGCTGTCTGGTCAACCCACGGGCCGGACGCGAAACCGAATTTCGGGACAGTCCGACCGAATCACCCAAAAAAGTGGCCGTTGTCGGCGGTGGCGCCGCGGGCATGGCCACAGCTTCTGAGGCAGCAATGCTGGGCCATGACGTTACCCTGTTCGAAGCGCAAGACAAACTGGGCGGTCAATTGAATCTGGCGCAAGCGGCACCGGGCAAAGACGAGTTCAACGAGACCTTGCGGTACTATGGTGGCCAGTTGCAGAAACACGGCGTCAAGCTGCGCCTCGGACAGCGCGCCGGGTCGGACGATCTCACTGACTTTGATCATGTGGTCATCTCGACCGGGGTCACGCCCCGGATTCCCGATCTGCCGGGCGTCGACCATCCCAGTGTCGCGACCTATGCCGAGATCCTGTCGGGCAACCGCGCGGCCGGTGACACCGTCGTGGTGATGGGGGCAGGGGGCATCGGGCATGACGTGGCCGAGTTCCTCGTGACCGAACCCGCCGAGACCCACAATACCGACGCGTTCTGCGAAACCTGGGGCGTGGACCCGCAGTTCACCACGTCGGGGGCGTTGGCGGGCGATCCGTTGGCCCCGAAACCATCACGCCGCAAGGTCGTCATGCTACAGCGTAAAACCTCGAAAGCGGGCGCGGGTCTTGGCGTCTCGACCGGTTGGATCCTGCGCAATGCGCTGCGCAAGCATGGGGTCGAGGCTCTGGGCGGCGTGGTCTACGACCGCATCGACGACGCGGGGTTGCATATTGTCATGGACGGCGAGCCAAAGATCATAGCCGCCGATACCATCGTGCTGTGCACCGGTCAGGAACCGGAACGGGCTTTGGCTGAGGAGCTCATTGCACAGGGTGTCACCGTCACGATGATTGGTGGTGCAAAGGAGGCGGCAGAACTCGACGCTCTGCGCGCTATTGATGAAGGGGTGCGTTTGGCGCAAAGTCTCTGAGGCTCAAGAGCGAGGGAGAAGACAATGCTGCCCGAAGTGATGCGCGCCGGCCGCGCCGATCTGTACTCAATCTTTCGAACCCGTGTGCGCAACTGCGCGGAGGCTCTGGCCGTGGAGGACGGCAGCAACCGGTTGACCTATGCCGAATTGCACGACCGGGTTGACCGGCTGGCGTCCGTGTTTCTGGCCAGGGGCATAGCACCGGGGGACAGGATTGCGATTCTGTCGCACAACCGGGCAGAGTACCTGGAGCTGCAACTGGCTGCGTCGGGGATCGGCGCGATCGTTGCCTGCCTGAACTGGCGGCTTGCGCCGGACGAATTGCGGCATTGCGTCGAATTGGTCGAACCGGTTCTGGCGCTTGTCGAACCCGGCCTCAAGGCGGCATATCAGGATATTGCCTCAACCCCCTGTCTGGAAATCGGGCCCGAGCTGGAATCAGCCCTGGCCGGGGCACGGCCAGACGCGCGCGTCGGCACCCTGGTGGACGATCCGGAGGCGGGGCTGACGATCCTTTACACTTCGGGAACCACCGGATTGCCCAAAGGGGCGCTCATCAGCCATCGCGCGCACATCGCGCGGTCCATGGTCTTTGCCGCGCAACTGGCGCTTGATCCCGGCGACGGATTCATCGCCTGGGCACCGATGTTTCACATGGCCTCCACCGATCATGCCCTTGCGACGCTTTTGCGCGGCGGTACCGTGGTCATGGTGGACGGGTTGCAGTCCGCGGTCATCAACGCGGCGCTGTCACGCCACAAAGTCGGTTGGTTCGTAATGATGCCGGGCACACTGGAGGCCTTCATTGCGGAACGACGCGCCAATCCGCTGCCCGTAAAAGGGATCAAAGTTTGCGGCGCGATGGCCGATCTGGTGCCCCCACATCAGATTGCGGAGCTGACAGGCCTTCTGGACACACCCTATCTGAATTCCTTCGGGGCCACCGAGACCGGGCTGCCGCCGGGAACCGCCGACCTGATCGCCCCCGGTGTCGTGCCAAAGACATTGTCCAAGCGCGTCAGCGCCTTCTGCGAGGTTCGGTTGGTCGATCCCGACGGCGACGAGGTGCCGGTTGGAATGCCGGGCGAAATGGCGGTGCGGGGTCCGACCCTGTTTTCGGGATACTGGAACGCCGACGACACCAACGCCCGCGACTTTCGCAACGGGTTCTTTCACATGGGCGATCTGTTCCGACGCAATTCCGATGGCACCATCGACTTCGTGGACCGGGCGAAATACCTGATAAAGACGGGCGGCGAAAACGTGTATCCAGCGGAAATCGAGCGGGTGCTTCTTGCGCATCCGCGTGTGGTCGACGCTGCAGTGGTGCGCGCCTTCGACGCGAAATGGGGCGAAAGCCCGGTGGCCTTCGTCGCCTGCGTCGATGGAGGTCCACAGGCGCAAGAACTGATGCAGCTTTGCCGGGAGTATCTGGCCGGATACAAGCGGCCCCGCGAAATTCGGTTTATTTCGTTCGATGATTTCCCGAGATCGACCAGTGGCAAGGTTCAGCGCCATGTGCTCGAAGCCCGTCTGAATGATGAAGAATCTTGCACCTGAAGAGTGACCCGGCGCACAATTGCTGTGCAGCTGCGCTCAGAACTCGGCCGGAGACCCGCGGTCGTGATATTATATTTTTATTTATCAATAGCTTAGTAAGCTACGAAGTTGATTATCAATGACGGGCCTTCGGACCTCTGATCAGGTTTTGAAAAACAATCAGCTTTCTTTTAGTAACCGTCTTTCGTAAACCTCCGCCGAGGGCCGTCTGGCTGCTGGGCTGTGAGATCGTTTATCGAGTGTCCTTATGGACGCACACGAAGACACCCCCCGCATTCAAGTTTTGTCGGTCTCTGATACCGGCCGTCGCCGCCGCTGGACGGATGACGAGAAAGTCCGGATCGTTGAGGAAAGCTTTGGCGACGGCGTGACAGTGGCTGAGGTTGCACGACGCCATGATGTTTCGCGGTCTCAGCTTTACGATTGGCGTTATCGCCATAAGAATGGATTGCTTGGTTCTGGCCCGCAATTTTTGCGGGTTATGAAGATCGAAGATGCTTCTGATGGCTCTGACACTGCGCCAGCGCCACAAGTTCCTGTCATGACTATTGATCTTGGCCCGCGGTGTCGTGTGGCGATCCCGTCAGGTTTTGACATGGAAGCTGCTGCGCATCTGCTCAACGGCTTGATGGTGCGGTCATGATCGCGTTTCCGGCTGGAACGAAGGTGTGGATTGCAGGCGGTGTGACGGATATGCGCCGAGGCATGAACACTTTGGCGCTGACAGTGCAACAGGGGCTTGGGCGTGATCCGCATGCGGGTGAGATATTTTGCTTTCGAGGCCGCAAGGGTGACCTGGTGAAGCTGCTCTGGCATGACGGGGTGGGCATGTCGTTATATTTGAAGCGTCTTGAAGCGGGGAAGTTCATCTGGCCGGTGAGCCAAGACGGGACGGCTGTTGCTATATCTGCGGCGCAGTTGGGCTATCTTCTTGAGGGGATCGATTGGCGTAATCCACGCTGGACACAAAGACCCAAAGCGGCTGGATAATTTGTGCTGAAACGCCTGTTTTTATTGGCGTTTAACAGCTTCTGTGGTAAATATTTGCCATGTCCGACGCCGCTTCCGAAATCGCCAGATTAAGCACTGCACTTGCCGCGCAGACCGCCCGAGCGCAGGCTGCGGAAGCCGAATTGGCGCAGGCCCGCGCCTTGGCCTCCTGCACGGACGCAATGATCCAAGAATTAAAGTTGGAGATCGCCAAGCTGCGGCGCGACAAATACGGCATTTCCTCCGAGCGTCGCACGCGGCTGATTGATCAGCTGGAATTGCAGCTTGAGGAATTGGAAGCGGCCGCAACGGAGGATGCGCTGGCGGCTGAGCAGGCTGCGGACAAGGCGAGCGCCGTGCGTGCCTTCACGCGACGCAAGCCCGTGCGCAAACCGTTCCCCGATCACTTGCCCCGCGAGCGGGTTGTCGTCGAAGCACCTGCCGCCTGCACCTGCTGTGGCTCGGACCGGATCGTAAAGATGGGTGAAGATGTCACCGAGACGCTGGAGGTGATCCCCCGCCAGTGGAAGGTGATCCAGACGGTCCGCGAGAAGTTCACTTGCCGAGCTTGCGAGAAGATCAGCCAACCGCCGGCCCCGTTCCATGCCATTCCGCGCGGCTGGGCCGGGCCGCAACTGATCGCGATGATCGCCTTCGACAAGTATGGACAACATCAACCGTTGAACCGGCAATCCGAGCGCATTGCACGGGAGGGAGTTGATCTGAGCCTGTCCACCTTGGCTGATCTGATCGGCCATGCCTGTGTGGCGCTGACCCCCATTCATGCGTTAATCGCGCGCCACGTGCTGGATGCTGGCCGTTTGCATGGTGACGATACCACCGTGCCGCTACTGGCGCGTGGTGGCGCAAAGACGGCGCGACTGTGGACCTATGTGCGCGACGATCGACCCTGGGATGGGGGTGCGCCACCTGCCGCACTCTTCCACTTCTCAACAGATCGCCGGAAAGAACACCCGACACGGCATCTGGCCGAATGGCACGGTGTTCTTCAGTCGGACGTGTATGGCGGCTACAATGATTTGTATCTCGCAGATCGTAGTCCGGGCCCAGTCCGTAGTGCGCTGTGTTGGAGCCACGCAAGACGCAAGTTCTTTGAACTGGCCGACATCAAGGCCATAGCCCGCAAGGGTAAAAAAGTAGCAAAAGAAATCTCGCCCATCGCGCTGGACGCTGTGACGCGGATTGATGCGATCTTTGCGGCCGAGCGTGACATCACCGGCCTGTCAGATGCAGCGCGTCATGAAGCTCGCCAGCAGTGGGTAGCGCCGATGGTCAATGATCTGCATGATTGGATGCTGGCCGAGCGGGCTCGGATGTCAAAGCACAACCCTGTTGCCAAGGCGATCAACTACATGCTCGAGGGCACAGGTCGCTGGGAAGCCTTCACCGCATTCCTTGATGACGGGCGCCTCTGCCTCACGAACAATGCCGCCGAACGGGCGCTCAGAGGGATCGCATTGGGCAGAAAGTCATGGCTTTTTGCAGGGTCTGAACGCGGTGGCGACAGGGCAGCCTTCATGTATACCCTCATCGTCACGGCAAAAATGAACGACATTGACCCGCAGGCATGGATGGCAGACGTCTTGGCGCGACTGCCCGATATGCCTGTGTCTCGCTTGCCAGAGCTGTTGCCCTGGAATTGGAAGGCCGCCATGGAATTGAAGAGGATTGCTGCATGACGCTGGTCGCGCGCATCAAGGTCACATTGTCCGATGTCGAGCCTCAGGTGCTTCGACGCTTTGATGTGCCCCTCAAGATCAAGCTGAACCGCCTGCATGATGTGATCCAGGCTGCCATGGGATGGACCGACAGTCACCTGTATGAGTTCAGGGCCGGCGGCAGCGGC
This sequence comes from Sulfitobacter sp. SK025, assembly GCF_003352105.1. Classification (NCBI taxonomy): domain Bacteria; kingdom Pseudomonadati; phylum Pseudomonadota; class Alphaproteobacteria; order Rhodobacterales; family Roseobacteraceae; genus Sulfitobacter; species Sulfitobacter sp. SK025. The sequence continues at coordinate 197,703 of NZ_CP025809.1, read as the reverse complement.
TGGGGCGTGCCAGATCCAGATGGTTTTTACGATGGCCCGATGCCCGCCAGCAAAACCAGCCTGCTTGACGTGATCGAAGATGTGGGAACCAAGACCATCCATTACATCTATGACTTTGGCGACAACTGGCACCACGTGATCAAGATCGAGAAAATCGATGGCTCTATCGCGGGCGCCACCTATCCGCGCCTCGTCAGGGCCATAGGGGCTTGTCCGCCGGAAGACGTCGGCGGCTTCCCCGGTTACGCGGACTTCCTGGACGCCATCGCCGACCCCAAGCACGAAGAACACGGCCAGATGCTGGAATGGTATGGGGGACAGTTCGACCCGGATGAGGCAGAGATCGGCCGCATCCTCGATAGCTTCGAGCGTCTTGCCAAAAAATGGGCACCGAAGCCGCGTAAACCAAAAGCCGCACCCAAACCCCTCTGATCAATACGGCGCGCCCACGGCCTTCGCCGAAGGCTTACCGTCTTTCCTAAGTCATGGCTATTCCAAATTAAGCAAAAGGTGTACCGACCATGACGAAGCTAGCGATTGTCTATTACAGCGGATATGGCCACACGGACGTTCAGGCCAATGCCGTCGCCGAAGGGGCCAGGGGTGTCGAAGGCGCCGAGGTCGAATTGCTGAAACTGTCTGAAGACGGAGAGTTGGACGCGGCGGCCTGGGCGGCGCTCGATGCGGCCGATGCCATCGTCTATGGCAGCCCGACCTACATGGGCGCCCCCGCCTGGCAGTTCAAGAAATTCGCCGATGCCAGCTCGAAGCCCTGGTTCACGCAGAACTGGAAGGACAAGATTGCCGGTGGCTTTACCACTTCTGCGACGGCAAATGGTGACAAGTTCTCGACCATCCAGTATTTCATTACCCTGTCGCAGCAACACGGCCAGCTCTGGTGCGGCGTCGGTCTCATGCCCGCCAACACCAAGGCGGACGGCCCTGAAAAGCTGAACTGGACGGGCGGATATTCCGGTCTTCTCGCGATTGCCCCCTCCGACAGCTCCCCCGAGGAATACCCGACGGGCGGCGATCTGGACACGGCGCGGTCCTATGGTCAGCGGTTGGTTGAAACTGCGAAACGCTGGAACAGCTGATCCAGCTTTCCGATGAAACGACCCGGTCGCCAGGATGTGCGGTGGCCGGTTCACAGGCGTCGGCGCAACACCGCAGCCGTTGTCGGGGTGATGGTTACCCGGCAACGCCCGTCCGTCCCACCAGCGCCATCAGCGTTCCGGTCATCGTGGCAACAAGTTTTTCATCCTGCCCCTTCACTGCGTAGGCGCGCGCCTCGCAGACCGTGAGCGTTCTGCCCGGTTTCACCACGTCGGCGACGAATCGAAACCGCTCCCCGTCGGCGGGGTTGAGCAGGTTGATCTTGAATTCCGCCGTCAGCACTGCCGCGTCTGCGGGCATCAGCGAAAACGCCGCGTATCCGCAGGCGCTGTCCAGCGCGGTCGAGACAATACCGGCATGCAGAAACCCGTGCTGCTGGGTCAGCGCATCGCTGTTTGCCATCTCCAGAACGATATGACCGGGCGAGAGGTCGGCAATGCCGATCCCCAGCGTGTGCATCACCTTCTGGCGTTCGAAACTTTCGCGCACGCGCGCGTCAAAATCTGGGTTCCTCGGATCGAATTGTGCCATACTATGATCTCACTCCTTTCATTCATCCGTGATGAGCAATCGTAGCCGATTCTTGAGGCGTGCATCTTGTAACGAAAGGCCAAAAGGGCGCGGGGTCGCCAGAGACCGCAGCGCACCCGGCGGTCTGCCGGCATAGGCCCGGCAGACCGCCGACATATGCGATTGATCGTAGTAGCCCGCGTCCAGCGCCAGATCGCTCAACGGCGGGGTGGGGCCCGCGAGCTGTTCCAGCAGCCGGCGAAATCGCCGGGTGGCGGTGAGCCGCCGTCGTGAAATCCCGGTATCGGCGCGCGTCCTGCGCCGTTCGGTCCGATCGCTAACCGCCTTCGGACGCGCCGCGAAGCTCAGCCTACATGCAACATCGTCCAGCGCTGAAACAAGCGATGGCAGGCCATCATCGCTCTCCCGAACGCGGGCCAATGCCAATGCCAAGGGCGTCAGCGTTGCGGCCTCTGGCATATGTTCCGGTCGGGCCGACAGCCGTAGCCCGGCCACGATGCCGCAAAAGGAAGACTGTCGGCGGGTAAAATCCGGGCGGGGTGGCGCAAGCGATATTTGCGTCCTGTCGCCACCTGTCACCGAAAGGGTGAAGAGATCCGTAGCGAAACGCCCGCTGCCGCGCCCGCTCAACGCGCCGGTGTCGCGGAACACAAATAGATGGGCGACCTGCGCCGCAGCGTCCGCAGGCGGCGCCAGCTCAAGATAGAGCGGCACCGCCACCCAGTTATCGGACGAAAGCATCACGATTCTCGGCAACGAAATCGCGGAAGCAGCGCGCCGGACGACCGAGCACGTCGCTCACGGTGGTCTCGATGCCGCCGAGGTAACCTTTGGGCGCGATGGAAGCCAGTTCGACCATGGCCGCAGCGACCTCGTCCTGCATCCCGCCGGCGACCATCGCGGCCTTGGCGTCCTCGGCCGACAAGGGCGCTGAGGTGATGGAGCGTCCGGTCTCGTCTGACAGGATAGCGGCAATATCTTCGCCGGTCAGGGCTTCGGGCCCGGTCAGGCCATAACCCTTGCCCGCGTGGCCTGCGCCGGTCAGCGCCTCGGCAGCGACCTCGGCAATGTCGCGGGCGTCGATCCAAGACACCGGCCCGCCAAGATCATCATGATAGACGCCGGTCTTCGCGATACTGTCGGCCTGCCACAGCAGGTTCTGCATGAAATAGGTCGGCTGGATAAAGGTCCAGTCCAGCCCGCTTTCCTTCAGCAGCTCCTGAGCTTCGGAATGCCACTTGCCAAAGGTCAGCCCTGCCTTGGGCGATGCCCCAAGCCCGGTGGCCAGAACGACGTGCTGCACGCCTGCTGACTTGGCCGCCGCAATCGCGTTTGCTTTCCATTGGCGCATGTCCAGATGCGCAGGCGTGACCAGATAGATCCTGTCCGCCCCGGTGCAAGCCTGTTCGAGCGCGGCAAGGTCGGAGAAGCTTGCAGTGACCGCCTCGCATCCCTTGTCCCTGAGTTTGTCGAGCTTGCTCGGATCGCTGGTGACAGCACGCACTTTGGCGCCCTTTGCCAACAGTGTATCGACAAGGGGGGCGCCGGTGGTGCCGGTTGCTCCAAATACAGTAATCATTCCGTTTCCTTTCAAAGGGCCGTGATGGCATTCAGGGTTTCGGTATAGCGCGCCGGGTACTCGGCGGTGGTAGTGCCAGAGCCATCCGAAAAAGCGGCAACCGCGCTGAACCGCTTAATCTCGGAGGCTACCGGGTTATTTGTCATCTTTCGTCAATGAAAAAAGGCCGCACTGAAGGCGCGACCAGTTGGGGAGGTAACTTCGGAAATGGCTTGGCAGCGGCGCATTAGAGCAAGCACGGCTGCCAGGCGATCAACCGTGCATCGACAAGCCACCGGAAACCGAAATAACCTGGCCGGTGATAAATCCGGCATCATCCGACGCCAGGAAACAAATGATCCCGGGATAGTCACTTGGCTGGCCAAGGCGTTTCATCGGTATGGCCCGTTTGAGGCCTTCGGCGATCTTGGCACCGGTATCGCCCTGGGCGAATTGGGCAAGAAGCGGTGTGTCGGTCGGACCGGGTGCAACTGCATTCAACTGGATGCCCTTGCGAGCCAGTTCACGCGCGACAGTCTTGGTAAATGCAATTATTCCCCCCTTGCAGGCTGCATAAACGGACTCTCCCGATGATCCCACGCGACCGGCGTCGGAGGCGATGTTGACCACGCGGCCTTTACCATTCTCGACCATACCGGGGAGTACAGCGTGATGCATGTTCAACGGCCCATATAGATTGATGTCGATAAGCTTCTTCCAGTGTTCTGCATCGCTGTCGAGGAACGGCTTGACCACATCCCAACCTGCGTTGTTCACAAGGATGTCGACCGGCCCGCCGGCCTCGAACTCGGCCACCGCCTTGTCGACCTGAGCACGGTCGGTAATGTCCACTTTGAACGCCTTCGCTTTGCCTCCGGCGTCCAGAATATGCTGGACAGTTTCCTGCGCCCCCTCTTCGTTCATATCGAAAACGGCGACTTCGGCACCTTCTTCGCCGAACCGTTCACATACGGCCCGACCGATGCCGCTACCGCCACCTGTCAGGATTACACGTTTTCCATTCAACCCTCGCATAGAGAGATCCTCCTCTTCCGCTTACATCTTGGCAAAGAACTTGATTCGAAGCCTTCTTTGGTGTATTCTAACAGTTGTTAGATTTATTACAATGGACAGTGTTGTGACTGTTCAGTATCGACAACGAATGGTGAGATATACTGATGCCATCAAGAGAACCGACGATGAAATGAGCAAGTCGGAGCGGACACGAGGCGGTATCCTCGTTGCGGCCGCTCGCCTGTTCCGGCACGAAGGCTACAACGCCACGACGATGCGCGACATTGCGCAGGTATCCGGCATAGAAGCCGGAAGTATCTATTACCATTTTCAATCCAAAGACCAGATTCTGAGCGAGGTTCTGGATATTGGTGTGCGGCAACTCTACGAGAAAGTCAGTGAGATCGTCCGGTCGACGAAGGGGGATTCCCATGATTTTCGCAAGACCTTTGCATTGCTCATCGAAACGCACCTGACCTATCTGCTGACCGACAGCGACTTTACCTCTGCCAATATCCGCAACTACCCGATGTTGTCCGATGAGGCACGCGCTCCGCACCGTGAGTTGCGCGCGGCTTATGCGCGGGTCTGGAGTTGCTTTTTGAATAATGCGAAAAATGCGGGCCACCTGAGGGTCGACATCTCCGTGGCTGCAATCCGCCAGTTCATACTGAGTGCCATGAACTGGACAGTGGAATGGTATGATGTGGATCGGTATCCGGTGCATGTTCTCGCCGAACGCATGAGCAAGCTGATACTTGATGGAATGTGTTCCCGGCACATGGTCGTTACGACAGGACTAAAGACGAACGCCGCCAACTCTGTCGACATCCCCGACCCCATCGGCAAGGCCGAGAAAACCCGCGCGGAAATCCTGATCGCCGCGGCGCGCGTTCTCAGGGACAATGGTTACAAAGCAACCACGCTGAGACAGATTGCCGACGAAGCGGAGATGAAGGCGGGCAGCGTCTACTACCATTTCAAGTCCAAGGAAGCTATCGTGGACGAGGTTCTGAACGCCGGGTTGAGCGACCTTCTGACGGGTGTCAGCGCAGCAGTTCAGGAATTTGAGCCCCCTTACGATCATCACGCAAGGATAGCGACAGCAATCTGGACGCATCTGGATTTTCTTTTCAAGGCGAGCGAGTTCACGTCTGCGAACATCCGAAGCTATGGGATGCTACCCAACAGTTTCAGGGAACGGCACAGAGGAATTCGTCATGAATACGGAAGACTGTGGGACAGGATCCTGCGCGAAGCGCAGGATGACGGTGCCATCCGGTCGGATATCAAGATCGTCCCATTGCGCCAGGTGATGCTGGGGGCATTGAACTGGACGGTGGAGTGGTTCGACCCGAATGAACCCGCAAAAGACGGGTATCTTTCGCTGCCCGAATTCTCCGGCATGCTCATCAAATTGCTGCTCGAAGGGGTTTGCTCAAGAGAGGCGACCCCCTACACCGAACACGAAACGGCCAACTGACCGTTCAACGGTTGTGATCAGACCAACAGGAAGTGATACAGTCCTTCTGCAACCTGTTTTTCCCGACCCGTCTGCCATGTAATTACACTGACACTCGCGATACGCTTGCCCTTGCGGGTGACATTCGCACGGGCATAGAGCGGACCCTTCACACCAGGCCGAAGATAATCCACGGTCAGATTGATCGGCTTGGCCGGAACTTCGGTGAAATCAGGTTGGACGGCAATAGCGGCTGTCGCTTCCATGAAGCTGGCAATGATGCCGCCATGATAATGCTCCATGATCGGGTTTCCGATATGATGAGCTTCAAAAGTCATCTCGGCTTCGGCATGAAAGTCGTCCATGCTCTGAACCTCGAAATTCAGAAACCGGAAAAACGGCACCCTGGCCACGTTGGCATTGACGGTTTGCAAGTTCATTACGAGGCTTTTCCTTTGGTCATCGCTTCTAGAAGGCTGGTGTCACCGCGGGTCAAAGCGAACGAGGCGGTTCCACGGGCGATTTCCGCATCCTCGTGGCCATCGAACCAGATGTTGCCGGCATTAAAGGCGATATGGCGGGTTTTCCGAAAACAATGCGCGCTGACGATGACGTCTGCGCGCGACCGCGCGGCCCGCAGATAATCAACCCTGAGGTCCAGGGTCGCCATCGAGCTGACCCCCTTGATGGTCACAAAGTTCGCCAACCCGAAAACACTGTCCAACAAAGCGGTCAGAATGCCACCGTGAAGCAGGGTCTGATCCTTATCCACACAAAAGTCCGGATTGAACGGCATCCGCACCCGAACGCCTTCGCTCGACACCTTTTCGATCTCGAGCGCCATGTGGGTAATCAGACCCTTGCCGCGCGCATTCCACATTTGCGCGATCTGCTCCATATATTCTCTGCTGATATCAGCCATGCGTTCTTTCCTTAACGCCCCGTGAAGTGGGGTTTTCGTTTCTCGATGAACGCAGAGACTGCCTCATGGTGGTCCTCGGTCTGATGCATCAAGGCCTGATAGGCCGCCGCGGAATTCAGGAAATCCGGCAAATCCATCCGTTCGGCGTTGCGCATCAGGCGCTTGGCGATCCGTACCGCCCGTGGCGGTTTCGCAGCAATCACCGCTGCACGTTCGCGGGCACGCTCCAACAGGGTGTCATGCGGCACTACCTCCAGCACCATGCCGATCTCCAGCGCCTCATCGGCCGCGACCATGCGGCCCGAAAACGTCAGATCGGCTGCCCTTTGGTGGCCCAGACGGCGCAGTAGAAACCAGCTGCCCGCGTCGCCCGGAATGATCCCGAGGTTCAGAAACACCTCGCCGAACTTCGCCTTTTCCGACGCAATGCGCATGTCGCACATCATGGTCAGGTCACACCCCGCACCGACCGCCGCACCGTTGACCGCTGCAATGGTCGGAATATCGAGGTTGTAAAGCGCCTGCGGCAATTTCTGCACGCCGTCGACATAGCTTTGCGCCGCCGCCAACGGCTCCTTTCGAAAAACACCGTCGGGGTCGTTCATCTCCTTGATGTCGCCGCCCGCACAAAAAGCAGAACCAGCACCCGTGAGGATCATGACGCTGACTTCGGGGTCGGCCTGCACTTTTGCAAACTTTTCCAGAAGTGCCTCGATCATATCGTTTCCGGTAATCGGATTACGGCGTTCCGGGTCATTCAGGGTAACAGTCGCGATGCGGTCTTTGATATCCAGAAGGACATTGGGTTCACTCATTTTTCCCGTCTCCGCGCTCTCGTTTCTCGAACATGTCCGGATTGATCATGTCGCGGGCATCGTGGCCCATATGTAGTGTTTCACCGCCGTCAACATAGATATCCTCGCCGGTAATGAAATTCCCTAAATCGGACGCAAGAAAGATGATCGTACCCGCGATGTCCTCTGCCGCGCCCATGCGATTCAGGACCGACCGGTTCAGATCCTTCCACCGGTCTGGCGGAATGGGATAGCGGCCGAGCGCGTCGGTCTTGATCGTGCCCGGCGCGACGCAGTTCAGACGAATCCCGTATTCGCCCCATTCGGCGGCCAGTGTCTTCATCATCCCGGTCACGCCGGCGCGTGCAGCAACGGTATGCGCGAAACCGGTCAGGGCGGTACGGCCCGAAATCGCGGTAACGAATACGACCGAGCCGCCGGAGTCATACATGAAATGATCCGCCGCCGCGCGGGTCATCTGCCACGACCCGATCAGGTTGTTGCGAATCACCGCCTCGAAACCCTTGTTCGTGATGTCGCGAGCCGAGGCAATATACTGACCACCCGCATTGTTCACCAGAACGTCAAGCTGTCCGTAGTGCTCCTTGATCCGCCCCATCGCGGTTTCGATACTGTCCTCATCGCGGGTGTCGCCGGGCACGACAAACGCCTCGCCCCCCGCGGTGCGAATCATCTCGGCGGTTTCTTCCAGCGGTTCCTCGCGGCGTGCGAACAGGGCCAGCCTGGCCCCGCAAGACGCCATCTCAAGCGCCGTGGCCCGGCCCATGCCCGATCCGGAACCGGTGACGAGGGCCACCTGACCCGCCATGAGGTCAGAGGCATAACGCGGTGTCTTTCGGTCGCTCATGTCTTTCCCCTCATTCCTTAAGAAGCTCGCCGGCGATGATCAGCTTGCGCACTTCCTGAGTGCCCGCACCGACCTCGAGCACGCGCCCGGTCCGGTAAAGCCGGTTCACTTCCGTATCGCGCATATAGCCCGATCCGCCATGGATCTGAACGGCCTTGTCCAGCACAAATGATGTCGCCTCGGCAGCCTTGAAGATCGCCGCTGCCGTCAGCTTGTGAATTTCGCCGCGCCCGCCTTCGCCTTCTTCCAGACCTTCGCACATGGCGACGGTTTTCAGTGACAGACTGCGCGCCGCCTCGATCCGTGTGTACATGTCGGCCAGCATCGCCTGCACCATCTGGAAACTGGCGATCGGCTTGTCGAACTGTTTGCGCGTCTTGGCGTAATCGATAGAGATATCAAGCGCCCGCTGCGCAATGCCCAGAGCATTGAAACAGACGATAGCGCGCTCCAGGTCCAGCCCCGACATTGTCACCGCAACACCACCATCCAGCTTGCCGACCATGTTCTTGGCGGGCACACGGCAATCCTCGAACACCAATTCGCCGGTCGGCGATCCGCGGAACCCCATCTTGTTGAGCTTCTGAGCCACCTTGAAGCCGGGCGTGTCGGTTTCCACGATAAAGGCGGAAATGCCCTTGGCCCCCTTTTCGGGCGAGGTCTTGGCATAGACCAGCACCAGATCCGCAATCGGCCCGTTGGTGATGTAGATCTTGGCGCCGTTCAGAATATAGTCGTCGCCATCCTTTTTCGCCGTGGTCCGCATCGAGCCAAGCGCATCGGAGCCGGCACCGGGTTCGGTCAGGCCCAAAGCGCCGATCAGCGTGCCGTCGCACAGCCCGGGCAAATACTTGCGGCGCAGATCCTCACTGGCGTTGCGATAGATATTGTTGACGCACAGGTTATCATGCGCCACCTGGCTAAGACCGATCGCGGCAGAGGCGCGCGACAATTCCTCGCTTATGATGCAGGCCGACGTGAAATCGAGCCCGGCCCCGCCGTATTCCGGCGGCACGTTGAGGCCAAGATACCCCATCTCGCCCAGCTTGGGAAAGACCGAAGGCGGCAGATCATCGGTGTCGTCCATTTCCGCGTTCAGATGATGAAACTCCGACATGAAGAACTTGCCGGCCTGATCGGCCAGCGCCTGCTGTTCATCGGTCATGAAATGTGTTGGAAGGTCGATGTCGTTGCGTAATTGCTTGTTCATGGCTGGGTCCTCCCTCAGGCGCGCAAAAGTTCTTCGGCGATGATGATCTTGCGGACTTCACTGGTGCCCGCACCGATCTCCAAAAGTTTGTTGGCGCGGAACAACCGGTTGATCTCGGTGTCCTGCATGTAACCCGAACCGCCATGGATGTGGCAGGCTTCGGTGACGGCCTTGTTGAACGCTTCGCCCGCATAAAGGCAGGCGGCGGCGGTCAGCTTGTGAATCTCGCCACGTCCTCCGGCCCCCTTGGGCAAACCGACACAGGCCGCCAGCGCGCGATAGCTGAAGGCGCGGGCGGTTTCGACCTCGGTGTAAATCTCGGCCAGTTTCGACTGAACCATTTGGAAACTTGCGATGGGTTTGCCGAATTGTTCGCGGATCTTTGCATACTCCAGACCCAGTTCCAGCGCCCGCTCGGCCATGCCGACGCAGACAGAAGTGACCATCGCGCGCTCCAGATCCAACCCGCTCATCACCACTGATACACCGCTGTTTTCGGCACCCACCATGGCAGACGCCGGCACGCGGCACTCGTCGAACACCAGCTCGCCGGTTGGCGAGCCGCGAAAGCCCATCTTGTCCAGCTTCTGCGCTACCTTGAACCCGGGATTGTCGGTTTCGATGATAAACGCCGAAATGCCCTTGGCGCCCTTGGATTTGTCAGTCTTGGCATAAAGCAGGACCACATCGGCGATCGGCCCGTTCGTGATGTAAATCTTCGAGCCGTTGATGATATAGTCGTCACCGTCGCGGCGCGCGGTGGTGGCCATGGAGCCAAGCGCATCCGAGCCCGCGCCGGGTTCGGTCAGCCCCAGGGCTCCGACCAGATCACCGGAACACAGGCCAGGCACATACTTCTTTACCTGCTCCTCGGAGCCGTTGCGCAGCAGGTTGTTCAGACACAGGTTGTCGTGTGCCCCGTGCGACAGACCCACCGCCGGATTCCATTTCGAGATCACTTCGGACACCAGCGCCTGGGTGAATTCATTCTGACCGGAGCCGCCCATTTCCTCGGGCGCAGTGATCCCCAGAAGGCCAAGCTCTCCCATCTGCTTGAACAGATCGTCAGGCCACCAATCCTCAGCGTCCATACGCGCCTGCAGCGGGTGCAGCACCTCGCGCGATACGCGATCCACGTGATCGACGATCTGTCGCTGCTCGCTGGTCAGCGAGTAGTTTGCCCTGATGGCTTGCAGATCGGCCATCACCGTACTGTCTTGACTGTTCATGGTTTTCCTCCCGAGCAGAATGTCAGATTGACCTGTTGACCAAAATCAAACATATGTTAGAAATATTTGCAAGCCGCGCTTTTTGCGATTTGACGCCGTTGCGCGCGGTGCGGAAACGGGAGCCATCGGACGTAATCGAAAGAGAGCGTCCTTCGGGATTTCTGCAGCTACGGGCGGCATTCACGGCTTTTCGGGCCGGACAGCGTGCTGTTCGTGACACAAAGCGCGCGCCGGAATGGACGGGCAGATAGGGGGGTATATGTCGGATCGACAACTGCGCATCGGGTGCGCTTCGGGTTTCTGGGGTGACACGCCGGAGGCCATTGGCCAGTTGGTGTCCAAGGGCGACATCGACTATCTGGTGTTCGATTACCTGGCCGAGGTGACGATGTCGCTGATGGCGCGGGCGCGGGCGAAGACGCCGGAGGCGGGCTTTGCGCCCGATTTCGTCAAGGCGCTGGTGCCCTGGCTTGAGGATATCAAGGCCAGGGGGATCAAGGTGGTGGCCAATGCCGGCGGGGTGAACCCGCGCGGTTGCCGCGACGCGCTCGCCAGGGCTGCCGCCGAGGCGGGGGTCGAGCTGTCCATCGGTGTCGTGCTGGGCGACGACCTCATGGAGCGCGCGGATGCGATCCGCGACCGCGGCGTGACCGAAATGTTTTCCGGCGCGGCCTTTCCGGACGAAATCTGGAGCATGAACGCCTATCTGGGCGCGCGCCCCATCGCGACCGCGCTGGACGCCGGGGCCGACATCGTGATCACCGGGCGCTGCGCCGACAGTGCCGTGGCGCTAGGCCCTTTGATGCACGAATTCGGCTGGAAAGACGAAGATTGGGACAAGCTCAGCCAGGGGTCCCTGGCGGGCCATCTGATCGAATGCGGCCCGCAGGGGACGGGGGGCAATTTCACCGACTGGCAGGACGTATCGGGCTGGGACGACATGGGGATGCCCATCGTCGAGGTGTCCGAAGACGGCAGTTTTGTCATGACCAAGACGGCCGATACCGGCGGTCTGGTGTCGCCCGGTTCGGCCGGCGAACAGATGCTCTATGAAATCGGCGATCCACGGGCCTATCTGCTGCCCGACGTGATCTGCGACTGGTCCGGTGTCACGCTCGAACAGATCGGCCCCGATCGGGTGCGGGTCAAGGGCGGCAAGGGGCTGGGGCGCACCGGCAGCTACAAGGTGTCGGCGACCTATGCCGACGGCTGGCGCGCGGTCACCACCCTGACGCTCGCCGCCATCGACGCCCCGGCCAAGGCCGAGCGCGTGGCCGAGGCGATCCTGACCCGCTGCCGCCGGATTTTCCGCAACAAGAACCTGGGCGATTTCCGGCAGGTGAGCGTCGAGGTTCTGGGCGCCGAAGCCGCCTATGGCGCCAACGCCCGCGCCCGGACCCGCGAAGTGGTGCTCAAGATCGGCGTGGCACATGAGGAGCGCAGCGCGCTGAACATCTTTGCCGGTGAAATCGCGCCAATGGCCATTTCCACTGCGCAGGGTCTGACCGGGTTCTACGCCGGACGGCCCAAGGTACAGCCGGTGGTGCGGCTGTTTTCCTTCCTGCAGGACAAGGCCGACACGCCCGTTGCGGTCGAGGTCGATGGCAAGGATGTGCCAGTCACCGTCGCCACCAGGGAGGTGCGGCTTGATCCGCCCGCCACGCCGCCGGCCGACAGCCGCGACGCGGGCCCCGATGCCGTCAAGGTGCGCCTGGTCGAACTGGCCTGGGGCCGTTCGGGCGACAAGGGCGACATCGCCAATATCGGTATCATGGCCCGCAAGCCCGATTACCTGCCCTACATCCGATCCGCCCTCACCGAAGACGCGGTGAAAACCTATTTCGCCCACCTGTGCAACGGCCCGGTCGAACGCTTCGATCTGCCCGGAAGCCATGCGCTGAACTTCCTGCTGCATGAGTCCCTCGGCGGCGGCGGCATCGCCTCGGTCCGCATCGACCCCCAGGGCAAGGGCTTCGCACAAATGCTCCTCGACATCGAAATCCCCGTACCGGCAAAACTCGCCGAAAATGACGGGTTGGCTATGACAAAAGAAAGTGCCGCCTGATGTTGAATGTGAACAACGTCCAGATTGTCTATGACAACGTAATCGAGGCGGTACGCGATGCATCCCTATCGGTCGACGAGGGTCAAATCGTTACGCTACTGGGATCGAACGGGGCCGGAAAATCGACGATTCTGAAGGGAATATCCGGCGTGCTCTATCCCGAGGATGGCGATATCATCGGCGGTACGATTACGCTCAACGGCGAAAGCCTGATTGGCCGCAAACCTGACGAAATCGTGCGCAGCGGCGTCGTGATGGTTCCCGAAGGACGGCAATTGTTCGAGCCCCTGACCGTCGAGGAAAACCTGATGATGGGCGGCATCACCCGAAGCCGTTCCGGGGCGACGGAAGCGTTGGAAAACGTGTTCGATATTTTTCCTCGCGTGAAAGAGAAACGCAGCACCATCGCGGGTTATCTGTCGGGCGGCGAACAGCAGATGGTCGCGATCGGCCGCGCGCTTATGTCCAGCCCGCGTTTGCTGATGCTGGACGAACCCAGCCTTGGGCTCGCGCCGCAGATCATCGCAGAGATCTTTGCTGCCGTGAGCGACCTGTCGAAACAGAACAACGTCTCCGTCCTGCTGGTCGAGCAGAACGCCGAGCTGGCGCTGTCGATCGCAAGCTACGCTTATATCATTGAAAACGGCAGGGTAGTGATGGACGGGCCGCCGGACAAGCTGATGGATAACGAGGACGTCAAGGAGTTCTACCTCGGCTTCTCGGAATCGGGCCACCGCCGCAACATGCGCGATGTGAAGCATTACAAGAGACGCAAGAGGTGGCTGTCATGACCGTACTGTTGCAGGTCGATAATCTGGTCAAGAAATTCGGCGGTGTCACGGCTGTCAACGGTGTCGGATTTCCGGTTCTCAAGGGCGAAATCTTCAGTCTGATCGGTCCGAACGGTGCCGGTAAGACGACGATGTTCAACCTGATCAGCCGGGTTCTTCCAGTGACCTCCGGAACGATCACGCTCGATGGCAACGATATCACCCGGACCGCTCCGCACCGGATCGCCCCGCTCGGAATGGGGCGTACCTTCCAGAACCTGGCCGTGTTCAAACATGCCAGCGTTGTCGACAACCTGCTGGTGGGGCGCCACAGTCATATGAAGACCAGCGTGCTGGGCGGGTTGCTCTTCGGTCCGACCACGCGCGCCGCCGAGCGGGCACACCGCAAAAGGGTCGAAGAGATCATCGATTTTCTCGAAATTCAGCACGTTCGGGACGTGCCCGTCGGTGCACTGGCCTACGGATTGCAGAAACGGGTCGAACTGGGGCGGGCCCTGGCAACCGAACCAAAGTTGCTGCTTCTCGATGAGATGGTTTCCGGGATGAATGCCGAAGAAACGGAAGACATTGCCCGCTTCATTCTCGACCTGAAAGAGGAACTGGAGATCACAGTCATGATGATCGAGCACGATATGGGAATCGTTACAGATATCTCCGACCATATCGCCGTTATGAATTTCGGCGAGCGAATTGCCTATGGCACGCCCGATGAAATACGGGCGGATCCACACGTAATCGAGGCTTACCTCGGACATAAGCTACAGGAAGATACGGAGGCGGTTCATTGAACGATCTTGATGCGCGCCTGAAGGCCGGCGATCACACGCTACCGCAGCTATTGATGCACTGGGCCGAAAACATACCCGATGAACTTGCCATTCGGGAAAAGGATCTGGGGATCTGGAACCGGGTCACCTGGGCCGGCTATTTTGAACGTGTCCGATTTTTTGCCCTTGGTCTTCATGCTTCGGGATTCGGGCGCGGCGATCGTCTGGCAATTGCCAGCGAGGACACTCCGGAATGGCTGTATTCCGACATCGCAGCGCAAGCACTGGGGGGAATGACTGTCGGCGTCTATCCGACCAACCCCTGGCCGGAACTTGACTATATCCTTCGCCATTCCAAAAGCAGCGTCGTCGTCTGCGGGGATCAGGAACAGGTCGACAAGGTTCTGGATGCCGAAGCGAACAACGGGGCCTTTCCGGATCTCAAGTTGATCGTATGCGTCGATATGAAGGGAATGCGCGCCTATGATCGAACGCGCCTGAGATCGTTCGAAGAGGTGGTCCAGGCCGGGCGGGACCATGTATCGAGCCATCCTGAGGATGTGGATTTCTTTGGTGAATGCATCAGGGAAACCAAGCCCGACGATCCTGCGGTCGTGGTCTATACATCGGGCACGACCGGACCGCCGAAGGGTGCCTTGCTTTCGCATCGGAACCTGCTCGTGGCATCTTTCCCGCTGATTTCCCAGTTCAACCTGACGCGCGACCGGTATTCGGTCGTTTGTTATCTGCCGCTTTGCCATGTTGCGGAACGGATATTCTCGACGATCCTGAGCCTGATGATCGGCGGTCAGGTGAATTTCGCGGAATCCATCGATACCGTTCAGGTCAATCTTCGGGAAATTGCACCGAAGGTCTTTCTGGGCGTACCGCGAATCTGGGAAAAACTGCAATACAGCGCATCGATCAGAATTCAGGACGCGCGGCCCCTTGCCAGACGAATCTATAATTGGGGCCTCGATCTCGGCCAGACGCATTTCCGCAAGATCGAAGCGGGCGGGCGGTTGACCCCGGTCGAACGGGTCAAACACTTTGCAGCAAAGATCCTTGTCTTCAATCCACTGAAAAGGTTCATGGGAATTGACAAGGTCCATTGCGGTTTTGTGGGAGGCGCATCCATTTCACCCGAGGTTGTCCGGTTCTTCCGGGTGATCGGCGTGCCGCTCTATCAGGTTTATGGCATGACTGAGTCGGCAGGTCTGGCGTTCTTTCAGAATGCTGACAAAGCCATCGTCGGGGCTTCGGGCGTCGCCGCTCCGGGTTTGCAATACAGAATTGCCGACGATGGCGAACTCGAGATCAAGCATCCCAGTGTTTTTCTCGGCTATCTCGACAATCAGAAAGCTACAGAAGAAACCGTCGTCGATGGCTGGTTGCAGACGGGTGATGTGGTCGAACAACTCGATAACGGTGAAATTGCCATCGTCGATCGAAAGAAGTCGATCATCATCACGTCGGGCGGCAAGAATATTACACCGTCCGAAATCGAGAACGCCCTGAAAGATTCGATCTACATCGCCGAGGCGATCGTCGTCGGCGAGGGGCGGAACTTTCTCGGGGCGCTGCTACAGATCGACTACGATACGGTGGGAAAATGGGCTCAGGCTCAGGGGATGGCCTATACCACATTCAGCCACCTTTCCAGTCTGGAACCCGTCATAGACCTTGTTTCCAAGGAAGTGGCGCGGGTGAATGACGCGTTTGCCCGTGTCGAGAACATCCGGAAATTCGTCCTTTTGAAAAAGCAGCTTGACCACGACGATGGCGAAATGACCGCAACCCAGAAAGTGCGGCGCAATGTCATCGAGAAAAAGTTCGAAACCGAAATGGCGGAAATCTACGGCTAAGGGGAAAAACGTGGACTATTTCATATTGCTGACCGTTTCGGGGATCGCCATCGGCGTGATCTATGGTCTTATCGGAATGGGCTATGCCCTGATATTCAAGGCTACAAGTGTCGTCAATTTCGCCCATGGCGAAATCATGATGCTGATATCCTATATGGCGTTTTCCATCGCCAGCTCATGGACGCTTCCGTTCTGGGGCCTTTTGCTGGTCTGCGTCTTCATTTCCGCCATCGTTGGACTGGTGATCGAGCGGGTGTTTATCCGCCCGATGCTGGGCCAGGACGTGTTTTCGACCGTAATGGTGACCATCGGCCTTGCGGTGATGATCCGTGCGGTGGTGGTTCTGATCTGGGGAGCCGATCCACTGCTCCTGCCGACTGACATCGGCGACAGCGGCGTCGAATTCGGCTTGGTGTTCCTCTATACATCCCAACTTTACGCCATCGGTTTGCTCGCCTTCTGTGTGCTCGGAATGTGGGTATTTCTCCGGTTTTCGCGCATGGGCGTCGCAATGCGGGCCACTGCCGCGCGCGAGACCACTGCATTGCTGATGGGAATAAACGTGACGCATGTCTACGCAATCGCCTGGGCGATTGCCGCGGTCATCGCCGGGATTTCGGGCGTTCTGCTGGGGACGATCTATGGCCTTGGCCCTGACCTGTGGACGCAAGGCCTGCGCGCATTTCCGGCCGTAATTCTCGGCGGACTGGATTCCGTCTTTGGTGCCGCGATATCCGGTATTCTCATCGGTGTCCTTGAAAACCTGTCCGAAGGTTACATCGGACAAGGACTCAAGGAAATCTCCGGGTTCCTCGTCATTCTGGTGGTTCTCATGATCCGCCCCTACGGGTTGTTCGGAACGCCCGAGATCGAAAGGGTTTAATCCATGCGCACCGGTGTATTCGAGGAAAGCTATAGCGAGCTGATATCGCTTTACCGCAATCCGACGCAGACCTATTGGACAGTCGCACTCGTGCTCGCGGCGCTCGTCGCTCCGTTATTGCTGACCAATCACCTCACATCCCTGGTCAACGGAATGATGATTGCGGCGGTGGGGGTCATCGGTCTCAATCTCCTGACCGGAACGACGGGTCTGATTTCATTCGGCCAGGCCGGATTTCTGGCGGTCGGTGGCTATACGGCGGCGGTCCTGTCGGCCGACTACGGTATGCCACTGTGGCTCTGTCTGCCCGCCAGCGGGCTGATGGCAGCCGCCTTCGGTTTGATAGTCGGGATACCGTCGTTGCGCCTGAAGGGTCTGTATCTGGCGATCACCACGATGGCCTTTACCATCATTATCACGCATATCATCCTGAGTGCCGAAAGCATCACGCATGGCTCGTCGGGAATATCAACGCCGAAACCCGCGATCTTCGGGGTGGAACTCGCGACAGACAAATCCTTCTACTATCTCATCCTGGCAATCCTGACGCTGGCGATCCTCGGCTCTGCAAACATCAAACGCAGCCGAATAGGCCGTGCGTTTCTGGCGATCCGCGAGCAGGACATCGCGGCGCGTGTGATGGGTGTACCTGTGGCGCGGTACAAGCTCTATGCCTTTGTGGTCAGCTCGTTCTACGTCGGCGTGGCGGGTGCATTGATGGCCTACCACATCCGGTTTGTGAATGTGGACAGCTTCAGCCTGGTGATTTCCATCGAAGCCGTCTCCATGATCATCGTCGGAGGGCTCGGTTCTACCGCCGGGGCGGTGATCGGCGTCGTGTTCGTGTTAGGGCTGGCCGAAGTCCTGAACTATGTCATCGGGTCGATGGGGGGTACACTGGGGTCGGTTTCAGTGCTCGAATTGAAAGGTTTCATCTACGGGCTGACGATCGTCCTGTTCCTGCGGTTTGAACCGGAAGGGCTGATGGGGATCTACCGCGAATACAAGAACCGCTGGGTCAACTGGCCGTTCAGATACTGAACCAAACGCTCGGCACGTAAACACAACAAAGGGGAGAAGAAATAATGAACTGGTTTCTAAAAGGGACGCTGACGGCTACCCTTCTGACGATGGGTGGGGTTGGTGCCATGGCGGCACCCGGTGTAACAGAGGACAAGATCGTCCTGGGTGCTGTCGATCCGCTGACCGGGCCGCCAAGCCTTCTGGGCAAGGCCCATTCGCTGGCGCTGAAAGTCTGGCAGGAGGATGTGAACGCCCGGGGCGGAATCAACGGTCGCAAGGTTGAGATCGTGTTCGAGGATGATGGATATGTCCCCGCGCGCTCTCTTCAGTCCTTGAAGAAAATGGTCGAGGTCGATGACATATTCGCTCTGATCGGTACCTCCGGTAGTTCGCAACTGGCGGCGATGATGCCCCTGATCGACGAACTCGGAATCCCGGCTCTGAACAACATGGCCGTGAATTCGCACCATTTCAATCCGCCTCTCGAAACGCTGTTCGTTGTCGGTCCGACCTATTGTCAGGAAATCGCAGCGGGAATGACGTATCTCGTCGAAGAGCTTGGCCTGAAGGACGAGAAATACGCGATTGCATTTCAGGACGATGAATTCGGCGATGACGTTCGCTGCGGGTACCTCGCAGGGGTCGAGAAATACGGTCTCGACAACGTACTGGAGCTGGAATTCAAGCGTGGCCAAAAGGACTTTTCCGCCGAAATGCTGAAAGCCAGGGCCGCCGGCGTCACCGTGCTGGTGTCGGGCGGTGTCGTGGCGGAACATTCCACCCTGCTGAAGGAAGCCGCCAAGAACCGGATGGATATCACGTTTCTCGGTGCGCATTCCGCCCACCTGACTCCGGTGCAGGCTTTGGCGGGCAGTGCGGGTGACGGATACTACGCCGCAGACTACGTTCCGGCACTGAACTCTTTGGAAGTGCCTGGCGTGGCACGGTTCATGGACCTGGCCAACAAATATCTCAGCGAGAGCGAAATGGATTCGCTGAACCGCTATGCACTGGCAGGATATGCCGGGGCGATGATCTTCGAACATGCCATGACGGAATGTGGCGAGGATCTGACGCGGGCCTGCGTGGTCAAGAAAATGGAAGGTCTGGACGGCTTCGAAACGGACGGTCTGTTCGGTCCGGTGACCTATGGCGACGGCGTGCGTCACGCGCCGACCGCGGTAATGGTCCTGCAATCCAATGCCGAGGATAAGACGTTCTCGATCGTATCCGAGCGGATGGAAGTCGAATAATCCGCTGATTCCGCATGCAATAACCTCCCCCGCCAGCCTGCGGGGGAGGACGGTAACGAAAGAGGATGACGCCGGATATGACTATTTCCAAACTGCTGGTGGCGAACCGGGGCGAGATCGCGGCGCGAGTTGTGCGCACCGCCCGTGTCAAGGGCATCAAGACCGCCGTCCTGCGGCACAGCTCCGAGCAGGAAGGCCCGGCCCATCTGATTGCCGACGAGGTCGTGACCATCGAAGGTTCAACGCCCGTGGCGGCCTATCTCGACATTGCGCAGATCGTCGAGGCGGCGCAACGGATCGGCGCGGATGCGGTGCATCCGGGCTATGGCTTCCTGTCGGAAAATGCCGCCTTCGTGGCCGCACTGGAAAAGGCCGGCATCACGTTCGTCGGCCCCACATCCGAGGTCATCGACCTGATGGGCGACAAGATCCGCGCCCGCGCCTTTGTCGAGGAACGCGGCTTTCCGGTGGCGCCCTCCGCCATCGAGGATGACGACCCGGCGACCTTCGTGGAACGGTCCCGCACGGTGGGGTACCCGCTGCTGATCAAGCCGTCGGCGGGCGGCGGCGGCAAGGGGATGCGCGTCGTGCGCGAGGACGGCGCACTCGAAGCCGAGATCGACACCGCGCGCCGCGAGGGCGAGCGCTATTTCGGCGATGGCCGTCTGTTCGTCGAACGCTATATCGAGCGCCCGCGCCACATCGAGGTGCAGGTGATGGGCGACGGGCAGGGCAATGTCGTCCATTTCTGGGAACGCGAATGCTCGATCCAGCGCCGGTTCCAGAAGATCATCGAGGAAACGCCGTCCCCGGCGCTTACGGCTGAACAACGCGACGAGATCTGCGAAACCGCCGCCGGGATCGCCCGCGCCGTCAACTATCGCGGGGCAGGCACGGTCGAATTCATCTATGCCCAGGACGGATCGTTTTACTTTCTGGAAATGAACACCCGGCTTCAGGTCGAACACCCGGTGACCGAAATGGTGACGGGCTTTGATCTGGTGGCCGAACAGCTGCGCATCGCGGCGGGCGAGGGGCTGAGCGCCGCGCAGGCCGACATCGCGCAAAACGGCCATTCGATCGAACTGCGCATCTGCGCCGAAGACGCCACCCAGGATTTCCGCCCCGCGATCGGGGACATCCTGCTGCTGGACGAACCCCGCGGCGAAGGCGTCCGCGTGGACAGCGGCATTCTGGACGGCGGCAAAGTGACCACCGATTTCGACCCCATGCTGTCCAAACTGATCGTCCACGGCCGCAACAGGGCAGAGGCCATCGCCAGGGGCCGCCGCGCGGCGCAGGATTATGTCATTCTCGGGGTAACCACCAATCTGGCCTATCTCGATACGATCCTCGACCATCCCAAATTCCGTTCCGGCGATGTCTCGACCGGTTTTCTGGCAGAAGAAGCCGATGAACTGAACCAGGATCGCGATCCCGCGACCACCGACATTCTTGCCGCCGCCACTGTGCTGTCCGATGCGCGGCTCGTGAAAGCGCTGGAGAATGTGCCGGAAATCTATCGACTCATGGGAAACTGGAGAAACTGATGCGCCGCATTCTGGAAGTTGACGGGGAAGAGATCCCGGTCTGGCTGGCCTCGACGCGCCAAGGCCATGTCCTGCACATGGGTGAAAGGGAGATTCCCTGCACCCTCGACGAAGCCGCCGGCAGAGGCGCGTATGTACTGGAGATATCGGACACCCGCATCCCGATGCGTATCGCCGTGGACGAGAGCGCCACATTCATACACTTCGGCGGGCGGGCCTATGAAATCGGGCGGACCGATCCGGCAGACGCCTTGGACAGGGCCGGAAGCGGTGCCTCGCAGGACCAGATGCTGGCACCCATGCCCGGCGTCGTGGTGTCGGTATCCGTAGCACCCGGCGACGCCGTGAAAGAAGGCGCGCCGATGCTGGTGATCGAGAGCATGAAACTGGAAACCACGGTCACAGCCCCGCGCGACGGGATCGTCGCGGAGCTGCCCTTCACCACAGGCGACAGTTTCGGCGGCAAGGACGTCCTGCTGCGTCTGGAACCGCAAGAGGAGACGGATTGATGAGACGGATGGAAACACAGATCCGCCCGGAATCGGCGGAATTCAAGGAAGCCTCTGGCCGGATGCAGGAGGTCGTCAACCGGTTCCGGGAGGTACAGGACAAGGCGCGCCATGACCGCCCCCGCCGTGATCTCGACCGGTTGAAGCGGCAAAACAAGATGCTGGCACGCCAGCGGCTCGAACTGCTGCTAGATCCGGGGACACCGTTCCTAGAGTTTTCGAGTCTGGCGGCGAACGATCTTTACGACGGTCAGGCACCGGGTGC
Source organism: Sulfitobacter sp. SK025 (assembly GCF_003352105.1). Lineage (NCBI taxonomy): Bacteria > Pseudomonadati > Pseudomonadota > Alphaproteobacteria > Rhodobacterales > Roseobacteraceae > Sulfitobacter > Sulfitobacter sp. SK025. Next base: position 176,028 of record NZ_CP025809.1, on the reverse strand, counting down.
CAACATCATCACCGGCGTCGGTGTGATCGCCGGGCGCGAGGTCGTCATTCACGCCGACGACAGTTCCAACAAGGGCGGCGCTTGGTACCCCATGTCCGTGCCGAAAATCGTGCGCGCGCTCGAATTTGCGTTGGAAAATGAGCTGCCAGTGGTACATATCTGCGACAGCGCGGGCGGCTATCTCGAGGAAATGTCGGGGGTTTTCGCGCCGGGTGGGCGGGTATTCCGCAACCAGTGCATCCTTTCGAAAAAGGGTATCCCCCAGGTGGCCATTGTCTGCGGCCACTGCACGGCGGGCGGTGCCTATGTGCCCGCTTTGTGCGAGCATACTATCATCGTGCGCGATACCGGCGCGATTTTCCTTGGTGGGCCGCCGTTGGTCAAGGCCGCCACCGGCGAAGAGGTCTCGGTCAACGATCTGGGCGGCGCGGACATGCACACCTCGGTCTCGGGCACCGGCGACTATCCGGTTGATTCCGAAGAGGCGGGTATTGCGCTCGCTCGTGAAATCGTCGGCACCTTCCCGCGCAGACCCCGCGCGTTCGACTGGGCCGCGCCCGAGGATCCTTATTACGATCCCGCCGAAATCTACGGTATCGTACCCACCGACTACCGCGTCCGTTTCGACATGCGCGAGGTTATCGCCCGGATCGTCGACGGGTCGCGGTTTCACGAATACCAGCCGAATTACGGAACCACGCTGGTCACCGGCTATGCCCGCATCTGGGGCTGCAAGGTGGGAATTCTCGGCAATAACGGGGTTCTGTTCAACGACAGTTCACTCAAGGCCGCGCATTTCATACAGCTTTGCAACCAGACCGGAACACCGCTCATCTTTCTTCAGAACACCACCGGCTACATGATCGGCCGGGAGTACGAGGAACGCGGCATCACCAAGGACGGGGCGAAAATGCTGATGGCACAGGCCGGCTCCGAGGTGCCCAAGCTGACGGTACTGACCTCCGGCGCCTTCGGGGCCGGGTATTACGGTATGTGCGGTCGCGCCTGGGATCCGCGCCTTCTGATGTCATGGCCCAACGCACAAATGGGCGTGATGGGCCCCGAACAGGCCGCGCGCACGCTCGGCGATGTCAAACTGGCCCAGATGCGCCGCGACGACCCCGACCTCAGCGAGGAATCCGTGCAGGAACTCCGCGACCGGGTGCGTGCAAAGGCCGAAGACGAAACCTCGGCCTACTGGTTTACGTCGCGGCTTTATGATGACGGGATCATCGATCCACTCGATACACGCAACATGCTTGGCATTGCGTTGTGCTGTGCGGCGGGTGTTGCACCCAACGCGCCGCATTACGGTGTCTTCAGGATGTAGGGAGCCGACAGGACCGCACCACCATAAATTCGTGTTCGACGCGTCGCGCGGTAAGGGCGGGGCGGCGGGTATTCCGGATAGGTGCGGCTGTCACGTAATAGGATGCAAGAGGGATGGGCCCTCGGAAAACGGAGATGAAAGATGTCTGACAAGAATGTGCTGCTGGAAATCAGCGACGGGGTCGCGAAAATCACCATCGACAATGCGGAAAAGCGCAATCCACTGAACGTACCGACGGTGGGGGAACTGATCGAGGCCTTCGAGACAGCACAGAATGACGACAACGTGCTTGTCATCGTGCTGACCGGCGCCGGGGACCGCGCGTTCTGCGCGGGCGGAGATCTCAAGGCTGGCAAGGATGGCGGGCCGTTCACCGGAGACATCTCGCAGCCCGGGCATTTCGTCATTCGCCTGTTCACCCTGATGGAAACCTGCAACAAGCCGATCATCGGTCGGATCAACGGTCACGCCATGGGTGGCGGTGCCGGACTTGTCTGTGCTTGCGATATTGCTGTCATGTCGAACACGGCCAGGATCGCGACCCCGGAGGTCAAGATCGGCCTGTTTCCGATGATGATCATGCCGCAGATGATGCGGGTGATACCGCGTCGCCGTTTGCTGGAGATGTACATCACCGGCGAACCGTGGAGTGCCGAACAGGCGCTGGAATACGGCATCGTTAATTATGTGACGGAACCGGACGCGCTTGACGCCAAGGTCGCAGAATTGACTGACCTGATCACGGCACGCTCCCCGTCAGCAGTTCGACTCGGAAAGTACTCCTATCACGCGATGCAGGATATGACGATCGAACAGCAGTTTCGATTTGCCGAAACCATGCTGCCGCGCATTGCGACGACAGAGGATGCGCGGGAAGGTTTCTCGGCGTTTCTGGAGAAGCGCGCGCCGGAATGGACGGGCAGATAGGGGGGTATATGTCGGATCGACAACTGCGCATCGGGTGCGCTTCGGGTTTCTGGGGTGACACGCCGGAGGCCATTGGCCAGTTGGTGTCCAAGGGCGACATCGACTATCTGGTGTTCGATTACCTGGCCGAGGTGACGATGTCGCTGATGGCGCGGGCGCGGGCGAAGACGCCGGAGGCGGGCTTTGCGCCCGATTTCGTCAAGGCGCTGGTGCCCTGGCTTGAGGATATCAAGGCCAGGGGGATCAAGGTGGTGGCCAATGCCGGCGGGGTGAACCCGCGCGGTTGCCGCGACGCGCTCGCCAGGGCTGCCGCCGAGGCGGGGGTCGAGCTGTCCATCGGTGTCGTGCTGGGCGACGACCTCACGGAGCGCGCGGACGCGATCCGCGACCGCGGCGTGACCGAAATGTTTTCCGGCGCGGCCTTTCCGGACGAAATCTGGAGCATGAACGCCTATCTGGGCGCGCGCCCCATCGCGACCGCGCTGGACGCCGGGGCCGACATCGTGATCACCGGGCGCTGCGCCGACAGTGCCGTGGCGCTAGGCCCTTTGATGCACGAATTCGGCTGGAAAGACGAAGATTGGGACAAGCTCAGCCAGGGGTCCCTGGCGGGCCATCTGATCGAATGCGGCCCGCAGGGGACGGGGGGCAATTTCACCGACTGGCAGGACGTATCGGGCTGGGACGACATGGGGATGCCCATCGTCGAGGTGTCCGAAGACGGCAGTTTTGTCATGACCAAGACGGCCGATACCGGCGGTCTGGTGTCGCCCGGTTCGGCCGGCGAACAGATGCTCTATGAAATCGGCGATCCACGGGCCTATCTGCTGCCCGACGTGATCTGCGACTGGTCCGGTGTCACGCTCGAACAGATCGGCCCCGATCGGGTGCGGGTCAAGGGCGGCAAGGGGCTGGGGCGCACCGGCAGCTACAAGGTGTCGGCGACCTATGCCGATGGCTGGCGCGCGGTCACCACCCTGACGCTCGCCGCCATCGACGCCCCGGCCAAGGCCGAGCGCGTGGCCGAGGCGATCCTGACCCGCTGCCGTCGGATTTTCCGCAACAAGAACCTGGGCGATTTCCGGCAGGTGAGCGTCGAGATTCTGGGCGCCGAAGCCGCCTATGGCGCCAACGCCCGCGCCCGGACCCGCGAAGTGGTGCTCAAGATCGGCGTGGCACATGAGGAGCGCAGCGCGTTGAACATCTTTGCCGGTGAAATCGCGCCGATGGCCATTTCCACCGCGCAGGGTCTGACCGGGTTCTACGCCGGACGCCCCAAGGTACAGCCAGTGGTGCGGCTGTTTTCCTTCCTGCAGGACAAGGCCGACACGCCCGTTGCGGTCGAGGTCGATGGCAAGGATGTGCCGGTCACCGTTGCCACCAGGGAGGTGCGGCTTGATCCGCCCGCCACGCCGCCGGCCGACAGCCGCGACGCTGGCCCCGATGCCGTCAAGGTGCGGCTGGTCGAACTGGCCTGGGGCCGCTCGGGCGACAAGGGCGACATCGCCAATATCGGTATCATGGCCCGTAAGCCCGATTACCTGCCCTACATTCGATCCGCCCTCACCGAAGACGCGGTGAAAACCTATTTCGCCCACCTGTGCAACGGCCCGGTCGAACGCTTCGACCTGCCCGGAAGCCATGCGCTGAACTTCCTGCTGCACGAGTCCCTCGGCGGCGGCGGCATCGCCTCGGTCCGCATCGACCCCCAGGGCAAGGGCTTCGCTCAAATGCTCCTCGACATCGAAATCCCCGTACCGGCAAAACTCGCCGAAAATGACGGGTTTCACCCTGTCGAAAGGGTATGAAAGGAACGAAGATGACTATTTCCAAATTGCTGGTGGCGAACCGGGGCGAGATCGCGGCGCGAGTTGTGCGCACCGCCCGTGTCAAGGGCATCAAGACCGCCGTCCTGCGGCACAGCTCCGAGCAGGAAGGCCCGGCCCATCTGATTGCCGACGAGGTCGTGACCATCGAAGGTTCAACGCCCGTGGCGGCCTATCTCGACATTGCGCAGATCGTCGAGGCGGCGCAACGGATCGGCGCGGATGCGGTGCATCCGGGCTATGGCTTCCTGTCGGAAAATGCCGCCTTCGTGGCCGCACTGGAAAAGGCCGGCATCACGTTCGTCGGCCCCACATCCGAGGTCATCGACCTGATGGGCGACAAGATCCGCGCCCGCGCCTTTGTCGAGGAACGCGGCTTTCCGGTGGCGCCCTCCGCCATCGAGGATGACGACCCGGCGACCTTCGTGGAACGGTCCCGCGCGGTGGGGTACCCGCTGCTGATCAAGCCGTCGGCGGGCGGCGGCGGCAAGGGGATGCGCGTCGTGCGCGAGGACGGCGCACTCGAAGCCGAGATCGACACCGCGCGCCGCGAGGGCGAGCGCTATTTCGGCGATGGCCGTCTGTTCGTCGAACGCTATATCGAGCGCCCGCGCCACATCGAGGTGCAGGTGATGGGCGACGGGCAGGGCAATGTCGTCCATTTCTGGGAACGCGAATGCTCGATCCAGCGCCGGTTCCAGAAGATCATCGAGGAAACGCCGTCCCCGGCGCTTACGGCTGAACAACGCGACGAGATCTGCGAAACCGCCGCCGGGATCGCCCGCGCCGTCAACTATCGCGGGGCAGGCACGGTCGAATTCATCTATGCCCAGGACGGATCGTTTTACTTTCTGGAAATGAACACCCGGCTTCAGGTCGAACACCCGGTGACCGAAATGGTGACGGGCTTTGATCTGGTGGCCGAACAGCTGCGCATCGCGGCGGGCGAGGGGCTGAGCGCCGCGCAGGCCGACATCGCGCAAAACGGCCATTCGATCGAACTGCGCATCTGCGCCGAAGACGCCACCCAGGATTTCCGCCCCGCGATCGGGGACATCCTGCTGCTGGACGAACCCCGCGGCGAAGGCGTCCGCGTGGACAGCGGCATTCTGGACGGCGGCAAAGTGACCACCGATTTCGACCCCATGCTGTCCAAACTGATCGTCCACGGCCGCAACAGGGCAGAAGCCATCGCCCGGGCGCGTGAAGCGGTCCAGAACTACGTGATCCTTGGGGTAACAACCAACACCGGTTATCTGGATACCATCCTTGCACATCCGGATTTCGCATCAGGGGATGTCTCGACCGGCTTTCTGGCCGAACAGGCCGATACGCTGACAGCACCTGGCGAAGATGTGAGCGACCTGTTGATGGCGGCGGCGGCCCTGTCGGACGAACGGCTGGTGAGCGATGTGATGCAGATACCTGAAATGCACCGAAAAATGGGCGGGTGGAGAAACTGATGCGGCGGATTTACCAGATCGACGGCGAAGAGACCGAATGCTGGCTGTCGCACGACGGCAGAAGCATGATACTGAACACCCCCGATGGCGCGATCCCCTGCCAATTGGACGCGGCGGAGGCACCCGGCGGCTATACACTGCGGGTGCGCGGGCGCACTTACGACATGCGGGTGGCCGTCGGGCCGGACGCGACATTCGTGCATCTGAACGGGCGGACATTCGCCATCGGTCGCGTCGATCCCGCCGAGCGTCTGGCCGGAAATGATGGCGGCGCGGTCGATGACCGCATCGTCGCGCCGATGCCGGGAGTTGTCGTATCCGTGAATGCCAAGGCCGGCGATCAGGTCAAGGAAGGTCAGCCGCTGCTGGTCATCGAAAGTATGAAACTTGAAACCAGCCTGACCGCGCCGCGCGATGGTGTGATCGCTGAAATACCATTTGCCGCTGGTGATAGTTTTGGGCTCAAGGCCACACTCGCCCAGCTGGCTCCCGAGGAGGAATAATCATGCGCCGGATCGAAAGCCAGATCGACACCAACGCCCCGGATTTCAAGGCCAATCATGCGGCCATGTCCGCGCGGCTGAAAGAGTTCCACGCCCGCCAACACGCGACGCGTTTCGAGCGCCCGCAACGTGACATCGACCGGCTGGCACGGCAGAACAAGCTGGGCGTGCGCGAGCGGCTGAAGCTGTTGCTTGACCCCGGCACACCGTTTCTGGAGTTTTCCACCCTCGCGGCTTGCCGCGAATATGACGGCGCGGTGCCCGGCGCCGCCGTTGTGACGGGCATCGGCATCGTGCAGGGCCGCGAGGTCGCCATTCATGCCAACGATGCGAGCGTCAAGGGCGGGGCATGGTATCCCCATACCGTCAAAAAGATCGTGCGGCTTCTGGATGTCGCGCTGGAAAACCGCCTGCCAGTGATTCACATTTGCGACAGCGCCGGCGGCTTCCTGCCGTTACAGCACGGCGTCTTTCCCGACCGTTATCTGGGCGGTCGCGTCTTTCGCAATCAGGTGAAGCTGAGCCAGGCCAATATCCCGCAGATCGCGGTGGTTGGCGGGCATTGTACTGCAGGTGGTGCCTATGTGCCGACGCTGAGCGATTACAATATCATCATCGAAGGCACCGGAGCCATTTTCCTTGGCGGTCCGCCGCTGGTCAAGGCGGCCACCGGCGAAGAGGTCGGCGTTCAGGAACTGGGCGGAGCGGTCATGCACACCTCGGTTTCGGGCACCGGCGATTACCGCGCGGCCACCGAACAACACGCCTTTTCACTGGCGCGAGAGATTGTCAGCCAATGGAAGCGCACGCCAAAGACGATCATCGAAACCGCCACTTTCGAAGAGCCCTATTACGACCCCAAAGAGCTTTATGGGATCATCCCCAAAGACCGAAAGACCCAGTTCGACATGCGCGAAGTGTTGGCCCGGATCGTCGATGGCTCGCGCTTTCACGAATATCAGCCCGATTACGGCACCACTATGATCTGCGGCTTTGCCCATATCTGGGGTTACAAGGTCGGAATCCTTGCCAATAATGGCGTGCTGTTCAACGACAGTTCGCTCAAGGCGGCGCATTTCATGCAGCTGTGCAACCAGAACCGCACGCCTCTGGTCTTTTTCCAGAACATCACAGGCTACATGGTGGGGCGCGAATACGAAGAACGCGGAATCGCCAAGGACGGCGCGAAGATGCTGATGGCGCAGGGCGGATCGGTCGTGCCGAAATTCACTGTGATCGCCAATGCCTCTTACGGAGCGGGAAATTACGGCATGTGCGGACGGGCATGGGATGCGCGCACGCTGTTCATGTGGCCGCAGGCCGAAATCGGCGTGATGGGCGCGGATCAGGCCGCCAATACCATGGCCGACGTCAAGATCCGCCAGCTTCAGCGCGAAGGCAAGGAGTTGACCGAAGAGGAAATCGCCGCGATCCGCGATCCCGTCCTTGAGAAATTCCGCCAAGATGTGGAAGCCTATACCTCGACCTCTGAATTGTGGGACGACGGTATTCTCGACCCCGCAGATACGCGCAATGCGCTTGGCATGTCGATTTCCGCCTCGCTGAATGCCCCGATTGATGATCCGCACTACGGGATATTCCGGCTCTGACGGCTTCGGGGTGACGACGCGCACCCCACGTCACAGCAGGGTAGTGTTGACAGGCAGACACTCTTGGATGCAAAAATCTAACAAGTGATAGAAAATGGGCCGGTTCTGATTCTTCTACGGCCGGTTCCAGTATAGGAGACAGAGATGACCAACAAAGCCTATATCAGCGGCGTCGGGATGGTCCCGTTCCAGAAACCCGGCAAATCCGAAAGCTATGATGTGATGGCCGCCACGGCCACCCGTTCCGCCTTGGCGGACGCGGGTCTGGATTATGACAAGGTAGAGCAGGCCTATGTGGGCTATGTCTACGGCGACAGCACCAGCGGCCAACGCGCCCTCTACCATGTCGGGATGACCGGCATTCCGGTAGTGAACGTGAACAACAACTGCTCAACCGGGTCCTCGGCCCTGTTCCTCGCCCGTCAGGCCGTCGAAAGCGGCGCGGTCGACTGCGCTCTGGCGCTTGGGTTCGAACAGATGCAGCCGGGTGCGCTTGGTTCGATGTTCCACGACCGGATCAGCCCGTTTACGGCGTTCGACGAAGAAACCGACGATCTGGTGGGTAATTCGGAAATTCCACTGGCGCTCCGGTATTTCGGCGGTGCAGGCAAGGCCCATATGGACGAGTTCGGCACAACCATGGAAACCTTTGCGAAAATCCGTGCCAAGGCCAGCCGACACGCGGCCAAGAACCCCGTTGCGCTGTTCCGGCAGGAAGTGACGCCCGAAGAGGTAATGGCGGCCCCGGTCATGTGGCCGGGGGTCATGACCAGACTGATGGCCTGCCCGCCGACCTGCGGTGCCGCTGCGGCAATCGTCTGTTCCAAGGAATTCGCCGACAAACACGGCCTCGACAGCTCGGTTCGGATATCGGCGCAGGCCATGACAACGGACGGTCCCGAAACTTTCGGTGCGCATGACATGCGCGAGGTTGTAGGCTTTTCGATGGCCAAACGTGCCGCCGATCAGGTCTACGAGGCCGCCGGCATCGGGCCGGACGATGTAGACGTCGTCGAACTACACGATTGTTTCGCTCATAACGAGCTGATCACCTACGAGGCTCTCGGCCTTTGCGCACGTGGCGATGCCGCGAAATTCGTCGATGACGGCGATAACACCTATGGCGGCAAATACGTGACCAACCCATCGGGTGGTCTATTGTCCAAGGGTCATCCGCTGGGTGCCACTGGACTTGCGCAATGCACCGAACTTGTTCAGCAACTTCGCGGTACGGCCGATGCGCGCCAGGTCGATGGTGCGCGATTGGCGCTTCAGCATAACCTCGGTCTCGGCGGGGCCTGTGTGACCACGCTTTACGAAAAAGTCTGACAGCACCACTCGAAAGGATAGAACATGACTGACAAACTCGACGGGCGCGTGGCGCTGGTTTCCGGTTCGGGCCGGGGCATCGGACGTGAAATCGCGCTCAAGCTTGCCTCGGAAGGGGCGCGGCTGGTAATCAACGATCTGGATGCCGATCCGGCCAATGAAACCGCCGAAGCCATCCGCGCCGCCGGTGGCGAAGCGGTGGTCTGCGCCGGCAGCGTGACCGAGGACGGTTTTGCTGAACGGTTCATCAAGACCGGCGTCGACAGCTTCGGCGGTCTGGACATAATCGTGAACAACGCCGGCTACACCTGGGACAGCGTTGTTCAGAAGATGACCGACGAACAATGGCAGGCGATCATCGACGTTCACATGACAGCCCCGTTCAGAATTCTGCGCGCCGCCCAGCCGATAATCAGCGCCAAGGCCAAGGAAGAAGCCGCCGCCGGACAGGAAGTGTTCCGCAAGGTGGTGAATATCTCGTCCATCGCGGGCACCGGCGGCAACGCGGGTCAGATCAACTATTCCGCCGCCAAGGCTGGCATTTTGGGGGTCACCAAGACGATGGCCAAGGAATGGGGCCGTTACAAGGTCAACGTGAATGCCGTGGCTTTCGGCCCGATTCGCACCCGTCTGACCGAGGGCAGCGCCGACGGCGACAGCACGATCAAGGTCGAGGAAAAAGAGATCAAGGTCGGCGTGAATCCCGATCTTCTGTCCCAGATGGAACGGATGATCCCTCTGGGCCGGGTCGGCACCCCGGAAGAGGCCGCGGGCGCGGTCTATCTGTTCTGTGCGCCTGAATCGAACTTCATCTCGGGCCAGCACATCATCTGCGGCGGCGGCTTCGTGATCTAGCACCAGCCACCATAGCCGCGCATTCGGGTTCTGACGTGCGACTGAAAATTCCGGGCAGCCGCATGACGGTTGCCCGAACTGTAACAGGATATCCGATCCATGGCGCGTCTCGAAACAACAGTACTGACCGCATCCGAAACCTACACGCGCAACCACGCGGCGCAAAACGAACGCGTCGAAACCCTGCGCACCCGTATTGCCGAGGCGACGTCGGGTGGACGTCCCGACATGGTCGACCGGCACCGCAAGCGCGGCAAACTTCTGGTCCGCGACCGGATCGACCTGCTGGTGGATCCGGGCACCGCGTTTCTCGAGCTGTCGTCGCTGGCGGCCTATGGCCAATACGGCGGCGAGGTTCCCGGTTCCGGTATCGTCACCGGCATCGGTATGGTCCACGGGCTGCCTTGTATGGTGATCGCCAACGACGCCACGGTAAAGGGCGGCTCTTTCTATCACGAGACGGTGCAGAAACACATCCGCGCCCAGGAAATCGCGGCGGAAAATCGGCTGCCCTGCCTGTATCTGGTGGATTGCGGCGGCGCCTATCTGCCTGAACAGGACCGTGTCTTTCCCGATGCCCGCCATTTCGGCAATTCCTTCTATCGCCAGACAAATATGTCGGCCAGCGGCTTGCCGCAGATCTCGGCCGTGTTCGGCGGCTGCACGGCGGGGGGGGCCTATATCCCCGCGCTGTCGGACGAAGTCATCATGGTGCGCGGCAACGCGCGCATCCATCTGGGCGGGCCTTCGATCGTCAAGGTGGCGATCAACGAAGAGGTCGATGGCGAAACGCTGGGCGGGGCAGAGATGCATTCTCGTGTCTCGGGCGTTTCCGACCATCTGGCAGAAGACGAACACCATGCGCTGGCTTTGATGCGCGACATCGTGGCCGAGCTTGGCCAGTCGCGTCCGATGGAGCCTGACGCAGCTCCCGAAGCGCCTGCGCATGATCCGTCGGAATTGCTCGGTGTCATCAGCGCCGACCGCAAGGAACCCTATGACATGCGCGAGGTTCTGCTGCGCATGATCGACGCGGGCGAATTCCGCGAATTCAAACCGGGCTGGGGCGAAACGCTGGTCTGCGGCACGGCGCGTATCCACGGCTATCGCGTAGGTATCCTGGCCAACAACGGCGCGCTATTGTCCGACAGCGCACTCAAGGGCGCACAATTCGTATCAATGTGTGACCAACGGAATATCCCACTTCTCTTCCTGCACAATATTTCCGGCTTCATGGTCGGGACCGAGGCCGAACGCGGCGGCATCGCCAAGGACAGCGCAAAGCTGGTCTATGCGATGTCGGTCGCCAAGGTGCCGCGCCTGTCGGTCCTTCTGGGCGGCTCTTACGGGGCGGGTAATTACGGCATGTGCGGGCGCGGCTTTGCGCCGAACTTCCTCTTTGCGTGGCCGACGGCGGAACTGGCCACCATGTCCGCCGACATCGCCACCAACGTAATGCTGGAACTGCGCCGCCAGAAGGGGGGCGATCCAGACAAGATGCAGGCCGATATGGACCAGATCGAGGCGCAGGTGCGCGCTCAGTACGGTGAACAGTCCGATCCCTATTACGCCACATCGCGGTTGTGGGATGACGGGCTGATCGAACCGGGTCAGACCCGCGATATCCTTGGCCTGTGTCTGGCCATCGTCTCTTCGGTACCCGAAGCAGGGCGCCACACGCCCGTATTCAGAATGTGAGGCCCACACCATGACAACGACCTACGAAACCATCCTGCTTGAAACCGACGAACGCGGTGTCGCCACGGTAACACTCAACCGGCCTGACAAACACAATGCCCTGAACGGAACGTTGATCGCCGAGCTTGCGGATGCCGCAGAGAAACTGGCCGCCGATGACAAGGTGCGTATCGTGATCCTGACCGGAACCGGCAAGAGTTTTTGCGCCGGTGGGGATTTCAACTGGTTCTCTTCCAACATTGAAAAGTCCCGCGCAGAGCGGGTCGATCAAAGCGCGACGCTTGCGTATTTACTACGCCGCCTCGATACCCTGCCCAAACCCCTGATCGGTCGGATCAACGGCCCGGCCTATGGCGGCGGCGTCGGCATGATTTCGGTCTGCGACTATACGATCGGGGCGGACGACGCGCGCTTTGGCCTGACAGAGGTGAAACTGGGCTTGTTGCCCGCCAATATCTCGCCCTATGTCGTGGCCCGCATCGGCAAGGTGCATTCGCGCGAAACCATGCTGTCGGGGGCGCTGTTCGACAGCACGCGCGCCGAACGGATCGGTCTGTTGACCGAGGTCGCCGCCGCCGGTGAATTGGATGCTGCCATCGAGCGCGTCGTGCATAATCACTTGCAGGCTGCGCCGGGTGCTGTGGCTGACACCAAAGCACTGATCGCCTATGTCGCGGCGCATGATCTGGAAACCAACATGATCTATACCGCCGACCGTCTGGCCGACGCCTGGGAGACCGAGGAAGGCATCGAAGGCATCAACAGTTTCCTCGACAAAAGCACTCCTTCCTGGCGGGTGAAATGAGCTTTACCCGCGTCCTGATCGCCAACCGGGGCGAAATCGCCCGGCGCATCCAGCGCGGGTGCCGCAAGCTGGGGCTGGAAACGGTGGCGGTCTTTTCCGAGGCCGACCGCGATGCACCCTTTGTAATCGAAGCCGATCACGCCGTCTGCATCGGCGGGGCGGCACCTTCGGAAAGCTATCTGAACGTCGATGCCATTCTTGACGCCGCCCGCGCGACCGGCGCGGGCGCGGTGCATCCCGGCTATGGCTTTTTGTCCGAGAACGCCGGTTTCGCCGCTGCGGTCGAGGCGGCAGGCCTTGTGTTTATCGGGCCGGAACCGGGCGCGATTGCCATGATGGGATCAAAGATCGAGGCCAAGGCCGCCGCAGAGGCCGCGGGTGTGCCTGTCCTGCCCGGTTACCGCGGCACCGACCAATCCGACGCGCGGTTGCTGGAAGAAGCGCGGGCGCTTGGCACGCCGCTTCTGGTCAAGGCGAGTGCGGGGGGAGGCGGGCGCGGCATGCGACTTGTCACCGATCTGGCCGACGCGCCGGAGGCCATTGCCTCCGCCCGGTCCGAGGCGAAAGGCGCGTTTGGCGATGCAGCGGTTTTCCTCGAACGCTACGCGCCCCGTGCCCGCCATGTCGAGGTGCAGGTGCTGGGCGACAGCCACGGCACCCTGCTGCATCTGGGGGACCGCGACTGTTCGCTGCAACGCAACCACCAAAAACTGATCGAGGAGGCCCCCGCCGCCGATCTGCCCGAAGATCTGCGCGATGACATGCGCGCGGCGGCGGTCCGGCTGGCGCAATCCATCGACTATCGCTCGGCGGGAACGGTGGAATACCTTTATGACCCGTCGCGCGGCGAATACTACTTTCTTGAGATGAACACCCGCCTGCAGGTCGAACATCCTGTGACCGAGGCGATCACCGGCATCGACCTGGTCGAATGGCAGTTGCGCATCGCGCGGGGCGAGCCATTGACGCTGGCGCAGACCGATGTGCGGTTCGACGGCCACGCCATCGAGGTGCGCATCGCCGCCGAGAACCCGGCCGAAAATTTCCGCCCCGAAACCGGCCGGATCACCCTTTGGGCACCGCCCGCAGGCGTACGGCTGGACAGCGGAGTCGCGGCGGGCTCGGTCGTCGGTCACCATTACGATTCCATGCTGGCCAAGCTGATCGTCCACGCGCCCGACCGCGCCGGGGCGATCCGCAGGGCTGTCGCCGCGATTGATACCTTCGCCGTTGGCGGTGTGGGGCTGAACCTGTCGTATCAACGCGCCTTGCTGACACACGCGGATTTTCAGGCGCTTCGCCATCACACCTCGGGACTGCCCGAGATGTTCCCGGATGGCTGGACGCAACCCACGCCCGACACCCGCGACACCGGACTCGCCGTCATGGCGCTCCATCTGCATCTCGCCCCGGCGGGCACATCGCCCTGGGAAAGCCTCGGAGCGTGGCGGCTCACGGCCCCCGCAGGACGGCGCGGTGCAGCATCCTATTGGACCACATCTCTGGATGATCCGATCCGCATATCCGGCACCCCGGAAACCCTTGTCGCTGTTCTGCCGGACGGCCAGAGCCTCACAACCAAAACCGCCGCCATGGCCGCCGACCGCCTGAGCGGGCGCGTCGACGGTGTTCCGTTCACGCGCATTGCCCATGTCGAACGCGCCGGCGATCATTGGCGGGTGCATCTGCAGACTCCTGCGGGGATGACCCTGACAGACCTGCGCACACTGGAAGATCGGCACCTCGCCCGCGCCAGCGTCGGCGCAAGCGGCGCTGACCTGCTGACAGCCCCGATGCCGGGCGCCGTTGCCGAGGTGCGCGTCGCTCCCGGCGATACTGTCGCCGCTGGGGATACGCTGGTGGTGCTGGAAGCCATGAAACTGCTGCAAAGCCTGCCCGCGCCGGTCGCGGGCGTGGTAGCGGAAATCTATTGTGCGCCGGGCGATACAGTCGCCGGACACGCCCCACTCGTCAAACTCGACCCGGAGGAACAAACATGACCAAACAGGAAACCATCACCACAACCGGCGGCCCGTTCAACGAAGACCTCGACATGATCCGCGATCAGCTGCGTCGGTTCATCCAGACCGAAGTGACGGCCAAGGCCGACGCCTGGGAAGAGGAGGGCATGGTGCCGCGCGACGTGCTGCGCCGAATGGGTGATCTTGGCGTTCTGGGCATGCGCTATGACGAAAAATACGGTGGCGCCGGGCTGGATGTGATGTCCAGCGTGGTCCTGGCCGAAGAGGTCGGACGCTCCACATTCGGCGGTTTCGCGGCCACGGTGCTGGTCCATACCGATATGGCCTCGCCGCATCTTGAAAACGCCGGCACCCCGGAGCAAAAAGCCCGCTGGATGCCGTCGATTACCGCAGGCGACAAAATCGCCGCCGTGGCAGTGACCGAACCGGGTGCCGGGTCGGACGTGGCGGGCATGCGCAGCCGCGCGGTGCAGGACGGGTCGGACTGGGTGCTGAACGGCACCAAGATGTTCATCACCAACGGCGTGCACGGCGACATCTATTTCGTCGGTGCCAAGACCGATCCAGATGCCAAGGGGTCGCGCGGAATCACCATGTTCGCGATCGAAAAGGGCACGCCCGGTTTCTCGGTCGGACGGGCGCTGAACAAGACCGGCTGGCTGTGTTCGGACACCGCCGAGCTGATTTTCGAGGATGTTCGCGTCCCGGCGGAGAATATTCTCGGCGAGGTCAACAAAGGCTTCTATTCGGTGATGAAGAACTTTCAGAACGAACGCATCGTTCTGGGCGCCATGGCCTGCGCCGAGGCACAGACCGCACTGGACATGACCGTGGACTACGTCAAGCAACGCAAGGCCTTTGGCGGCGTGTTGTGGGACAAGCAAGCCATCCGCCAGCGGCTAGCCGACTGTCAGACCCGGATCGAGGCAGGTCGCCAGCTTGTCTATCATGCAGCCAGGCAGGATGTGGCAGGCCGCGATTGCGTGAAAGAGGTCTCGATGGTCAAGGCGTACTGCGGCGAGCTGGTAAACTCAGTGCTCTACGACTGTGTGCAATTCCACGGCGGCATGGGCTACATGCGCGAAACACCAGTCGAGCGGATGTCACGCGATGCCCGTGTTCAGGCCATCGGCGGCGGTGCCAGCGAGGTGATGCTCGAAGAGGTTGCGAAACGCATGTGAACCGTCAGCCCGAGACGCCGACCATTTGGCGAACACAAGGATAATCTGCGCAAGCATGGAAGATGGTGATCATCAATGACGAAAAGCAGCATGTTTTTCACGGAACCCGAACCGTGTCGCGCTCAGGCTGTCGAGGTGGCCGAGGGCATTCAGAGGATCGTTGCCGACAATCCGGGAAAGATGACCTATTACGGGACGAACACCTATATCATCGACAGCTCTGACGGCCGGTTCGTGATCGACCCCGGACCGGTAGAAGACCACGACCATTTCGAAGCCATCGTCGAAACTCTGGGAGAAGGTGCCACCGGAATTCTCGTCACACATCACCATTCCGATCATTTCGGCGCCGCGCCGGCACTGCGCGAAAGGACAGGTCTGCCTGTTCACGTCTCACGGGTGTTTCCGGACGACGCCTTCGAACCTGACGGATACCTTGACGACGGTGATGTGATCGCCGGGCTCACTGTTCTGCACACGCCCGGTCATGCAAGCGATCATCTGTGCTTCGCACGACCGGACGGGGTTCTGTTTTCTGGTGATCACATGATGGGTTGGAACAGCTCGATCGTAAGCCCGCCTGACGGCAACATGCGCGATTACTGCGCCCAGCTTCAACGATTGATCGACCGTAATGACAGGGTCTGCTTGCCCGGTCACGGCCCCGTGCTTCACGACCCGCAACCCTACATCCAGCGATTGCTCGACAACCGGATGCGCCGCGAAGCAGAGATTCTCGCGCATCTGTCGAAAAAACCCGATACGATCAAGAATATTGCAGTATCGGTTTACAAGAAATCCGACCCGCATATCGCAATGGCTGCCGAACGCAATGCCGCAGCGCACCTGGAAAAGCTCTTCGCGGAAGCGCGGGTTACCAAGAACAATGAGATTTGGAATTTAACATAACCATGATTATCGGTTCACGTATTGTAGCCGGGGCACATTCTAAACTGATGGATTGGATGCCCCTCCTGTTGGTTCATTATAGAACCGTCCGAGCCATGGTGGTGCGGACGTCTTGCAGGAGGAACAAATGTCAGAAGCATTTATCATCGGTATCGACCTGGCGAAGCGCGTTTTTCAAATACACGGCGCTGATGCCGCAGGTAAAGTTTTATACCGTAGAAAGCTGAGCCGGCCTCAGTTCAATAAGTTTCTAAATGAGCACCCAAGTTGCATTTTTGCGATGGAAGCGTGCGCGTCCGCCCATCATTGGGGGCGTGAAGCGCTTGCTGCAGGTCATGAGGTTCGATTGGTACCGGCGCGATATGTGAAACCGTTTGTCAAACGCCACAAGAGTGATGTTGTCGATGCAGAGGCCATTACAGAAGCCGCGATGCGTCCCTCAATGCGCTTCGTCCCAGTGAAAGCCCCGGAACAGCAAGCACAGGCGATGTTGTTTCGGACGCGGGAATTGTTCGTGCGGCAGCGCACCCAGCTTATCAATTCGCTTCGCGGATACTTGGCGGAGTTTGGGATTGTGCTGCGGCTACGCATTCGGAACGCTGATATTCTCAAACGAGAAGTAGAGGAACAGGCACATAAACTGCCCGACGAGGCCAAACGCTTGGCGGAACGGCTCCTAGCGCAGATCGAGACTATCAGCGCAGAAGTCGAAGGTCTGGATCATTCCATCAAGATGCATGCAGAAACGTCAGAGGAAACGCGGCTTATGCAAACGATGCCTGGCGTCGGCCCAATGTCCGCCATCGCAATTTCGGCCTTCTGTCCTCCCGCCAAAAACTTTCGCACGGGGCGGGATTTTGCAGCATGGCTTGGTCTTGTACCTCGACAGCATTCGACAGGTGGTAAGGAACGGTTGGGGCGCATCACAAAAATGGGCCAGAAAGATGTCAGGCGGTTGCTGATCATCGGTGCAATGTCCGTTATCAATTCCATCGAACGATGGAAGCGTTGTGCCGAACCATGGTTAGCGCGTATGCTTGAAACACGCCCCCGGATGGTTGTTGCTGTTGCTTTGGCAAACCGCATGGCTCGGAGGCTTTGGGCCATGTTGATGACGGGCCAGATTTATCGCATTCGCGGGGCCGTCGCTTAGCGGCAGACCCACGGATACCGGCAGGTATGTGAAGGACGAAAGGATCGACTAAGGAAAGCGGATCGACGAGAACGAACATGGAAAAACCAGTGCAACCCTTCGCGGCTTCGAGCCCGATAAACTGATTTGGAGCCACGTTCGCGCATCTCCATAAGGGCCAGCAGCCAAGTGTGCTGCACAAACAGGCCGGACACGTGACTGCACCCGATCATGCTATCTAAACGTCGAAACAATCACCCACATAAACCGGGGCATCCACACGTGGGTTGCGAAATTTCCCCTATCTTGCTGGAAAGCAAGGAGAATGGAAGATGGCGCATAAAGAGCTTAACCTGCGTGAACGACGCGCGATAGAAGACATGTTGAACGCCAAGATTGCTGTGCGCGAGATTGCAGCAGAGATCGGCAGGCATGTTTCCACGGTGTATCGCGAGATCAAGCGCAATCACTATTTCGACAAAGAGTTGCCGGAACTGAACGGATACTACGGCGTGGTTGCTCAAAAAGCGGCGACCGAAAGACGTGCGCGGCGGCGCAAACTGGTGCGCCTTGTCGGCTTGAGAAAAGCCGTAATCAAGCAGCTCAAGGAAGGTTGGTCACCAGAGCAGATCGCGGGCCGATTGCAATATGAAGGCCAAACAACCCGCGTAAGTCATGAAACGATCTACGCCTATGTTTACGGCCCAGATGGTCAATCTGCGGAACTCGCACGCTACCTGCCCAACCGCCGGAAAAAACGGCGTCCGCATCACGCGCGCAGGCCACGAGGCCTTGTGTTCCCGCCGGATCGCTCAATTCACGAACGCCCTGACTACGTTGATAGCCGCGAGACTTTCGGCGAGTGGGAAGGCGATTTGATGATATTCGAGCGCGCTCAGGGCAAGATGAACGTTGCCTCACTGGTCGAGCGGAAGACCCGCTTTGCTGTCCTGTTCCGCAACAACGACCGCAGCACCACGCATCTGATGAACCGCTTGATGGGTGTGATGGAACCCCTGCCCCAACCGGCGCGCAAGTCGATCACCTTTGACCGTGGGATCGAGTTCAGGAACTGGCGTAAGTTGAAGCCTGGTATCGGCACAGAGGCCTGGTTTTGTGATCCACAGGCTCCGTGGCAAAAGGGTTCCGTCGAAAACCTGAACAAGCGTGCGCGGCGCTACCTACCAAGAGATGCGCCCGTGGCCGCGCTCTCAAATCGAGATATGAAGTCGATTTGTGACCGCTTGAACGGCACCCCCAGAAAGTGCCTGGGATGGAAAACGCCGACTGAAGCCTTCAGGGAAGAACTGATGAAACTGAGATAGCGGAAACCGTCGCAACGACCCTTGAGAATCCAAGGGTGAATTCACAAACGAAGTGCAAATTCTGTACGAATACAGAGAGCTGCATGGAGTATGAAGAATGGGAACCCACTACTGTCACCTGAAGCTGGACGAACGACGCAAGCTTGCAAAGTGGCTGGAAGTCAAAATGCCGATTTCAGAGATTGCGGATCGCCTGGGCCGCGATCCCTCCACGATCTACCGAGACATTAAGCGCAATCGTTACACTGACAAAGAGATACCGGAACTGGATGGATACCACGCGCTTGTCGCTCAGGACAAATACGAGGCGCGCCGCGCGATCCATCGCAAGATGATCGTTTACCCTGAACTGAAGGAAGCCATTGAAGACCGATTGAAGGCTGGCTGGTCACCCGAACAGATTGCGGGCCGCATGCGGTTGGAGCGCCATCCGATCCGGGTCAGTCACGAGACGATCTATCGGTTCGCCTATTCCAAAGATGGTCGCGATGAACAGTTTTATCGCCATCTTCCCGAACATCGCAGACGCCGCAGGCCGCGTGGTTACCGCAGGCACAACCGGACCCACATCTTCGACACGCAGAGCCTGTCCTACAGGCCTGAGAGCATCTCAGAGCGTGCCGAGTTCGGTCACTGGGAATGCGATCTGATGATGTTCCGCAAGGAGCATGGAAAGGTCAACGTGACGTCTCTGGTCGAACGGGTGAGCCGGTATGCTGTCGTCATGCGCAACGAGGATCGCCAGTCCAAACCGATCATGGAGGCGCTGATCCAGGGCCTGGCTCCCTTGCCCGCCGATGCGCGTCAGTCGATCACATTCGACCGCGGCACCGAATTCTCCGCATGGAGACATCTCAAGGCCGGGATCGGCGCAGATGCGTGGTTCTGCGACCCGCAAGCGCCGTACCAGAAAGGCACGGTCGAGAACACGAACAACAGGCTGCGGAAGTACCTGCCCCGCTCAACCGACCCGACGGCGCTGACAAATCGATATTTGAGGTCGATTTGCCACCGCCTCAATTCCACGCCGCGCAAATGCTTGGATTACCGGACACCGGCGGAAGTCTTTGAGACCAAGCTGATGGAAATCCAGAACCGTTTGGAATAAAACGAGATATCAGGAACTGCACTTCACCGTGAGCTCACACCGGGGCGCGCGCTACCCTCAAGTGCGACTCTTTTCAGAAAACAATAGTTTTTCTAATGAGAGGAACCGTTATGGGAGCCGTTTACGACCAACTGAGTATCACAGAACGACGCAAGATAGAACGCTGGAGACACGCGAAGGTCCCGGTTGACGAGATGGCGCGCGTTCTGAAGCGCTGCAGATCAACGATACTCGGCGAGTTAAAGCGCAGCCATTCCTCGGACGAAAACATGCCTGGATACGATGGCTATTATGGTGCCGCTGCCCACCTCATGCAAGCGGAACGTCGTGCTCGAGAGCGCAAGCTGATTAAACATCCTGAGCTGTGCAGACGCGTGATTGAACGCATCAAGAACGGCTGGACACCTGAGCAGATCAGTAACCACATGATCCACGAGGATGCCCCACTCAGGGTCTACCAAGAAACCATCTATCGCTACATCTATTCCAAGGAAGGTCAGCGCGAAGACCTGTGGTGGTATCTGCCGACGCACTGTATCCCTCGACGTCCCCGCCGCACCCGAAGACGCAGAGGACCCAAGTTCCACCGCGATGTCAGCATCTTATTTCGCCCGGATGATGTGGCTCATCGCCGTCAATTTGGCCACTGGGAGGCCGATTTGATGCTGTTTAAACAGAAGCTTGGCCAGACCAACGTCACCTCACTGGTTGAGCGCGTCAGCCGCTTCACCGTGATCCTGAAAAACCCGAACAAGCGCACCAAGCCGGTCATGGGCAAGATCATGAGTGCCATCAAAGATCTCCCCCTCGTCGCCCGTCGGTCCATCACTTTTGACCGCGGAACCGAGTTTGTCAGTTGGCCACACCTACAAGCTGAGATCGGAACCCAGACGTGGTTTTGCGACCCCTCCAGCACCTGGCAGAAAGGCACAGTCGAGAACACAAACCGACGCCTTCGAAGGTGGTTGCCCCGCAAACGCGACATCCGGCAATGCACTGATCACGATATGAAGGTGATCTGTGATCGCCTCAACAACACGCCGCGAAAGTGTCTTGGATGGAAGACCCCAACCGAAGACTTAGGCGAAAAGCTATCGGAAGAAATGCGATGACGCCCCTACCCTGAGCTCAACAAGTGGCGCTCACACTATTTTGTTATATAGATGCACGGTGCTCAGGTGTAGCTCATTTAATGGGGGTGCCTTCGCGCGCGGTCAACACTCATCGCATGTGCAAAGTTTCTTATTATCGATGCAAGATCACCGGCTTCTACTTTGCAGTTTACCAGGTATCTAGCTGATTGAGAGGTGAACAATTTTTCAGCGGGGCCACCGTGTAGAAGAATAAGATAACATTCTGTATCTAGTTGAGGGATATTTGCGCTTTCCCAAGTTTTTGTAATCTCGGGATCTATGATGTATAGGTCATTTTCACCTTTTGGCTCACTCGATTTAGGAGCACAAGGCGGACATCGTCGCGTCCTGCTATTTAAAATAAAGACTGATCGAGTCACGCATTTTGTTATGCTTCCGTCTTTGCTAAATAGAGATACGTTTAAAATTGAGTTTTGAATAATTATGCTAGAAAAGGAAGTAAGGTAATTTGACACGGCAATGCCTTTCGCGCGAAAACTATATGCACCAAAAGATGCGGCATATACTTAATGAGGTCTTTCCATATTCTGACTGACTGAGAAATACATCTATATCGTAGTTTACAAATTCTGAGTTTAGGTCCGCAAGATTCGAATTGGTTATTGTTCAGATGCAATTTTCTATCGGTAATGTTTGATGGAGTTTTATCGTAAAGTACTCTGCGAAGATTTGATGCCTCACCGTTGCGTAGCCGACAGAGGCGGCCTATATGTTTGAAAAATCAAAGCATATATAATAATGTCGTGGCCGTCGTCTCGAATTGAATGATATGATCCGAGAATCAAACGCAATAAATTGGCTTGATGCCACTTCACGCTTCGCTCCTAATCAGGAAATTTGTGGAATGTAGCGTACCAAACTGCCACCTCTGTGCGGTTGTGTTTGCCGAGTTTTCGCATCAAAGTGTTTAGGTGCGTATTAACTGTATTTACTTTAATCCCTAATCTTTCAGCAATAATAGCGTTTGTCGCCCCTCTGTAAACCTCGCTTGCAACCTCCATCTCACGCCGAGTGAGAACTTGCATTGGTTCGGCTTCAATACTGTTGTGGCCATTCGATTTACCAGGTTCTCCAAGGGTACTTGTTTTTATAATTTTGGTGTCGAAGATTGCTAGCCCTCCGGATATAAGTGACAAAAATAGTCCTACTCTTTCACTCATTTCGTCCCACCTAACCACAGCACGAACATTGGTCGGCCAAGCCGACGGGCTGAATTGGATTGTCGGGCATTGTAGCGCCAACACAATAGACCGAGGAAAAAAGCTTTCCGACATTTTCCTTATTTCTAGAATGTCCGTATCGTTTTCGGTCGAAACTACGAAAACTACAATACGGCCTAAATCAACGTTTTCAGGTTTTGTTGAGAGCTGCTTTTTGCAGTTCTCAAGGTTGTAGAGACTGATAAAATTAAAATCTTCACCATCTGGATCGGACTTTAAAGCTTCTGCAAAACCGAGTTGTTCAAATCGCCCTGCACCGTACAGGGCAACACTTTTCTTTTTCTGTGAAATCTGTCAACGGCGGAGTAAAATTCGGCCATTGTGGCGGAGCAAAAGTCGGCCAGTTTGGGGCAAGCGCCTTGGAGCGTGCGGCCCTCATATAGCAAGCCCGGTCCAAGGCGCATTGGCCGTCAGGCCAATTCTGTGAGGTTCATTTGTTAGCGGCGGCGAGGCGGGCGCGGCTTTGATTGAGGCGGTAGCTTTCGCCGTTCATCTCGAGGATGTTGACGTGGTGTGTCAGCCGGTCCAGCAGCGCGCCGGTCAGGCGTTCGGTGCCGAAGGTTTCGGTCCACTCCTCGAAGGGCAGGTTGCTTGTGATCAGGGTCGACCCTCGCTCGTAGCGCTGTGAGATCAGCTCGAACAGAAGCTCGGCGCCGGTTTTGCTCAAGGGGACGAATCCCAGCTCGTCGATGATCAGCAGTTTGACCTTGGCGAGTTTGCGCTGGAGTTGCAGGAGGCGTTTTTCGTCGCGGGCCTCCATCATCTCGTGCACGAGGGCTGCGGCGGTCACGAAGGCGACAGGCAATCCTTTCTGGCAGGCAGCCAGTCCCAGCCCGAGGGCGACATGGGTCTTGCCGGTGCCGGAGGGACCGAGCGCGATCACATTCTCCTTGCGTTCGATCCATTCGCAGCGCGCCAGCTCCAGGACCATCATCTTGTTGAGCGACGGGATCGCCTTGAAGTCGAAGCTGTCCAGGCTTTTGATGGTCGGGAACTTTGCGGCCTTGATCCGGCGTTCCACCATGCGCCGTTCCCGGTCGATCAGTTCCAGCTCGGTCAGCCGGGCCAGGTAACGCACGTGATCTACGCCTTCAGCGGCGCAGATACGGGCCTGCTTGTCATGTTCACGCAAGAACGTGGGCAGCCGAAGCGTTTTGAGATGGTGGGCCAGCAGCAGTTCGGGTGCATCCGTCATGCCCCACCTCCTGCCAGCAGGCTCATGTAGGATGCGGCGGAGGTGGTGGTGATGTTGGTTCTGGGCAGGAAGGGATAGACATCCAGATCCAGCCTCGGAGGCCTTTGCTCGACCCTGCACAAGATCAGGTGCTTGATTGCATCGAAGCTGACCGCTCCCATTCGCAGGGCATCTTTGACGGCAAGATGCAGCACGTCAATCTCGAAGCGCTCCAGAAGGCGCAGGACCTGCACATACTCGCGCTTGCCGGCCTTTCCCTGCCGGGCTTCCAGCAGTCGGCGCAGGGTTTTGAACGCTTCGGGCAACTCCCAGCCCTGCAGAGGCGCGGCCTGATCGAAGGACATGATCTTGCGTTCGATCAGCGCCAGGTAATGCAGTGGATCAAACACCATGTCGCCGGTGTCATAGGAGCGCGAATGCTCAGCGATCACCTCGGCACCGCAGCCGATAACAACCCGGGTCACGAAGCCCTTGATCCAGACCGCACGGTGGCCGTAGGCAACCGGCACCGAGTAATCATTGCCGCGATAACGCACCACCGATGTCGATGTGACCTGGCCACTTTGCAACTCACAGGCCTCAAAGGGGGTGCCGGGCAAATCCCGCATCGCCGCGAGATCGGCCTTCAGCCGTTCCCCGATGCTGACCTTGTGGCCACGCAGAACATCACCCTGGCGCTTGCGGCACTGCTCTTCCAGGTGAGCGTTGAACGCGTGCCAGTCCGGAAAGGACGGGATCGGCACCATGAAGTTGCGACGTCCGTAGCCGACCAGCCCCTCCACGGCCCCTTTGTCATTGCCCTTGCCGGGACGGCCATAGCGGTCCCGGATCACGTAATGCGACAACATCGCGCTGAACCGCTGGGTTCTTTGCCGGGAGCCATCCGGCAGAATCCGGGCTACCAGGCAGCGGTCATTGTCATAAAGAACCGACTGGGGAACCGCGCCGAAGAACGCAAAGGCATGGACATGGCCGTCAAGCCACGCCTCGGTATTGGCCGCAGGATAGGCCCGGATGAAGCATGCGTCGCTGTGCGGCAGATCGAGGGCAAAGAAGTGTGCCTTCTGCTCGACGCCGCCGATCACGACAAGCGCTTCACCAAAATCGGCCTGTGCATGACCGGGCGGATGGCTCAGCGGCACGAACATCTCCTTGCCGGTCCGCTTCCAGTCTCGAACGTAATCCTTGACGATGGTGTAGCTGCCATCAAAACCGCACTCGTCCCGCAACCGCTCGAAAATACGCTTGGCGGTGTGACGCTGCTTGCGAGGGCGGCTCCTGTCTTCAGCAAGCCATTGGTCCATCTGGCTGGTGAACGCATCCAGCTTCGGGCGCCTGATCGGCGCTGTCCGCCGATATCCCGGCGGTTCCGAATAGGCCAACATCTTCGCAACACTGTCCCGGCTGATCCCAAAATCCCGGGCAATCTGACGCCCGCTCAATCCATCCTGGAAATGAGCGTGACGCACCTTCAAATACAAGTCCACGGTGTATATCCCCAAGCCCTCCCGAAATCCGAAAGGGCAAAAGTGGACGACTTTTACGCCGCCCGCGACAACACTATGCCGTCGCTACCGTGGCCGAGTATTGCTCCGCCGTTCACAGCTCATGGGCCGACCTCCTCCAATCAGACAGTCAAAGAACCTTTCACCGCTTAACTCCTGAGTTCTGTTTGCCGCGTCAGGGATTGATCAGATCCCAAGCAACGCGTTGCCATGTTCTGCGACAAGACAGTCTCCTTCCGACGTGCGTTTCCTTCCTTTCATGAGACGCCGGTAACGGAGTCAAACGACGAAAAACACAAAGTCCGTCCGTCGTATAAAGAATATGGGTCGAGCGATTATGCAGCGGAAACGCCACTGCAAAATTTTATGCAGATGTCGGGCTTTCGGTCGGGGGGGGCCGAGCAGGCCCGCCTTATCTTCAAAACCTCGATGCCTTGAGCCAGCTCTTTGCAAGTCGTGCGCTGTCAGGGCCTGCACGGTGTGGTGCCGCACGTCGCTCGAGCGTTTCGTAAAGCATATCCAAAGCATAATCAGAGTAGAGGGCAAACGAGATGTGCTCGAAACTCTCAATTGAGGGTACTTCGTCATATCCACCGGCGTGCAGCAAGCGGGTGAGCCATTGTGTTTCGAACTCGGGCGCATCTGAAACAAGTTGCCGCCCGGCAAGGGTGTTCAGAAAAGTCTGAGACACAACCTGCACCGAAGGTGCGCCCGCCAAACTCGAGAACGCAATCTTGTGGACTGCGGCACTAAGATACGACCAGTCATTCATATCCCATGTTGCGGCGGGGCTGATCAGCGAGCTCCACGTCTGCACGGCACCATTGTCGATCCACGAAAGACCGATCTCGATCGGCCAGCTTTCGAGCGAAAGGCTTGACGCTTCAAAGTCCAGAACGGCGAAGTTTTCAATTTTATTTCGCATCATTGCACGCGATCCCTTCGCGGGGGGAGCAAGTCGATCACTGTCATATAGGCTCCAGCTATTTAAACCAATTGCATCAAAAACCTCCCTTCCGGCTTTTAGAAAGCCAGAAGGGAGGCCTAAGCTGTCTAGAGGCAGTCGGACAATTCTTCGAGGCTAATATCGGCATCCAAGGTGCCCGAATGCGCGATGACGACCGCCGTGATCACCCATGTTCCAAACGCTGTTACGATCCTTGGGCTCATGTCAGCGGTTTGCTGCAATGTCTCCAGAATCCTGATCATCTGAGACGCGCCTTTTGCCATCTTATGTCCTTTGACCTGAGGCGCAGTGCTCGTTTGCATCAAAAACGTCTCCCATTCTGCCTCACTGCGGCACCCCCTCAAAACCTCCAAAGCTTGGGGCCAAGCCAGCGGGAACTCTGTCGCAAGACACAGGCCCTGGTTGCGCGCGAAACTGTGCAGACCGGTGGTTAAGGCAAAGATCAGATCATTGGCATTGACCAGACCTGCGCGGTGCAGTTGCTGGGAAACGTCTGCAGCAACAGTTGGTGCGAGACGGCGGAAGAGAACCTCTGCAGAAAGAACTGGGCGAGTGCTGGGGTTGAGTTCGGTCATCATAGTATCCTTGAAAAAGTCGAAAATGGAAAAGCGCCTGCGGACGCAGAGGCTCGGGGATGAAGGACGACGCACCAACGCAGCCTGCGCGTTAAAGCTTGCGCTGTGGGTGATCGACAGGTGTCGCTGGGAATGGGCGTCGACCTCCCTATTATTCAACAAGGGGGATCTTCGTCCTGCGCGTCCGCAAGAAGACGCGCAGGGTCGAAGGGACCCTGCCCCTTAAAATTCCCCTTGTTTGCAACAAACAGGGTATTGCGGTTTTATAATATCGACATCCTTTAGGCGTCGAATGCGAGGATCAGGCATAATAGTGCTCCAATACTGGCCGTGGCGACGCGCCGAAGCGGTGGCATGCGCCACGCTGCATCAGCCGAGGACTCCGCTCGAAAACCACATAACTTTGTGGACTGTACGTGCGCTTCAGACTGCTGAGCGTGAGCCGGAAAGGTTGCTCAGACAGTTATCTCAAGATGCATGGGGCCAGTGAGCAATGTCTGTTTTCCCAGCACAAAAAAAAATCCCGAACATCGCAACAAACCGGTCCGAGCCATTACATAATACTTCGCAGATTCTGCCGACTTTGCCCCTGCCCCGTGCCAGTGATGTAGCCGTTCGGAACAGCTTGGATTGGTGCTGTTTTCCGACCCGTTGGCCTTAGCACCTCTGCACAGGTGCACGTTGAAAGCGGGCCCCAGATTTCCTCTGCACGCCGAAGCGCGTCGAGCGCACTGTCAGCCTTGATCAGCGCCGTGCAAGAACGCGCATAGGGGCGCGCTTGCTGTAGCTCAATTATGTGAAGTTGGTCACGTATTTGCGCAGGCAAGCTGGACAACATATCTGCCGCCTCGATCCTACACCGTTTTCGGTAAGCCTTTACTGCATCAAGTGATGTAAACAAAGCCGGGGCGTCTTCGACGAGACCGGAGCCCGAGAGACGAAGCCCTCCTTTGTCGGTCAAACCATCAATCAAAGCCGCCGCGAGCCGCGTCGGCCGAAACTCTTGCCAGCTCACGAGCTCATCAACCGGCAGACCCGGTATCGGAATGTTGCACCCCAAAATAACACGCTTGCGCGTTTCCGAGCGGGCAAGACGCAGGCGCTCGACAAGCTGGCGCGTGGCAAGCTCTCGCGTCTGAAGTTGCACGCGCCGGATTAACGGATCTGGATGGCAGGGGATTTGCACCGCAACGGCACTGCCATCTGACATCTCATAGGGAACTTCGACTTCCGGCAGGCGCAGTTGGCCGCGTGCGTCTGGTCGAATAAACTCCAGATCCGCGTCCTCACGATCCCCCCACAGGGCACGGCCGTAGTCTTCAAGTGCTTCAACAGGCAACTCTTCGCGACCGATCGCGATCACGGTCGAGCAGTCGCGATATCGATTGGTGCCAAGGGCGCGCCCGCCGTACCAGAGCCAGTGTGCCCCATGCAGCGGTGTGTTCAGCATCCATTGGGACACCTCTTCATCCCGAAGCCCTGAGAAATTGTGGCCCGCGTCTTCGAAGAAGCGCAGCGCCACCTTTCTGCTGCATCCGACTAGAACCCCGCCACCTTGTCCCATCTGATCCGCCAATACCTCGCGACGGATCACCCGGCGCCAGTCCTCGCGCAGTTCGGGACCTTTGTTCAAACTTCCGAGTGTCATGCGCCGATCATGAATTTGGACAACATCCGCATGTGCGCGCAACACCATGTTAGTGCTGCGATGTGCTTCAATACCCAGAGCATCAAGTATCTCAAGGTCTGCATCGGCATCGAGAATGAGCATGGGTTGTTTATGACGCTGTGGGCGTACGCGGCAGACACTAAGTGCGTAGCCCGAGGGGCCGTTCACAAGACGCAGCCGTTCTGTCGTTGTTCTCATCCTTTGCTTCGCATCGGCGAGGCCCGTCCAGACTGCGGCGTACCAGGACGCATTTCTTAGGAGATCTTCGCCGCGCGCAAGCAACCTGGATTGCTGCGCGTCGGTCTGATCCGGTTCAGGTGCGGGAACATCTGCTTGAGCCGAATATTCGAGGCGCGCAAACGCGCGATACTCCTCTTCTGTATAGGACAACTCCAAGGGGGATTGGCCCAGCATCATTGTCTCGATCAGATTGTGAGCGGCGGTCAGAAGTTCTGCATGTGCTTCAACGCGCCAGTCCTCTTTTCGACCACGCTGGGAATAGTGCCGCACAAAAGTTCGAGGCAAGCGAAACGCATCGATGCCGATGGTCACGAATGAGAGTTGTTGTGCCCAAAACGTTTCATCAATCACACGCAAGATACCGCCGTATTGGTCGGCGTCGGGAAAGCCGAGGTAGCTCGTCGCCATATAGCGATGCCCTACCGTATTGGAGTCAGCGAATTGGTTCAGATAAGCACAGCTGTCGGCATGTGGACAGCGCGCGTCACCCTGCTCGCAAAAGCTTTCGCGGATATTCAATCCTAGCCGTATTGCGCGCTCAACCAGCTGATACTTTCGGCACATCTTTTCGTCCGAAGTGGTTGGGTCGGGGGCGGCGCGACCACGAATGATATGGACTTTCCCCTCAAGTTCTTGGGCGTGCTCAGCGGCTTCCTCAGAAAGCGCCAGTGTGGGTGCATGAAACACAATGCGTTTGTTGCCAGCCAAATGCCCAAGTAGCTCGCGCGCGACGCGACTTTTACCAGCCCCGGGACTGGCGGTAATAACCATCGCAGGAACAGGAGCGCCTTCGGACGCGTCCCCGATTTCGACAAGATGTTCGATGGCTGACGTGAGTGCCAGCCTGAGGTTGGGCTCTGCGCGGGACAATTTTGTAAACATCGTTGTCGGTGCGGGGGTTTTGGCCTGAAACGCGCCAAAGCCTCCAAAACGGCCGGCAAGATCTCGGGGTAGTAGGGTAGTGTTCGTCATGACCGATCCTCTGATTATCATATCAAGGAAATCGGTCGAACCCTGCTGGCAGAGAAATTCCGCAGATCAAAAAAAGTGTCACACCGGTAATGAATACCTATGACCGGCATGACACCAAATGTTCGACGGTTACATTCGACCTTGGCGGCTTTTGACCGATAGGTCACGTCCGAAACCCACCGCGCTGACGCTTGGCAGACAAAACACAACGCGCCACGAGATGGTCAAATTTTCGACCAATTTCTGCGCCAATCCGCTGGCAACGCTGGTGCAGCAGTTAGTCCGCATTGCGCGCCCCGGTTTCAAAGATACCGGTACTAGGAGCCGACGACATCAAACCCAAATTTCAACGCCTTTTCTAAGCGTTGGTAAATCAAAAATTCTGACAGCCGTGCTCCACGATGTCTGTTGCTATAGCGAAAAGCGCGCAAAATGCTTGATAACACTTCCGACCCTCAACGCGTACCTCCACATGATGACTGGCTCGACCTCCAGACGGCTCGAGAACAACTCATGGAACACATTGCGCGGTTTTTGACGACCAGTTCTGGTCAGAATGCATGGGATGAGCACAACGCTCCTCCGGTCCTCGGCCTCAAGGTCTCGGCCGGTCTTGGCAAGACGCGCACAGCGCTGGAGTGCATTGCAAAGCATGGGCATGAATTCCTAAAAAGGGGTCATATCCTGTTCTATGTGCCCACGCTTGATTTGGCCGTTGAAGCGGAGAAAACCTTCAGAGAGTTGAATTCCGATCATCCAAGTTTCGTGCTGCGCGGCAGGAGTGCGTTAAACCCGGGAACGGCCACCGCTATGTGCGCGCGCTCCGATGTCGCGAAAGAAATCGCGAAAAACGTCTCATCGGTCACGCGGGCCCTATGTCGAGAGGAAAACCGAGCTGGCAAGATCGTCGAAGCGGCCTGCGCCAAGGGATGCCCCTATCTTGCGCAAGAGGCCATCACGAAGCCACACGTCGTGTTTCTGGCTCATTCATATCTGAACTCTAAACCACCTTTGTCGTGCCCTGTTGCGCTGCGGATCATTGACGAAAAATTCTGGAAAGAGATGATCAATATTGAAACATTGCCCCATGACGACTGGATGTTCACACCAGATCACCTGAAGGACGAAGCCCTAAAGGAATGCTATATAGACACGCAAGAGACGGTTTCAGCTGCCTTGCGGGAAAAAAAACCGGTGCATCTCGCGCTGCGCGACAAAAAGATAACAGCAAAATCATTGCGCGACCTTGGCACAGCAGAGCGGCTGGCTATGCCGGTATTGGAACTCGATCCGGGACTCCCAGAGAATCTCGTCCGATTGCAAATAGCCTCGTTCGATCACGCGAAAGCTAACAGCATTAAGGTCCGGTCGCTGGTTTTTAACCTGTTGGCAAGAACTATAGGTCGGGGCGGTACAGAGCGCCTCAGCCTGGCAAAACCAACAGAACAATCGGGCAACCGTGCGCTGATAAAAGTGCATCAATTAGATGAAATTCCCGTTGATGCGCCAATTCTTCTCTTGGATGCAGATCTCGACGAAACCATCGTCAGTCGCTTTTGCGCAAATGCAAAGTTTGAACGTTTACTCACACGACCAAAAGCACATGTTATCCAGGTGAGCGACCAAACCCTTGCGTACTCAACACTCAAGGGCGAGGAACACAAAGAACGGCGCGATGACATTGTCAGGATCATCAAGCGCGAAATAGAACGCGCTCGTAAAAAAGATGTGCTTGTCGTGGCACCTAAGGCTGTTCTGCATAAATTATATGAAGACAACGGGGAAACCTTCAATGACAGGTCGACCCAGCCTCAGATGCTCCATGGCGCTACTGTCAGATGGTTCGGGCCGAGATTGCTGGGCGTAAACACCTATAGTGACTTCGCAACAATCATACTGGTGGGTCGTTTGCAACTTCCTGTCGTTGCTCTCGAAGATCAGTTGCGTGCGCTTTTTGGAGATAGTGACATGCCGCTTAGCTTTACCGACGGAGAAAGATTGATGGCTTCCAAGACCAGCCTTCTGCGCGCAGACGATACGCGCGTGGATGTGAAGGTCCGAAGCCATCCGGACCCACGCGGGGCAGCCCTGCTTCGTCAAAGTCGCGAGGCGCAGTCTGAGCAGGCAATTGCACGGCTGAGGCTGCTGAGCACCGACACACCTAAGCGGGTCCTAGTTCTTAGTAACGTCCCGTTGCCTGGTCTTCCCGTAAATGATTGGCTCAAATTCGACGCTGTCGTTCAGGACAAGTCTGATGAGCAGGTTTCCAAAAAATATCAAAAGTTGGAACGTGCGATTGATGGAGCGAATGGACCTGTGCTGCGTGGGATTCGGTTGTCTCCAAGCGGGTTGACTAAAGACGCCAAGGACGTGTTTCCCAGTTTCGAGTCAGCAAAGGAATTCAGAAAAAAACTCCCTTCGGAAGTCATGTTGCAGTGGGTGAAAAGCATTGCAGCTGACAGGGGTCTGTCTGCAACTTCCATGCTGCTCTCGAGGAGCATGCGTGGTGGTCACAAGACTCACGCGGTTGTATTCACCACCGCGAAAGGTGCACAGCAATTATCTCAACATCTCTGGCCGGAATTCGACAAACACATCGTGAGCGAAGAGCGCCCGGTCATCAGGAATGATGAAACTGCGGTTCTCGAACCGTTATCATGAACGCCGCAGATCGCGGTATCTGTTGGCCGAGCCCTGTTTTAGGCTCGGCCGTGCTCTTAATTAGATCCAGGGTGCCGGCATTTTCATCATGAAAATTCCTGGAAAACCACCCGTGCCGTATCCTGCGACCATCAACATGTCGCCTTCGACGACAAATGGCAGCTTCTTGGATCCGCTGAGGATGCGGCACAAGGTTCCTGCTCCGGCCAAAAATGCCTCTTTTTTGGATGGGTAGATTTTCGCGGGGCTGCCTGCTGATCCACCTTTGAATGTGATCGTTGGTGCCCAGCCTCCAGGACGGGCAGCAAGATGGAAGCTTGCCACATCTTGGCCGTGCGGATTGCGGCCTACCGCGGGGAGGCGGTCTTTGGCAAACAGTGCGGTCTCTACAATTACAAGCATATTGGATGCATGGGCGGCAGATCGCGAATGTGTTTGAGTATCTGTCATAACTTTTCCTTTGTTTGTTTACAGAAAGGCCGGGGGATCGATTGAGGTTCTTGAAAAACGCCTTTCATAAAAAAAGGCGCTTTTCTGAAAATCACATCGAGATCAGGCAACCTTTGGCCTTGCGTTTTGGATTGGCAAAACCCCAACGCCTTCGTTTGGTACCCGCCAGAGCACTTGTTCAAAAAGCTATGCTCCCTCGGGATGACAGGGCCATCATCAGACATTCAAACGAACGGGTGCGGCCATCAGGCCGCTGAGGTCTGTTCATCTCGCTCTCATTAGTACCCGATGGAGCGAAGGCGATTTTGGCCAGCAAGGGTGCCTGGTGACCTGCATAAGGGGCCAGCTAAGCCCCTCTGACCAAGAGGGGGAAACCGCTATAAGTATACTATTAGAAGAAACCCCCCTTTGCCTCGGGCGCGCGCGTTCTGGATCACGTTGCTTTCACGAGCGGGCGGCAGGTGGCTGAAGGTCCACGCAGGAACGCAGCTCCAGATTAGCTTTTGGCACGTCCCTTCCGGCGGACCCCGAAACCTAAGCGACGGAAAATCTGCCTGCTTTGCGCACGAAGGCTCAGAGTCTCGCTGCCAAACAGCTCGATCAATGGTGACAGCTCACCAAGCAGCGCACCCAAAAATTCCAAAAAAATAAAGACTCTATTCGCGGCATCGCCGCGTCACCCCTGCCCTGCTGGCGAGGCAGGGGATGACGAGCCGGTTGCTACTCAAAACCAGCAGAAACCCCAACCTCAAAAACCCTCTTCGCCATTGAAACTGGCGTACATCCAAAAGGAACTCCGAATGAACACTGATCGCTTCACTCAAATCGAAATCGCTGAAGGCGAATCCCAACTCGCTGAACTACTTGATGTATTTAAGAGAAAAGGCCTAACCGGCCAGCTGCCCTTCGGTGCCCGGCTAGACAAGGTAGTGCATCACCTAGCCCCGCAGAACTTTCGAGCCTTAATCGTTACTCGACGTGATGGCGGATGGGTCGCTGATCTTCTGCTGCACTCACCGCTGCCAGAATCTTCGGCCTACTATGGATCTCCGGATGTCTTGGGCACCCCGGACGCCTTGCCTCATCCCACCTACGGGGAAGCCGTTTGGGCAGGGGTAGAGATGATAGCCCGGCTCCTCGCATATGCGCAGACACCCTCGGCGTTGCGCACCTAAAGCCGCCCTACCCTCACATCGCTTCAGCTATGCCCTCATTTGCCTGAGCGATGTGAGCCAACCAAGACCTCAAGGAAAAACTCTATGACCACATCTATGACCACACATGTATATACTGATCAGCAGCTTTTTGACGGCATGGATCGCTTACGTCGTTTGCACAAAATGGCGCAGCGCAGGACCCACGTCGATGCCCTTCCCGCCACTTTCCATGAAGAGTCCCCTGCGCTGCGTCGGGGCCTGCCACACTGGCATCCGGAAAATATTCAGGCGGCCGTTCTTTACCCAGTTAACGGTGGTTGGAATGCCGACATTGTCCTTCACGACGCGCCTGACGGCCATCTTCTCGTCCTTGACAAAGGCACCGGTCAGCCGTTTGCGAACAGAGCCCAAGCCGAAAAATTTCTCCTGGACTTCGTCACCGCACTCACTGCCGCTTGGGCCCCTGAAGCTGTTCTTCCCGACCTAGCTGAAAGTCTGGCAGCTTGAACAAACGCACCGGCGGGCCAATTGCCCGCCGGTGTGCAAACTGGGGCTGTGTGCCGTCTCGGGGAAGAGCCAATTTCAAAATTGGGCGCGGGTGCAGGCTGGTGTGCAGGTCTCTTGGTGCTGGTAGGATCGGATTTGACCCGACGCCTTTAGCTGGCAGTTAACGAGGTCATTGACCCGTGCTACTATATTTGAATTACGATACAGCCGAGGAGCCGAAAAATGTCATATTTCGAAGTTTTTCTATCAGTCGTATCGGTCGTCGGGTCTGCTGCAGGTCTTTATTATATCCACCGGATCGTAAAAACCAGCGGACGGGATCGCCCGAACGATCCAGCGGCGGTGTTGAGGCTTATTGAAAAATCAAAGAAGACGTCCGCCAGTCAGACCGATTAAATCTAAAGAATGTGTTGTCAGTTGATCGGCCGCTGTGAGTATGAGTTACCCCTCAATTTGGGTATACGTGAGATACAGGTAGGATCCTTGCATCTTGCAATGTTTGACAATTTATTGTATTTGTAGAACACTTTGATCAATGGAGGATGTCATGGCAAAAACAGAGACCTTTCGGCAGTCAGAGGCTTCCAGAGCCCGCCTTGAGGCAGTTCTGAGTCAGATCGAAGAAATGGGCCTGTCGCGTGACAAGGGTGCGCGGGTGACCGGTCGGATCAACCCGAAACTCCTCGAGCTTGCGCGCGCCCGCGCCGGGGCAATGTCTGACAGCCAGCTCTTGGAGTTCGCGCTCGCAAATATCGTGATCGAGGACGGCTTCGCGGATGCATTCACCGCCGCGCGCGGAAAGATCGACCCCACCCTCTATCTGGAAGCCTGACGCTGCATGGAAATCGACGAACTGCTACGGCGCTGCCGGGTCGCCCTCGGCAAAGCCGATCTGCCCTTGCGTGCCGACAGTAATCTCTCGTTTCTGGCCGATGCGTCGGTTGGCGGCGAACGGATCATGCTCGACACATGCGTGATCCTGGATCAGCTTCAAGGTAGACTTCCATATGACATCGAGGAGCGCATTCGGGCGCGGGCGATTTACCACTCCCCCGTTGTTCTCGGCGAGTTGGCCTTTCTTTTCGGTCGGCTCGACCCAAACGACCCTCGCACATCCGATGCTACGCGCGAGCTCCGAACCCTTCTGACGAGCATCGACGCCCACAGGATCTTTGATTTGACGCATGAGGACACCATGCGAGGAATGGTGCTTGCGGGCTGCATGGCGCGCGTTCTCGGTTATAACGGGGAAAACCGCAGGAAGACGCAGAACGACGCGATCCTGGCGGCGCAGGCATCCCGTCTTGGATGCCTGATTGTGACCCGGAATGTCGGAGATTTCGACCGCCTTGGGCAACTGGATGACAGGCTCAAGGTCTCCTTCTACCGAAGAACAGTATGATGATATCGCGCCACGGGGGGCAGCCGAATGACACTCGCAAGATGAGACCTAAGCCTCTGTCCATCTTCCGCGACCCTTGTACCTCGCCTTGCCGGTCAAACCCGTGATACCTCAAAGTCCTGCAAGAACGTTCCTCTATCGTTCTATTCCGTCCACATTGAAATGAACCAGCAACCTCAAGCCCATTAACGTGACAACACCCCCATCCCCTTGTTCATGATGGTGCTTATGGCCAGAGGCTTCATTGTCGCAACGCACTTTCTCGTTCGGACAATTTAGGAGAACATGATGATGCCAGCGATTTCTGCTGGGCTGGGTACTGCTTACGGATTTGCCAGAGCCCTTGGCATCAGCCAACAGGCCTATAACCGATATCTTATCGGTGGAGCGAGCGGCGCGGCGTACGCAGTGCTCCGCGCACGCCAGGTCTTCGGCGTGCAAACAATGTCACAAAGAGCAGGTATGAACCAGAATACAGCCCTGCCCCCCCCGGATCGAGCCTTTTTCTAAAAAATTTCACAAATTATCGTTCAGTGTTTCTGTCTTAAAATAAACGTTCCAATCTTCTTTTCATGGGCACAATCAACCCCGCCCGTTAAATGGAGAACAACAATGACTAATTTGACACCGATCGTTCTGAAACCAGCCTCTTTTCCTCAGCCCCTCGTCGACGCATTGCGTTTTCTGGCGAAGGAATACATTAATTGTCCGTCAGTTACAGATGATGGTACGCTTTTGGGAATTGACATAGCGTACAAGCTGTATGGTGAAGGCGGCTATGCAATGTCGGAGGTTGCGGCCTACTTTTTTCAGGAGAACGACCAGTGTCGTGGGCATGTCATTAACTTTCCCACCATGGAGGCAGCTGAAAAATGCCGCAAGGCGCAGAATGCTGTAAGCATGATGAACCTGCATATTGTTTGTATGCTATTCCACTATTCCTGCTGGCCAGGGAAACAACTGCACACACTTCTATTCCGCGATTTTACCCTATTTTACGATGCACAGATGATGGACGATGGGAATGACACACCGTCCAGGTTCAAGCTTATTCTCCACGAACAGCCCTCAAAAATGAATTTGGCTCAGTTCAAACAAGACATTGAGATCTGTCTTGCAGGTTTTTCCGATGCCTGCGAAGGCCTTGGCGCCTTTAAGTTCGTTGTGGATTTTAATGCGGTCGGAGTAAAAGTCGCATGACCTTTGATAGGAGCCCTGGGCGCCAAAAAAGCCAAGGGCCTAATGTTTGGGAATTACGGAATGCGGGCCGCTCTCAAGCCCCTTACCGGATGTGTTGAAGCACTCTTCAAAAACACGAAGTTCGTTTAAAAGTAAGCATCCGGCGTAGGCCGCGGCGAGGTCATCGGTCGCGATCACGGTCCATTTCGATGAGCTCTTGCAGGTTTTCGATCCCGAATGGATTGAATGCGATGACACCGTCGTCGCCGGGACCGTAGACCCAGATTATACCATCTTCGGTTTCGATACCGATGGCGAGATCAAAGATCCGATCAACGGTTTCGCCCAGTTCGACAGCGACGCGGTCGATTGTCTTGACGGAATACACCTTGTTCAGCTGCATGGTTACGCTGCTTGTGGAAGGGATAAAGCTTTCCAGTTCCAAGGCAGAAGCTCATGTACGCGCGAGACGGGCAAGTCGGGCAGCCGGGCGAGAACATCGGCGAGCCAGGCCTGCGGACCGATGTCGTTCATTTTGCCGGTGACGATAAGGGTATACATGGCGGCAGCCCGTTCACCGCCGCGCTCGGACCCTGCAAAGAGCCATGACTTTCTGCCCAAAGCTACGCCACGTAAGGCGCGTTCGGCCGCATTATTTGTCAGACAGATACGCCCGTCATCGAGGAATGCCGTGAAGGCCTTCCAACGGCCATGCTTCTCAAACATGTAGTTGATCGCCTTGGCCACCTTGTTGTGTCTGGACAGTTTCGCGCGCTCTTCCTGCAGCCAGTCGTGGAGGCCGTTTACCAGGGGACGGGACAGGTTCTGGCGGGCGACGAGCCGGGCATCAGCATCCAGCCCATTTATCTCGCGCTCGATGTCGAAGATGGCGTCGATCCGTTTCACCGCTTCCAGGGCGACTGGCGAGATCTGATGGGCGGGTTTGCCCTTGCGGACGTTGCCCGCGATGTCGGCCAGCTCGAAGAACTTCCGGCGCGCATGCGACCAACACAGCGCGCTGGTCACGGGCCCCGCGTCTCGGTCCTCTCGATAGAGGTCGTTGTATCCACCATAGGCGTCCGCTTGCAGCACCCCTTGCCATTCTGCCTGATGCTGATTGGGATTGGTTGCGCCACGATCTCGGGAGAAGCGGAAGAACGCGGCCGGCGGTGCGCCGCCATTCCAGGGGCGGTCATCACGGACATAGGTCCACAGACGAGCTTTTTTCGCGCCACCCCGTGCCAGAAGCGGCACGGTCGTGTCATCCCCATGTAGGCGGTGAGCGGCACGCACGTGGGCCTCGATCAGGGCATGGATCGGCTGCAGGGCGACAGTCGCGTGCCTGACCAGGTCTGCCAGGGTGGAGAGGCTCAGATCAACGCCTTCACGGGCAAAGCGCTCTGCCTGCCGGTTCAGGGGTTGGTGCTGTCCGTATTTTTCGAAGACAAGCATGGCGATCAGGCTGGGTCCGGCCCATCCGCGCGGGATCGCATGGAACGGGGCCGGCGGCTGGCTGATCTTCTCGCAGGCCCGGCAAGTGAACTTCTCACGCACAGTCTGGATCACCTTCCACTGACGCGGGATCACCTCCAGCGTCTCGGTGACATCTTCACCCATCTTTACGATCCGGTCCGAGCCACAGCAGGTGCAAACGGCAGGTGCTTCGACGACAACCCGCTCGCGCGGCAAGTGATCGGGGAACGGTTTGCGCCCCGGATGGCGGCGTGTGAAGGCGCGCACAGTGCTGGCTTTCTCGCTTGCTTGATCTGCGACTAAGGCATCCTCGGTAGCCGCCGCTTCCAGTTCCTCAAGCTGCAATTCCAGTTGATCGATCAGCCGGGCGCGTCGTTCTGATGAGATACCGTATTTGTCACGGCGCAGTTTGGCGATCTCAAGCTTGAGCTCTTGGATCATCGCCTCGGAGCAGGAGACAACCGCGCGGGCCTGCGCCAGCTCGCTTTCCGCAACCTGCGCACGGGCCTCTGCGGCGGCCAGGGCAGCGCGTAATTTAGCGAGTTCAGAGGCGGCGTCAGACATGACCAATATTTACCAGCCGAAGCCGCGAAGCACCAATAAAAACAGGCTTTATGGCGCGAATTAACCAGCCTTTGCAGGGCGTTGTGTCCAGCACGGGTTGCGCCAGTCGATGCCCTCCAGAAGATAGCCCAACTGCGCTGACGAGATCTGCACTGCTTCGCCGGACCGGCTCACTGGCCAGATGAACTTGCCCGCTTCCAGGCGCTTTAGATAGAGCGACATGCCCACGCCATCATGCCACAAGATCTTGACCAAATCGCCCTTACGGCCCCGGAAGCAAAAGATCTCGCCCGCGTGGGGATCGCGGCCGATCCCTTCCTGCACCTGCAGCGCCAACGTGTTCATGCCTCGCCGCATATCGGTGACGCCGCCTGCAATCCACACCTTCACACCCGCCGGAAACGCGATCATTGCCGGTCCACCACTGCCAAAATCCGGGCAAGGGCTTCGGTCTCGACGTCCACCGGCACGATGAGCCGACGCCCATTCGGAAGGGCAATCTCTACCTGACAGTCCGAAGGTGAACAGGAGTTGACTGGATTAGCTCGTGACACGGGCGTTTCCTTCGACACAGTCACCGGCGCGAAAGATACCGGACGAGAAGACCCAAGCTCTCCGTTACGAAACTGCCGCCGCCAAGTGGTCAGCAGCGACCGGCAAATGCCATGCCGCCGCGCCGTGACTGTCGCTTGGCGGTGGCCAATGAAGCTTTCTTCCACAATGCGCAGTTTGTCATCATCCGACCAATGCCGGCGGCGTTCACCATCGGCTGCGGAAAGTACTTCGATTTGAGCACGATTGATAAAGTCGGACATAAGCTCGGACTTACCATCGGATTGAGCTTGAGATCAGACGGCCACCGCCGGAGGTTTACGTTTAAAAAAACCAATAACTGCTCTCGCAAACTTCTGCGAGAGCAGTCGCCGGAAGGTGTCCATCCTGCATTGTTCAGATCGCGTTAGCGAGAACCAACCGCACTTCAAAATTCTGAACTTAAACACATGACGGTATCTGACGGCGAGTATCAATCCCGCGCTCAGTTATCCACAGATCGGACCGTGCGGTGATAAAGGTCACAGTATGGCGATTAAAGGTACAGTACGAAAATTAGTCGGCGGCTTATCGTTCGCCATTTATTCTGGCTACGCACTGTACGTGGTTTTACGAGGTGGTTCCACGACGACCTGCGCGCCATCGCGCCGGGCCGGACAGCGGACGACTTGCGCGCGGATGGCTTCGGGCACTCAGCTTCAAACATCGTACGCCCCGACGAACCCGCAATCGCAACCGTCTGGAAAGGCACTCGAACTAAGCCCGATTGATAGCTACGAGAACAATGGCTCTTTGGAAGGGCAGTTTGCTTAACCCTCTCGACAATGGGTCTCCGGGGGTATATACTACTGAGTAGCATCTAGATGAGGCGACTCTAATGAGCGTAAAAGCGTCTGTATCCATCAGCGAGGCCCAAGAGGCTTACGCGCGCGATCTCGTGTCCCAAGGGCGTTATGCTACCCTGAGCGCAGTCGTGCAGCAGGGGCTTGAACTCCTGAGAGAGCAATCACAAGCGACTGAAGCTCTGCGTGAGCTTCTCACCAAGCGTCAGAACGGCACTTTCGTGTCGCTTGTTGAGGGTGAGCAACGGACCCAAGACATGATAGCGCGTAAGAAAACCAAACATGGTCTTTGACGTCGTTCGCGGCGACGGCGTCGATTACGACCTTGACCTAATCTTTGATTTTCTCATCAAGTCAGCGCAAGAGCTCGGAGAAGATGGACAACGGGCCTTCAACCTCGCGGAGCAAAGATTGATCGAGATAGAAATTGCCATGCGCAGCCTGGGCGGGGCACCCTATCAGGGGACGCGCCGTCCACATCTCGGCAAGCGCATTCGTAACGTTACGAAGGGCCGCGCCGTCCTCTATTTCGATGTGGATGATCATCAACACCGTGTCCGCATTCTCGCGATCTTCTTCGGAGGTCAGGACCACGAGGCACGCATATTGTCCCGCCTACTCAGCGAAGCTTG
Source organism: Sulfitobacter sp. SK025 (assembly GCF_003352105.1). Taxonomy (NCBI): domain Bacteria; kingdom Pseudomonadati; phylum Pseudomonadota; class Alphaproteobacteria; order Rhodobacterales; family Roseobacteraceae; genus Sulfitobacter; species Sulfitobacter sp. SK025. The sequence continues at coordinate 135,129 of NZ_CP025809.1, read as the reverse complement.
ATTGCAATCGGAGCAATGAGATCTGTCGCAAGTTTTTGCGGTTGGTTACACCTAGCTCGCGCATGGTAGGGGGAGGGCTTTTGAGCTTGATAGTGAGTCCCCAACTGTGACGATTGACTTCACAGACTGCTCTCTTCGCGGCGTCAGACTTGCCCATGGGCCGATATCGCGCGACGAGCGGAAACGACTTGGATCATCAATCACTGACCGGACCGTTTGGGCGACCACGGTGCCGACGCCTGGCATCGTCATCATTAGTCTACAGGCATCGTCCTAATGTACGATCATGGGGACTCGGCGCTCGTAGGCAGAAAGTTCGCTACGCAGTGCCGTTCGGGCCCTCAAGATCGCTGCAGTTGCAACTTTCAACGAAGAGTTTCCTGCGATCAGTTCGCAGATCCGCGGTAACCAAGCCATTGGCACCGCGGTTTATGTGGCCTGACTGCTTGCTTCAGGGTGTCGCGCCTTCCAGTTCCACGGCAGCAATTCGTCCAGCTTTTTGATTTTGTGGTCGTGGATACGGTCGAGAACGTCCGCGAGATAGGCCTGTGGATCGAGGCCGTTTAAAGCGTTTCGAAGAAAACCTGAATCGCTGGGGATTCCCAAACTGGTCTGATTGTGATTCATCCTGTTTGGGAGGATGAACTATGTCAGCACCTTTGCCATCAGCGCTTCGGGCGCGGTTTCAGAAATATATTGAGGAAGGGCTAAGCGGGCGAGCGGCGGCAGCGCGCTTGAAGCTATCGCCAGCAACGGGCGCCCGATGGCGGCATCAGATCCAAACGACGGGCCGGGCTGATCCTGCCGTACAGGGTCGTCCAAAAGGGTCAGGGAAATTGGCACCCCATGTTAGTTTTTTCGAAGAGTTGATCACCCAAGACCCTGATATCACACTATTTGAGTTGCGTGATGCGCTTGCTGATGCAACCGGATTGCAAGTCCAGCACTCTGCTATCGGGCATCTGCTAAAGCGCCTCGGATTTACACACAAAAAAAGTCACTGGTCGCTACCGAACGTCACCGTGCCAAGGTGAGGCGACGACGTGAGGACTGGTTCACACACCGTTTGCCAGCCATTGCGCGGATGCCGGAAAGCGTTGTCTTTCTTGATGAAACAGCGGTCAAAACGAACCTCACCCGGCTGCGCGGTTGGGCTCCGCGTGGCGAACGCCTGACGATGGATGCGCCCTTCGGCAGTTGGGGAACCCAAACCCTGATTGCGGGGCTGACACATGAGGCTCTGATCGCACCTTGGGTGATCAATGGCGCGATGGATGGTCCTGCCTTCGCGGCCTATGTGCAGAAGGTCCTGATCCCTGAGATCGCGCCAGGCACGGCAGTCGTTCTCGACAATCTCGCGACCCATCACAACAAAGAAGCCGCTGCGGCGCTCAAGGCTCACGGATGCTGGTTCCTCTATCTGCCGCCATATTCGCCAGATCTGAACCCGATTGAGTTGGCTTTCTCCAAATTGAAGTCCCACCTTAGACGCATCAGTGCGCGATCATTCACCTCGGTGTTCGAAGCCCTTGGCGATATCTGCGCAATGTACTCCCCGCAGGAGTGTTCAAACTACTTTCAGGCTGCCGGATATGCCTCAGGTTAAATTAGAAATGCTTTAGCTTGGCTGTTTCGATGATGGTCATGGCGCGAGCCAAAGTTTCCGTACTGACCTGCCCCCCGCTGGTCCCTCGCTCATGACGAGAGTCTGCGGGTTTGGTCTTGATAGTCGTCGGTTTCGTGCTGGGCAAGCGCGCCGGGCGCGGAGCCCTCAAATTGCTCAAGCGTCGGGCGCGCTTCGACCGGTGTTTTGTTCCCGAGCGATGAGTGTGGCCTGACGGTGTTGTAATCGTAACGCCAGAGCGCCAGCTTCCGACGGGCGTCGTCCAGGGTGTCAAATATCTCCTCGTTCAGCAGTTCGTCACGCAGGCTGCCGTTGAATGACTCGATAAAGGCGTTCTGCTGCGGCTTCCCTGGGTCGATATAGTGCCACGGAATTGCGTTCTGATCGGCCCACCTCAGAATGGCCCGGCTCGTGAACTCTGTCCCGTAACACCTTTGGAATGAAGCTGATTGAGAGGCTATGGCCGCCTGCGCAGCCTCCAGATAGCGCAGCAGGTGGTCATAGCCGGGTCTCGGGTCCCTACAGTGGTTTTGCACAAACCACACCGCAAAGGAGACCAACTATGACCAAGATTATTGTTGCACAAGATGCCCCTGTTTTGGTGGCTATCGACATCGCCAAGGCCCGGCATGAAGTTTTGATCGCTATTCCAGATCAGAAACGGCGACGTCGCTTAACAGTTTTGAACGAATTCGCCGACTTCAACCGCCTCGCCACCGCACTTAAGGGATACGGACGCCCAGTTCGTGTGGCCTTTGAGGCGACAGGCACTTATCACCGTGCCTTGGCGTACTATCTGGCAACTGCTGGCTTTGAGATAAAGCTGGTGTCCTCAGTGGCTTTGGCGCGGACGCGGGAAGCCCTCAACAACAGCTGGGATAAGAATGACCCAAAGGATGCGCAAGTGATCCTGCATATGATGGAGATCGGAAACGAGCAATATTACCACGACCCTCTGGTATGCGGCACGAATGACATTCAAGAGCTGTCCAAAACCCACGATATCGTCTCCAAGTCGAAGACTGAACTTTGGCACCGGGTGTTGACCCATTATCTGCCGCTGTACTTCCCTGAAGCGGGTCGGTTTTACCGCAGCTCACGCAGTGATTGGTTCTTTGCATTCCTTGAGCGTTATCCATCACCACATTTGATCGCAGCAATGGGCAAAGCCGCTTTCACCACTGATGCTTGGGATGTCATTGGGCGCAAGGTCGCGAAAGAGCGTTTGCTTGCAGATATTTACGAGACAGCTAAGTCTTCAGTGGGGTTGCCGGTTGCCCCAGATTCTGATGCGATCAGAATGTTCCGCTTGGTCCTTGGAGAAGGCCGCAGTCTCATTGCGCAACGTAATCAAATTGAAGATCGCGCCGTCGCGCTTCTCAAGGATCTACCTGACTATCAGTTGCTGACATCAATACCTGGGATCGGCCCGATCAACGCTTTGACCATCCTCGCAGAAGCTGGCGACTTGCGCCGTTTTGGACATCATCGGCAGTTCTTGAAGTTCTGCGGCATGGACTTGGCAACCATTCAGTCGGGCACATTCCGGGGCCAAACCAAGCTGTCAAAATACGGGAATGCCCGTTTGCGCCGCACCCTATGGATGGCTGGTCAGGTTGCCATTCTGCAGCGCACCAACAGCTTCCGGGATAAGTTCGAGCGCTACATTGCCAAGGACCGCCACAACTCACATTTGCGCCGAAAGGCGTATACCGCAATCGCCGCCACCCTTTCGGGACATTGCTGCGCAATACCCTGTCGGGCGGTGAATGGCCCTCACAGTTCACGGGATCATTAAACATGGCGAGCCCTATCGCCCCTTCTTTGAGGGGTGATCGATCGCAGAAGGACCTTTCTCTGTAGGTGCCGTGGAGGCAGGTAACTGACCTCGTAGATAATGTTCAGGCCTTCTGTGTTTGCGACCCGATGATCTCGTCTTAAGGACGGTGAGAGCCGCCAGCGCGCGTACCCTGTGTTTGCTATGGAAGAGATCATTTCTTGATGGCAGAGCCCGTCTGGGCAAACGTAACAGGGCATCCGGTGCTCCGGATGTCCCATGACCTGCTGACCTAAGCAGCCAGATTTTCCCGACATAGGACGTTGTCGCTGACTATGCATCCGGGTTTACCGTAGATCCGCACCAGCGCATCCAGCTCACGCGCAACACGCGCGCCGGAGATGCTGGTGTCAGCAATCAGGCACAGGTTTTCGCGGCTGCAATCGTCTATCACTGCCAGGATGCGGAATTTTCGGGATGGGCCGAAGCTGTCAGCCAGGAAGTCCAGAGACCAGCGCGCATTGGGATACGTAGCCACCGGCATCGGGGAGCGCGTTCCACGGGCCCGCTTGCGGCCGCGCCGCCGCTTCACTGACAACCCTTCTTCCCGGTAGAGCCGATACAGTTTCTTGTGGTTCATTCTCATGCCCTTGCGCTCAAGCAACACGCCAATCCGCCCCCTCTCGGGACATCACTTCGTGATGCCCTGCCGGGCAGCGGGATAGCCGAACCGGCGCCGCTTTCCAGCGATCTCCTGCATCTCCTTGCGGATCTCAGGGCAGTCCGGCGGGCGTTCGCGCCGGACTGTCTTTGGGTCGACACCGACAAGCCGACAGGCCCGGCGCTGCGAGATGCCGTGATCCCGCAGCGCCCTGAGCGCCGCCTCTCGCCGCTTGGTCAGCGTCGTCAGTTCTTTCCCAGAAGATCCTTCAGAACCACATTGTCCAGCATCGTATCGGCCAGAAGCCGCTTCAGCTTGGCGTTCTCGTCCTCCAGGGCCTTCAGCCTCGAGGCCTCCGACACCTCCATGCCGCCATACTTGGACTTCAGCTTGTAGAACGTTGCCGGGCTGAGCCCGTGCCTGCGGCACACCTCCGCCGTCGGCATGCCTGCCTCTTGCTCCTTGATCATCCCAATAATCTGCGCCTCGGTAAAACGGCTCTTCCGCATTCGTCTACTCCTTCAGGGTTGGGCAGACTCTACATCATGGTGAGGGATTTCGCGGGGGGCAGGTCACCGGCAACGCACTCATGTCGCGAAACTCCCTTTGGAGGTAACATTCGGAAACGAATCAACTTGGGGAAGACTGTGGATATCGAATTCCAATCCATCAGAGACGCGATTGAACTCGCGGAAGACACTGGCACGTCTGCGAAGCGGGCAACTGAAACCCTCGTCGAAATCAAACAGCTGTCGAAAACAGTGGAAGACATCCCAGCTTCAGAAATCAAACTCGCCGCTAGCGAATTGCTGGCACAGGTGGCTAGCATCCAGGTCGCGAACGCGACGCTGATACAACGGTTGTCGATACTTGCCGCTTCGCTTGCGGCATCGAAGACAAAGCAGCCTGACTTCGACCGCTATGAACTTTGGAATACTCCTGCCGGCAGCATCATGTATCGGCTGAAAGAAGGCCACGACATGGGAGAACCAGAGCATTTCATTTGTCCGAACTGCATGGCCAACAAGAGAAAGTCTTTTCTGCAAGGGAACAACACTAAGATCTGCAGTGGCTGCGAGACAGTATTCACCGTCGAGCCTCTCAAACACCCCTCCGCGATAAACAGGGTGGTAAACTGAAGGTGACCAGCTCATGCCGCGTCCTCCTCAATCTGCAGAAAGGAGAACATCGAGCGTGGCGGTTCTTCCAAAGACGCATCGATCGCCATTCGACAAAGCGCGTCATACCAAGAGGCAGGAAAAGTACCGCTTTGCATGGCGGTATGAACCGTAGTCGACCTCTTATGCAGAGATCGGGCAACAGCTTGATAGCCACCCAAGGCCAAAATGAACGCTCGCGTCGGTGTTTCCATACACTAAGCGTAGTACGAGTTTTTCGTACAATCAACCGTTCAGTCGATGGAAAGTGCAATTTTTTCGTATCAGGGCGTAATCAGACCTATGGATTACATTGAACAAGAAAAACTCACCCGCGCTGGCGATACATCGCCTGAAGCGATCCATCACCGTCTGGTCGCAACCAGAAAGATGACGGGTATGACCAGCAAGCAGCTGGCAGCCAGCGCTGGCATTAAATACACGACATTCATCTCCCAGGAGAAAGCAGGATCTCCTTCTGTGAAGCTCATGACCTTTTACCTCAAAGCATTCATGGTCGACTACAACTTCATTCTCGGCGGTGATCCAGCGAGACTTCCAGCCGACGTGCGTGAAGCGATTTTGGCTGAGCTCGACTAACTATAGCCCACGTTATCGGCGCAAATATCCAGTTTAGATTGATACCCAACGCCAACCCAACCCTAGCGACTAACCGCACAAGCAACCCGATTCCCCCAAATGTTCACGTTTTATTCTCATCGCCAAGCGCCACGGTGTATAGGTGAATTTTCAAATAATACGATTTTTTTGAATTATTGAATTGATGTGTACAATTTTTTCGTATTATCAAACCTCCAGTGATATTGGAGGAAGACATGCTAACCTACACCGGACCCACCCCATCAGCCCAAGGCCTAACCAAGCCGGTAGATTGCGTAAGCAGCCAGCAGGCACAGTGCCATGACTATCAAGCACACTGCCAAAAAGATGGTGAGACCGGGGTTGTCGTACATGATGGTCAGCATTCGCCGAACCTCCTTAAATTTTTTCCACGCTCCAGGGAGCTTGAGTTCACAGCTGAGTTTCATCCCGTATTTCCTTTGTTTTTTCGGGATGGATTGGATGTCGGTGTTGGAAGCACCGGCATCCTGCCCGCGGACAAGTCGTGCAAACATATTTGCCCGCGGGTAATCCAATTTCCTCTGGCGGTTCCCCCGCCTGCCCAGCTAGCCGATGCGATGTCGGTCGCGGCCTACCCTGAGGAAGTCCACGACCGCCCCCTTCTGCGCCGCCTTGCATGGTCGACGCTGATGGCGGCTCGCGGCCACAGTGTGAACCAGACACGCTTAGCGCAGCTGCAACGGGGCAAGGCACTATGAGCACCCGGAAACTGACAGAGCAGCAACTGGCGGCGCTGATAGATGCCCACCGATCACTGAACTACGGCGGGCTTATCGAAATGCCCTCGCGCAACCCACTGGATATCGTTTGGACTGCTATGAACCCAACCTACAAGAAGCGCCACGCCGACAGCACAATGCAGCTGCTGGTGCGGGCTGGATTGCTTCAGGTCTCTGGTGAAAAGCCCGATCGCAGAGCACATCTCACTGAACAGGGGCTCATGGAACTGGATATCGAAGGCGTCTGCGAATGACGCCACAGCTGCAAGGAATGTTGACATGCCATTACGATCTGTCACACTCATGAGTGGAATTGCACTCCGCAACAGTGTCGCAATTTCCCATCGGCCCTCGAGCATTAACTCCCGCTCGGGGGCACCCCTTCCCTGTGAAGCACTAGGTCAATCCGGATTGCGCAACTCAATCCGGATTGGCTCTTTTCCCAAGGCTACCGCTTTTGCGTTCGAAAAAGTTGACAAATTCGCAGTTTTTCCCAAACTTATAGGCAGGCTTGCAACTAGCGTGGCCCATGCCGCACCTTGGTTGCACCTAAGGTCTCAGCGCAGCTTAGGTGCAACCAATCCATTCGGTTGGCGAGATATCCTCCATCACTCGAAGAGCGGACATATCAGAATGGACACATCGAAACCCAAGCCCTCTGCCCACTCTGAGCAAACGGTTGAAGCGGCACCGAATGTCGATACGCAGACGAGCGCCTCCGTGAACTCTCGCTTCCCGTTTCACTTCCCCGAAGTAGGCGACGAGGTAATCTTTACCAGATCCCCCTCCCACGAGCGGGAAACCGGATACGTTATGTCGCGTGAATACGGTACAAGTTGCATCGAGATAGTCGACGTTAATGCGAAGCCTCTGCGACTGCGACCCGGCCAGTACCGGAGTGCAGCACGATGAACGCACACGTCAAACCGACTTCGGGCACTACCATCTTGTCTCCTGCCCGCGTCGCTCTCTATGTGTCGACGTTGGAACAGAAGCTCGGCCGCCAAATCGGCAAGGCAACGATTTTGCCAGGTGGTGGGATCGAGGTAGAGATTGCAGGCCATGACAAATCGTCGAACCCAGCTGACCTTGTGGACATGACTGAATGAAGGGACGCGACCTCCCCTCCTACATCCATAGGCGCAAGCGGGACGGTAAGCTGTTCTTCCGAAAACGCTACGGCGCGAAGATCGTGGAGATCCCGCTCCAGACCCAGTTCCCCGCGGGCGACCCTGTCCCCTTTGCCCTGCACCAGGAACGTGAGCGCATGCTGAACGCCCCCATGCCGGTGGCTGAGGGTAAGACAGTCACTCACGTGATCGAGCGCTACGAGCGGTCTGACGACTTTGCGAACCTTGCGCCGCGAACGAAGGCTGACTACCGGCAGCACCTAGACTTTCTTCAGGACAAGATCGGACACCTGCAGCCCAAGGCGATAGAGCGGTACCACGTCATCAAGTGGCGGGATACATGGGCCAAGAAAAGCCCGCACAAAGCCAACTATCGCTTGCGGATCCTCAAAATCGTGATGGAGAAGGCGATCGACTTTGGCCTGCTGCCCACTGGCGGCAACCGGGCGAAGGGCGTCTCCGAGGTCAAACGACAAGAAAGAGCGCTTGCCTTGGCCGACCGAGATGATCGACGCCGCCAGAGAGAAGGCTGAGCCGCGCACCCGCCTGCTGTTCGAGCTCCTGCTGGGCACCGGGCAGCGGATCGGCGACGTGCTCAAGATGAAGTGGTCAGACTTCGACGGAGAGGCGATCAGCGTCCGCCAGGGCAAGACCAAGGCCAATTTATGGATCCCAGCGCCCCAGATGCTTCTGCAGGCACTAGGGAGTGTCAACGGCGGAGTAAAATTCGGCCATTGTGGCGGAGCAAAAGTCGGCCAGTTTGGGGCGAGCGCCTTGGAGCGTGCGGCCCTCATATAGCAAGCCCGGTCCAAGGCGCATTGGCCGTCAGGCCAATTCTGTGAGGTTCATTTGTTAGCGGCGGCGAGGCGGGCGCGGCTTTGATTGAGGCGGTAGCTTTCGCCGTTCATCTCGAGGATGTTGACGTGGTGTGTCAGCCGGTCCAGCAGCGCGCCGGTCAGGCGTTCGGTGCTGAAGGTTTCGGTCCACTCCTCGAAGGGCAGGTTGCTTGTGATCAGGGTCGACCCTCGCTCGTAGCGCTGTGAGATCAGCTCGAACAGAAGCTCGGCGCCGGTTTTGCTCAAGGGGACGAATCCCAGCTCGTCGATGATCAGCAGTTTGACCTTGGCGAGTTTGCGCTGGAGTTGCAGGAGGCGTTTTTCGTCGCGGGCCTCCATCATCTCGTGCACGAGGGCTGCGGCGGTCACGAAGGCGACAGGCAATCCTTTCTGGCAGGCAGCCAGTCCCAGCCCGAGGGCGACATGGGTCTTGCCGGTGCCGGAGGGACCGAGCGCGATCACATTCTCCTTGCGTTCGATCCATTCGCAGCGCGCCAGCTCCAGCACCATCATCTTGTTGAGCGACGGGATCGCCTTGAAGTCGAAGCTGTCCAGGCTTTTGATGGTCGAAAACTTTGCGGCCTTGATCCGGCGTTCCACCATGCGCCGTTCCCGGTCGATCAGTTCCAGCTCGGTCAGCCGGGCCAGGTAACGCACGTGATCTACGCCTTCAGCGGCGCAGATACGGGCCTGCTTGTCATGTTCATGCAAGAACGTGGGCAGCCGAAGCGTTTTGAGATGGTGGGCCAGCAGCAGTTCGGGTGCATCCGTCATGCCCCACCTCCTGCCAGCAGGCTCATGTAGGATGCGGCGGAGGTGGTGGTGATGTTGGTTCTGGGCAGGAAGGGATAGACATCCAGATCCAGCCTCGGAGGCCTTTGCTCGACCCTGCACAAGATCAGGTGCTTGATTGCATCGAAGCTGACCGCTCCCATTCGCAGGGCATCTTTGACGGCAAGATGCAGCACGTCAATCTCGAAGCGCTCCAGAAGGCGCAGGACCTGCACATACTCGCGCTTGCCGGCCTTTCCCTGCCGGGCTTCCAGCAGTCGGCGCAGGGTTTTGAACGCTTCGGGCAACTCCCAGCCCTGCAGAGGCGCGGCCTGATCGAAGGACATGATCTTGCGTTCGATCAGCGCCAGGTAATGCAGTGGATCAAACACCATGTCGCCGGTGTCATAGGAGCGCGAATGCTCAGCGATCACCTCGGCGCCGCAGCCGATAACAACCCGGGTCACGAAGCCCTTGATCCAGACCGCACGGTGGCCGTAGGCAACCGGCACCGAGTAATCATTGCCGCGATAACGCACCACCGATGTCGATGTGACCTGGCCACTTTGCAACTCACAAGCCTCAAAGGGGGTGCCGGGCAAATCCCGCATCGCCGCGAGATCGGCCTTCAGCCGTTCCCTGATGCTGACCTTGTGGCCACGCAGAACATCACCCTGGCGCTTGCGGCACTGCTCTTCCAGGTGAGCGTTGAACGCGTGCCAGTCCGGAAAGGACGGGATCGGCACCATGAAGTTGCGACGTCCGTAGCCGACCAGCCCCTCCACGGCCCCTTTGTCATTGCCCTTGCCGGGACGGCCATAGCGGTCCCGAATCACGTAATGCGACAACATCGCGCTGAACCGCTGGGTTCTTTGCCGGGAGCCATCCGGCAGAATCCGGGCTACCAGGCAGCGGTCATTGTCATAAAGAACCGACTGGGGAACCGCGCCGAAGAACGCAAAGGCATGGACATGGCCGTCAAGCCACGCCTCGGTATTGGCCGCAGGATAGGCCCGGATGTAGCATGCGTCGCTGTGCGGCAGATCGAGGGCAAAGAAGTGTGCCTTCTGCTCGACGCCGCCGATCACGACAAGCGCTTCACCAAAATCGGCCTGTGCATGACCGGGCGGATGGCTCAGCGGCACGAACATCTCCTTGCCGGTCCGCTTCCGGTCTCGAACGTAATCCTTGACGATGGTGTAGCTGCCATCAAAACCGCACTCGTCCCGCAACCGCTCGAAAATACGCTTGGCGGTGTGACGCTGCTTGCGAGGGCGGCTCCTGTCTTCAGCAAGCCATTGGTCCATCTGGCTGGTGAACGCATCCAGCTTCGGGCGCCTGATCGGCGCTGTCCGCCGATATCCAGGCGGTTCCGAATAGGCCAACATCTTCGCAACACTGTCCCGGCTGATCCCAAAATCCCGGGCAATCTGACGCCCGCTCAATCCATCCTGGAAATGAGCGTGACGCACCTTCAAATACAAGTCCACGGTGTATATCCCCAAGCCCTCCCGAAATCCGAAAGGGCAAAAGTGGACGACTTTTACGCCGCCCGCGACAACACTATGCCGTCGCTACCGTGGCCGAGTATTGCTCCGCCGTTCACACCACGTGCTGCCGCCGAGAAAGTTTCACAGTTTATGATAGAATATCTCATTTAGATGGAACCTAGGCACACTGGCGTTTTCGCTGCCTGCCGTGTCTTATGCGCGAATGCCTGTGTTCATCCTGTCATCCCTCATTCTGATTCCGATTTTGGGTCAGCTTGTTCGTATTGATCTGCGCCAACACCGCCTGCCGGATCGCTATACGCTTCCGCTGATCTGCGTCGGACTGGTAACGAATGCCCTCGCGCAGCGTGCCCTCCCGACAGAGGCGATCTGGGGCGCTATCATTGGCTATGTGGTATTCTGGCTGATCGGAGCGGTCTATTTCCGCAGCCGTGGGCAGGAAGGGTTGGGCTTGGGTGATGCAAAGCTACTGTCGGCAGCGGGTGCATGGGTTGGGGTTTTCGCCTTGCCTTGGGTCGTGCTCCTGTCGGCTCTGGGTGCCCTTGGATACGCAGTGCTCTCGGGCCACGGGCGCCAAGAGCGCCTCGCGTTTGGTCCATGGATTGCCGGGGCCCTTCTTCTTATTTGGTTCGGAAAAGGGCTTTTTTCAGAGATATAGAAACGCGTATTACCCCTGTGTACGGCATTTTACGCCGCCATCTCGCGGATGATGGCGCTGATCATATTACCCTCACGGGCCAGTCGGTCATACGCGGTGCTGACGTCAAGCGAATGCGGGTGCCATCGAAATCAAAGGTAGCGGTCTTTATAATTCCTGACCTCGCTCACCGACATAGATCGGAAGATCTGGGCTAAAGCGCGTCTCGGCCTGACTATTCTGGGATGTTGCTCTCATATGCTTGGTAAACGCGCAGGCTTTCCAATCGAAGGATGTTAACCGCACGCCTGGTCAGCGTTGAGGGTCTGCACGTTTACGTCTGAATAAGCTCGACAACCACGCTCTCCTCGGCCGTTCCGCTGGCGTCGCCTCGTCCCCTTGCAGGCTTCGCTTTTGTCCAAACATCAGCATGGCGGGTGTCAGGATGAGGGTCAGAAGGGTCGCGACGACCAGCCCGCCTACAATAGCGCTCGACAGTTCGGTCCAGTATTGGGTCGATGGCGCGCCAAAGACGATTTCGCGCGTGAAAAAATTCAGGTTGGCCCCCAGCACCATCGGCATCAGGCCAAGCGCCGTGGTAATCGATGTCAGAAGAACAGGCCGCAAGCGTTGTGCGCCTGTGCGCAAGGCGGCCTCGCGCGGGTGCATGCCAGAGGATCGTAGATCATTGTAGGTATCAATCAGAACAATGTTGTTGTTCACCACGATGCCCGCCAACGCGATAATCCCGATGCCCCCCATCACAACGCCAAAGGGGCGCCCCGTGACGATCAAGCCAAGCAGAACACCCGCGACCGAGAAGATGATCGCGCTCATCACGACGAAGGCTTGGTAGAAGCTGTTGAACTGAAGAACCAGGATCACCAGCATCAAGACAATCGCGGACACGAAGGCGCCAACAAGGAACACCATCGCTTCGGTCTGGTCCTGCGCCTCGCCGGCGAAGCTATAGCTGACCCCGTCGGGCAAATCCGCGGCGTCCAGGGCTTGTTGCAAAGCCATCACCTGATCGTTGACCAACAAACCGGGTGCGACATTTGCCTCTATCGTCACGACGCGCTTTTCATCGACGCGTGTGATCGTGCCCGTCCGTTCAACCGGCTCGAAGGTGACAAAGTTGGAGATCGGCACCAATCCGGCAGAGGTGGGAACGCGCAGGTTTCCAAGCTCTGACAAAGACCGTTCCTCGGCCGGGAAACGTACGCGGATATCCAGCTCCCCGTCCGCGTCCTCGGGCCGGTAATCCGCGACGGCGATGCCTTGGGTCAGCAGCTGAACGGCCTGCCCCAAAAGACTGACATCAGCACCATATCGCGCGGCTTCCGCCCGGTTCACGCGGATGGACACCTCTACCCCCGGCAGCGGCAGCGTGTCGGTCACATCCGTGAAGCCGCCGATCTGCTCCATGATGGACAGGACCTGCGCGACAGCATCACCCTGCACCGCCGGATTGCGTGCCGCGATCTGAAGGTTGATCGGCTTGCCAGCGGTGGGTCCGCCGCTTTCGGTCTGAACCTGAACATCAATACCCGCAATGTCTGCGACATCCCGCCGGATATCGGTGCCGATGGCTTCTGCCGCGCGCCGCCTGTCCCATTCGGTGAGCTCAAGCTGTATCGTACCGATGGTTTCTTCGCTGCCTTGCCCTGCGCTCATCGTGGATCGGGCATAGACGGTGGCTACTTCGTCATAGCCCATCAATCGCTGCTCGACCCTGCGCACCAACGCGTCACGTTCGTAGATAGAGAAGTTGTCACGGGCAAGCACCTGCACCTGCATGAACTCAGGCTCTACCGAGGGGAAGAACGACAGGCCGGTGCCGAACTGCCCGTATAGACCAAAGCTGCCAAGCAGCATGGCAAGCGCCAGCAACGCCGTCGCGCCGGGTCTGAGGATTGCCCATTCCAACAGACGCACATAAGCTCCGGTCAGCCCGCCAATGCGCCGTGGGTCACCTTTTTCAGCTTCGCTTAGCGCACGTTTGGCCGCCGCATTTTGCGGCTGGCGTTTGCCGATGAGGCCACCCAGTACCGGGATGAAGATGAGCGCCATGAAAAGGGACGCGAAAAGGGTCAGGATCACGGTAATGGGCAGGAACTTCATGAACTCGCCGACCATGCCGGTCCAGAACAGCAGCGGAAAGAACACGCTTAATGTCGTGGCGGTTGAGGCGATGATCGGCCAGGCCATGCGCTTTGCGGCATAGGCATAGGCCGTTTGCGCATCATCCCCCTCTTGCAGACGACGGTCCGCCAGCTCGACCGTTACGATGGCCCCATCGACCAGCATCCCGACGACCAAAATCAGCGAAAAGAGAACCACGATATTCATCGTGAACCCCATCGCCCAAAGGGCCGTTACCCCCACCAGAAACGCCCCCGGAATGGCAAGACCGACAAGGATAGCCGACCGAAGACCAAGGGCAGCCACGATGACGATCATCACAAGCAAAACCGCTGCAATGACGTTTGCCTCCAGGTCGCTCAGCAACGTCTCTACCTGCTCGGATTGATCTTGCAGGTAGGTTACCTCGATGCTTTCGGGCCAATCCTTGCGCAGCTCTTCCAGCGCAGCACGCGTGGCCGCGACTGTTTCGATGATATTCGCCCCGGACCGCTTTTTCACCTCCAGCGCAAGTGCCGGTTGCCCGTCAATGCGTGCGTAGCCCGTCGGATCTTGGAAGGTGCGGCGGACGGTTGCGACGTCCTCGAATGTCACCACCGTATTTCCGCGCACCTTTACCGGAATTTCCATGACGTCTTGCAGGTCCTCGATCAGGCCCGGCACCTTGAGCACGATGCGCCCGCCCCCCGTCTCGATGGCCCCCGCCGCAATCAAACGGTTGTTCCGTTGAAGCTGGCCGATCAGCTCATCAAAGCTCAGGTTGTAGGTTTGGAAAACCGTCGGGTCGATCAGTACCTCAAGGAATTCGTCCCGCGCGCCGCCAATCTCGACCTCCAGAACGCCGGACAGCCCTTCGATGGCTTCTTGCGCGTCATCGGCGATAGCGTTCAGCGTTCGCTCTGGCACCGGCCCCGAAATGAGCGCGGTGATAATCGGGAAGAGCGCGGTGTTGATCTCTGTCACCGTGAGGTCATAGGCGTCTTCGGGCAAATCTCCCTCGACCCTGTCTGCGGCTTCCCGGACTTTGCGCAGCGCTTCGTCGATGTCTCCGCCGGGGGTGAATTCAAGCTGGACGTTTGCATAGCCTTCGGATGCGTTGCTTTGGATCTTCTCAAGCCCGGCAATCGCGGCGAATTCGGATTCCATCGGCTCGATCAGCAGGCGTTCGGCATCCGACGGGCTGATCCCTTCAAGGCCCGTGGAGACGTAAACAAGCGGTAAAGGCACCTCGGGGTTGGCTTCTTTGGGGATGGCGACATAGGCGACCGCGCCTACGCCCAAGAGCATCAGAAGCACCATCAGAACGACCCGGCCACGCGAGAATGCGGCGTCAATAATCGTATTCATTCCCGCTGCCCTTCGTCGCTTGCCGCGTCACTATCGGGAATGGGAAGCGCGGGCTGCCCATCTTGAGGGGTGCTGTTTTCCTCACCGTCATCCGCCTTGGTCTGTAACGACGGTGCCACCTCTTCGCCTTCGTTCACGAACCCCTGACCAACAGTGATGATCCGCACCGCGTCCGACAGGCCGCTTACATACAGGCCATCGATCTCTGCCCGCACGATGCGAATAGGGGTGAACACGACCATATCATTCTCATTAACGGTTTTGACGCCCAAGCGCCCCTCTGGGCTCAGCGATATCGTCGAGGGCTGCACGAAATGCGCGCTTGTCGAACCGGTCGGGATCAGAATTTCGGCGGAAATACCGGCGGGAATGGCACCGTCTTCGTTCGGCACTGTGATCTTGGTGAGGAACGTGCGGGTTTCGGCATTTGCAGCCGTGCTGACAAAGCTCACCGTGCCTTCACGCTCTTCTCCGGTGATGAAATTCACCGTCGCCGTCTGGCCGCTTTTGATCTGACCAAGCGCCTGTTGTGGCACTTGCAACGCAACTGTCAGCGGCCGATTATCAACGATGCGCCCGACTTCGGCACCCGCCTGAATAAACTCACCCGCATCAAGTGACAGCTCTTCGACACGTCCGGTAAACGGGGCCGTGATAACAAGTGCCTCTATCGCCTCTTGCGCTGCGGTCACGGATGCCTCGGCGGCGGCAAGCGTGGCGCGTGCTTGGCTGACCCGATCGGCAGTCGCCACCCCTCTGTTCAATAGCTCGGTTGCGTTCTTGAACTCTCGGTCCGCACGGGCGAATTCTTCGCGCCCCCGCGTAAGATCCGCCTGCGCTCCCGTCGCAGAAAGCCGAGCAATCACCGCGCCGCCCTCGACCTCTTCCCCCTCCATCACCAAGACATCCACGACGTCGCCTGACGCCTCGGCGCGGATCGACGTATCGCGGTCAGGTTGCGCCTGCCCTTCCGCCTGAAAGGATATCGTGACCTGTTGAGGCGTCGACTTTTCAACCGCTACGGCAACCGGCTTGGCGGGGGCAGTTTCAGCTTGCCCTGCGTCTTCGTCACCCGAGGGCAGGATATACCCGCTGCCCATCCAGCAGACGATGGCGACAACCAAAGCCGCGGCAATCCACGCCGACCGCGACGCGCCTTTATCGTCCTCGAAAGACAATTGCTCTTTGTTTTCGCTGTCGCTCATTTCCAGTTGGCCTTCACTCTCACACGCAGGGTTCCTTTTCAGACATGCATACCATGTAGGCCGCCGTTCAAAGAGGTCGCATCATATGACGCTTTTTAGAAACAGACCAGCAGTCTGTAAGCGAGAAATAGACGGTGCGCATGAAACGTCAACGTGACGTCTAGGCATCCAGTGATCCTACCGCTGAAACGAAGCGCAATCGCGATGGATCAAACGCGCTTTGCTGAACACGTACAACCTCATTCAGCATTTAGATGCTCATGGGTCTTGAACAGTGAATGACACGGGCCTAGGTATTTACCGACCAACGATCTGTATGGTTAACGATCTGTATGGCTATGGAGACGTCGCATTGGCAAAGACCGATACAAAAAGAGACAGCCGTGTGCGTATGGCGCCAGCGGTAAGGCGAGACCTTATCCTTGAAGCGGCCCAAGCGCTGTTTATGGAACGGGGCTGGGATGCCGTGACAATCGCGGATGTTCAGGAAGTGGCGGGCATTTCACGCGGCGGCTTTTACCACCACTTTGCCGCAAAAGAAGACCTGTTGAGCGGGCTCATCGCGCGCATGACTGAACAAGCGATGCAGACCACTGAAGCCGCGATGAGCCAGAACAACGGCGATGCATTGGTCCAGTTGAACGGTTTGCTGGATGGCGCGGCGCAATGGACGGCCGACAACGTCAACGAACTGCGCGGTTTGGTGCAAATCTTCTCACGGCCCGGCAACGAGATCCCCTACCGCCGGATCTGTGACGCCGAGGCGGCGGTCGTGATGCCGGTCCTTAAAGCCATCATTGAATCCGGTATTGCTGAGGGAACATTCAACCCCGTTGACGCAGGGTTGACCGCCGAGCTGATGCTAAGCCTTTCGCAGGGCCGTCGGGAGGTTCTCATCAAGGCATTTGACCTGGCGAGCGCGAACGATCTTGACGCGGCAGTTGACGCACTTGACAGGCGTCTTCGATCTGAAGGTGAAATCTGCGACCGATTGCTCGGACTACCCGTGGGTAGCGTCGCCCTGTCAAACCGCACCGAATACCGCCGAATGCTGGCCGGCTTGGTCCAGTAGCGGCGGATGATATGCGCGAGTTTGCAACTGGCGCTCCGACTACATCCCAGGCAGCCACAGCGCCAGTTGCGGGAACAGGATTAACAAGAACACCAGCAGCACCGAGCATCCCATATAGGGGAATGCAGATCCGTAGATCTCGCGCATGGTTGTGCCCTTGGGGGCGACGCCCTTCATCACGAAAAGCAGCAGCCCGAAGGGCGGTGTGGTAAAGCTGATCTCGAGCGCCAGCAGGATTACCAGACCGAACCACACCGGATCAAATCCCAGCGTTGTGGCGAGCGGGAAAAAGATCGGTACGGTCAGCAACATCATTGAGATCTGCTCCATGAACATACCCAGCAGCAGCAGTACCCCGAACATCACCAGCAGCATCGCCACAGGGGCCAGATCAAACGACGTCGCCCACCGGATCAACCCGCTGGAAGCACCGGAAAACGCCAGCAACTGGCTGAAGGTGGCCGACCCAAAAACGATGAGATAGGCCATCAGGGTCACCCGCATCGCGCCGATCACCGATTTCTTCATCGCTTCCCATGTGAGGCAACGGAAGGCCACGGCCAAGATCAACACGCCAAGCGCCCCGAATGCCGCGGCCTCGGACGGGGTGATCAGCCCGCCCACCATGCCAATCACGATCACGACCATGACTGACAACATGGGCACCACATCGCCGAAGAACAGGCGCATCTTCTGGCCAAAGCGCAGGTCTTCAACCTCGTAAGCGGGGGCGGCGTCAGGATCGATCCGGGTCTGAATATAGATTGTCGCGATATAGAGGCTGGCAAGGATGAGCCCCGGGATGATGCCCGCGATCAACAACGCGCCCACATCGATCCGCGCCAAGGTTGCCAACAACACGGCCAGCGCCGAGGGCGGGATGATAATTGCCAGACCACCCGTGCCGAGGATCGGACCGATGGACATATGCTTTTTATACCCGCGTTCCGTCATCTCTGGCACCATCAGGCTGCCCAGCAACGCGGTGGAGCCCATGGACGA
The DNA here is from genome assembly GCF_003352105.1 of Sulfitobacter sp. SK025. Taxonomy (NCBI): domain Bacteria; kingdom Pseudomonadati; phylum Pseudomonadota; class Alphaproteobacteria; order Rhodobacterales; family Roseobacteraceae; genus Sulfitobacter; species Sulfitobacter sp. SK025. Next base: position 116,893 of record NZ_CP025809.1, on the reverse strand, counting down.
CCCAGACAGCGTTGAAAATGCCGTGCCGCCCAGAACCGTGACATAGGACAGCCGCCCCGGCAGCTTGCCGAGCAAACGGTCGATGGCATTGAACATGCGCTTGCCCAAACCGGTGTAGAAAAAGATTTCGCCCATCAGCAAGAACAACGGGATCGGCACCAGCGCATAGTTGGTCAGCCCGCCGAAACCATTGTTCAGCAGCAGCGTGACCCCTTTGGCTCCGCCCATAAAGAACCACGCCCCAACGATATTGGCTGCGAGAAAAGCCAGGGCAACCGGCATCCCGATGGCCATCAGCACCAGAATAGAGCCCAGCAAAAGGGCCAGCGATTCAAACCATTCCATTATTCATGTACCCCTGCTTCGCCGGAGTGCATCAGGTCATCGCCAAAAACAAATCGGGAAAATTCAATCGCCATCAGGCCAAAGCTGACCGGAAAGGCCAGCGTCAGTATCCATTTCGGAAAGTAATACGCACGCACATCCAGATCATTGCGCGCGATGTTGTTCAGGCACAGCTCTGCCCCTTTCCACGCCAGTATCAAGGACACGACAACACAAAGCACCGCGACCAGCCGGCTGACAAAGCGCCGTGCCGCTTCGGGCAGCGCCGCGGTCACCAGTTCGATATGCACATGCCCCTTCTCGCGTACCAGCCAAGGTGCGCCAAGCATGGTCATATACAGGATCGCGTATTCAGAAGAGGTAAAGAGCCACGCAAAAGGCTGCATCCCGCTGTTGCGCATCACCACTGACAGAATGACCGAAATCATCAGCCACACCAGCATGGCCCCGGCAATTCCCGCCATCGCGTAAAGGAAACCTCTGTAAATTTGTCCGACACGCGCCATGGCTGCCCCTTTTGAACGAAAGCAGGCGCGCCCCATCAGAGCGCGCCAGATGTGGCTTACTGATTTTTCTGCGCGTCGTAGAACAGCTCTATCAGTTTGTCGTAGTTCCCGTCGCCTTGGGGGCTTTCGGCCATCAGGCCCTTCATCCGGTTCCACGTATTCTCTGTCGCCGCTGCCAGATAGTTTTGCGCCGCTTCGCCTTCCAGCGTGACAACGGTCATGCCTGCCTCTTCAAGCTTGGCAAAGTCCTCATCACGCACCGCGCCCAGCTTCTCGGCCGAGGCTTTCTCGTGCTCGATCGCCACGTCTTGCAGGATTTTGCGCGCCTCGTCCGAGAGAGAGTTCCACTTGTCGAGGTTCACAATCGTACCAAGATCGGTCGAGAAGAAGCAGGGTTCGATCCGGTAGTTCAGGAACTCGTTCCATTTAAGGTCAATCAGGCCGATCTGTGTCCAGCCTGTTGCATCGACCACGCCACGTTCCAGCGCAGAATAAACCTCGGTTGTGGGCAGATCGATCACCTGCGCGCCCAGATAGTCGGTGAAGAAGGCGTTATAAACCGCGTTGCCGCGCAGCTTGAGCCCCGACACATCCAGGTTCCCCTCTGCGTCAAGGCTGGGCTCGTTACGGGTCCACAGGTTGTAGCATACGCCGGAATCGAACCACCCGAGGTATTTGACGCCCATCTTCTCTTGGTGGATCTCGTCGATCAGGTCCAACCCGCCATTGGCGCGGGTTTCGACCGCGGTCAGGTTGGATGTGACCAGCGCGTCTTTTTCAGGCAAAGCCCCTGCGTAAAAGCTCCCCGGCGTATAGACCATATCGACCACACCCGACCGGACGGCGTCGGGCTGCTGGAACATGCCGATGGCTTCGGGGCCACCGCGCACTTCGATCTGCACAACGCCTTCACCGGCGGTGTTCACCTTGTCGACGAATTCAAGGAACGACTTGGTATAGATCAGGGATTCAGGAAAGGCGTGCACTGCGGTCAGCGTCTCTTGCGCAAAAGCAGCCGTGGTCAGCGCCGTCGAGGCGAGGATACCGCCAAGGATTGTCTGTTTCATCGTATATACTCCCGGTTGGTGGGGCTGTTGGACCCCGTTATGTTGCCGTCCTGTCCCTCTTGCGGGGATCAGCACGTCTTAAGGTGCGGGCACTGCCCACGGGTGCGCGGCAAACCGTGCCGTGCGAAAATCTTTGATGCGGTCGTTATGCTGGGCGGTCAGGTCGATATCATCCCAACCGTTCACCAGTTTCTCTTGCCAGACGGGATCCAGTTCGAACGTCAGGGTATGCCCCGCGATCACCGCTGCACATTTTTCCAAATCCACTGTCGCGCTGACAGCATCGGTGCCGATCGCGTCCAGCAGGGCGTCAATCTCTGCATCCCTCAGACGGGCGGGCAGCAGGCCATTGTTGACGGCATTGCTTTGAAAGATGTCGCCAAAGCTTGGCGCAAAGATGGCCCTGATCCCGAAATCAACCAGCGCATAGACCGCCGCCTCGCGGCTTGAGCCGCTGCCGAAGTTGCGCCGCGTGATCAACACATCTGCCCCCACATGGCGATCAAGCACATGATCCGCCGCATCCTGACGCAAGTCATGCAACAGGAACTTGCCATAGCCGTCAGCCCGCGGCGCCGACATAAAGCGCGCCGGTATAAGCTGATCGGTATCGACGTTTTCCTGCGGTAACGCGACGGCGGTGCCATTGATCTGTGTCCAGCCGGTCATGCGCGTCCCTCCAGCAGCGGGCGCACATCGGCGAGATGTCCGGTCACTGCTGCGGCGGCGACCATCGCGGGGCTCATCAGATGGGTCCGCGCCCCGCGTCCCTGACGGCCCTTGAAGTTACGATTAGTCGAGGACGCGCAGCGTTTGCCCGCCTCGACCCGATCGCCATTCATGCCGACACACATCGAGCAGCCCGATGCGGCCCATTCAAGCCCCGCTTGGGCAAACACGTCGGCCAGCCCTTCGGCTTCGGCCTGCTTCTTGACCTGCGCGGACCCCGGAGACACCAACCCCGGCACGACGGCCTTGCGCCCCGCCAATACTTTGGCGGCAAGGCGCAGGTCTTCGATCCGGCCATTGGTGCACGATCCGATAAACACCTGATCCACTGTAATCTGGTCCAGCGCCATTCCAGGTTCCAGCGCCATATACTCCAGCGCCGCGCGCGCCTGCGCCTGTTTGCTGCCCGACAGACGCGCCGGATCAGGGACATGTCCGGTGATGGGCAGCGCCTCTTCGGGGGAGGTGCCCCAGGTCACGGTTGGCGCGATATCGCTGGCGTTGAGTGCAACCTCGCGGTCGAAACGGGCGTCTGTGTCAGTCGCAAGCTGCGACCAGTCGCGCAGGGCCGCCTCCCAATCCGCGCCTTTCGGGGCAAAGTTGCGCCCTTTGATATAATCGAATGTCACCTGATCCGGGGCCACCAGCCCCAACCGCGCTCCCCCTTCGATGCTGAGATTGCACAGCGTCAGGCGCCCCTCCATGCTTAACGCGCGGACAGCGGGGCCGGCATATTCAATCGCGTGGCCGCGTGCCCCATCGGCCCCCAGCTCTGCGATCCAGTGCAGCGCCAGATCTTTGGCCGTGACACCGGCCCCCAGTTCGCCGTCCACGGTGATCCGCATCGTTTTGGGGCGTTGTTGCCAGATTGTCTGCGTCGCCAGAATATGCGCCACCTCTGTCGCACCGACGCCAAAGGCCAGCGCACCAAAGGCCCCATGCGTTGAAGTATGGCTATCGCCGCAATTGATCAGCAGCCCCGGCAAGGTCAGCCCCTGTTCGGGGCCGATCACATGCACAATGCCCTGCCCCGGATCGCGCAGATCGAAGAGCCGGATGCCCTGCGCCTTGGCGTTGCGCCCCAATGTGTCGATCATCCGCCGGATATCCGCCGCCATCTCGCCGGCGCGGGTGGGGGCATAGTGATCGACGACTCCGAAGGTCAGATCAGGGGCGGCGACCTTCATGCCGCGGCTCTCCAGTTTCACAAATGCGTGGTGCGATCCTTCATGCACCAGATGTCGATCAACCCATAGCAGTGACGTGCCATCATCGCGTCGCATCACCTCATGTGCGGCCCAAAGCTTGCCAAAGAGGGTCTGCGGCGCGGTCATTCTGCGGCCCCCTTGCGGCCCGGTTTCACCACCGGTTCCCAATGGCGCGCCTCGCCTGCGCCGACACGGCTCAGCGCCATTTCAAGGCGGAACATATCGGGGCGGTAGAGCGCAGACAGGTATTCAACCCCGCGTCCACCCTCATCCTTCACCACACGGTCCAGCGACAGCAGCGGCGCGCCGACACTGACCCCGAGGGCATCCGCCACATCGGGCGACGCGAGGGTCGCGCTTACCGTTTGATGGGCTGAAGCAACCTTGACGCCAGACCTCTCTAGCAAGCGGAAAAGTGGCGTCGTCGCCAGCTCTGCCTCTGTATAGTTATGTGCGATATCTTCGGGCACCCAGGTGGTCAGGTGGGAAAACGGCTCCCCTTCCACCAACCTCAGACGCACCGCAACCTGTACACGCGCTTGCGCATCCAGCCCCATCGCGGTGGCCACACTGCCCGGCGCGGCACCATAGCTAAAGGACAAAAGCCGCGCGGTGGTGTTCTGCCCCATCTCGACCAACTGCGGCATCAATGTATTGAAATCCGCGGCAAGTGCCGGCTGCACCTTGGGCGCGCAAACAGTCGTCCCCGATCCGGCACGGCGCGAGATCAGCCCGTCCCCTTCCAGCGCGTCCAGCGCGCGGCGCACGGTCACCCGCGATACATCAAGCGTCACCGCCAGCTTTTGCTCGCCGGGCAAAACCGCACCGGCGGCGTAGACGCCGCGCATGATCTCTTCGTGCAGATGCAGGTAAACGCGCCGCGCCTTCCCCCCTTCGGGAAGCCCCCTGCCCTTCGAAGATGTGCTTTGAAGTGTCATTTGAATCCTTCCAATCCCTTCCAACCCTACAAAGAGTTTTTTCAAAAGCAAGAAATCTATCTGCCAAAAATCAAATTATTTGATCTATGCACATTTAATTATCTGTATTACAAAAAATACAGATCTGACGCAGGAGGCTTTATGCCGATCATCGAGATTCATGTGCTGCAAGGGTATGACGCAGCCCAGAAAACAAGGCTGTGCAAGGCGCTGACCAATGCCGCGCGCACGGTGATTCCCGCGACACCGGATGCGGTGACAGTGATGATCAAGGAAATGCCCGCCACCGATTATATGCGCGGCGGTCAGCACCGGTCGCCCGCCCCCGCCCTGCCGGATGCCCCGTCAATGGTGGCGCGATACCTGCGCGCGATGGAGCAGCGCGACATCGTTACCGCCCGCACGCTTTTAGGCGACGGGTTCACCATGCACTTCCCCGGTGCCGCGCCTATGACAGAGCTTGATGATCTGCTGGAGTGGGCCGCGCCGCGCTATCGCTTCGTCAAGAAAACCATTCGCTCGATTGACCTTGCGCCCGGCGACGGGCCGGCCACGGTCGTCTATTGCCACGGCACGCTGTCAGGCGAATGGCCCGACGGGACCGCATTTTCCGATATTCGCTTTATCGACCGCTTCGAAGTCACCGACGGCTTCATCACCCGCCAAGACGTCTGGAATGACATCGCAGAAACAAAGGCCCAACCATGACCCAAGACATCGACCCGATTACACTGGCCGTTCTGGCCGGACGGATGGAACAGATTGCCGATGAAATGGACGCAACCCTGTTCCGCGCCGCCTTTAACCCGATCATTGCCGAAGCACATGATGCCTCGCACGGGCTGTATCATGCGGTGTCGGGCGACACGCTGGTGCAGGGCAAGTCCGGGCTGCCGATCTTTGTCGGGGTGATGTCATTTGCCGTGAAGGCGGTGATCGACAAAGCGGCCGAGAATGGCGATCTGGAAGACGGCGACATCTATATCTTCAACGATGCCCATCTGGGCGGCACGCACCTGTCCGACATGCGGTTGGTGCGCCCCTATTTTCACGACGGCAAACTGTTTTGCTATCTCGCCTCGGTCGGGCATTGGCATGACGTGGGCGGCGCGGTGCCGGGCAACTACAACCCCGCCGCCACCGACGCCTTCCAGGAAGCCTTTGTCCTGCCGCCTGTGCGTCTTGCCAAGGCGGGCAAGGTCCAGACCGACATTATCGACATCCTGATGCGCAACACCCGCCTGCCGCAATCGGCCCAAGGCGATCTGAACGGCCAGCTCGGCGCGCTTGACCTGGGCAAGAAACGTCTGGACGAACTGCTGGCGGAATACGGTGCCGACACTGTGCGCGCGGCGTTGGATGCGCTGCAGGACCGCGCCGAAACCCTGATGCGGACAGAGCTGACAGACCTGCCAGATGGACGCTGGGAGGCAGAGGATTTTCTGGATAACGACGGCATCACCGATACGCCGCTGCCGATCAAGGTCGCGCTCGAGATCAAGGGCGATCAGATGCTGCTGGATTTCGCCGGCACGGCAGACCGCTGTGCAGGGCCGGTCAATATCGCGCTCCCCACGGCGGTGGCGACGGCCTATGTCGCGATCAAACATATCTTTCCCAGCCTGCCCGCCAACGCCGGTGTGATGCGCCCGATCGAGGTGAAGATCCCCGAAGGGTCGCTGCTGTCCGCCCCCTTCCCGGCGCCGGTCGGCGGCTATACCGAAACGATCCTGCGGATGGTCGACGTGATCTTTTCCGCCGCGTCGCAGGCGGCACCGGACCGCGTGGTTGCCAACGCGTATGGCACGATCAACGCGCTGTCGATTTCGGGCAAACGCGCGAATGGTCAACCCTGGGTGATGTTCAGCTTTTACGGCGGCGGGCATGGGGGCTCTCCCGAAGGGGACGGGCTGAACCACGGCAATGCGCCGATCTCCACCGCGACCATCCCCCCGATGGAAATCCTCGAATCCGCCTATCCGGTGATGTTCAAACAATGGGCGCTGCGCCCTGACAGCGCCGGTGCGGGTCAGCATCGCGGCGGCATGGGGGCCACCTACGAGATCGAAGTGCTTGAGGAATCCGCCACCGCCTTTCTGTTCGGCGAACGCGGGCGCTTTGCGCCGAAAGGGGTCGCAGGCGGGGGCGACGCGGCGCTGAACCGGTTTGAGTACGAACAAGACGACGGCTGGCACGCCCCGCCCATGGCCTCGAAAATGGTGGGCATCAAGCTGCAACGCGGCCAGTCCGTACGGCTCGATACCCCCGGCGGTGGCGGCTATGGCGCGCCCGCAAACCGTGCTGCGGCCGATGTGGCCCGCGACGTGGCGGGCGGCCTGCTGACAGCCGACTACGCGACACAGACCTATGGCCCTGACTGGAAAGAGGTGACCCAATGACCAGCGCAAACCGCATGATCGGCGTCGATGTCGGCGGCACCTTCACCGATATTTTCGTTCTGGACGAGGCAACAGGCAGCGCGCAGGTCGCCAAGGTTCCCACCTCGCGCCCCGACCAATCGGCGGGCTTTTTGTCGGGCATCGGATCGCGGGTCGATGATCTGTCAACTGTCTCTGTCGTCGTACATGGCACCACTGCCGGCACCAACGCGCTGCTGGAACGCAAAGGTGCCAAGATCGGCGTGATCACCACGATGGGCCTGCGCGACGTGCTGGAAATGCGCCGCCGTGACCGGCCGCGCACTTGGGGCCTGCGAGGGGATTTCACGCCCGTTGTCGATCGCGCCTTGCGCCTTGAAGTACCGGAACGCACGCTTGCCGATGGCACGATCCGTCAGGCGGTGGACCTCGAAGCGGTGCAAGCCGCCGCGCAAGAGCTGCTGGATCAGGGCTGTCTTGCCTGTGCGATCCTCTTTGCCAACAGCTATGCCAATGCCGAAAACGAAAGACTGGCGGTCGAAGCTGTGCGCGCCATCTGGCCGAATGCCCATGTCTCGGCCTCAAGCGAAATCCTGCCCGAGATCCGCGAGTTCGAACGGTTCTCTACCACCGCGTTGAACGCCTATCTGCAACCCGAAGTCTCTGGCTACCTCGCGCGGCTTGAAACCGCGCTGAAACAGGACGGGTTTGCAGGCGAGTTCATGATCGTGCAGTCCAATGGCGGGGTGATGGATGCGGCGACCGCGGCGCGTCTGCCCGTGCGCACTGCGCTGTCGGGTCCGGCAGCGGGGGTCATCGCCGCGGGTTACATCGCCGAAGCCGCCGGTTTTCCCGATATCATCACCGGCGACATGGGCGGCACCTCTTTCGATGTGAGCCTGATCGCCAAAGGCCAGTCGATGCTGTCGCAGCAGACCTCGATCGACTTCGGCATGGTGGTTCGGTCCCCCATGATCGAGATTACGACAATCGGCGCGGGCGGTGGCTCTATCGCTCGGGTCGATAAGGGCGGCTTGCTAAACATCGGGCCGGAAAGCGCCGGGTCCACGCCCGGCCCTGTCGCCTATGGTCAGGGGAACACGCGCCCCACTGTGACCGACGCCAATGTCGTTCTAGGCCGTATTGATCCCGACAACCCCATCGGCGGCAAGCTCGACCGGCTGGATGTGGAGGCCGCAAAAGCTGCGATCCTTGAACATGTGGGCACGCCCCTTGGGCTGGACGCCCTGCAAGCCGCCGAGGCGATCTTGCGCGTGGCCAACAGCCGCATGGCCGGCGCGCTGCGTCTTGTCTCTATCGAGCGCGGGTTTGATCCAAAACGCTTTGCGTTCATGCCCTTTGGCGGCGGCGGTGCGCTGCATTCCGGTGCCATGATGGCAGAGGTCGGGCTGGCGCGGTCCATCGTGCCGCGTTACCCGGGGGTAACATCTGCCATGGGCTGCGTCATCGCGGATATGCGGCAGGATTTCGTGCAAACCATCAACTCGACTCTGTCGGGCATCGACCTTGGGGCGCTGACTGGTTTCATGCAAACCCACGTCGATGACGGGCTTGCCACGCTTGAAGCCGCGCGTACCCATTTTGAACGGCGCGATACGGAGTTCACGCTTGATATGGCCTATCTCGGCCAGACGCATACGGTATCGGTGACACTGCCGGTGACAGTGACCGACGGCACAGTGACACCCCCGACAGAGGCCGATATCTCGGCTGCATTCGACAGCGCCTACCGCGCCACCTACGGGCGGCTGCTTGAGAATGGTACGCGACGGGTGATCAACCTGCGCTCGGCCATTACCGGACGGCGCCCGCGCTTTGATCTGTCCACGCTCGCCCCCGTCGGTGGCAGCGTTGAAGACGCGCTGAAGGGAACGCGGCAGGTCCACTTTGACGGTCAATGGCACGAGACAAAGCTCTATCACCGTCTTTCCTTGCCGGTCGGGGCCGAAATCCCCGGCCCCGCAATCCTTGAACAACCTGACACAACCGTGTTGATCGAACCCGGGCTGGTCGGCAAAGTCGACGCCTACGGCAACACTCTGATCGAAAGGGCCACCGCATGATCCCTGCCACGACCGCTTTGCTGACCATCGACCTGCAAAATGATTTCCTGCATCCGGAAGGTGCCTATGGCCGTGCGGGTCAGGGGGCCGAAAGCATCCTCGCCCTGCCCGACCGGATCGCGCCGCTCAAGTCCGCGCTGACCAAGGCGGGCGGCACCTATATCTCGGCGCAGTTCACGCTGGTACCGGGGCGCGATGACGAACCGCTGATCGCCGCGCATCTCAAGAAGCTTCGCCCCTTCCTGACCAAGGGCGACTTTACCCCGGGCGGCTTTGGCCACGCGCTGGTAGATACGCTCGCCCCGGCGGATTTCACGATAGAGAAAGTCGCCTATTCCGCCTTTTACCAGACACGGCTTGAATATGTGCTGCGCGCGATGAAGATCGACACGCTGATCATCGGCGGGATCGTCACCAACGGCGGTGTCGCCAGTACCGTGCGGGATGCGCATCTGCGCGACATCCATACGGTGCTGCTTTCGGACGGTTGCGCCGCGTTCAAACAGGACGTGCACGAGGCGACGCTGACCTCGCTGGGGTCGGTGACGCAGGTGATGACCTGCGCCGAGGCCACCGCCGCTGTCGGAGGTGCCCAATGACCCTGCGCCAACGCCTGACCGCCCCCGATATTCTGATCGCCCCCGGTGTCTATGACGGGCTGACCGCCGCCCTTGCCACCGACGCGGGGTTCGAGGCGCTGTATCTTTCCGGTGCAGCGGTTGCCTATACCCGTTTGGGCCGCCCCGACATCGGGCTCAGCACCGCGTCCGAGATGACCGATACGATGGCGTTGATTGCCGATCGCACCGACCTGCCGGTGATCATGGACGCCGACACCGGTTTCGGCAATGCACTGAACGCGCGACGTACGATGCAAAGCTATGAACGCGCGGGCGCCTCTGCTTTGCAGGTGGAGGACCAGACCTACCCCAAAAAATGTGGTCATCTGTCTGATAAGTCGCTGATTCCGAAAGAGGAAATGGCCGGAAAGATCGCCGCCATGGCCGATGCGCGCCGCCACGATACGCTGATCATCGCCCGCACCGACGCCATCGCGGTAGAAGGCTTTGACGCGGCGATTGATCGCGCGGGCAGCTATATCGACGCCGGTGCCGATGTATTGTTCATCGAGGCCCCCCGCGACAGCGGAGAGCTTTCGCGCATCGCCGATACCTTCAAGGGGCGTGTCCCGCTGCTGGCCAATATGGTGGAAGGCGGCGCGACCCCGATCTCTTCGGCGACCACGCTAGAGGATATGGGGTTCGATATCGTGATCTTCCCCGGCGGCATCGTGCGCGCTTTGGCGAAATCGGCGCAGGACTATTACGCGAGCCTGAAAGCAACCGGCTCTAACAAAGCGTTTTCCGACCGGATGCATGATTTCGACGGGTTGAATGCAGCGATTGGCACCCCCGAGATGCTGGCCCTTGGAAAGCGGTTCGATGGCAAGTCCTGATGTCGCCGCCCCGCCGTCGGCTTTCGATCTAGAGGTCGAAACCCTGATCATCGGCGCGGGGGCCTGCGGCATGATCGCGGCGCTGGCGGCGCATGAGGCGGGTCAGGATGTGCTGCTGCTAGAGGCTGACCCGATCCCCACAGGCTCGACCGCGCTGAGCGCCGGGTTGATCCCCGCGGCAGGGACGCGCCTGCAACAGGACGCGGGGATCAGTGACAGCCCCGACGGTTTTGCCACCGACATTCAGGCCAAGGCGCACCACGAAAACGATGACGCACTGGTCACCGCGATGGCCCACACCGCCCCTCAGGTCATCGACTGGCTTGTCGAAACACATGGGCTGCCGTTCTCCCTCGTGCGCGACTTTGATTATCCCGGTCACAGCCAACGGCGGATGCACGGGCTGCCCTCACGGTCGGGGCGCGAATTGATCGACGCCCTGCGCGCGCGGATCGAGGCGCTTGATATCCCGCTGATCTGCAACCGCCGCGCCACCCGGCTTTATGCGGCAGGCGCAACGCTCGCAGGGGCGCGGGTATCGTTGCCTGACCAAAGCGGCGAGGATATCGGCTGCGACCGGCTGATCCTTGCGTGCAACGGGTTCGGCGGCAACCGCGCCATGGTCGCCCACCACATGCCGGATATCGCGGACGCGATCTGGTTCGGCCATGACGGCAACCGAGGAGAGGCGATCAGCTGGGGCGAGGCGCTTGGCGCGCGCCGCCGTCGTCTGGGCGCCTATCAGGGGCACGGCAATGTCGCCCACCCCCACGGCATCCTGATCACATGGGCCACAATCACCGAAGGCGGCGTTCAGGTGAATACGACCGGCAAGCGGTTCTGGAACGAAGCGCAAGGCTACTCCGAAGCGGCGCGGGCCGTGCTGGCGCAGCCTGACGGCCTGGCGTGGACCATATTCGACGCCCGCATCGCCGAGATTGCTCGCCAGTTCGAGGATTTCAAGAACGCCGAGGCCCAAGGGGCGGTGATTACAGGGGACACGGTCGAAACACTGGCTGCCAAGGTCGGATTGCCCGCAGATGTTTTGGCGAAAACGATCACTGATATTCCGGCGGGCGGGCGAGATGGCTTTGGCCGCACATGGGGTGCGGCGTCCCTTTCTTCCCCCTTCTGCGCGGTGAAGGTGACCGGCGCGCTGTTTCACACGCAAGGCGGGCTTGAGGTCGACCCGACGACGGCGAAGGTGCGCAGGACAGAGGGTGGCACATTCGACAATCTATACGCCGCTGGCGGCGCCGCTTGCGGGGTATCGGGCAAGGGCGACAGCGGCTATCTGTCGGGCAACGGCCTGCTCGCGGCTGTTACGCTCGGATTCATTGCGGGGCGCGGATAGGGGTTTGCCACCATCCTGCGTCTGCCGTGTTCGTTGACCGCTTTGTCGCTTACTCGGCTGTCCAACCGCCATCGACCATCAAGGCTGTGCCCGTCACCATGGCAGAAGCATCGCTCGCGAGGTAGACGATCGGGCCCATGATATCCTCGATCTCGCCGACGCGGCCCAGTTTGATCTTTTCTTCAATCCAAGCCAGACGCGCGGGATCGGATAGGGTTTGCTCTCCCAAAGGCGTGCGGATGAAGGTCGGGCATAGCGTGTTGATGCGCACCGCTTTTGGGCCCCATTCGATTGCCATCGCTTTCACCATCCCTTCCAAAGCGTGCTTCGATGCGCAGTAGACCCCCCGATCGATGCCCCCGACATGGCCCATCTGACTGCTCGCATGGATGATCGAACCGGGACGGCCCGCTGCGATCATTTGGTCGGCGGCGGCTGTGGAAAGGAAATAGGCTGCCCGAAGGTTAACATTCATGACGGCGTCGAAATCCTCGGGCGTCGTGTCCAGCGCAGGCCCGTGGCGGGCCATGCCGGCGGAATTGACCACGATGTCAACCGCCCCAAGACCGGAGAATGCCGTGCGGGTCGCATCCACATCGGTGATGTCGAGCTCTTGCGTCTCGCAGCTCAGGCCCTGAGCCTCCATCGCCGCCTGAAGGTCACCCAACGGCCCGGCCCGGCGCGCGGCGCAGATGACATGCGCCCCCGCCCTGGCCAAGGCCGTCGCGGCCCCCAGACCGATGCCAGAGGTGGCACCGGTCACAAACGCGCGTTTCCCCGAAAGGTCAAAGCCGGCAAAGGACGGAAGTTGCATCAATATCTCCTAGGTGAACAGCGGACTATTCGGCCGCTTCGCGGTAGGCTGCGGCTGCGCCATAGGGCACGTTTTCGCCGCCATAGCGCCGCACGCGGACATTGCATTGTTCGGCGTGCCCCACAAAGCCTTCCAACATGCATAGACGCGAACCATAGGCCCCGACCATTGCTGCGGCCTCATCCGTCATAATCTTCTGATAGGAATGGGTCTTGAGGAATTTACCAACCCAAAGGCCCCCTGTATAGCGCCCCGCCTTATGCGTGGGCAGCGTGTGGTTGGTCCCGATCACCTTATCGCCATTGGCGACATTGGTACGCGGGCCCAAAAACAGCGCGCCATAGCAGGTCATGTTTTCCAAGAACCAGTCATCACGGTCCGTCATGACCTGCACATGCTCTGACGCGATATCATCCGCCACCTGCAACATCTCGTCGTAGGTATCACAGACGATCACCTCGCCGTATTCCTCCCAGCTTGTCTGGGCTGTGGCCGCAGTCGGGAGAATTTGGAGCAGCCGGTCAATCTCGGCCAAAGTATCCTCGGCCAACTGGTGCGAATTGGTCAGCAAAACGGCAGGAGAGTTATAGCCGTGTTCCGCCTGCCCCAAGAGATCGGTCGCGCACAGCTCGGCATCCGCTGCTGTCTCATCCGCGATAACCATCGTCTCGGTCGGGCCGGCGAAGAGATCAATACCCACCCGTCCATAAAGCTGACGCTTGGCCTCGGCGACGAAGGCATTGCCGGGGCCAACCAGCATGTGTACCGGATCGATCGTCTCTGTGCCAAGCGCCATAGCCCCGACCGCCTGGATCCCGCCCATGACATAGATCTCATCCGCACCGCCCAAATGCATGGCCGCAATAACAGCCGGGTTTGGTTTTCCGTTAAAGGGCGGCGTGCAGGCCACGATGCGCGGTACTTCGGCAACCTTGGCCGTGGCGACAGACATATGCGCGCTGGCGACCATAGGAAATTTCCCGCCCGGGATGTAGCAGCCGACGGATTGAACCGGGATATTCTTGTGCCCCAGAATAACCCCCGGAAGCGTCTCTACTTCGATGTCAGTCATGGAAGCGCGTTGCGCGCGGGCAAAATTCACGACCTGCTCTTGCGCAAACTGAATGTCCTGCAATTCCCGTGCGCTGAGCTGACCGATCAGGTCGTCAATCTCTTGCTGGCTTAGCCGGAAGGTTTCCGGGCTGTAGCTGTCGAACTTTTCGCTCAATTCGCGCACCGCTGTGTCGCCGCGCGTTTCGATGTCCTGCAAGGTCTGCTCGACGACCGCACGGGTCTTGGCGTCGTCATCGGCACGGGCAGCATCGGATTTGCCCTTCTTTAGGTAGGTAATTGTCATGGTTCGGTCCTTTGGTCAGGCGCTGGCAGTGATAGGTCATTTCTAGGCTGACCAATCCGAGTTGAAATAATTTCTATATTTGCTGCAATTATTTTATAGTCATGTCAGCGCGCGTCTCTCTTTTTGAAATCTTCCACAAGCGCGGCACCGCCCAATTGCATGAGCGTGTGTTCGGACCCCACGACAAAGAAACTTCCTCCGGCGTCGCGGTGCGCGTCTAGGGGCTCTGTCGGGGCGCAATAGAGTCCCGTGGCTGCGCCTGTCGCGGAAAGGATGTCCCGCGTCATCTTTGCCACTTCAGGCGCAAAGAAATCGGACAGACCATGAGAAACGGCCAAATCAGCGCGCCCGATAAAGAGCGCATCTACGCCGTCTACATCCGCAATTTCACTGTGGTTGACCACGCCGTCGGGGTCTTCAATCTGGCAGATCAAGGCGACTTCACTTCGCGCCACGGACAGATGCTCTTTCAGGCTGCGGCCAGCATAGTCTGCCGCCCGCGACGTGCCGGCAAAACCACGCCCGCCGGGGCCGTAAGTCACGGCGCGCGCCAGTTCTTTGGCCTGCGCTGCAGTTTCGACATGAGGCACCATGACACCGGCCGCGCCGCCGTCCAGCACATTGAGCACCCAATCCGCTGTTGCCACTGGCACGCGCACCACGATGGGGCATCCTTCAGCACGTCCGGCCATTGTCATGGCGTCAACGGTGCCCCGATCAAAAGGCGCGTGTTCGGCATCGACGACGAGGAAATCGAACCCTGCCCGGGCCATGATTTCGATCACGATCGGATGGGGCGTTTTGATGAAAGCCCCCAGCATGGGCTCTCGTGCGACCAGCCGTGCCTTGAATTCAGCATTCGTCATCATTTCCAGTTCCCTCCTTGGCCCTTAAGCCGTTTGCATTTCGATATTATCCGCAGCGCCCAAGGCTTTGCGAGAGAAGACCACCAAGACCGCGAACACGACCGCGGCTGCCGCCGTCGCCGGCCAAGGCGGCATCAGCGCAAGCCCAATCGGCACGACCCAAAGCAGCCGCGACAGACCGCCCCAAGGCAGCCGTGCGCCGCCCAGAAGATGCGCAACGCCCAAGGCGAAAACGCCTCCGGACAGGATGGCACGCAGGATGTCTCCGGCTTCGCCACCGCCCAACATTCCGGGATAGGCGAGGAACAGCATCGGCAAGGCATATGCGGTCGCCCCAAGGCGCAACGTCTCGCCCGCGACCTTCATCCACGGCGCCTGCGCAATGGTCGCCGCAACGAAAACGCCAAGGCAGACAGGCGGCGTGATGACCGACAGCGCCGCGTAGTAGAGCACGAACATATGCACCACGAGCGGATCAATACCCTGTTGGATCAGCGCCGGAGCGAAAACAGCCGCGACCATGACGTAGGCTGCCGAGGTCGGCAGACCCATGCCCGCGATCAGACAGACAATGGCCATGAGCCCGGCAATGAGCCAGATTTGCCCCTGCCCGATCGACAACACCGCTGCTGTTACCGCGACGCCAAACCCGGTGAGGTTGATCATGGCGACAAACACCTGTGCGCCGACCAGAAGGATCCCGACAATGACAACACCTTTTCCGCCCGCTTCCAGCGCACGAATGATGATACCGATGACGGCACGGGGATCCTCACCACTCGAGATCCGCGCGACAAGGACGGCCACCAACATGGCAATCATGCCGTAACAGGCCGTCAGCTCGACGGAATTGCCGTTAAGGACGCCAAATCCCAGCCCCAGCAAAGCGGCGACAATAGGGGCGAGCCGCGCAAAGGTCATGGCACCGCGCCAGTCGGGTAGATCTTCAGACGTCACCGGACGAAAGCCCTGACGGCGCGCGATGACGTGAACGGTGGAATAGATGCCAAGGTAGAACAACAGCGCAGGTACAACGCCCGCAAGCGCGATAGACCAGTAGTTCACGCCCACAAGCTCGGCCATGACAAATGCGGCAGTCCCCATAATCGGGGGGGCGAGCTGCCCGCCGGTCGATGCGATAGCTTCTACCGCTCCGGCATAGGCAGGGGGGTATTTCAGCCGCTTCATCAGGGGGATCGTGAAGTTCCCCGTCGTTGCGACATTGGCGACGGTCGAGCCGTTGATCGCACCAAAGAAGCCCGATGCGAAGGTCGCGATTTTCGCCGCCCCACCGGGCCGGGAGCCACCCAAACGGGCCGAGAGGTCAAAGAATGTCTCGCCTGCGCCCGTGTGCAGCAGGATCGCGCCGAACAGCACAAATGCTGCCAGCGTCGTCGAGGCCACATTGACCAGCATACCCCATAGGCCACGGTCGGACAGGAAGATGATCTCGGTGAGATAGCCGGCGTCAAAGCCACGGTGCCCGAATTGGCCGGGGATCAAATAGCCGAAGAACGCATAGGTAACAGCCGCGATGACGATCAGTGGGAACACCCAGTTGGAGCTGCGCCTTGCCAGTTCAAGCACGCAGGCCAATGTGCCGAACCCCATGACCATATCCCAACCGTTCGCCCAAGGCAGATCGTTCATAATGGTTTCGTAGTTGGCTATGATATAGGCACCTGACACCGTCACCACGCCGACGATTACCGCATCAATCGCGATACCCAGCGGGCGCAGGCGGCTGCCTTCGAAAAGCGGGTGCATCAGCACGGCCAGGGCGGTGATCATCATCACAAAGATCGCACGCTGCACGAGCGATTCAAACGGCCCGTTGAAAGAGGTGTAGAACACAAACACCCCCAGAAGCACTGCAAGAGCCGCGATGGCGGTCTGTCGAAAATGAGCGAAGATCGGAAGAGTATTCATCACGGCACCTTGGCGAAAATGGTAAATAGAGGGGCGACACGCGCCGCCCCTTTTGAGATCAGGTCTTTTACTTGAGGCGCGCGGGCACGGTCAGGCCGATTTCCTCGTAGTAGCGGATAGCACCAGGATGCAGCGGGCTGGTTGCGTATTGCAGGGTCAGCTCTGGCAGGTTCAAGCCCTTTACCGTCGGGAAAGCGGCGGATTGCTCTTCCACATTCTCCATCACGGCTTTGGTCAGATCATACGCCGTCTGATCGTCCATATTGGGGCGCGCAGAGACACCGATCATGAATCCCCAGACCTTGTAAGGGCCTGTGTTCTCCATCTCGCCGCCCGGCATGTCCACGATGGAAAGCTCCGGCAGCGCTTCGCGGATCTTGGCTTCTTGCGCGTCGTCGATGCCAAGCGCAGTCAGCGGCGTGAAGGCCGCGATATCGGTGGTAAGCGCATCGAAAGACGTTCCCACGGCGCTTTTGACGAAGCCTTCGGACCGGCCGTCTTTGATGGCGTTGGCCTGTTCGCTGTTGGTCCCGCGCACCCAATCAGGCGAGATTTCCAGCAGGTCGAACACAGCCAAGGCCGTGGCCTCGGTCGACGACCCACGCATGCCCGGTCCGAACTTCTTGCCGTCGATATCCGACAGTTTCTCGATGCCGGAATCGCGGCGAACGACTGCGTTCTGCGGTGCCAGGGAATAGGCCCACAGGAGTTTGGATTCGATCGGTTTGCCGTCGAAGCTCTTGATGCCATTGTAGGCGTGATACAGCGTCGACGTCGTGATCAGCCCGATATCCAACTGGTCGCGCGCCATACGTTTGAGGTTATCGACCGTAGCACCCGTTTCCACGACCGAAGCCTGATAGGCGTCCGGATAGGCAGAGTTGATGATTTTCGCGAGCGAGGCGAAATAGGCATAATGCGCGCTTTGCGAATTGGTCGCACCGAAAGCGAGCCGCGTTTCAGCCTGAGCAGGCAATGCCACCCCAAGCCCGGCAAGAGACAGTGCAGCGGCGACAGCGAAGTTGCGTAGTTTCATGGGTATCCTCCAAATATCATGAAACGATCCCAATAGGGACGTTCGAATGGAGGTTAGCCACAGTGCATAGCCGCTATGCAATTCCTGTCTGCGTTAATGAAATAATTTCACTACCCGCTTTGACGTTCTTGGAGTTCACCCGCCAAAACACGGATATCACCGGTGCCGACATAGCTCTCGGCGCTTAATATGATATCGACCGCTTGATCCAGCATGCGGCGCAGTGGCTGGCGCATTGTGGTCAGCCGGTAGGATTCCCACGCCGCCATCGGAATGTCGTCGAACCCGATCACAGCCAGATCACCGGGGACCGAGATGCCTTTGTTTCTTGCAGCATCGAGCATGGCAATCGCCATGATGTCATTGGCGCAAAACACGGCGTCCGGCATCGGACGCTGGACCAACATTTCTTGCGCAGCGGCATAGGCTTGGCGGTAGCTGAACCCGCCGTCGAACTGCACAGCGATCTCGCGTCCGGCCTCTTCCAACTGGTCGCGAAACCCTCGCATGCGTTCCAGATGCGTCGACGTATCACGCCGCCCACCGATAAAGGCGATGCGCTGTCGGCCACCGTCAAGAAACCGCCGCGCTATCGTTCGCGCGCCCCCGTAATTGTCGCAGCACACCGCCATCATGGTACTGTCGGTCTGTACCCGATTCAGCAAGACGGCGGGAATTCCGTTCTGACGACAGGCACGCGCCAGCCCGGAGGTGATTGTGGAGCTTGCCAGAATGACCCCCTGCGTGCGGAAGTCGATGACTTGCCGGATCATCGTGTCCACATCTTCGGCCGCTGGCACCACATGCATAATCGCCTTGAGCCCCCGCCCCGGTAGCATTCGGGTCAATTCGTCCATCACGATGGGGTAGAACGGGTTGCGCATTTCGCTCAGCACCATCGAGATCGTGTTGCTGGATTGTTTGGCCAACACCTGATCGACTTTGCTGACATAGCCAAGCGCCGTAGCAGCAGCAAAGATCGCTTTGCGCTTATCCTCGGCAATCGGGGCATTCCCCCGATACGCGCGCGACACGGCAGACACTGAAACGCCCGCGCGGGCGGCAACATCTTTGGCAGTGACCTTTTTCATATCGATTGCCTTACCCGATTGCTGCGCTTGCCCGAAATGGGGACTGACGGCTGACTTCGCGCATAGTTTGACGAAGCAATGACATGGGTGCAATTGTGAAACGTACCCGCCATTGCGTTCAAATACTTGGATGAATGCTGCCGAAAAGTAACACGCTCAGAAAGCCCCCCATGCCAGACCGTACAGATTTTTCGACCATTGTTTTCGACGTAAACGAAACCCTTCTGGATATCGCGACGCTAGAGCCGTTTTTCGACCGCGTGTTCGGCAATGCCGCGGCCCTGCGCGAATGGTTTCCAGAGCTGGTCTTGTATTCGCAAACAGTGACCTTGTCCGGGCTCTATGCGCCCTTCGGCGATCTGGCCGGCGGTGTTCTGCGGATGGTTGGCGACAATAATAA
Organism: Sulfitobacter sp. SK025; assembly: GCF_003352105.1. Lineage (NCBI taxonomy): Bacteria > Pseudomonadati > Pseudomonadota > Alphaproteobacteria > Rhodobacterales > Roseobacteraceae > Sulfitobacter > Sulfitobacter sp. SK025. Next base: position 97,335 of record NZ_CP025809.1, on the reverse strand, counting down.
CATCGCCATTCAGGACAGCGACGTATCCGAACTGAAGTCACTGATTGGATCGATGCCCGCCCATGCCGATGTGGTCCCGGCCTTGACCAAGTTGCGCGACGTGGGGTTCACGCTTGTGACCCTGACGAACTCCGCCCGATCCCCCGCACCGACACCCCTTGAAAAAGCTGGCATCGCTGCGCTTTTTGACCACCACTTTAGCGTAGCCGAGGTCGGTCACTTCAAACCACATCCGTCGACATATCAGATGGTTGCCGACCGTCTGGGCGTCGACGTCTCAAGCCTGTGCATGGTCGCATGTCATATCTGGGACACCATCGGCGCGCAGTCCGTGGGGTGCCGCGGTGCCTTTATCGCGCGGCCACACAACAGCATCCTGCACGTGCCCGGCGTACCGGGACCTGACTTTACCTCACATGATCTCGCCAAGCTCGCCGACCAGATCATTCAGGCACAGAAGTTGGCCGGGTAAGCAGCAAAAAGCGCTGTTCGCCGTCGCTGTGCCGCAGGCCGCGGCCGTGTCGTAACGTCACCATTGTCTGTGACGCGGTACATGTTGTCGAGTGCATTTAATTCATATACGAACAAACTAGTTCACATGCGAATTGATTTATGGCCAATACATTCAAGGTTTTCCACAAGCTCCAGATCGCACATTCAGCGCTCTTTCGCGCTGCCGACCGTCGGACGCGCAATAAGATAGGGCTTACCACGTCACAGCTTGCGGTGCTGTTGATCCTGTCGCGAAAGGACGGGCAGCCCATTAGTGACCTCTCTTCGACCCTTGCTATGGGTAAGTCCAGCTTGACGGGTCTTGTGGATCGCATGTGCGCAAAGGGTCTGGTGCGGCGATCGCCGTCGCCGATAGATGGCCGCGTCATACACGTCTACCTTGAACAGTCGGGCCGCGCGGTGCTTGAACACGGCGCGGGCGAAATCAGCCAGTTCAACGCGGCGCTGCTTGCGCCTTTCCCTGCTGAGGAACAGGTCATTATTGAACGGTTTCTGACGCATCTGGCAGACAATGCGGACGGCATTGTGAACGGCCCTACCCCGCCGAAGAAAGGGCCAGCCGATGACTGAAGACATTACCCAAACGACCATCCGCTTCGCCGCCACCGATGGATGGGAGCTGGAGGCAGACATCTATACCTCACCCTCGCCCAAAATCGCGGTATTGATCTCGGCCGGCACGGGGTTCCCGCGTCAGTTTTATACGGGCCTCGCGATGTATCTGGCCCGCCAAGGTGCCGTTGTCCTGACCTATGACTATCGGGGGATTGGGGGATCGAAGGGCAAGGATCTGGCTAGATCCGGTATCGACTACCCCGACTGGGGACGGCTTGACGCGCCCGCCGCCCTAAATGCGCTGGAGGAGGCGGCACCGGGCCTACCGCTGACCCATCTGTGCCACAGTGTCGGCGGGCATTTTGTCGGCCTCATGCCGAACCACTCCAAGATCACCAGACACGCGTTTGTTTCTGTCGGGACCGGTTATTTCGGCGGCCACCACCTGCGCAATATCCCGTCCGAGCTTTATTTCTGGTGGGTGTTGGGCCCCTATTTGCTGCTGCGCTACGGCTATATCAAACCGGCGGGCGGCTGGCGGGGCGAAGCGCTGCCACCGAAACTGTTCAAGACATGGCGCCGGTGGAGCCAGCGCCGCAGCTATTTTCAACCGGACCTCGCAACGAAACTGGCCCCGCATCACTACGACGAGGTCACAGCCCCTATCCGGTCTTGGATATTCCCCGATGACCCGATTGCGACGCCGTCAACCGCATCCGACCTTTTAAAGTGTTATCCAGCCGCCCCGCACGAGGTGATCATCCGCACACCATCGCAGGTCGGTGTAACGCGGATCGGGCACGAAGGCGCATTGCGCAAAGGCCGCGACGCTTTATGGGCCGAATTCAGCAATTGGCTCATGGGCGCGTCTTGAACCGCAACCGATTTCCATCGCCATTCAAATCAACAGGATCAAACATGACCGAAAACATCAAGCTACACACCGACCAACGAGTCACGACCATGACCATCGCGCGCCCCGAAAAGCGCAATGCCATTACGCAGGATATGTATGCCGCTATGGCCGACGCGCTGGAAGACTATGCCCAATCCGACGCCGTACGCGCCTTCGTAATCACAGGTGCGGAAGACTACTTTACGTCCGGGAATGACTTGCAGGATTTTGCCAAGGGAGCCCGCAGCGACGGTGTGCCGCCCGTTATCCGGTTTCTGACCGCGATCTCCACCTGCCCCAAACCCCTGATTGCCGCTGTAAACGGACCGGCCATTGGTGTCGGGGTGACGATGCTACTGCATTGCGACCTGATTATCGCCGCCGACACGGCCACATTCAGCACGCCATTCGTCCAACTGGGACTGGTACCCGAGGCCGCCTCGTCGCTTTTGCTGCCCGCCACCGTCGGCATGGCCGTGGCGAACGATATGCTGCTGGCCAATCGCGTTCTTGATGCGGCAGAGGCGCTGCGTTTTGGGTTGGTGTCGCGTGTCGCTCCCTCGTCCGGTTTTACCACCGAAGTCGCGTCGCTTGCGGCTGGTTTGGCGCAGGCGGCACCGACCTCGGTTATCAAAACCAAGGCGCTGATCCGTCATGGCAAGGACCAGATGACCGCCCAGATGGAGCGTGAATCGGTGCTGTTCGCCGAGCAGCTGAAATCTCCGGAATTCGCAGAGGTCGTCGCCGCCAAGATGCAAAAGCGTCAGCCGGTCTTCAAATAACGCGCCGCTTTGCCCTAAGGCACCCGGCGGGCAAACCTGACGGTTCAACCCGGTTTTCCGGGTCGGCCGCAGGTTCGCTTGCCGGGTGACGAGCCATATCTCGAAGGCACGACCGAACCTTATGTAAGCGGCCAGCGACTTAGGGCCGAAGTTCTTCAAAACGATCGTGTCAGGCCGATGCTGGCAGTGGCGTTGCGAAACCTGTTGATCGAGATGGTGGAGCGTTGCTCTTCAAACCCGAGCCTCAGAACCTGGGTAAATCCCTTGTAGCTCCAGTTCTGGTTGGACAGGTTCAGCATGACGCTTGATTTCTTGTCGACGCGGGCAACGCCGAAGATGGGATGCACGCCGTCAAATTCGTTCCGATCAAACGACAGATCCAGCCCGACCCGAAGACCGCCGGCAAAGGAATAATCGCCGCCGATGGTGACGCCCGCCGCATGGCCCGCGACGGGGCTGTAAGAACTGGCACGGGTTTCCGCGCGCATACCTACGCGAAACACAAGCTGCGACGATGCCGCATAAGCGAATTGCGCAGCACCTGCTGTTCGGTTCACGTCGACACCGCTGCCATCGTAGGTGATACGTTCGCGCTGAAGCACCGCCGTGGCGCGGGCGCGGGTGCCGAGGTTGCGCGTATAGGACAGGCCAAGGCCCAAGGTATGCGCATAGGCCGCGTCATCAATCCAGCGCTGCGATCCATAGATCTCGGCCGAGACAAGACGCCCCTCATCGGCGAAATGCAGCAGGGATGCACTGGTCCGAAGGGTCACTTCATCGGGCGCACGCCCGTCGAAAAGCCGGGCATCCAGATCCAGCGCGAACCTGGCGCGTAAGGCGTCCGTAAGACGCGGCACGGTCGCGACGCCCGTGCCAATCTCGAACGCTGTGGCGGATTGGGCGCGGGAATTCGGGTCCAGCCGCAGCACAAAGCCGCTGAGGTTCACCGTCTCTGCAGAGGTCCGGCGGGCGGCATTGCTTTCGGGCACAATGGCAAAACGGAAATAGCCCTGCCATTTTTTCGGTTTGGCCAAACGGTCAAGCTCCGCCTGCACTTTTGCCTGGACAGAGGGCGACAAACCCGCGCCCTTGGCCAGTTCAAGGTGATATCGCGCCCGTTCGATCTGGTCGCTTTTCACCAATGCGTTCGCCAGCTCAAGCCGGAACGTGGGATCGTCTGGCCGCAAGATCACAAGCCGCGCCAGCGGGGCAACGGCTTGGTGTGACTTTCCGGAACGGTTGTAGGCGACCCCTAGAATCCACATCCGGCGCAGGGTCTCTGTCTCGGTCTTGGGTGAATACCCCTCGAGCAATGGAATAACCTCTGCGGCTTTTCCCTTGAGGATGCTTTGTTCTGCATCATCAAGGGAAAAGGCCGCTAATGGCGAGGCCAGTAAGATTAAAAATAGATTGTATAAAATTCGCCGCATCAAAGACCTCGGCTACCGCGGGGAAAGCGGGTTTTTGCGGCCGGTAATTGACCGCATCCAAGAGACCCGCTTATCCGTCGCTTCTATTTCTTGTTGGCGTAGAATGTACCACCGACGCCCGCGTCGAAAATCTGCGGCGAGGGATTGTTCACATCGTTGATACCGCCAGATACCGGTCCAAGCATCGATTCTGCACCCGGCCCCATGAAGTTTCCGCCGAACTGCAAGGTGGCGTCCCCTTCGTTCTCGTCACTGCTAAGCCGACCGGACATATGGAACAGCATCGCGCCGGTGTTCTGCTCGGGGATATTGACGCCCGCGACGACCTGCGCCGGAATGGTGGTACGGCTGAGTGAGGCTGGCAAGCCTTGATCGACCGTCAGCGTCCCGTCCAGTTTGACGGAGTTCGAGGTGCCCGCCTCTGTCGCGACGATGTTGGAGGCCGTTCCGGTGAACGGATTGGTGGTCTGCCCGTCGGTCCAATCCACATCGACTGCCAGATCGCCAATGATTTCCGCGCTATTCGCATCGATATCGGTGCCGAAAATCTGGGCCGATCCACTGTTCACGCCGACCTTCATCTGACCCTCATAGCTGGCTTTCAGCGACGTGGGCATATCCGAAGTGGGGGCCTTTTGACTGACAGCGTTAAAGGCTGTTTCAAAATCCTGCCCGCCACCTGCGCCGCCGCCAACAAGCCCGCCGGCGGAGCCGCTTCCATTACAACCAGACAAGACCGTTGCTGCCCCAAGGCTTGCAATAACAATACTAAGACGTGCGTGTTTCATGAAATTCCCCTTGCTTGATTTAAAAAATTCTTCTTCACTTTTTAGATACCTACTTCATGAAATCGTCTCCCCCCCGTTCAGGGGGTGTCCTCCGACAAGAGTATTTTGAGAAGATGAGCCGTATAGAATGATTAAATTTGCAATTATAAATTCCGCTGTGTGGTCCATAAGATGACACGTCCACATGTCGCCCCCGGAGCCGTTTTCGCGCTTTGCGTCGGGCTCTATCTGGCCGCCGCCGCTGCCCTGACATGGGTGGCGACAGCCCAGCCGTGGCTCGGGCTCAGGCTTGGCGTGGTGGGGCAAAGCGTTGTCGTCACTGACATCGCGCAGGGCAGCGCCGTAAGCCGCGATATGATCGGCAAGGCGCTTCTTGGCCTTTCAGCGGATAACCAGCCCACAATCCCGGTGACACCCCTAGATCTGATAGAAGAGCCCGACGGGATCGGTGATCAAGAGACCCAGCGTCGCTTCTTTGACCGTCAGGATCGCCTGCATGACGCGTTGCGCAGCGGCGCAGTCACCCTGACGTTCGACCAAGCCGACGGCCCTGAAAGCGTAGCGGTAAGGGTCCAGGAAAGCCGTCCGGTTTCGGATCTGCCGATGAAATTCTGGACGCAAATTTTTGTCGCGTTCGTGGGCATGTTTATCGGGACTTGGGTCGTCTGCCTACGCCCTCATGAACAGGCCGGATGGTGGTTTCTGCTTTCCGGGATCGGGCTGGCTTTGGCATCGTCGAGCGCCGCGATCTACAGCTCGCGCGAGCTCGCGCTTAGTCTGAAGGCCTATTCGGTGGCCTGCCGGGTAAATTCCGGTGGATCGCTGCTGTTCGGGATCGGTATGGTGACGTTGTTCCTCTCATACCCGCGGCGCATTGTTCCGAAACCTGTGCTCTGGCTGCCGACACTTCTGATCGGTGCCTGTATCCTCTTGGTGCTTGGCCCCGGCTGGCCGGACAACCTGAACAATGCCCCGGATTTCATCGCGATCATCATGGTGGCCCTGTTGCTGGTCATTGCCGCACAGGTCGCCGCCAATCGCCGCGACCCGGCCGCGCGGGCGATGCTGGGCTGGCTTGGCGTTTCGGTTGCGGTCGGTGCGGGTGGCTTTGTGCTGACGTCCATCCTGCCGACGCTCATGGGGTTGGCCCCGGTGATCGAACAAAGCACTGCGTTTTTGTTTTTCCTGATCATCTATGCTGGTATTGCCTTGGCGGTGACGCGCTACCGGCTGTTCGATCTGGCGAATTGGTCCTACGGCATCTTGTTTTATGGCCTTGGGGTGGCTTTGCTTCTGGGGCTTGATGCCGCGCTCATCTACGGGCTTTCGCTGGGGCGCGCCCCTGCCTTTGGCATCGCCCTCGCGGCGATCTGCACGGTTTACCTGCCCTTGCGCGACAAAGTCTGGGTGCTGCTCAAGCGCAAGCGCGAGATCCCGGCGGAAGAGCTGTATCGCAGAGTGACCCAGATCGCCCATGCGAGAGACCCCGAAGACAAGCAGAGGCTGCTGCGTAAGTTCTGGTCCGATATTTTCAATCCGTTGCGCATCAAGGATCAACCGGCGTCTACCACGATCACCGCACTGCAAGACGATGGCCGTATCCTGACGCTCGCATCTATCGGCAATCTGCCCGCACTGTCGCTTGAGCTGGCCGGGCAGGGATCGCGTCTTTTCTCGTCGCGCGATCTGGCGCGTGCCGATGCGATCCTGTCGTTGCTTGATGCCAGCCTGTCCCAGCACGAGACCTATCTTCAGGCCGTCAGCGCAGAGCGGCTGCGCATCAATCGCGACATGCATGACAATATAGGTGTGCTGCTGCTCAGCGCCCTGCACACCGGCCCTCGGGAACGCAAAGACCTTCTTATCCGCCAGACCCTCGCCGATCTACGAGAGTTGATTTCAAACCCGGATCAGACAGATTGGGATCTGCGTGATCTGCTCGCCGATCTGCGTGCCGAAATCATCACCCATTTCGAGGCCGCCCATATCACCGTCACGTGGCAGGCCGACGAGATCACCAAAGGCCGTATATCCCATCGGTTGGCGCATGCGCTGCGCGCCTTCCTGCGAGAGGGGACCAGCAATATCCTACGCCACTCGGGCGCGACAGAGGCGAAGGTCCGGATTGCCCTGGAAAGCGATGGGTTGCAGCTTACGCTAAGCGATAACGGCTCGGGCTTTGACAGCAGCGTTGCGTCGCTTGGCAATGGTTTCAGAAATCTGAGAAACCGCTTCACCCAGTTGCAAGGTGCCTTCAGCTACAGCACCGGTGCCAAGGGCACCACCTTGACCGCGTTTCTACCTCTTTTCAGCACTCAGAAAGAGGCCGCAGCAGAATGAAGCGTATCCTGATTGTCGAAGATATCGTCGAAACCCTGCGTTGGCTGGTCGAGATCGTACAATCAGCATATCCGGCGGCCACAATATGCACGGCCAACTCGGTACGGACGGCGCTGTCAAAACTGGATGGCCAGATAGATCTCGCCCTGATTGATCTGGGCCTGCCTGATGGGTCGGGTCTCGAAATCCTGCGCGGCCTGAACAAGGCCAGCCCCTCTGCAATCAAAGTCATAACCACGGTAATGGGCGACGACGCGAGCATTGTTTCCTCGCTCTCGGCCGGGGCGGACGGGTATCTGCTGAAAGAGACAGAGGCGGCGGTGCTCTCTCGCCAGCTGACACAGCTTTCTATGGGGTTACCGGCGATATCACCCTCTGTCGCCCGCCGCATCATGGAACACTTCCGCCTCACTGGGCCAGTCGCCAGCCTGGACGGGCGCCTGACGGAGAGGGAGACCGAAGTGCTCACGCTCATCTCCAAAGGTCTGCGCAACGCCGAGGTCGCCTCCGCATTGAACATCGCGGAAACGACCGTCGCGGGATATATCAAGATCGTCTATCGCAAGCTCGGCATCTCCTCACGGGCGGAAGCTGCATGGCACGCGAACCGCTTGGGGCTTGGACTGAAACCGGAATAGCGCCTGTGCTCGGCAGTTCGATTTCGACGAAGGAGCGGCTGCCGTTGGCGTGTTGTAGGGTCTGTTCCGCGTAATATAGCAAGGCCTTCCGCTTCGACGCCCTACGCCACATCGCCCCCGGCGGGAACAAACCTACGCCAATCAACCCCGCGGCCCGCTGCGTAGTCCAGACCGATTTGCACCCAATCGATGGCACCCCCTGCGGCCACCGATGACGGGGTGCTGCCATAGGTGACCTGTCGCGTGCCTTCCTCGAACGCGTCAATTGATTGAGGCCAGACCTCATCGTCCCAATGCAGCGTCATCTTCCGGCGTTTGGGTTCATATTCGGCGGTGAAAAGCGTGCCAAACCCTTCGGCGTAGCGGTCTTGCTTGAGCGGCGCTTGGGTGAACTGACCTGCCAGCGCTGACGGCGTGACCCCTTTGGATAAGACACTCACAAGGTGTTTTGACCGTTCAAACGTGCGGGTAAAGCTGCCTCTGTCGGGCGTGCTGCCGTCGGTCTGGTGGTTTGTGGCGACCAGCCGCGGATGTACCTTTGCCCCGCCACCGGCGTACATCTCGACGCTGGCACCCGCACCCGAGGCATCGGCGACCACCACATTATAGGGCATATGCGACGGCACGCGTTGCAGCACGCGCAGCGCTTGGGGCACGGTTTCGCAGGTTTCCAGAACGTAGCGCAGGATTGTGGTGATACCGAACCCGCGCCCTGTTTCCTGCCGCCCGCCATAAGCCAGCGCGATGCTGAGCCCCGCATCATTGATGCCATCGGACAGACCCCAAAGGAATTCGACCATACCCATCACGCGCCGGCCGGTCCAGGCGCTGTGCAGCTGTAGGCCTTCGTTCAGGTCAGGCGACAGATCGTAGTTGCGCACCAGCCGGATGTCGTCGTCCGACGTGGCCACGGCGAGGGAGCAGCCGCCCAGATAGCTTGGCGGGCACCACGTGGACAGGAAGCGTGCTGCACGGTCCGACCCGCCCGCGAGCGCTGCGAGCTTGGCGTGAACAGGCACTAACTCGGGCATATATTGCTTTAGCGCCGCCTCGCAGGCTGCGCGGTCAGGGCCGTTATCGCCGCCGCGTGCGGTGAACCATGCCTCGTAGGCGGGCCATGAACGGGCCCATCGGGCTGCCCATTTCGGGCCCGGCGCGGCTTCGCTGATGGCGTCAAAGGTAAGAGAGTGTGTCATATCATGCGCCTTTAATAGGCAAATCGAGGAAGAACCGCAGCATTTCGCGGCTGGCATCCGGTCCTGTGGGGTCCGTGTATGACCCCGCGCTGTTGCCGCCCGACCACGCGTGACCGAGGCCCGAGACGGTCCATTGTTCCATCACGACATGGCCTTTCGGTGCCATCACGCTGCGGCGGGAGAAACGGCGCCCGCCCGTGCTGCCGTCGTCCAGAACCTCGGGGCCTTTTGGGGCCTGTTTGGCGATCGCATCCGCATTTGCGGCACTCACAGTGCTATCCGCATCGCCCTGAAAGATGATCGTCGGGATACATTCCCCTGTGTCAAAGCCTGTTGCCCCCTGCCCCATGGCCGCAAAAGCCGATGGCACGTCATGGGCGGCGCGGTAGGGCAAACCGGAATGGGCACCCACCGCGTCAAAGACATCCCGATAGGTTTGTCCCAGCACCACAGCCATCGCCGCGCCGGCCGACAGCCCCGCAACAAAGCTGCGCCCTTTGGGAATGGCATGGTCGCGCTGAAGTTGTTGCATCAGCCCCGCAAGGATCGCCGGTTCACCAGCGCCGCGCATCTGATCGGCGGGGTCAAACCATTTCCAGCAGTTCTGCATATTCGCCATGCGGGATTGCGCCGGATAGACCACGATCAACCCATGCGCCTCTGCCAGTTGGTTCATGCCCGTGCCCTTGGCAAAATCCACAGGGGATTGTTTGCACCCGTGCAGCATCATCACCAAACCTGTCGGCGCAGAGCCTTTGAGGTTGGGCATATAAAGCCGATAGTCGCGGCTGCCTGCGCTGCAGGAAAAGCTGCCGCTGCCGAATGTGGCACCCTCGGGCAGGTCCGGCTCGATGCTATCACCGCCGTTCAGGGTTGATTGCGCCAGCCCCGAAAGCGTCTCGCGCAGGCCGCGGCCGATCTTGGCTTTTCTAAAGGGGCTTTTGCTACCTTTCGCCATGCTCCCCAGCCCACCGGCGCCAAGCGCGTTCTGGATGGCTTCGGTCGCCGCTTTGGGGTTACCCGCGCGCACAAGTTTTCCGGCACGGCGCAGGGCCGCGTTAAATTCATCTGTCATGTCGCATTCCTTTTTAGGATGATGCCGGAGCTAACTGATCCGGTCGCCGAGTGCTTTCTTGACTTCGGTGCTGGCTTGAAGCGCCCCCAGCACGTTGATGGAGCCGATGGTCGCAAGGGCCAGCTCTGGCGTCACATCGCGCGCGATACGGGCCAGTCCGACAACCTTGATGTGCAGCACTTCATTTGCTGCCTGCACCGCCTCGAGATCCGCGACGGAGTAATCGCGCAGACCCATTTCCATTGTGTGACGGTCGATAGACCGTGTCACCGTTTCCGACTGGTGATCCAACTGCTTGCGGATCGCCGTGCGGATAAAATCGCTGCGGTTGGAATAGAACCCCTCCTGCACCAACAGGTCGATCCGCCCGAGATCGACAAAGCCGAGGTTGATCGTGATCTTTTCGTTCTCGGGTTGCTTTTCCCGTAGCTCCCTGACGTTGCTCATCTCGATTCTCCATCCATGTGGATGGTATATGGCATCCCATAGCCATATTGCAACTGCCCCCTAAGAGATTTCGCCTTTTCAGGCCAACATTCGTACGGCGGCGGTCAAATCGTCTTGAAATTGGGCAGTTGCGTCGGCTTTGGCCTGAGGATCGGGGAGGCGCAAAAGATACGAGGGGTGCAGCGTCAGCAGAACCGGCGTGCCTGACGGCGTTTGTTCGACCGTGCCACGGCGGGCGGTGATGGCATCGCGCCGTCCGGTCAGCCCTTCGGCGGCCGTCGCCCCCATGCCCAAAATCAGCTTGGGTTTGACCTGTGCGATCTCGGCATCCAGCCACCAGCGGCAATGTTGAATCTCTGACGCATTGGGCCGTTGATGCAGACGGCGTTTACCGCGCGGGGTGAATTTGAAGTGTTTCACCGCATTGGTCACAAACGCCTTGTCCCGCTGCAGCCCCGCCCGCCCTGCGATCTGATCAAAGAGCTGCCCCGCGGGCCCGACAAAGGGCCGCCCGCTTAAATCCTCCTGATCGCCGGGCTGTTCGCCAACAATCATCAGCTCGGCATCCATGGGGCCCTCGCCCGGTACGGCCTGTGTCGCATTGCAATGCAGGGGGCAGCGGGTGCAGGCGGCGATATCCTTGGCCAACGCGTCTTTCGGACCCTCCCACGCGGATTGATGCGCGGCGAGCTGCGCCTGTACCTGCGCCAATCGCTGCGGCGGAAAGGACGGTGCTGCCTCGGCCATCGCGCGGGCACGGGCGGGGGCGTCGGCGATCATTTGGGGGATATGCGCCGCCTCGGGCATGTTCTTCCAGTATTTCTTGGGCATCTCGGACTGCATGGCTTTGACCATCAGCCGCGCGGGGTTAAAGATGTTCTGGAAATAAGTGATCCACAGCTGTTCGCTCGCGTCTTCAGGTAGGGCGGGCTTTTCCTGCCCCTCGCAGAAGGTCAGTTTGCCCCCCTCGAAAATCGCGCAGACATCCGGCGTAAGAATGCGCCAATCCATATCGCTGAACCGACGCAGAAAGAAATCGGCGGTGGGTTCTACCGTGTGATACGTCGGCTCGAACCACGCGGCAAAGGACCGGCGAGGGGCATCGGGCGCGCCAATCTCTCGGAAACGGACGAAGGCTTTCATCTTGTGCTGGCAGCGATGCACATTCTTCTCCATCCGCCGCAGACGCGACAGATCAGCATCACCGCGATCCGTCATCAACTGCGGCGCATCCTTCAACCGCCAGAGAAACGCATAAAGCCGCGCAAACCGTTCGGGGTCACTGTGCCAGACGACACTGCGCGCCATGCTGACGAAGCTACGCGGCACGGTCACCTGCCCGTCCGTCTGCATCGGGGCGGTGTCGCCAAAAAGATCGGATGCCGTGCTGGTATCGCCCCACAGGATCGCCTCGGGCGGGACGCCGGCGGCCAGAAACTGCCGCGCCGCATCGCGCCACGCCTGTGCCGTGCCGATCTTGGGCATGACCGCGCGGTGCATCAGAACAGGGTCAACTGTTCGGGCGGCGGCGCAAACTGCGCGCGCAGGTCGATGCTGTCGGTCAGCCCGCCGGGGGACCAGCCCCCCGCGGTGACAAAGCTGCGGGCCTTTTTCATAGATGCACCCATGCGGATCAAATCCTCGTAGCGCAGGGTGCGGTGGCGGCGGGTGGACAGGATGCGGTTCACCGTCTTCACCCCGAACCCCGGCACCCGCAACAGCATCTCGCGGGTGGCGCGGTTCACATTCAGCGGGAACACCTCGCGGTGCACCAGCGCCCATGCGAGTTTCGGGTCGACCTCAAGATCAAGGTTCCCGTCCGCGGTGACGGATGTAATCTCGTCCAGCTGGAAGTCATAGAACCGCAGCAGCCAGTCCGCCTGATAGAGCCTATGTTCGCGTTGCAACGGTGGCCGGATCAGCGGCAGTTTGGCCGAGCTGTCAGGGATCGGCGAGAAGGCAGAATAATACACGCGTTTCAGCTTGTAGCTGGAATAGAGCCGCGTCGACTGGCCCAGAATGGCCGCATCATTCGACCCGTCCGCCCCGATGATCATCTGCGTCGACTGCCCCGCAGGCGCAAACCGCGGCGGGCGCTTGCCGGTGTGGGATGTGTCTTTCGACACCTCTTTACGCAGCCGGAAATCGGCCATCGCTTTGCGGATCTGATCGGGCTTCTTTTCGGGCGCATATTGCTGAACGGCGGCATCGGTGGGCAGCTCGACGTTGATCGACAGCCGGTCTGCCAGCAGCCCTGCTTCGGCAATCAACTCTGGCGCGGCGTCGGGGATGGTTTTCAGGTGAATATAGCCGCGAAAATTCTCTTCGTGGCGTAGCTTGCGCGCGATCTGTACCATGTCCGACATCGTCGCATCGGGCGACTTGATGACGCCCGAGGATAGGAACAGCCCTTCGATATAATTGCGGCGATAGAATTCGATGGTCAGCTTCACCACTTCATCGACACTGAACCGCGCCCTAGTGACGTTGGACGAGGCACGGTTGATGCAATAGCTGCAATCATAGATGCAGAAATTCGTCATCAGGATTTTCAGAAGCGAAATACAGCGCCCGTCCGGCGCATAGGCATGACAGATGCCCGACCCCTCGTTCGACCCGACGCCCTTGCCATCGCGCGAGTCGCGTTTCGTCGACCCCGAAGAGGCGCAGGACGCGTCATATTTCGCCGCGTCGCTCAGGATTGCCAGTTTTTGCTCTACAGATTGCTTAGCCATATGTTCACTATATGTTCACATACGGCCGATGTCACGGGGTCAAAGCATCCCTGCCCTGCGCCGCAGTGTCGCGGCGCGCGGGTTTTTGCCTGCGGGGTTTCCTGTCTGCGCTTACTCGGTCTCTAGGCTTGGGTAGACGCGGCGCAGCGTCTCGATCAGCTTCTGGCTGCTCACGGGTTTTTTCACCACACGGTCATCCGGCCCGAGAAAGCTGATCTGGTCGGCGTCATATGCGGTGATGAACACAAAAGGGATACCCCGTTCGCGCAGGATATCCGCCACGGGTTTCGATGTCTTGTTGCGTCCAAGGTTCACGTCAAGAAAGGCGATATCAATATCGCCGTCGCGCGCTTTTTCCTTGGCGTCTTCCAGATGGATACTGGGGCCGACGACGTTAAAGCCGATGTCTTCCAGCAGGTCGGACATCTCGAATGCGACCACGACCTCATCTTCGACGATGAAAATATTCTGAGGTTGATTTGTCATTCTACTGCCTGCTCTTCCGTCTGTTGCGGCATCTTCAAATGCCATTCATATCCATTTGGCCCGAAAACCGTATCGATTTTCCCGCCCGTTTCCGCCTCGAGGGCACGCCCTGTGATGAAGCTACCAAAACCTGTCTCGCTGGGTTTCTCGGCGGCAGGGCCGCCCTTTTCCACCCAGTGGAGTTCAAGGGGGGAACCCTCGGCGGTACTTCCTTGTTCCCAAGATAAGTTCACAACACCGTCAGGAACCGACAGGGCGCCGTATTTCATCGCGTTTGTTGCCAGTTCGTAAAATGCCATCGACAAGGACAGCGCCTGGCGCGATGGCACCTCTACCTCCGGCCCCGTCAACGTGATCCGACCGCCGCCTATAGGGTCGAGCACATCGGCAGCCACGGCACCAATCGCAGCACGGTCCCAAGTGGTGCCCACCAGTTTGGAGTGGGCCGTCGCATAGGCGTTAAGCCGTTGGTCAATCGTTTCACGGATACCGCGTTGAATGCTCATCTTGCGCAGCGACTGGCTGACGATGGATTTCACCACGCTAAATGCGTTCTTCACACGGTGGTTCAACTCGGCAATCAGGATGTTCTGCGCCTCGCGCAAGCGGCGCTCTTCGTCGATATCAATCAGGGCGACGGTCGCCCCGATCCGCTCCCCCTCCCCGTCGAGCACTGGCTCGCCGATGATTCGCATCCAAAAACGGGTGCCGTCGCCGCGCTGATAATCCACGTCGATCTCGACATGGTCCTCGCGGTTCTGGATCACCCGCGCCAAAGGGTACTCGTGGCTTTGTACACGGGACCCATCAGCGTGGTACGATACCCATTCGCCATAGGCGTTCACGTCGTCCGAATGCAACACAGGATGGCGCACCATCTTTTCGACGTGGCTGTTGCCGTAGATAATCTTGCCTTCGGCATCGGCCATGACGACCCCGACGGGCACCGTCTCCATCATCGCTTCAAGGAAGTTCAAGCGATGCGACGCCCGCTGCGCCTGTTTCTTCGGCGCATCCGCGTCAACATTCTTTGCCGCCAGCTCCTCTTGCACATGCAAAAGCTCTGTCGCCATCTTATCGGTGGGCTGTGTCGGCATGGTTTGTCCTGGGTGATTGGTGCGGTGTGTCGGTTGACATAGACCGTCAGACGCTGGTGTCTAGGTGTAGTGTCACATTTACGTCATTCTGTCGAAGCTCATACGTCAACCGATATATATGTCAGCGCGCTGGCGTGGTCCCGCCCCTACCGCATACGCTCCTGCGCGACGTGTGGCAGGATATAGCTTTGACCGGCTGCGGCGGGCGTATTGACGGTCAGGGTGCAGCCATAGGCTTGGGACAGGATGGCGTTTTGCATCACGTCGGCGGGCGCGCCGTGCTTCAGGATCTGGCCGTCTTTGATCATCGCCATGTGATCAGCGAACATGGCCGACAGGTTCAGATCATGCATGACCGCGACCACGCCGCCGCCGCGATTGGCGAAATCTTTGAGAAGCCGCATCACCATAAGCTGATGGCCGATATCCAGACTGGCAACAGGTTCGTCCAGCAGCAACCAACGGGGTAAGCCGTTCTGCACCGGATGCCAAACCTGACAGAGCACGCGCGCCAGCTGCGTGCGTTGCTGCTCTCCGCCGGAAAGCTCTTGATAAAGCTTGTCTGCGTAGCCCTCTAGCCCGACGGCATGCAGGGCGCGGGCGGGGATATCGTCGCGGTGTCCCGATATGCCGCGTCGTAGCCCCATGCGCACGACCTCGGCCACGGTAAAGGGGAACGCAAGCGTGGCTGACTGCGGCAGCACCGCGCGCATGGCGGCAAGTTCCCACGGGTGCAGATCGGCGACGTTTTCGCCATTCAGCAGAATGCGGCCGGTGAAGTCGACCTCGGCCGTGATCGCCTTGAGCAACGTTGATTTGCCCGACCCGTTGGGCCCGACAATCGCCGTAAGCGCGCCGGCAGGGGCGGTGAAGCTGACCCCGTGCAGAATCTCCTTCTTGCCGATACGGGCTACAATATCGCAGGCGCGCAGCATCACAGGTCCACCAACCCACGGCGCCGCAGTAGGATCCAGAAAAACACCGGTGCGCCCAGAATGGCGGTGATCAACCCGATGGGCAGTTCCGCCGGCGCAATAATCACGCGGCTGATGATGTCGGCGGTCAGCAACAGCGTGGCTCCCAGCAGTGCAGCGTTCACCAGCAGGGGTTCGTGATCCGGCCCCGTGGCAAGACGCAACAGATGGGGCACGACGATCCCGACAAAACCGATCCCGCCGGACATAGCGACCGCGGCACCGGTGGCGGCGGCGACCGTGAGGATGGCGGTATGCTTTACCCGCTGCACCGGCACCCCCATATGCGCGGCGGTTGCCTCCCCGAAAGCGAGTGCGTTCAGCCCGCCGCCCAAGCGCATAGCCACACCCGTCGCCAGAAGGATCAGCGGCCCCGCGATGGCGACCTTGGTCCATGTGGCACCGGCAAGCGAGCCGAGCCCCCAGAACGTCAGATCGCGCAACTGCGTGTCATCGGCGAAATAGATCAACAGCCCGCCCAAGGCCCCTGTCAGCGCACCCAAGGCAATGCCCGCCAGCAGCATCGTCGCGACAGAGGTGCGCCCGCGCCGCGTCGATACGCGATACAGCAGCAAGGTTGCCGCCCATCCGCCCAGAAAGGCCGCCAGCGGGATCAGCCAAAAGCCCGCCACGGTGAGCACAGCCGCCGGCAACAGCCCGCCCAGAACGATTGCCACGATCGCGCCCAATCCGGCACCCGCACTTACCCCAAGCAGGCCCGGGTCCGCGAGCGGGTTGCGAAACAGCCCCTGCATCACCGCGCCTGACACAGCCAGCGCGGCCCCGACACAGATGCCCATGATCAGCCGCGGCAAACGGATATCCCAAAGCACTACCCGTTCAAGCTGCGTCAGCGGCGCACCGGTCACGATCTTGGCCAGGGCATGCCACAGCGATGTGCCCGACGCCCCGATCGCAAGGCTGCCGATGGCGGCGACTGCCAGAACAGCCGCCATCCACACATGCGCCTTGCGCGCAGCACGGCGGCGGTCGCGGGGCGGGGCGAAATCTGCAAGCGCTGTCATCGGATCAGTCGGCGTAAAGCGCGGCGTGCAGATCGGCGACCGCATCTGCCGTGCGCGGCCCGAACCCCAGCAGATAAAGCCCGTCCATCCGCACCACCGATCGGCTGTTCGCCGCAGGGGTGACGGATATGGCAGGCATCGCGAAAAGCTCTGCCTCGGTGCTGTTGTGATCGCCTTCACGCGCCATCATCACCAGCACATCGGGGGCTGCGGCCAGCACGGCTTCGTCCGTGATGGGTTTGTAGCCCGCAAACCCCGTGACCGCATTCACCGCGCCAGCCAGATCTATCATCGACGCGGCTGCCGTATCCGTGCCCGACGCCATGATCCGCCCGCCTTGGGTGCTGAGGATGAACATCACGCGCTTGCGCTCTGCCGCGGGCCGGTCTTGCGTCGCACGGGATACGGCTGCCAGCTTTTGATGCACTTCAGCAACCAGCGCTTCGGCCTGCGGCCCTTTCCCAAGGGCCTGCCCGACGGCGTGTATCTTGGCGCTGACCCCTTCGGCGGTATAGTCGTCAGGGACGATGACAAAGGGGATATCCGCCTGCGCTAGCACCTCGATTGTTTCGGGCGGTCCGGCACCTTCCTCGGCGATGATCAGCTTGGGGCCTGTGGCCAGCACCCCTTCGGGCGAGAGCGCGCGCATATAGCCCACGTCCGGCAAGGCAGCGGTTTCAGGCGGATAGCTAGAGGTCGTATCCCGCGCAACCAGCTGGTCCTGCGCGCCGAGGGCAAAGACGATCTCTGTCACCGCGCCGCCGATGGAGACGACGCCCCCTGTGGGTTCCTGTGCCGTGGCGGGCAGTGCTGTAATCAGGCCAAGCGCCGCGACGCTGATAGCGGTCGTGAAAGCGCGGATCATGCGGGCACCTCGACGTTCAGGCTCTCCAGCCCCGCGACAAGCTTGCCCCATGCGGGACGACAATCGCGCCCTTCCTTGCCGACGCCAAAGACCTGAAGGATAAGCCCCCCATCCTTGTTGAACGCCTCGACCGAAACAGCGGGGCCGCGTTGCGTGGGCTTGTCGACGGCCCAGACCTCGGCGATGTGATCAAGCCGCAGATGCAGGTTAAAGCGGGGGTCCAGCACATTCTGCCACGGACCCATGGATTTCAGCGTGGTGATCGGGCCCGAATGAATCTGGATACACCCGCGATTGCCGGTAAAGACCATGATCTCAAGCTCTTGCGCGACCACCTGATGCAGCATGGCATCGACAGCAGAAGGCTGCAAAGCGCGTGCAAAGGGCTCGCCCGCGATGCGGTAGGCCCCTAAGCGGTTCATCTTGAGCTTGGAGGTCAGGCGCAAGAACTGATGCGTGTCGGTCAGCCGCGCCCATTCCTTTTGCAGGATGTCCAGCTTCGACAGATCGGATTTCGGCACCTCGTCAGGGTCGCGCGGCACCACGTTAAGGGTGGGGGATTGGTCTTCCAGCGTCAGCCCCGCTTTGGCGCGATCAAAGGCCGCCACCTCGGACCCCTCGCGCAGAAATATCTTATGTACCGCATCCCCCGCCGCATCGAACACCTGCAGGCTGCGGCGCGTACCGGCGTCCGTCTGCTTCTCTACGGCAAAGGCATGATGCCACCGGCTGGGAAAGAGGCGCAGGTCGATGTCATCGGTGAGGATCATCGATGCATGGGGACCGGGGTGATAGTTATCATAGGTGCCGACCTTTTCGTTCACGCAGGACGGGTTGCGGGTCAGCGCCATAACCTCGCCCAGGGTCTGGGCGGCGCGCATGATCTTGTCGGGGTGCGCATTGATACGCCGCACGCCATCGCCGGTATAGGCCGCCAGCAACTGCGCCTCGCTGATCTTGAGCTTGTCGGCCACATCACGTTCGCGCAGCTTTGCGTGGTCGGCGCGGAAGGCGCGAATATCCTCGGGGGTCGGGGGAACGGAATGGGTCATGCAGCACCTTCGCCATATAGATTGAATGAGAGGGGGCTGGCGACGCGCGTCGGGCATCCGCTGGCAAAGGCGCAGATCAGAACCTGCCCTTTAATGTTGACACTTTTAGTCGGTCTTTTTAGAACCCGCAAGAGCGCAACCCGTCTACGCCCCTTTTTTCACCGCCAGCCCCTCGCAAGCATTCCGTCAAACCTATTGCTTGCAAGGATGTCTTCGATGACCAAAGCCACTGGAACCCGTGCCCTATTGAGGGGTACGACAAGCCTGATACTTCTTTCCCTCACCCCGCTCCCCCTCGCCGCGCAGGAGGGCTTTCTAGGCACGCTCGTTCTGGGCGAAAGCAAACGCGAGGTGCAGACCGATACGGCAGTATCCATCACCACAGTCGACCAAGAGGAGATCGACGACCGTCAGGCGGGCACCGTGGCAGAGCTGATCGATTCAGTTCCCGGCGTGAGCCTTGTGAACGGGTCTACCCCGCAAGGGTCCGGCATCAACATCCGCGGCTTCGGCGCGAACGATATCTACGGTGCGGATTCCAAAGTCGCCGTGCAGATCGACGGGGCCACCACCGGGGCAGAGCGGCTTTACCGGATCGGCACCCAGCTGTTCACCGATCCGTTCCTTTATAAGTCGGTCGATGTGATCCGCGGTTCCGTCGGCAGCTTTGAATACGGATCCGGCATCGTGGGCGGTGTCGTCCGGCTTGAGACGAAAGACGCGTCGGATCTGACGGGCGGTGAGCTTGGCTATGTGCTGGGTCAAACGCTGGAGTTCAGCACGAACGGCGACGGCATCACGTCTTCCAGCGTGCTGGCGTGGCAACCGACCGAAGATATGGAATTTTTGCTGAACTACACGTGGCGCGACCAGAACGATCAGGTGGATGGGGACGGGGCGACTATCGGTAACAGCGCCTTCACCCTGCCGTCGGGTCTGATCAAGGCAAAATACAGCTTTGGCCAGAACCGCGATCAATCGCTGACCTTCAGCCTGTCGCACACCACCGCAAGCGATCGCGACGTGCCCTTTGACAGCTTTACCACCACTGCGGATTCCTTTGGCACCGTTGACCGCGATACGGAGTCTACGACCGCGGTGCTCACGTACAACTTCAACCCGGCTGACAATGATCTGGTGAACCTTGATGTCGTGCTATCCTACGCCGACCAACAGATCGACCAAAGCTATGTCTCGGGCAGCTCCCCCCTTGAAGGCACCCCGCAAGGGGCCGGTGTTCTTGCCTTGGCGAATGCGGATCATCGGTATCAAACAACGAAACTGGCGTTTAAAAACCAAAGCCTGTTCACCACAGGCGTTGTCTCCCATGATCTGCGGACCGGGCTTGAACTGATCCACAAAGAACGCCTTGATGCCAGCAACGCCCCCGGCGGCAAGGACCGTCGCGTCGCTGTCTATGCGGTGGACGATATGCGCATTGGCGATGCATGGACCGTGACACCGGCGCTGCGCTACGAGACGTCGAAGATCACCGGATCAGCGGCCCCGAATGATGGCACCTATGATAACAACGCGCTGATGGGCGGGCTGTCGGTGCGCTATGCCTTCGGGAATGGTTTGGCCCTGTTCACCAGTGCCGCCTATACCGAAGTGCTGCCGATGATCGACCATCTGGGCACCGATGCCGCGATCACCTCATCCGAGAAGGCCGAAACATACGAGATCGGCGCCTCGTTTGACCGCCATGATCTGTTCCGCAGCGGGGACCAATTCGCGATCAAGGGCGTCTACTACGAGACCACCTTGACCGATGTCAGCAGCTATTCGGTTTCGGGGGTACGCCCGCCTGCACCGGCGCTGGACCGGGTCGAAACCTCGGGGCTGGAGCTTGAAGCCTCTTACGCGTTGGACACCGGTCTTTACTTTGACGTGAATGCCAATGTGGTGCGCGGGACGGAGTATGAACCGGGCGGCTCTTCCGGCGACTGGCGGTTGCTGCCCGCGGACAGTCTGCGGGTCACCGTGGGCAAGAAATTCGGCAAAGAGCTTGACCTGAGCTGGGAGGTCGTGGGCAACACATCCGTAACAGACGACGGCGAGACCTCGGCAGGATTTGGGGTCCATAATCTGCGCGCCACCTATGTCCCGCAAAACGGTATCCTCAAGGATACGCAGTTCCGCGTCGGGCTGGAGAACGCTTTCGACAAAACCTATACGCCGCATCTGTCGACCCGCACGGCACCGGGTCGGAACGTGAAATTCTCGATCTCGCGGATGTTCTGAAACGGCGCGGCCCCCCGGGGTGTAACGCACCTCGGGGCCCGGCCCTTTGGCTTAGTCGATCCCGTTCTCGCGCTGAAGGCGGCGGATATAGGCCACAATGTCGATCACATCGGCCTGCGTGATCCCTTCGACGGGAGGCATGTTTCCAAACGGCCAGTGATGCCCCCGCACCCCGTTTTGCGCGGCCAGCAGGAACGCCCGGTCGCCGTGGTGGCTGGGCTCGTAGATCACATGCACCAAAGGCGGTGCGACGCCGTCCTGCCCCTGACCATTGGCCCCGTGGCAGGCCGCGCAAACCGCATCATAGGCGCGCTTTCCCAGCTGCTCCTGATCGGTGAAACTGTCCGGCACCTTCACGGGTGCCAAGGCACCCTCCGCAAGCTCGGTCGGGCTGGTCTCGGGTTGATCATGATGCGAGAAATACCACCCGCCCGCCGCTGCCGTCAGCAACGCAAAGGGGACAACCCACAGCAATACACGCGATGTTTTCATGTCTTCGCCTCTTATGGGGCGGGCACCGATACATGACCGGAGCCCGCGCGCGGATTACTTCAACTCGACGACGGTCAGCTTGCCTTTGACGGGCTCTGCGACGAATTCGATGCTCTGACCCGCAGAGAGCTTGCCGATCATGGTTTCATCGGCGCGAAACACCATGGTCATCGCGGGCATATCAAGGTTGACCAAAGGTCCGTGATCGATGGTGACCTTCCCGCCTTTGGTGTCAACTTTCTTGACGGTGCCCTTGGTATAGACGACCTCTGCCGCTTCGGTTTCTGCCTCGGCTTTGGCGCTGACTTCGATGGGGCCGTACATGCCGGATTCATAGTGACCGGGGATCAGGCAGGCGAATTCAAACGTACCGGCATTGGCAAAGGTCCAGATGACCTCGCCCGACTGGCCGCCCTCAAGACGGACCGAATTGGGGTCATCATGTTCCATATCCATCTTCGCCATCATTTCCTTGTGCTTGGCGTTGCCTTCGGCGTTATCGATCACGAATTCATGCTCAAGCTCGCCCTTGTTGGTGACCTCAAAGCGGATGGTTTCCCCCTGCTCGAACGCAAAGTTGTCGGGTTCAAAGATCATATCCCCGTCTTCGGTCTCGCGCATGGTGACAGCGATGGTGCGGGTGACGTCAGCCGCCGTACCGGGTTTGCCCACTGCCATCATTTCGGCATGCTTGTCGGCGTGGTCGTCACCATGCCCGCCAGAGTGGGAACCCGCCGCAAAGGCAGGGCCGGTCAAAGCAATGGCGAAGGCGGTGGTCATCAGAAGGTTTTTCATCGTGTTTTCCTGTATTGTTTCAATGTTTTATATGGATGCAAAAGGGGTTATCCCTTTTGCGTTGGTTTCGGGGTCAGGATCGTTTTGGGGCTGTTGTTCGTGGCGAATTCCGGTAGTTCTCCGGTCCACTCATAGGCTTCCTCGCCGGGGGGGTTGTCGTACCATCCGGGGTCGGAATAATCGTCCGGCGCGATGCCGTCGCGTACCTTCACGACAGAGAACATGCCGCCCATTTCGATCGGCCCGTGTTTACCCCAGCCGTTCATCATGGGGATCGTGTTCTCGGGCAGTTCCATCGACATCTTGCCCATGTCCCCCATGCCCGCCGTGCCCATCGGCATGTAGCCCGGCTTGAAGCTGCGCATCTTGGGGGTAAGCTGGGATTTATCGACACCGATAAAGGTCGGCACGTCGTGGCCCATGGCATTCATCGTGTGGTGCGACTTGTGGCAGTGGATCGCCCAATCGCCCAGATGGTCCGCCGTGAACTCATAGGCGCGCATCGCGCCGACAGGAATGTCGATGCTGACCTCGGGCCATTGCGCGCTTTCCGGCACCCAGCCGCCGTCGGTGCAGGTGACCTTGAAATCATAGCCGTGCATGTGGATCGGGTGGTTTGTCATCGTCAGGTTTCCGACGCGCACCCGTACCCTGTCGCCCTTGTTCACGACCAGCGGATCAATATCGGGGAAAATCCGGCTGTTCCATGTCCATAGGTTAAAGTCGTTCATCGTCATGACGCGCGGCACATAGGTACCGGGGTCAATGTCGAACGCGTTGAGCATGATCAGGAAGTCACGGTCCACCGGCATGAACGTCGGGTCTTTGGGGTGGACGACAAACATGCCCATCATCCCCATCGCCATCTGCACCATCTCATCCGCATGGGGGTGGTACATGAAGGTGCCGGATTTGGTCAGGTCGAACTCGTAGACAAAGGTCTTGCCCGGTTTGATCCCCGGATGGCTCAGCCCGACCACGCCATCCATACCCGAAGGCAGGATCAGCCCGTGCCAGTGGACGGATGTGTTTTCTGGCAGCTTGTTGGTGACATAAATCCGCACACGGTCGCCTTCGACCGCTTCGATCGTGGGGCCGGTGGACTGGCCGTTATACCCCCACAGATGCGCGATCATGCCATCGGCCAGTTCGCGTTCTACGGGCTCCGCGACAAGGTGGAATTCCTTGACGCCGTTGTTCATGCGGTAGGGCAGCGTCCAGCCGTTCAGCGTGACCACGGGCGTGTAATCCACCCCCGTCGAGGGGCGCGCCGTGACCGCAGTCGCAGCGCTGTCCATATGCGCCGCTTCCGGCAGCCCCATGTTCAGAGTTTTGCCCCACGCCTGAGAGGACACAAGTGTCGCCCCCGCCGCACCGGCACCGAGTAGTTGACGTCTGTTCATCATATCGTTTCCTTTCAGTGTCCTGCGCCGCCACCAGCGGCCAACGTGGCGCCTTCGGAGCCCCCGCCGCCGCTGCCTGCACCGCCGCCGTAGATGGCCGCGGTCAGATCCGCCTGCGCCATAAAGAACGCCCGCTTCGCATCCGCGGCTTCCAGCTCGGCACCGAGCTTTTCACGCACATCGGTCAGTAGTTCGAAGGTGTTGGTGATCATGCCGTTGTAAGACAGCAGGGCTTCGTTCTCGACGGTCTTGCGTAGCGGAACAAGAACATCGCGGTAGTGGCGCGCGATCTTGTAAGAGGCATGGTAGGCCCGTTCGGCCCCCCGCGCTTCGGATCGTACATTGACCGCCCGTTCCGCCAGCACATTCGCCGCCTGCAGATACGACAGCTCTGCCTTGCGCATCCGCGCCTTGCCGCTGTCATAGATCGGGATCGCGAATTCCAGCTCTACCTGAGGTGTGATCTCTTTCTCGATATCGTCCCCCTCGGCTTCACGCTCAAGCTCGGCCCCTGCGACGATCTCAAGATCGCTGACGATGCGGGTCTGGTCTGTCAGGCCAAAGGCTTTTGCCTGCGCTTCAAGCCCCAGCTTTGCGACACGCAGATCGACACGGTTGCGCAGCGCCTTGGCTTCGACATTGGCAACGCCGCCCACGGACCGCGGCAGCCCCGGCAAGGCATCAGGCACATAGTAGTTCACGTCAGCCCCCCAAAGCCCCATAAGGCGCGTCAGCTCTTCCTTCGCTGTGGTCGCATCCAGCCGTGCCTTGGCAAGCTGTCCGGCCAGCTCCGCGTTGAACGCCTGCTCGCGGGCTTGGGCGGCTTTATTGAGCGCGCCGGTTTCCCCCAGCTTGCGTGCCAGCTCCGATCCGGCGTCCGAGGTCGCCTTGGCGCGTTTCAAATACCCCACCACCTCGAAGGCGGACACGGCATTTACCCATGCCTGACGGGTCTGGTTGGCCAATGTCAGCGTATCGTTCACCGCCGTCAGCTGCGCTTGACGAAAGCTCGCGTCAGCGATTGCACGGCGTTGTTTACGCGTGGTGGCATCCAGAAGATTGGCGCGGATCAACCCTTCGATCGCACGGTAGGCCCCCAGTTCGGGCGCCCCGATCCCGAGCACGCCAATGGACACGATCGGGTTTTCCGGCGTCGATTGCTGCGATGCTTCGGCGGCGGACAATCCGACATTCGCATAGGACGCCTGAAGCCCCTTGTTGTTGAGCAAGGCAACCTGAACCGCCGTATCGGCCGAGATTGTCTTGCCCTGCACCATCGCGCGCACTTCGCGTTTCACCGCTTCGTTTTCGGCTTGAGTCTCGGCAAAGACGGTGCGTTTACCAAGCGCGGGCGTGATCTGGCTGGCGACATTGGCAAAGCCGGCTTTGGGGTCGGTATAAGCGCTTGGGATCGCCGTGGCGCAGGCCCCGAGCACAAGGGGAAAGCCGATGATCAGCGGCAGTGTACGGACGTGCATCAGTTTCCCTCCGATTGTTCTTGATTCACGGTGTGCCAGTCACGCGGACCGGTGGGCCCACGATACGTATAGCCGGCCAGCGGGTTCGGGTGGCTGATGGGAGAGACGACGGTCGTGCTGAGCGTGGCTTCTTGCGTGGCCACGGCAGGCAGCGGTGTCGGCGTATAGGGCAAGGGTCTGACATCCTGCGTGCAGGCGCCAAGGGTCAGGGTGCAAGCCCCCAAAACGAAATGGATTTTCATGTGATGTACCTGATTGATCTCCTAGGGATCGCGCGCAGGAACGCTGGCGCGACGCAAAGACCCCAAAGCGGGTCTAAATCAGATCAGGATTGTGGAGGACGCAGAAAGCCTTGCGCCTCAAGCGAACGCGCCTGCGCATGGCCGATCTTCTAGGTGCCCGCAGTGACCGCATCGTCTTGTGGATGCGCGTGGTCCATCAACACAATGGACAGGCACATCCCGTAGCAGCAATTGCCTGCACTGTCGTCAGGCGCGCTTGAAGGGGCGTTGTCACTGTGATTGTCGACAGCGGCACGATCCATAGTGCTATGATCATGCAGGGCGTCTTGCGCGGTTATATCGGCCACATCGTCCATGACCGCGGCATAATGCCCGTCATGCATCCCCGACGCCGCGTGGGACGCGGACGGCGGAAACAGCACCAGCGCCGCAGCAAAGGCAAGACATGCCACTGCGTTCAGCCAGAAAGATATGGTGCGTTCAAAAGCCATGGGAGACAGTTGATGCACCTGCCCCTTCCTGTCAATCGGTCCTGCGCTGGAAGGTTTCGAAGTTTTTTACCCGGTGGGCGGCGGAAAGCCGCTATGCTTTTTTGGCACCGGCGTTCGAAATGGCGCTGACGCTGCGGTGGGTAATCTCCTCTCCGGTGACACGGTCGACCAGCATGGGCGCGATCGGCGTACCCGCACTGCGCGAGACCAGCGTGACCGACGGGCTGCCTTCAATCGGGACATGAGCGTTGGCCCAGTCGATCAGCGACACCAGCATCGGATACAGCGCCTTGCCCCGTTCGGTCAGCCGGTATTCGTGGCGCGGGGGGCGCTCCTGATAGGCCTCGCGGCGCAGCACGCCGGCCCCCTCCAGCTTGCGCAACCGGTCCGCCAGCACATGCCGCGTGATCCCCAGCCGGTCCTGCATCTGCTCGAACCGGCGAATGCCCAGAAAACAATCGCGCAGCACCAGCATGGTCCAGCGGTCGCCCACCACGGACAGCCCCCGCGCCACGGGGCAGGATTCATTCTGTAGTTCGTTCCATTTCATCCCGTGATCCTAGCAGGCATTGACAGGTTCTGAAAGAGAACTTACCCGTAGTGCATTCCAAAAAGGAACCGAGAGGCGAAAACTCGCCACTCCAAGCATTCGAACGGGGGAAACCATGCCACATCAGGTCGCCACATCGCAGCTCGGCAGGGCCAGCTGATGGCCCGCGTCACCCCGAACGCCGCCCCTGCCCTTTCCGCCGCCGCGACGCAGGCTCGCGCCACCCGGACCCGCGCCCTGCTTGAGGCACCAATCGCGCCGACGTTGGCCAAGCTTGCCGCACCCAATGTCTTGGCGATGTTCGTACAAACCGTGCAAAGCATATCCGAGGCGTATTTCGCCAGCCTCCTTGGGGTGACAGCGCTGGCCGGTCTGGCGCTGGTGTTCCCGCTGGTCATGCTGACGCAAATGCTGTCGGCGGGGGCCATCGGCGGGGCGATCTCGGCCGCGGTGGCGCGCGCACTTGGCGCACAAGACAGCGCGCGGGCGGCCACATTAGCAGTAGTCGCGTGGATGATCGCGGGTGCCTTTGCCGTGATCATGGCCCTTCTGGTCGGGCTGTTTGGCGTGGCGTTTTTTACCCTGCTGGGGGGCGGTGCCGATGCCGTCTCTGCCGCCGCGACCTATGCGCTGATCTTCTTTCCCGGCTGCATGGCGATCTGGCTGTGCAATGCCTCGCTCAGCATTATTCGTGGCACGGGCGATATGCAGACCCCTGCCGTGCTCTTGCTGCTGGTGTCCGTCATCTCGATCCCCTTGTCGGGCGGTTTTGCCTTGGGTTGGGGCCCCCTGCCCGCGCTTGGCGTGGCGGGCCTGCCCATCGGCGTCGTGCTCGCCTTTGCTATCGGGGCTGTGCTGGCGATGGCGCATATCCTGTCGGGGCGCACGGGGCTTAGCTTTGGCGGTGCCTTGGGCCGGATCGATATCAGCATGTTCCGCGATATCCTCAGCGTTGGGGCGCTGGCGGCGGTGAATACCCTGCTGACCACGATCACCATCATCATGATGACAGGGCTCGTGGGCCGGTTCGGCGAAGAAGCGCTGGCCGGTTACGGGCTTGGCGCACGGCTCGAATTTCTGATGATCCCCGTGATCTTTGGCATTGGTGCCGCGATGACGGCGATGGTCGGGGCGAATATGGGCGCCGGTCAGCTGGACCGCGCCCTGCGCGTGGCCTGGACCGGATCTTGCGCGGCGGCGGTGATCGTCGGCGGTATCGGGCTGCTGCTCGCGGTTTTTCCCGACCTTTGGCTTGGCATGTTCCTTGACCCGTCCAACACCGGCGCGCTGGACGCGGGACGCAGCTATTTCCGGCTCGTGGCACCGTTCTACGCCTTCTTCGCCCTCGGTCTCGCGCTCTATTTCGCGTCGCAGGGGGCGGGGCATATGGTCTGGCCGGTGGTCAGCAGCCTCAGCAGGATGGCGGTGGCGCTGATCGGCGCGCTGATCCTGATGCAAACCGGCGGCCTAGGCCTGCGCGGCATCTTCATCGCCATCGGCGGCGCGATGGTGGTCTATGGGTCGGTGATCGGCCTTGCGATCTGGCGTAAGGGCTGGCGCGCGCGGGCCTAATCATAGACTTCTGCCGTGAGCCCCTGCTGGATCAGCGCGGTGACCAAAGCCGCCAGCACCTCGGCGCGGCGCGAGGTGACCCGCTGCACCAGCCCCAGACGGCGATGGATCGGCGGCGCCCCGAAAGGGAACCAGTCAAGCGAGGCTGTCTCGGCGTCGTGCAGCGCGATCTGCGGGATAATGGCAAAGCCCAGACCCGCGCGCACACAGCCCACCACGGCAGGCATCGTATTCACCGACACGATCTGGCGCGGCGCGGCACCAAGGCGGGCGATTTCGGTGTCGATCTGACGCGCCAGCGGCACCTGCGTGCGATAGCGGATATAGGGCACGTCGCGGATCAAATCATCCAGCGTGATCGTCCCGGTGCCGGGCGGTGTGAGAACGATCAACGGTTCGGTCAGCACAGGGGTCCAGCGCAGACTGCTGGGCACCGCCACGTGATCCGCCACAACCGCGGCATCCAGCTGGCCCGACACGACCTCGCTCATCAGCTCCTCGGACACACCGACCCGCAGCCGAAAGTTCAGGTACGGAAAGCTGGCGCGCAGCGTCGTAAGCGCCTGCGGCATCAGTGAATTCGCCCCGGTCCGCAACGACCCGAGCGCCACGGTGCCGCGCATCTGCTCCCCCGCGACGGAGGCTTTTGTGTCCGACACGATCTGCAGGATCGACTGGGCCGAGCGGACCATTTCGGCGCCCTTGGTGGTCAAGGCGGGCGGGCGGCGGGTGCGGTCGAACAACTGTGTGCCAATCTCTGCCTCAAGCGCCGCGATCTGCTGGCTGACGGCAGAGGCGGTCAGGTTCACGGCCTGCGCCGCCGCGGCAAAGCCGCCGTGCTGGCTAATGGCCAATAAAGTCTCAAGCTGACGTGTATCCATACCTCAAGATAAGATATACTAAATGTAATGGCAAGAATTACGCGCTTTGATATGGTTATTCTTGTGTTATTCACGAAACTGACACCAAACCCGTGGCGGATAAACCGCTGCTTCTCTCACAGGGAGTCCTCCTATGACGTTTCGTTCGGGCCTTGCCGCCCTTTTCACCGCTGCCAGCCTGATTGCAGCCCCCGCCACAGCCGACACCTACCCCGAGCGCGCGGTAGAGTTCATCGTGCCCTGGTCGCCCGGTGGCGGCTCTGACACGCTGATGCGTCTTGTGGCCAACAACGTGCAGCCGTTCCTTGGCGCTGAAATGCCCGTGATCAACATGCCCGGCGTCGGCGGCACTGTGGGCCTGCGCGAGGCTTCGCGCCGCGCCGCGGATGGCTATACCATCAGCCAAGTGCACGAAGGTCTGCTGGTCGCCACCGAAACCGGCATCACCGATCTGGCATGGGATGACTTCGACCCGATCGCGCTGATGACGGCATCGCCCCAATATCTGGTGGCGGGCAAATCCGACAACTACAGCAATTTCGAAGAATTCGTGACCTACGCCAAGGCACATCCCGGCGAGATCTCGATGGGCGTCACATTGGCCGGCGTCCCGCATCTGCACGCCGCGATGATCGAACAGGCCTTCGGGCTTGAATTCAAATACGTCGGCTATGAGGGCACGGGCGAACGCGTGCGCGCGCTGGTCGGCGGCAACCTTGATGTGGCGATCGGCGACATCAGCTCCTCCAAACAATTCGTCGACAACGGCGATCTGACCTTCCTTGCCGTCGGCGCGACCGACCGGGTGGACGCCGCCCCCGATGTGCCGACCTTCAAAGAGCTGGGTCAGGATCTTGAGCTGAACGTGACCCGCGGCATCGTGATGCCCAAAGGAGCCCCGCAAGAGGTCCGCGACACGCTTGAAGCCGCGCTGCAAGAGATGGCCCAAGACCCCACCTATATCGAGCAGACCAACAACGCGGGTGCCGATGTCGGGTTCCGCGGCCAGGAAGACTACCGCGCCTATCTGAGCAAACTGGACGAGACAGTGAAATCGCTGTCGTCGGTTCTGGCCCCATGAACGGGCACGACCCCATGAAGGCTCAGGAGGCGGGCTTGGTTGCCCGCCTCCTGAGCTATGTCTTCCTCCTGCTGGCCTCAATCGCATTGTTCATCTCGGCCAGCGGCATTGCGACCTCGCGTTTTGAAAAGCTTGGCGCGGGGGCGTTCCCCAAGATCATCTTTGGCGCGATGGCGATCGTATCAGCCATCGCGATCATTGATGCGCTGCGCCAGATCCCCCGCCACGCTTACGGTGATTTCGCAGCACAGGCCGTAGCATGGGCCAAACGCTGCTATCTGGTGTTTGTATGCCTTGGCGCGCTCACCGCCTATCTGCTGGTCATTCCGGTGCTGGGGTTTTCCATCGCCAGCCTGATCTTCCTGTTCGTGCTTCAGGTGATCCTGATGCCACGCACACCCAAGTCTATTGCCCTCGCTGCTGTGGTGGCTGTGGTTTTCTCCTTCGGGCTGAACTGGCTTTTTGCCGAAGTGTTCACCGTTTTCCTACCGCGCGGAGTGCTTTGAATGACTGATTTCATGACAGGGGCCGCGCAGATTTTCACGCTGGCGACGCTCGCCTATATGCTGGCGGGGTCCGTCGCGGGCATCGTTGCGGCGGCGATCCCCGGTTTCACCGTCACCATGGCGATTGTGCTGACCCTGCCGCTGACCTTCACGATGGAGCCTTTGCAAGGCATCGCCGTGATGCTCTCGGTCTATGTGGGCGGCTATACTGGCGGGCTGATCTCGGCGGCGTTGCTGGGCATCCCCGGCACGCCATCGTCGGTCGCCACCACCTTTGACGCCTTCCCCATGGCGCGCAACGGCGAACCGGGGCGCGCGCTGTCCATCGGGGTCTGGGCGTCCTTCTTTGGCACCGTGATCTCGACCATCGTGCTGATTTTCGCCGCACCGCCGCTGGCGCTTTTCGCCGTGCGCCTTGGCCCGTGGGAGTATTTCTCGCTCATCGTCTTTGCCCTGACAATCGTCGCCAGCCTTGTCGGCACCTCAGCCATGCGCGGCATTCTGGCGGGGCTGATCGGGCTTGCAATCTCTACCGTGGGGACAGACCCGATCATGGGCCGCCCGCGCTTTGATTTCGGCATAGAGATGCTACAGGCCGGCCTGCCGTTTCTGGTCGTGCTGATCGGGATCTTCGCCATCTCGCAGCTTGTGTCAGAGGTAGAGAATGCCGACAGTGTGCGGTCGGGCAATGCGCTGGTCACAGGGGCCATCGATTTCCAGACATGGACCGTGATGAAAGAAGTGTTGATGCGGCCCGTCAACCTGCTGCGGTCGTCCATCGTGGGGGTGCTGATCGGCGCCCTGCCCGGTGCGGGCGGGTCCATCGCCAACCTTGTCGCCTATGATCAGGCCAAACGCGGGTCCAAAAACAGTGACAAATTCGGCACCGGTGAACCCGACGGCATCGTCGCCTCCGAGGCGGGCAACTCCGCGACCGCGGGCGGCGGGCTGATCCCGCTTATCGGTCTGGGCATCCCCGGGTCGGCTGTCGATGCGATCCTTATGGCGTCGCTGATGGTGCATGGCATCTCGGTCGGGCCACGGCTGATCATGGATCACGGTGACCTTGTCTATGGCATGTTCATCGCGATGGTGGTCGCGTCCTTCATGATGCTGATCGTCTCGATCTGCTCCATGCGGCTGTTCCTGCGGGTGACCGAAGTGCCCAAATGGCTG
This sequence comes from Sulfitobacter sp. SK025, assembly GCF_003352105.1. Classification (NCBI taxonomy): domain Bacteria; kingdom Pseudomonadati; phylum Pseudomonadota; class Alphaproteobacteria; order Rhodobacterales; family Roseobacteraceae; genus Sulfitobacter; species Sulfitobacter sp. SK025. The sequence continues at coordinate 65,531 of NZ_CP025809.1, read as the reverse complement.
ATCGTGCCGGTGGTGATGACCTGCTGCGTCGTGGGCACCTTTGCGCTGAACAACCGCGTGACCGACCTTTACCTGCTGATCTTTATCGGCATCACCGGGTACACGTTGCGCGCCCTTGGCTATGCGCTGGCACCTTTGGTGCTGGGGGTCATTCTGGGCCCGATCGCCGAAACCAACCTGCGGCGCGCGCTGATGACGGACGAAGACCCGACGCTGTTCTTCACCCGCCCCATCAGCCTGATTTTCCTGATTGCGGCTTTCGTGTCCATTGTCTGGGCCATCCGCAGTCACCTCAAAAACCGTACATCTACAGAAAGGCCATCCCATGCGCCTACGTCATGATCCCGTCTACCCGTCGCGCCGCTCGCCTATCCTGGCCGAGAATGTCGTCGCCACCTCGCAACCGCTGGCGACCCAAGCCGGTCTGTCCATCCTGCAACAAGGCGGCAACGCTGTGGATGCGGCCATCGCCACGGCGGCTGTGCTAACAATCGTCGAGCCCACGGGCTGCGGCCTTGGCTCTGACGCCTTCTGCATCCTGTGGGACGGCAAGCAACTGCACGGGCTGAACGCCTCGGGCCGCGCGCCCGCCGCCTGGACGCCCGAGTATTTCAAGGACGGCATCCCCGAACATGGCTGGGACGCCGTGACCGTCCCCGGTGCCGTCAGCGCCTGGGTCGAACTGTCTGAAAAATTCGGCAGCCTCGGCCTGTCGACCGTGCTGGCCCCCGCGATCCGCTATGCCGAAGACGGCTTTATCGTGTCGCCGGTCGTGGGCACGGCATGGGCCAAAGGGGCCGCGGTGCTCAAGGACCAGCCCGGCTTTGCCGAGACTTTCATGCCCGAGGGACGCGCGCCCAAACCCGGCGAACGCTTCCGCAACCCCGGTGCCGCGCGCACCCTGCGCGCTATTGCCGAGACCAAGGGCCGCGCCTTCTACGAAGGCGAGATCGCGCAAGAGATCGCGGCCTTCGCCAAGGCCAATGGCGGCGCGATGACAGCCGACGATCTGGCAGCGCATCACAACGACTGGTGCGGCACCATCAGCCAAAGCTTTGACGACGTGGAATTGCACGAGATCCCGCCAAACGGTCAGGGCATCGCCGCGCTGATGGCGCTTGGCATGTTGCAGCACACCGACATCCGCGACCACGGCCCCGACGATCTGGCTGCCGTGCATTTGCAGATCGAGGCGATCAAGCTCGCCTATGCCGATCTGCACGCCTATGTCGCCGATCGCGATCACATGACCGACGTGGACGAAGCGGCCCTGCTTGACCCCGATTACCTTGAATCCCGCGCCGCATTGATTGATGTCAACAAGGCGCAGGACTTTGGCGCGGGGGCCCCGAAACAGGGCGGCACCGTGTTGCTGAACGTCGGTGATGCCTCGGGCATGATGGTCAGCTTTATCCAGTCGAACTACGCGGGCTTCGGCTCTGGCGTGGTGGTGCCGGGCACGGGTGTGTCCATGCAGAACCGCGGCTTTGGCTTCACGACACAGGACGGCCACCCCAACCAGGTCGCACCGGGCAAACGCCCCTTTCACACGATCATTCCGGGCTTCGCCATGAAGAACGGCGCGCCCCTGATGGCCTTTGGCATGATGGGCGGGCCCATTCAGGCACAGGGCCATATGCAGCTTTTGCTGCGCACGCAGCTGTGGGACCAAGACCCCCAGACCGCCGCCGATGCCCCCCGCTGGCGCGCGATCGAGGGGTTGGCCGTCGCTTGCGAACCGTCGATGCCTGCCGATCTGCTCGACGGGCTCAAGGCGCTTGGCCATGCGATCCAGATCGAGGCACCGGACAACGCCTTTGGCTTCGGCGGCGCGCAACTGGTGCAACGCAACGCGGCAGGCGGTTACGCCGCGGGCTCTGATCCGCGCAAAGACGGGCAAGCCGCAGGCTTCTGATCCCGCGCCACATGGGCAAGCGGAGGGTCACGCCTCCGCTCGCCCTTTACGGGCCGGCAGCGCCCCTATATCGATCTTTCGACAACGCAGGCATTCCCATGAACTATATCAAACGCATCGGCATCGACGCCTATATGATCTTGCTGCTGGCCACCGTGATCGCGGGCATTGTGCTGCCTGCCACAGGTGTTGCGGCCGAAGGCCTGCGCGGGGTGACCTTCTGGGCCGTCTCGTTGCTGTTCTTTCTTTATGGGGCCAAGCTGGATCCAAGCGCGGTCAAGGCTGGCATCACAAATTGGCGCCTGCAGGGGATGACCTTTGGCGCGACCTATGTGCTGTTTCCGCTGATTGGCCTGCTGCTGGCGACGCTGTGCAGCCCGATCCTCGGGGCGACGGTGACCATGGGGCTGTTGTTTTTGTCGGTGCTACCCTCGACCGTGCAATCCTCTATCGCCTTCACCTCGATTGCGGGCGGCAATGTGCCTGCGGCGATCTGCGCGGCGTCCGTCTCCAACCTCATCGGGGTCATTCTGACGCCGGTGCTGGTGACCTTGCTGCTGCATCAAGGCGACGGCGGCGTCAGTCTGGATGCCATCGGCAAAATCGGCGTGCAAATCTTGCTGCCTTTCATCGTCGGGCAGGTGATGCGTCCGCTGGTGGGCGGGTTTGTGCAACGCCACAAGCTGCTGACCATGATCGTGGACCGCGGGTCGATCATGCTGATCATCTACTCTGCTTTCAGCGCGGGGACAGTCTCGGGCCTTTGGTCCGCTATTCCCGTCACCACGCTGATGCTGCTCTTTGCCGTGGTCTGGCTGTTTCTGGCCGTGGGCATGTGGTCGATGATCGCCCTTGGCAAGGCGACGGGAATGCCCGACGCGGATCGCGCGGTGCTGTTCTACTGCGGGTCCACCAAAAGCCTTGCCAGCGGGTTGCCCATTGCCACGGCGCTTTTTGCGCCCGATCTGGTCGGTGCCATCGTTTTGCCGCTGATGATCTACCATATCTCGCAGCTTCTGGTCTGCGCCTTCGTCTCGCAGCGCGCGTCGCGTCGGGCCGGTGCGGCACCTGCCTAAAGTTACCCATGGGTATCCTTTTTGCCGATCACCCCCGCGCCCGCACGCGGGTCTTTGCCGGTCGGGGCACCACGGCCTAAGCCACAGCAGAAACACGCAATTTTCCGCCGAGATTTGGCGGGGTGGCGGCGTGCATCGATAGGGGAAACGCGTTACGAAACCGCGAAAAGGCAGCAGGCTGCCCACCCGACAAGAAGGACCCTTTCGATGGCAGATAAAACAAAACGAAGCTGGTTTGGCCGTACCGTACTGGCCGCGGTGATGCCCGTGGCCGCGCAGGCCCAGACTGTGCAGGACGGCATGGCCGCGTTCGAGCAAGGCGATTATACCCACGCGCTGGAACTGCTGTTGCCGCTAGCCGAACAGGGCGACGCCGAGGCGCAATGTCAGGTCGGCCGCCTGTACTACCGCGGCGGTGATGGTGTGCCGCAAAGCTTTGATGATTCAGTCGCATGGGCGAAGAAGTCTGCCGAACAGAACAACCCCTGCGGGTTGAACTCTCTGGGCGTGTCCTACCGCTTTGGGCAAGGCGTCGACCCCGACGCGAAAACCGCGTTCGACTATTTCACCCGCGCTGCGGCCCAAGGGTTTGACAAGGCACAATTCAGTCTGGGCAACATGCATGAACTGGGCGAAGGCACAGCGCAAAGCGATGCAGAGGCCCGCGCCTGGTATCGCAAAGCGGCAGAGCAAGGCAATGCCATGGGCCAGTACCGCTTGGGCATCCTGTTGCTGGAAGGTCGCGGCGGCGAGGCGGCCCCCGAAGAAGCACAACAGCTTTTGCGTGCCTCGGCGGAACAGGGTCTGGCCGACGCGCAATATTCGCTGGGGTGGATGGCCAACCACGGCGTCGGGGTAAAGCAGGACCACGGACAAGCGCTTGAATGGTATCGGCTCGCGGCAGAACAGGGCTATGCCCCCGCGCAGATCAATCTGGGCAACCTCTATGCCGAGGGGCTTGGCACCTCGCAAGATGACGAGAAAGCCGTCGGCTGGTACTATGAGGCAGCGCGCAATGGCGTCCCCGCTGCGCAGGTCAACATGGGTAAGCACTATGCGCTTGGACGCGGTGTGCAGCAGGACTTTGACGAGGCGATGGTCTGGTATCAGCTAGCTGCGGAATACGGCGAACCCGTTGCCTATCTGAACGTCGGATTGCTGTATGAAAACGGTCAGGGCCGCCCCGCTGATCCGGCAGAGGCCGCGCGCTGGTACCGTGCCGCCGCCGAACGCGGAGAGCCGCGATCCCTTTCCAAGCTCGCGCATTTCTATGCCGAAGGGATCAGCGTCACACCGGACCCCGTGACCGCATGGGCGTTGCAGGATACCGCCATGGCCTATGACCGCGACGGCGCGCTGGATGCGCCCGAAGAACGGTTGATGCAAATGGGCCAACAGTTGGCACCCCAGCAAAAAGGTGAGGCAAAGGCGCTGGCGCAAAGCTGGCAGAACGGGGAAGAGCTGGTCTTACCTTAACGGTCCAGCCGAAGCTGTGACCACGGCCCATATGGACAAAATGTCCATTTTGCCTATATTGTGCGGTGACGCTACAGGAGAGCCCCATGACACGTGTCACCGCCACCGAATTCAAGAACAACATCGGCGCATTCAGCGATGCGGCGATGAGCGAGCCTGTCATCATCACCAGCCACCAACGTGACCGTCTGGTGCTGTTGTCAGCAGATGAATACCGTCGCCTGACCGCCCTGACCGAAGGGGTGACCGCGCAGGATAAAGACCGCGTGGCGCGCGGGCTTGAACGGCATCGCAGCACGATACTGGAACTCGCCAAACGATGACGGAGCCCCGCTGGGTCACCCGCGAACTTGTTGAATACATGCACGATTGCGTACTGGAGCTGGCCGGCGGCGCACGCGGGTTGCGCGATGGTGACCTACTGGAATCCGCACTGGCCCGCCCGATGAACCTATATGCCTTTGGTGAAACGTCGCTTTTTGAACTGGCCGCCTGCTATGCCGAAGCCATCGCCCGCAACCAGGCCTTTGTCGATGGTAACAAGCGCACGGCCTTCTTTGTCGCCAGCGATTTTCTGGACCAGAACGGATACGAGCTGCAGGCCGCTGTGGATCAGGAACACGCCGATATGATGGTGGAACTGGCCCAAGGCAAAATGACCCGCGCCGACGCTGCCGCACATTTACGCACCTACAGCATCAAGACCTCTGCGACCTGACGTTTCGCGTTGGCGCGTAACTTTAGATAGAATTAATCATTGTTTCCCTGCTAGAAACACCGGTGTGATAAACGCCACCCGTGGGCCGGCAAGGAGACGACAATGAATACACAGAATATGCCTGCGCCCGATGGGGCGACACCGGCGCACCCGATCCCTGTCGAGGCGGATCTGGCCAAGACCGATGTCGGGTTGATCGACTTTGCCAAAAAAGCGGGGAAGAACATCTTTTCGGTGATCCCCGATGCGACGCGCACGCAAAGCTATCTGAAAGGGCCGGCCAAGATCCATTATGTCTGTGACCCCGATATGGTGACCGAACTGCTGGCCGGTGTCGGGCGTCGCTTTCCCAAGGCGGAGTTTACACATAACGTCATCGGCCCCGTTGTCGGCAACGGCATGATCCTGTCGGAAGGCGAGAAATGGCGCGCGCAACGGCATCGCTATGCCCCGCTTTTTGCCGCGCGCAACCTGCCCGTGCTGACCCGACACTTTGCCCAGACCGGCGACGAGCTGGCGGATTTCTTTGCGCGCACGGCGGGCGAGGTCGATGTATCGGATGCGGCGCAAGAGGCGACGCTCACCAATATCTCGCGGGTGATGTTCTCGGGGAACGAGGCTGTGTCCAAGCAGGATGTCCGTCAGGGGATGCGACGGTTCACCGACTATATCAGCTATATGTCGCTGTTCGATCTGATGGGTCTGCCGAAGTGGGTGCCCCGTCTGAAATGGCTGCGCAGCAAGAAAGCGATCCGTGATCTGAGGCAGTTGACCCATGACGTGATCGCCAACCGCCGCGCGCAGCGCCATGCAGAGGCGGTCGATTTTCTTGACCTGCTGATCGAGGCGCTTGAGACGGATAAGGAAGATGTAGAAACGACGGTCGATAACCTGCTGACCTTTGTCGCGGCGGGCTATGAAACCTCGGCCAATACAATCGCTTGGGGGCTGTATCTGCTGGCGATGCACCCCGAGGTACAGACCGATCTGCGCGCCGAGGTGATGGAGGCCTGCGGTGACGGGCCCATCGGCTTTCACGATCTGCCCAAGATGCCCAAGCTGCACGCGCATGTGCGCGAAACCCTGCGGATGTACCCCGCAGGTGCCTTGTTCGCCCGTGATGCGACGGATGAGGTGACGATCAAGGATGTGACGTTCAAGAAGGGCGACGTGATCATGTTCCCGGTCTATGCGCTGCACCGGAACGAGCTGCTGTGGGACAACGCCGCGCTGTATCAGCACGACCGGTTTCTGGACCGTAAGTACCCGCGCGGACAGTATATTCCCTTTGGGGACGGGCCGCGCATCTGCATCGGGGCGCAATATGCCGAGACAGAGATTATGGTGCTGCTTGCCTCGGCGCTGCGGCGGGCGTCTTTTGAACTGACGGACCACCCTGTCGCGCCACCGAACCTGACCTTTACCATGCGGCCCGATGGCCCGCTGATGTTGCGGGCCGTGCCGATAGATCAGGCGGCGGTGGAATAGCTTTCGGGCTTAACCGCCTTGGCCGCATCCGCTGCCTTGAGCACAACACAGAAGGTGGTGCCCACGCCGAGCTTGCTTTCATAGGCGATGCTGCCGCCGTGGGCATCCACGATACGTTTCGAGATAGACAGGCCAAGGCCCGTACCCTGGAACTTGCGTTGATCGCTTGAATCGATCTGGCCGAATTCCTCGAAGATGACGCTTTCACTGCCCTCGGGAATCCCGATGCCCTGATCCGCGACCGAAATCACGAGGTTCTCGTCCTCGCGTTTGAGGCCCACACGGATAGTGCCCCCCGCTTCCGAGAATTTGGCGGCATTGGACAGCAGGTTCACGATCACCTGATCGAGCCGTTTCTTGTCGCCGCGCACGATGGGCTGGTCTGCGGCAACGTTGATCTCTACCGCGACGCCAAAGCGGCTGGCATAGGGCTGGAACGAATGGGCGGCCGTGTTCACGACCTCGGCCAGATCCACGTTACCCAGATCAAGCGAGAATTTCCCCACATCCGCTGATTGCAAAAGCAGCAAATCCCCGACCAGATCCCCCAGACGGTTCGAGTTGCGCGTCGCGATATCGAGCAGCCGCGACATTTTGTCCGGCACCTCGCCCGCTGACCCTGCGTTGATCAGGTCAAGCGCACCGCGGATCGACGTGAGCGGCGTGCGCAATTCGTGGCTGACGGTGGACAGGAAACGGGTCTTAGCCTCGCTTGCGGCGAGGGCATTCTTGTTCTCGGTCTGAAGCGCGAGGCGGTTCTTCATGAGCGCGGAATACCCCTTGATGAAGGTCCGGGCGAGTTCGAACACGAAGCCCAGAACAAACAGCGCGGTAAAGAGGTTCAGCCAGATTTCAGAGTCCAGCGACGGGCGCGCCACGACGACATCGCGGATCGGGATATAGAGGATCGCCCCGATGTAGATCGCCAGCCGAAACCCCAGCACATACAAAAACTGGTGGTTGTTCATCGCCGCGAAGATAGAGGCGGAAATCAACAGGAAAAGCGGCAGAAAGTGGCTGTTTCCCACGCCCTGCTGGATCGCGATCGAGATGCAGAAAAGCGCAATCGTCGTCGCACTGAGCGCCGTGGTCATGTAGATGTGGAACAGCGATTTGCGGATCTTGAGGGTCTTGGACCGGGTGTTGCGCAGGATGTAGCGCAGCACGACGATGTCATAGATTTCGCACAAGCCGATCGCGAAAAAGAAAAACAGCGCGACCCTCAGCTCATAGTAATAGCCTGCCAAAGCAATAGCTGCGGTATAGATGATCGCCCGCTGGCCAAACGCACGACTGCCCACAAGCGCATAATCCCGCAGCCGACTTAGAACCGGGCGGGCCTGAGGCAAATTAACATTGTCAATTGCTTCCATGTTGCGCTTCCTCCGTCAGCCTGGCGCGGAATTGAGCGCCAAACGAATCTGCTGATATTTCACTACGATACACCTCAACTATTGGTGGAAAATTTGTTGCGATCATGGCAGAACCGTGGCTGTATGCATTTTGTTAACTTTTTCGTTACTTGAGCGGAGCTTTAGGCAGAGAACAATGGGTATCCAGAACGCAAAATCGCACCAGCGTGCAGAGACGATCCAGTTGGAGCCTTCGGTTCAGGCCGCTCTTCAGACACGACCCGTTGAAAGTGATGTCCCTTCATACGCGACACGGCTGGAAGAGACAGTGGTGCATATCGGCAACCAGTATCGGTATGGCCAACTCTATTCAGATTTTCTGAAAGCACGCAAATCAGTTTTTATCGATCAAAAGGAATGGGATCTGCCCCATACCGAAGGGATGGAGTTTGACCAGTACGACACCCCCCAAAGCCGGTCTGTCGTGATCCATGAATACGGCCGGGTGCTGGCGGGCGTGCGGTTGCTGCCGACCACGGCGCAATGCGGCTGTTATACCTATATGCTGAAAGACGCGCAGCGCGGTATGTTGCCGGATATCCCTGAATATGTGCTTTACGAAGACGCGCCGGTAATGCCCCATGTCTGGGAAGCCACGCGGCTGTTTTTATCAAAAAACGAGCCCGCGCACCGGCGGCTGGCGATCCAGACCAAGCTGATCCGGGGCATGGCGCGTGCCGCGACCGAACAAGGGGCGACCCATGTGATCGGGATCGTACCTGCCGTGTTCCAACGCTGGATGAACCGGCTGGGGATGAGCGCGCTGCCCTTAGGCCCCAAGCTGAACATCAGCGGCGACAATACGCAGGCCGCGATCATGCATGTGGCGAATTATGCCGACCCGACCCCGCCTGACGCGCGGTAAGCGACCAGAATGGTATCGACCGCACGGGTGACATGCTGGTCGATATCCTTGTAGGGGCGCGTCGTGAGCCCCAGTTGCGCACGGACCATGCCAAAGCCCTTGAGCAATGAAATAAGGTCTTCGGCGACATCACGCGGGTCGAAATCGTCGCGCAGGTCGCCGTTTTCCTGTCCTTGCACCAGCAGACCGCAAACGGCGGCGCACACCGCCTCGAAGGCGGCGGTATAGAAGGTGCGACCGATCTGCGGGTAGTCGCGGGCGACCTCGTGGATCAGACAGGTAAATTCGACCGAATCCTGCTCCCCCAGAAAGCTCAGAAATTTCCGCCCGAACGACATCAGCGCGGTGCGCAAATCGGGATGGTCGGAGATATCTCCCAACACCTCGGCGCGAAAAACCTCTGCCTCGGCCTCGAGCACATTTTGCAGGATCTCCGACATATTGTCGAAATGGCGATAGATCGTCGCCTTGGACACAGAAGCCTCGCGCGCCAAAAGGTCCGTCGTGACTTTTTCAAAGCCTTTGACGAAGAACAGGGCGCGCGCTGTCGACAGTATTCGCGATTTTGATGCGTTTTCATTCATAATGCAGAACTAGGGCGTGTATGGGTGAAATAAAAGTGCTGAACGGTACCAAGGGGGGTTGAACTGTACGTCACTGCGCGTAAGTACCGCCCAGTACTCGAAAGGCCTTTGATATGAAGCAGCTGATTTCCGTCCTTTTATGCGCCACCCTTGCGACGCCTCTTGTTGCACAAGACGCCGATGACCTGACCCCCTCGGGCACGCCCGCGCCGATCAGGTCGGTCAAATTGATAGAGGCGGGCGGTGCCGCGTCGCAGGTGCAGCGGGTCTTTTTCGGCAAGATCGCAGCGCTGGAAACAGTGGACCTGTCGTTCGAGGTCGGCGGCCGCATGGTGATGTTCGACGCACAAGAAGGGCAGTTCCTGCAAGAAGGCGTGCAGATCGCGGCGCTGGACCCGGTGCCGTTTGAACGCGCGGTACAACGTGCCGAGGTGCAGCTGACCCAAGCCGAACGGGATTTCGAACGTTCGCAAACGCTGGCCAAAAGCAATGCAGTTTCCACGGCACAGGCGCAGGATACGGAAACCGCCCGCGATCTGGCGCGGATCGCGTTGAGCGAGGCCCGCGAGGCGCTGGACCACGCGACGCTGATCGCCCCGTTTCGCGCCTTGGTCGCCTCGCGTCTGACGCCGAATTATGCCAATGTCTCTCCGGGTCAGGCCATCGTGCGACTGCATGACATGTCGGAAGTACGCGTCGAGATCGACGTTCCCGAGCAGATGTTCCAGATGTATTCAAATGCGGCTGACGTCGAATTTACCGGCACGTCGCCGCTATTTGCCGGTGGTGTGCCGCTTGAATTGCGCGAGTTCAACGCCGAAACGCAAAGCATCGGGCAAAGCTACCGCGTGACGCTTGCGCTCCCCTCTGATCGGGTCACGCCCAAACTGATCCCCGGCGCATCGATGAGCGTCACCGCGCGGATCGCAGCGGGCGACGACACTGCAACGACCCTGCCCCCTTCCGCCGTGGTTATGGCCGAGGATCAGGCGCGGGTCATGGTCTATACCCCTGACGAGACCGGCGAACAGGGTCAGGTCAGCTGGGTCAACGTCGACGTGTCCTCGAATACCGGCACAGATATCATCGCCACGGGGCTTGAGCCGGGCACCCTGGTTGTCGGCGCTGGCACACAGCTGCTGCGCGAGGGCGACACCGTGCGCCCCTTCAACGGGTTGAGCATCGAGTAAACTATGAAAATCGCACGTTTTTCCATTGAAAATCCGCTTTATACGTGGATTTTCATCCTCTTCGCCCTGTTTGGGGGTGTGTTTGGCTACCTGTCGGTCGGCAAGCTGGAAGACCCGAGCTTTACCTTGAAATCCGCCATCGTCGCCACCGCCTATCCCGGTGCCAGCGCGGCAGAGGTGGCGACCGAAATCTCTGAGGTGCTAGAGGCTGAAATCCAGCAGATGGACGAGGTCAAGACCGTCACCTCGCGCAATACCCACGGGCTGTCGGTCATCGAAGTCGAGATGCAGGATGAATACGACGGGACCGAGCTGCCACAGGTCTGGGATGATCTGCGCGACCGTGTGTCTGACGCGGCAAGCTCACTGCCCTCGGGGGCCTATCCGTCACAGGTGAACGACGATTTTGGCGATGTTTTCGGTATCCTTTATGCCGTCTCCGCCCCCGGCTTTTCGGATTCCGAGATCTGGGAGATCGCGACTTTCATCCGGCGTGACCTGCTGACGGTCGACGGTGTTGCCAACGTCGATATCGACGGGCTGCCGGAAGAGGCGATTTTTGTCGAACCAGCGTCGCAAAAGATGTCACAGCTTGGCATCGATCCCAGCGTGATCATCGGCGCGATCAGTGAATCCACAGCGATCAACCCCACCGGCTTTGTCGAAACGGGCGATACCAACCTGCGGATCGACGGTCCCTCGGGCGATGATAGTGTCAATGAAATCAGCGCGTTGACCTTCGGCTTTCAGGGCGAGGTGCTGAACCTGCTGGACGTGGCAACCGTGTCGCGGGGCCGTGTGGACGCCCCCGACCACCTTTTGCGTCAAGACGGGCAAGAGGTCTTCACCCTTGGCGTTTCGGGACTGGAATCGGAAAATATCGTCGAGGTCGGCAAACGCGTCGAAGCGCAGCTTGAGACCTTGCAAACCTTCCTTCCCGTCGGGGTAGAGATCACGCCGATCTACGAACAACACCGCGTCGTGGACGAAGCCAACAACAGCTTCCTTTTGTCGCTTGCCATGTCCGTGGGCGTGGTGATCGGGGTGCTTGCGCTGTTCATGGGGGTCCGCGCCTCGGTTGTTGTCGGTGTATCGCTTTTGCTGACCGTGCTGGCCACGTTCTTCTTCATGTATCTGTTCGGCGTCAAAGTTGAACGGATCAGCCTTGGGGCCTTGATCATCGCCATGGGGATGCTGGTGGATAACGCCATCGTCATCGCCGAGGGTATGCAGCAAGAAATGCGCAAGGGGCGGCCCTCGGTCGCCGCCGCGGATACAGCGGCGCAGAATACGCAGATCCCCCTGCTGGGTGCCACGGTCATCGGGATCATGGCGTTTGCCGGGATCGGTCTGTCGCCTGACGCCACGGGCGAATTCATGTTCTCGCTTTTTGCGGTGATCGCGATCTCGTTGTTGATGTCGTGGGTCGTGGCGGTGACTGTGACGCCTTTGCTGGGGCATTATATGCTGAAGATCGGCGGGCTGGCAGATGACGACAGCGGGTATAACGGCCCGATTTTCCGCAGCTATGGCAACCTTGTCCGGCTGGTGCTGCGGTTCCGCTGGCTGGTGTTTGCCGGCCTGATCGGCACCACGGTGGCCTGTGTGATGATCTTTGGTCAGGTCAAACAGCAGTTCTTCCCTGCGTCCAACACGCCGTTGTTCTACTTTGAATACAAGGCGGAGCAAGGCAGCTCTATCCAGTCGACCTCCCGCGATCTTGCGGTGATCGAGGATTGGCTGCTCGCGCGCGACGACGTGGACACTGTGACGACGACCATCGGTGCCGGCCTGACGCGCTATGTTCTGACCTACACGCCCGGAGACAGCGACCCTTCGATCGGGCAGCTGGTGGTGCGCGCCACCTCGGCTGATGCGATCCCCGCCCTACGCGCCGAGCTTGACCAGTTCGCGATCAACGCGCTGCCTTGGGCAGAGGTGCAGACCAAGCGGATCATTTTCGGCCCCGGTGGCGGGTCGGATATCGAGGCGCGTTTTTCTGGGCCTGACCCCGAAGTGCTGCGCGATCTGGCCGATCAGGCAGAGGATATCCTGCGTGACGCAACCCCGCTGCTGCATACCGAACATGTCGATTGGCGCGAGAAAGTGCTTGTGACCCGCCCTGTCTATGCCGAGGACCGTGCGCAGGCCGTGGGCATCGGGCGCAGCGATGTGGCGGATGCGATTGCCCTGTCGACCAATGGGATCACCGCGGGCACCTACCGCGAACGGGACCGGTTGATCGACATCATCGTGCGGGTGCCGCGTGCGGAATCCGCGAGCAATGGGCAGCTGCCCGACCAGATCGTCTATTCCGCCGCGCTTGGGGACTACCTGCCGCTGAGCCAGGTGATCGACGGGTTCAAGGTCACCGCCGAAAACGCGGTGATCGAACGGCGTAACCGCGTGCAGACGATCACGGTACAGGCCAACGTCATCGAAGGCGTCACCCCGCCCACCGTCTTCCCGCAGATCCGCCCGCTGATCGAGGCGATCGAACTGCCGGTCGGCTATACCCTTGAATGGGGCGGAGAGTTCGAGAACGCGGGCGACGCACAGGCTTCGCTTGGCAAGCAGATGCCGCTGAGTTTCGGGACCATGTTGCTGATCACCATCCTGCTGTTCGGCAAACTGCGCCAGACCGCGGTGATCTGGACCATCGTGCCCATGGCGATCAACGGGGCGGCACTGGGGCTGTTGTTCTCGGGGTTGGCGTTCAGCTTTACTGCGCTGCTGGGGCTGCTGTCGCTATCGGGGATGTTGATCAAGAACGCCATTGTTCTGGTCGAAGAGATCGACGTGCAAAAAGAAAACGGCCTGAACCAGCACGACGCCATTGTCACCGCCAGTGTCAGCCGTTTGCGCCCTGTGGTTTTGGCGGCGGTCACAACGATCCTCGGGATGGTGCCGCTGCTCGCCGATTCGTTCTTTGCCGCGATGGCGGTGACGATTATGGGCGGTTTGGGCTTTGCCTCTGTTCTGACGCTGATCGGTGTGCCCGCGCTATATCACACCTATCTCGCGAAAGAGCGCCGCGCGGATGCGGCGGCCAAACCGGCCTAGGAAAGCGGATTATGCCGTGGTGCCATGCACCACGGCATGCGCCAAAGCACGGGCCAGCGCGTCACGCTCCCCCTCGGATTGATCGGGACGGATACGGTACCAATCAACCAGCCCGTTCAATGCACCCATCAACGCACGGCTGGCGATTTCGATGTTCGGCACGTCCAGCTCCCCCTGCGCCACACCCGCGCGCAGCACCTCGCGGTAGAGATTTTCATAGTCGTTGCGCAGGGTAATCAGCTCGCGCAGCACAGCGCGCTCGGCTTCGGTGGTGGAGCCGCGCAAATAGACCTCTACGCCCAAGCGGATACTGCGCTGATAGGGCAGCGTGTCCATCATCACCCGCGCATGGGCATGGGCCATCAATTCAAGCTTGCTGATGTTGGAAGTATCCAATGATATCAGCGGGGTAACCGCGTCAAAACAATATTGCATCGCCTGTCGGTACACCGCGAAATAGATCGCGTTCTTGGACCGGAAATGGTGGTACACCCGCCCCTTGGTCGCGCCCAGAACATCGGCGATATCGTCCATCGTCGCCTTGTCGAGCCCCTTGAGCATAAAGCACTGCGCCGCCGCCTCGATGATCTCGCGGCGGCTGTCATGCTTGGGCGCGGCCCCCTCGGTGGCGTCCGTCAGCGTGTCGTCATCGATGTGTTCGTCCATTCGGTTCAGCCTTCGACAGCGGGTGCGCAGTAAAGAACGGGGGGTTTTGCCCGTGTAGCGTGAATACTGAGCCGAAAAAAACGGTTGTGACAAGCCGTTGCGTCACCGGACCCCCCGTAATTATCCGTTAGCGCACTTACATCACCGACAGCTATTGACACCTGCGCGCCCTGTTACGAGAGTAACATACTACTCGGAATGTTGTGCCGGAAAATCACAGGCTCAACACATCAGACCGTGGGAATGGACGGTGTGCCGAGTACCGAAAATCAAGGGGCAACCACGCGTTTTGCGCGGTTGTTTGACCCGAAATATATGTTTGGGAGGACATACATGACTTATAAATCATCCGTCGCAGTCACCGCATTGGTCGCTGCTGTTGCCATCGCCGGTCAGGCCAGCGCGAAAGAGCGTCTGAACTTTGCCTACGGCTATCCGAATAACTCTGCCATCGGTCTGGCGGTTGACGCCTATGCCGAAGCCGTGGCCGAACGCTCTGACGGTGAAGTCGACGTAACCGGTTTCGCGATGTCGCTGCTGAGCCTGCCTGAAACCTCGCCCGGTGTGCGCGACGGTCTGGCGGATGTCGGCTTTGTGCTGCCGCCCTACTACCCGGCGGAATATTCCACGAACCTCTTCCTGCACGAGATGAACCTGCTGGTGAACCTTGTCGAAAAACCCACAGGTAAAGAGCCGCTGGCCTTCACCGGCGCGATGGTCGAATACACATTCACTAAATGCCCCGAGTGTCTGGAAGAATATAGCGCACAAAATCAGGTCTATACCGGCGGCGGCGTGACCCCGCTGTACAACCTGCTGTGCAAGGACGTCAAAGTCACCTCCGTCGAGGATCTGAACGGTCTGCGTCTGCGTGCCGGTGGTGCCGGTTTCGTGCGCTTCGCCGAAGCTTTCGGCGCCCAAGGCGTGCGTCTGCCCGTTTCCGAAGCCTATGAAGCGCTGGATCAAGGCATCATCGACTGCGCCATGCTGTCCGCGCCCGAGCTGACAAACTACAACCTGCACGAGGTCGTCACCGACATCACGCTGGCCGTACCGGGCGGTGTTTTTGCGGGCGTTTCCTCGGCGAACGTGAATGCGGACCGCTGGAAGGGCATGGACGACGCATCGCGCGAAGCCCTGCTGTGGGGTGGCAGCCAGATGACGGCGCATACCACATGGAACTTCTACACCGACGATGCCGCGGCGATCGAACATGCGCGTGGGGCCGGGATCAACATCCACGAGCCCGACGCAGAGCTACTGGCAGCGGTCAAGGAATTCAGCCGTCAGGACCTCAAGACCGTTTCCGCCCTGTTCAAAGACACTTACGACGTTGCGCGGGCCGATGAAATCGCCGCCGATTTCGAGCCGCTGTTGGCCAAGTGGAACGATCTGGTGGTCGACGTGGACAGCGCTGACGCGTTGAACCAAGTGATCTGGGATCAGGTGATTTCCAAAGTGGACCCAGCGACTTACGCGCAGTAAGCCGCCCATCCGCTGATCACAACGGGGTGCCGCGCCGATGCGCGTGGCCCCCCGACGGCCCCTTTTGCAAACGGATACTCCGATGAAACTTATCGCGTCAGTGATCTCTGCGGTGATCACGTTGACCGCTTCGCTGGCTGGTATCATTGTTCTGATGCTGGTTGCCCATGTCACCATCGACGTGGTCATGCGCTTTGCGTTCGATACGCCGCTGAACTCTACTATTCTTTACGTCTCGGCCTTTTATATGGTCGCGATCGCCTTTCTGCCTCTCGCCGCGGTGGAGCAAAACGACAGCCACATCGCGGTTGAACTGCTGGTCGAAAGGTTTCCCACCAAAGTACAAAGCTTTCTCGCGGGGCTGGCCTTGCTGCTGACCTGCATCGTGACTGCCACCGTCGCGATCCGCACCGGAGACGAGGCTTTGGCGAAATTTATCGGCGGCTCCTATTCGATTGAGGCAGGCGGCAAGGTGACCACATGGCCCACCTATCTGGCGCTGCCCTTGGGCTTTGGCCTGATGTCGATCGTCGCCGCGTGGAAATTCATCTGTCACCTTACCGGCCGCCCCCACGGGTTGAACGCCTTGCAGGTTGAAGACCCCTATCTAGCCGGCGGAGACGCACAATGACCGAGTTACAAATCGCAGGCATCTTTATCGCGATCCTGCTGGCGATGATCCTGATGCGTATCCCGATTGGCATCTCGCTGATCGCCGTGTCCTTTGGCGGGCTTTGGTCCATGTTCAACTGGAACATCGCCTGGGGGAGCCTCGGGATCGTGCCCTACAGCTTTGCCAATTCATGGGTGCTGAGCTCTATCCCCGCCTTCCTGTTCATGGGGTTCATCTGTTATCACACAAGGCTGACGCAGGGGCTGTTCAACGCCGCGCAGATCTGGCTGTCGAGCCTGCCGGGCGGCCTTGCGATTGCGTCGGTCTTTGGCTGCGCCGGTTTTGCCGCTGTGACCGGATCCTCGGTCGCCTGCTCTGCGGCGATGGGTAAAATCGCGGTGCCTGAAATGGTGCGTCACCGGTACAGCCCCGAACTGGCGACGGGCACCGTTGCCGCGGCGGGGACCATTGGTGCCCTGATCCCGCCATCGATCCTGATGATCCTTTACGGCATCATCTCGCGGCAGTCTGTCAGTGCCCTGTTCATGGGGGGGCTGGTGGTCGGGGTGATCACGCTGGTCGCCTATATCGTGCTGATCCTCGTGCGGGTGAAGATGAACCCTGATCTTGCCCCTCCGGTCCAGATCAGCGCGACGCGCGCAGAGAAGATCAAGGCATTGGGTCAGACATGGCCGGTGCTGCTGATCGTGATCGGTGTGTTCGCGGGTCTGTTTGGCGGGGCGTTCACCCCGACCGAAGCGGGTGCCATCGGGGCCATGCTGTCGACCATTGTCGCCCTGCTGTACCGCACGCTGACGTTCAAGGCATTGCGCATGGCGATCACCGAAACACTGACCACCACCGCCGCTTTGCTGATCATCGCCGTGGGGGCCAGCCTGCTGACACGCTTTCTGGCGCTGTCGGGGATCGGGGACGCGCTATCCGATGCGATTCTGGGCTTTGGTGCCGCGCCGCTGTTGATCATGATCGGCATCGTTTGCGTCTATCTTGCGCTTGGCATGATGCTGGAGCCGGTCGGGGCGATGCTGCTGACCTTGCCTATCGTTCTGCCCATCGTCGAAGAGACGGGCTATAGCCTGCTGTGGTTCGGTGTGGTGCTGGTCAAACTGCTCGAGATCGGGATGATCACGCCGCCCATGGGGATGAACGTCTTTGTAATCAAAGGCGTGGTCGGCAATACCGCGTCGCTGTCCACGATCTTCAAGGGCGTGTTCTGGTTCGTCATCGTTGATCTGTTGATCGTGGCGGCGTTGATCGCCGTGCCCGATATCGTGATGTTCCTGCCCGATTGGGTCGGCCGCTAAGACATCGCCTCCGGCGCGGAGTTTCCTGCGCCGGAGCCCTTCACAGCGTGATAGCTTGCCCGTGAGGCGTCCGTGCCGCCGCTTCGTGCCATGCGTCTTTACATGCCGCCAGCTCGCCCGCCGTTGTCAACTGCTTCTGCGCCACGATCTTTTCCAGCGCGGTCAGCCAGTGCTGGTAGTAGTCACGCTCTGTCCCTGAATGCACCTCTGCGGTCAGCGCTTGTGCCCATTCGGCCCATGTGAAGGCCCCCGATTGATGCAGGGACACCGCCATCGCAAAGGCCTGCGCCTGCCACGGCGCGTCAAACACCGGTTCATCATCCGACAGCGTAATATCGGGCAAAAGCGAAAGATCGGGCAGGGTCATGATACGGTCCTCAGATAGGGTTCCCACAGATCAAGGGTCACGCTGTCATCCGCGCGCGCCTGATCGCCCCAAAGCGTGCGCGCCGAAAATGCCACCTGATACAGCCATTGCGGATCCTCGCCCTGCCCTTGCGCATTGCTATCGGGAAAGACGTGAAACCCGTGCACCTTGGTGATCGTCCCGACCTTGTCGCGGGCATAGCGTGCCATGCGGGTGTGGGTGGTGGGATGGTTGTTGATCGTTCTGATCTGATCCCCGACGGCAAAGGCCGGGGTCCCTGTCGCGGGCCGATCCGCCGGACCACCGGCCGCCAACATGTCGTCGACATCTTCGGCAGCAAGCTTGCGTTTGATCGGCGCGGCGGGGGTCAGCGGCACCGATTGCGCAATCTCTGCCTCGGTGAGCATCCCCTTTTCGACCATCAACCGCTTGGCCGCTTTCAGCCAGATCGCGTAATAGGGCGTGCGGGTATAATCGCCCGGATGCATATCTTCGCGCGCGGATCGCGCAGCATCGATATTCCACTGCCCGCAGGCCCCAAGCGCCACCACGATCCCAAGCGCGCGGGCCTCCCAGGGGGCGTGAAACAGCGGTTCGTCCTCTTCTTGCACCACGGGGCCAAAGCCCATCATCCCGCCAAGATCCGCGCCGCCGTTCATGATGCCACCTGCGGCGCGCGCACCAGCCCTGTCCCGATCATCGCATTGCGGGTCACCAGATCGGCCAACTGTTCCATCGAATAGCCTTCGGTTCCCGCCGGGCGCTGCGGGATCACGAGATAGCGGATCTCGGCGGTTGAATCATGCACCTCGACCCGCGTTGCATGATCAAGGGTCACGCCGAACTCCGCCAGTACCCCACGCGGATCAATCACCGCCCGCGACCGGAAGGGAGGTGATTTATACCACGTCGGCGGCAGCCCCAGCACCGACCACGGGTAGCAAGAGCACAGCGTGCAGACGACCAGATGATGCACCTCGTCCGAGTTGAACACCGCTTCGATATGCTCGCCCTGACGGGAATGATACCCAAGCGAATGGATCGTTGCAGAGGAATCGCGCCTTAGCCATGCCTCGAATTCCGGCTCTACCCATGATTTCGCCACCACATGCGCGCCGTTGCGCGGGCCGATCTTGGTCTCGTAGGTCTGGATGATCCGGTCCACCGCCGCGCTGTCGATATAGCCCTTAGCGCTCAGCAGGCTTTCCAGCGCCCTCACCCGCGCCTCGGTCTCTGTCAGATGTGAATGATCGCCTTCGTGATCATGTCCGTGGGAAGTCATCGTTCCGCCCCCTTCGCCCTGCGTGTTGATGCAACGATAGGAGGGAACGCCGCGATTGGAAACCACCATATGTGTGGGCGGCCTGCCGCGACTTCCGTGACGTCAACATACCTTACTTATCCCCCCGTCCTGACACGAAGCGACCGCAGGAATGCCTAATTTGTTAACCAAGTTGACCCAAAGCCAAGGAGCCCCGCATGAGAACCTATCCGATCCCCTTTAACGAAGAAGCCCGCCTGCGCGCCGTTTTTGATATTCCGGGACTGACCGCACAAAACGAAGCGTTGTTTGACACGATATGCGAGGCGGCGCGCACCCTGCTCGACTGCCCGATTGCGCATATCAGCGTGGTCGAAGAGGACAGCCAGTGGTATAAATCCGTTGTGGGCATGCATCTGGACCCGATGCCCAAGGACACCGGTTTTTGTGCGCACACCATTATGTCCGACGCGCCGATGATCGTGCCCGATCTCAGCAAGGACGCCCGCTTTGAACGGCACCCGATGGTCGCCAAGGGCGGGCCGGAGGCGCGCTATTACGCGGGTGTGCCGCTTATCCTGTCCTCCGGTCACCGCTTTGGAAGCCTGTGTGCGCTGGACCTGAAGCCCCATGAATACCCTTCGGAAAAGCAGATTGCCCTGCTCACCGATCTGGGTCGTATCGTCGTTGCCGCACTGGAGCGGAGCCAACCCGAAGCCCCCGAAGTGCAGCAGGATAAAACCGCGCAATCAACCTTCCTGACCTTGGTTGGGCACGAGTTGCGCACGCCGCTGACCGTACTTTTCGGCAGTCTTAAGCTGTTGGAGGTGACAGCAAGCAACGGCACCAACCCCACGCTGATCCATTCCGCCCGTCGGTCGGTGGATCACCTAACGAAACTGATTGAAACGATCCTGTCCTATAGTAACGCCAGCACCGGCGAGCTGCGGTTGAACGAACAAAACTGCGACCTTGGCGCGATCCTGAGCGCGGTTGCAGGGTTGCAGTTCCCCACCACGGATGCGGCGGCCAAAACGGTCACGCTTCGTGATACTGTGATGCTGGATACGCTGCATGTGGACGCCGAGCAGATCGAACTTGCCGTCACAGCTTTGGTGTTGAATGCCGTGATGCACGGCGGGACCGACATCACGCTAGAGACGTTTCAGGACATGGACGGGAATATCGAGATTTCGGTGCGGGACAACGGCAGTTTCGACGACCATGTCGAACTGGCCGAACTTTACAAACCTTTTGTCGTGGGCGGGTCGCTGGACCACCGCGCGACCAAGGGCGGGTTGGGTCTGGGGCTGCCCCTGACCCGCAAGCTGGTCGAGATGCACGGCGGCGATTTCGAGGTCCACGCAGAAGCGGATCACAGCCGCGCCGTCATCCGCCTGCCCGCGTGGCGGTGTAAAACCGCGATGATCCAGGCTGCCAAAATGGCACCTGCCACTGTCCCTGATGCGCGGCAGAAGCTTATCTAGGAGCAGCGCTTATGCGCTTGTCTCGGCGTGGCCGATGAACCGGGCCTCATGCGCGCTTGGCTGGCGTTCGCCGTGGGTCAGGATGTGAAACCGTCGCTGCGGGGTGTCGATGGGCACGTCGACCATCCGCCCCGCCTCGATCGACCGGCGGACCACCAGATCGGACAGCAGCGCGGCACCGATGCCCGCTTCGACCGCGCTGCACACCGCCTCGTTTGACGGAAGCTCCAGCGTGCTTTCCAGATCCTCCAGCCCCAGACCCTGCCGCCCGAGCCACTGCAGAAAACTGTCGCGCGTGCCTGACCCTGCTTCACGCAGGATCCAAGGGGTCTGGCGCAAGCGTTCGGGCGAAAGATCGCCCCCCTCGGCACCGCTTGGGAACACCAGCCGCAGCGTGTCCCCCGCCACCGCCTTAGCGCGGAGTGTGGTGAGCTGGCAGTCCCCCTCGATAATGCCGATGTCAGCTTGCAATGCTTCGACCGCGCGAGCGGCGTCGTCGCTGTTGCCGATCCGCACCGTCAGCGCGATCTCGGGGTGCGCCTCGCGGAACCGCGCGATCACCGCGGGCAGCCAGTAGTTCGCGACCGTCTGGCTTGCCGCAAGCCGCAGCTTTCCGCGTTTCACCCCCGCCAGATCATCCAGCCGCTGGCTGGCGATGGCAGCGCGGGCCAGAACGGCGCGGGCTTCGCCCAGAAAATCACGCCCCGCATCGGTCAGCACAATCCGCCGCCCGATACGATCAAAAAGGCGCAGGTTATGACGCTCTTCCAGCGCGGCGATGGCAGCGCTGGTCGCACTTTGGGTCTGGTTCAATGCTTCGGCGGCGCGGGTCATGTGTTCACGCTCTGCCACGGCAACGAATATGCGCAACTGGTCCAGTGTCATCAGGCGGCCCCCGTCAGGATGATCAGCGCAAGGCTGACGCCCATGATAAAGACCCAAGCCGCCGCCCCCAGCAAGGCCGGACGCCCCCCCGCCGCGGCAAGTTTGCGCAGATCGGTCTCAAGCCCCATCGCCGCAAGCGCCATCGCCAGCAGGAATTGCGTCACAGCGGTCGCGGGGTCCAGCACCGCCTGCGGCACCCAACCGGTCGAGGCCACGCCGACCATCGCGATGAACCCGAAAACAAACCACGGGATCGGGGCCTTGCCGCCACCGCCTTGCCCCTGACGCCGCCGCGCGGCAAACGCGCCCAGACAGAGGATCATCGGGGCAAGCATCATCACCCGCGTGAGCTTGGCAATCGTGCCGAACTGGCCGGCCTCCTCTCCGCGCTGGAAGGCGGCGGCGGCGACCTGGGCGACCTCGTGGATCGACGCACCCGTCCAAAGGCCAAAGCCGCGCGGGCCAAGGGTCAACCAGTTTTCGGCCAAGGGCAGCAGGATCATGGAGAGCGAGCCAAAAATCGTCACGCAGGCCACCGCATAGGCGACATCTTCGTCGCGGCCACGGGCTACGGTATTGGTTGCGATCACGGCAGAGGCCCCGCAGATCGACGTGCCCGCCGCGATCAACTGCGTCAGCTTGGCATCCACCCCCAGCACGCGGCCCAGCCATGTGGTGAACCCGAAGGTCAGTACCAGCGACAGCGCGATCACCGCGACCCCCACCCAGCCGACAGCCGCAACCTGCCCCAGCGTCAGCTGCAACCCCATCAGGATAATCCCCGCCCGCAACACCGGTCGCATGCTGATCGCAAGCCCTGTCTTCGCCACCTCGGGCGTGCCAAGGGTGTTGCGCAGCGCCATGCCCAGAAGGATCGCGAGGATCAACGGGCTCAGCATGCCCACCCCCGGCAGATACCGCAGTGCAAAGGCCAGCGCGGCGATCATGGCGGCAAGCGCCAGACCCGGCCAGATCGATGGCGTGGTTTTATCAGCGTGAACGAGGTCAGAGAGGGTCGTATCAGTCATAGCGTGCCTAAGTATCGTCGTGTCCCGTGCATTATCGGCCATTCCGATACATCAATCCAACGGATTATAATTATCCAAATGATCGCAAAATGTGATTGATTGGTTAGGCCGTGGCAGTCGCTTGATGCAGCGTCTCTCTTTACGCTTGGGGTTCTGCGCCCCTATCGTTAAGGGACTGCCGAAACCGGCATCGCTGCGCAGAAAGGGAAACCCATGGTCCCGATCATCTTTGGCCCCCTGCGGACCCGTGAAACGCCGCGCCAGTCGCGTGCGGTGACCCGCGTGCATGTCATCCTGAACGCCACGGCAGCGCTGCTGGCCGAGAACCGGTTGCAAGACCTGACCACCACCGCCATCGCGACCCGTGCCGAGGTGCCTGTCAGCTCTATCTATCGGTATTTTCCCACGCTTGATGACGTGCTGCTTGAGCTCTATTCGCAGACCGCCAATGAATTACGCGCCAAGCTTTTTGCCAGCCTTGATGACGTTCACGCCCATACGACATGGCGGGACCGGTTGCGTGCCGTGCTGAATGTGCAGCGCAGCTATTTGGCGCGACATCCCTACTACCGCCCCCTGCTTCTGCATTTCGCGACGAAACGCGGACCGCTCGCGATCGAGGATGACGACCACGATGATCTTGTCCGCTTTCTATGCAACAGATGGGAGAGCGGTGCCGACGGGTTTCAGGGCGGCGATCCGGTGGTGGTGGCCAAAACCACGATCCAGATCTCCCTTGCGATGGAGGATCTGGTCGCGGCGCAGGCGGATCGGCGCAGCTCTCGCCCCTATTCGCAAGAGCTGACCAAAGTGCTTGAGCATTATCTGGCGCAATACCTGTCGGATTAGCGCCTGCGGGTCAGGCGATGGTATCCGCCCGCCCCGCCTGCCGCCCCGAAAAGATGCAGCCGCCCAGAAACGTCCCCTCAAGCGCGTTATACCCGTGATACCCACCGCCGCCAAAACCGGCGACCTCGCCCGCCGCGAAAAGCCCCGTGATCGGCGTGCCAGAGGCGTCCAGCATCTGGCTGTCAAGATTGGTCTGCAACCCGCCCAGAGTTTTGCGCGTGATGATGTTCAGCTTGACCCCGATCAACGGCCCGTTTTCAGGGTCGAGGATCTTGTGCAGTTTGGCCGTGCGTTGCAGCTTGTCGCCGCGATAATTCCGCGCCGCATGGATCGCCATGATCTGCGCGTCTTTGGTAAAGTTGTTGTCGACCTGCCTGTCGCGGGCCCTGATCTCGGCTTCGATCTTGTCAAGCGACAACAGATCATTCCCCTCCATCCCGTTCATCTTGGCGATGAGCTCGGGCAGCGTTTGGGCGACGACGAAATTCTCGCCATGCTCCTTGAAGGCCTCGACGGCGGGGGTCGCGGCCTTGTTCAGGATACGTTGCTGCAAGACTTTGACCCAGCTTTTGTCGGCGAAATCGGGGTTCTGCTCTGACCCTGACAGGGCAAATTCCTTTTTCACGATCTTCTGCGTCGTGATGAACCACGAATAATCAAAGCCCGTATCAAGGATCATCTTCAAAGACCCCAGACTGTCGAACCCCGGCAGCGACGGCGCGGGAAAGCGGTTGCCCTTTGCATCGAACCACATCGACGACGGGCCGGGCAGGATACGGATACCGTGGTTGGGCCAGATAGGGTCCCAGTTCTTCACGCCCTCGGTATAGTGCCACATGCGGTCATTGTTGATCAGCTGGCCGCCCGCCGCCTCGCTGATGGCGATCATGCGGCCATCGACGTGGGCGGGTACGCCGGCGATCATCTCTTTCGGGGCGGGCCCAAGACGTGCCGTCGGCCATGACTTGCGCACCAGCTCGAAATCTCCGCCGATCCCGCCAGAGGTGACAACGACAGAGGGCGCGCGCAGTTCGAAATCGCCCACGATATCACGGTTGGTCTTTTGCCCGCGTGATGCCCCGTGCGCCGCCAGCACCTCGCCCGAGACACCGACCGCGGCACCGTTTTCCATGATGATATGCGAACAGCGATGGCGGAATTTAAGCGCGATGCGACCGGCCTGCTGATGTTCCCGCACGCGGCGTTCGAATGGTTCCATTGTTCCGGGCCCAACACCCCAAGTCAGGTGAAAGCGCGGCACCGAATTCCCGTGACCCGACCCAAAGCTGCCGCCGCGTTCGGCCCATCCCACGACGGGAAACCACCGCATCCCCATATCGTACAGCCAGCTGCGCATCGGGCCTGCGGCGAAATCGACATAGGCCTCGGCCCATTTGCGCGGCCATGCGTCTTCGGGCCGGTCGAATTGGGCCGATCCCATCCAGTCTTGTAGCGCAAGTTCGCGGCTGTCCTTGATACCCATCCGGCGCTGTTCCGGGCTGTCGATCAGCATCAGCCCGCCAAGGGACCAGAAAGCCTGCCCGCCCAGAAAGGCTTCGGGTTCCTGATCGATGAGGGTGACCTGTTTCCCACGATCAGCCAGTTCGGCTGCGGCGACCAGTCCGGCGAGACCGCCGCCCACGATAATAACGTCAGAGGTATTCATGCAAAGCTCCTTACGCTGTGCCGATGCGGCGGTATTTCAAAACGACGGGCAGGATGATCAGATACATCAGGATACCGTAAACAGCCGACGGCAGCGCATAGGCGGTGAAGCCACCCTCGCCGCCGACAATGATCGCGGCGACGGCGATCCCCAGGGTACTGTTCTGCACCCCCGTCTCGACCGAGATGGTCTTGGCCTCGGTCACCGACAGGCCAAGCAGCCGCGGCACGACAAAGCCGATGGTGGTCAGCGCGGCCAGCAAGACCAGCAGCGCGGGCCCGATCACCACGATATTTTCCACAAACAGCGCCCAATTTGCCGCCAGCGCAGCCAGCACGATCACCGCAAACAGGATCGTCGCCACCGCGCTCAGTTTAGGCTCGGCCCGGGTCATCGCGGCGGGGGCCATCGCCCGCGCCCCCAAGCCAAGCGTGACAGGCACCACCGTCAGGGCAAACATGGTGACAGCGGTTTTGGTGATGTCGATCTCGGGCGCGGCATCGCCCATGAAATATCCCATCGACAGGCCCAAAATCAGCGGCACGGTCACCACGCTGGCAAGGCTGATCACCGCCGTCAGCGACACCGACAGCGCCACATCCCCTTTCGCCAGCTTCGAGATCACATTGCTGGTCACCCCACCGGGGCAGGCCGCCAAGATCATGAACCCCACGGCCATTTCCGCGCGGATGCCAAAGGCCAGCACACAGATAAAGGTCACGAGCGGCAGCAGGATGCTTTGGTTCAGCGCCCCGATGAAAAACGCAAGCGGCCGCTGCCCGACACGGGCGAAATCCGCAGGTGTCAGCCCGACACCCAAGGTAAACATGATAAACGCCAAGCCGAGCGGCAAGACGACCGAAATCAGTACATCCACGATTATCCCTCCCAAGACATCTGTGAAAAACAGAATATATTTCCGGTATAGCCGTCAAGTGCCGATTCACCTAAGAGAAATCCGCTCTGCCGTAACGTCGCGCACGGGCCCCCGATGGACCCTTCCCCAAAGTAAGGTTACCTTAGCGTAAGGGAACGAAACAACCTGCGCGCCCGAAAGTGGCGGGCGGGCATTGGCACGATGGGAGTACATCTAATGTCGGATACGGTGATTGCGGATTTTGATCGCAAGCTTGCACGAGAGGCGTTTGAACAGCGCGCGGCGCAGGGCGCTGCGGCGTTGACGCGTCTGGGGGCGGGGGCTGATGTGCCTGTGGCGCTGATCATGCGCAACGATCTGACCCAGCTCGAGGTCATGCGCGCTGCGGCCATGGCCGGCACGGTCATCGTGGCGCAGAACTGGCACGCTGCGGCAGAAGAGGCCGGCGCCATTTGTGACGACAGCGGCGCACAGTTCGTGATCATCCACCGTGACCTGATCGACGCTCTGCGCCCCGCCCTTGAGGGGCGCACGGTCATCGCGGTCACCCCTGATACCGCGCTGCGTCAAGCCTATGGCATTGATGACGCCGCCGCTAAGACCGACCCCGAGACACCGGAATGGTCCGCGCTGGTAGATGCCGCCGACCCCATCACCCCGCGCGAGATGATGCGCCCGCTGATGCGCTATACCTCGGGCTCGACCGGCAAGCCGAAGGGCGTGCGGCGTTTGGGGGGCGGGCCCAAGCGCGACTTTGAAGAGGTGCTTTCGCGCGTAGGCACCGAGATGTTGCAGCTCAAACCCGGCTCGCGGTTCTTTACGGCAGCGCCGATCTATCACTCGGCACCGTCAACGCTGACCTCTGCCGCGCTGGTCACCCCGGGCGTATCGACCTTTGTCGCGCCCAAGTTCGACCCGGAAAGCTTCCTTGCCACGATCGAGGCTCAGCGCATCACTCATATCTATCTGGTCCCCACCATGATGAGCCGGATGCTGAAGCTCCCCCAAGAGGTGAAGGCGAAATATGACCTGTCCTCGGTGGAATTCTGCGTCTCGACGGGGTCACCCTGGCCACATGACCTGAAAGTAGCGATGATCGACTGGTGGGGGCCTGTGTTCTGGGAAAGCTACGGCGCGACAGAGATCGGGTTCATGACGATGGTATCCTCGGCAGATGCTTTGGCACGGCCCGGCACCGCAGGGCGGATGCAGATGGGCGGCACGTTGATGATCCTTGACCCCGATGGGAACGAGCTGCCCGCCGGTCAGGTGGGCGAGATCTATGCCCGCATGGATGCCTTCGGCGGGTTCGACTATTCCAACGATCCCGAAAGCCGCGCCTCGGCTGAAAAGCACGGGCATTTCTCTGTCGGGGATCTGGGGTCGGTGGATGAGGACGGGTTCCTGTTCATCACGGATCGCAAGAAAGACATGATCATCTCGGGCGGGGCCAATATCTTTCCCGCCGAGATCGAAGCGGTGCTGATGCGCGCGCCTTTCATCCGCGATGTCGCCGTCTTTGGCGCGCCTGACCCCGAATTTGGCGAACAGATCGTCGCGGCGGTTGAACTGGCCGACGGGCACAGCGCCGACAAACAGAAGGTGCTTGATTTCCTTGACGGCAAACTGGCCCGTTTCAAAGCGCCACGGATCGTCGATTTCCACGAGGCCCTGCCCCGCGAAGACAGCGGCAAGATCTTCAAACCCCGCCTGCGTGCGCCCTACTGGGACGGGGCGGGCCGGTCGATCTGACCCTGACCTGACGCCCTTACAGCAACCGGGACCGGTGTGAATTGCGCCGGTCTCCTTGTGTTGGGGCGCGGGGATTCCTACATCGCGCCGGTACACACGCCGCCCCGAGGGGCCAAAAACAGGATGATCACGATGACCAGCACCCTACTAGAGCAGTTGAACTGGCGCTATGCGACCAAGAAGATGGACCCGTCCAAGAAAGTCCCTCAGGACAAAGTCGACACCATCGTCGAAGCCATCCGCATGACACCCACCTCAAGCGGCACCCAGCCCTTCGAGCTGCTGGTCGTGACCAACCCCGACAAGCTGGCGCAGATCCAGAAAGCCGCCAGCGACCAGACCCAGATCACCGAAGGGTCGCACCTGCTGGTGTTCGCGGCGTGGGATAACTACACCAAAGACCGCATCGACGCGGTCACCGATCTGAATGTCGAAGCCCGTGGCGACCTGCCCTTGCTCAGCGCCTATTACGAGAACCTGAAAAACAACTACCTGCCCCGCGATGTCGAGGTAAACTACGCCCATGCCGCGCGTCAGGCTTATATCGCGCTTGGGGTGGCACTGGTTGCCGCCGCTGAACAAGAGGTCGACAGCACCCCGATGGAGGGTTTCGACCCAGCCAAGGTAGACGAGATTCTGGGCCTTAAAGAGCGCGGCCTGCGGTCGGTGATCCTGCTGCCTCTGGGCTATCGCGACGCGGAATCCGACTGGCTGGCCCCGATGAAAAAGGTACGCAAGTCGGCTGAAACGCTGGTCACCCATATCGACTGATTGTTGCGGGGCGAAGGGGCAAACACCCTTCTCGCACCGCCAGAAGCATACCAACGCGGGGCCGGTTCTTTGCGACCGGCCCCGCGGTTTTCGTCAGATCGCCGCCTCGCGGGTCAGACGTTTTGATGCCATCCCCGGCTCTGCCCCCCATACCGCCACATAGCGGTAGAAGACCGGCGTGAGGAACAGGGTGAACACGGTAGCAAACCCAAGCCCGCCCACGATCACCCAGCCCACGGCGATGCGCGCTTCGGCCCCCGCGCCCGAGGTCAGGATCAACGGCAGGCCGCCAAAGACGGTCGATACCATCGTCATCATCACCGGACGAATCCGCAGACGCAGCGCGTCCCGAATGGCGCTGTCGATATCCTGCCCCGCCTCGCGCAACTGGTTGGCAAATTCGACGATCAAGATACCATTCTTCGCCATCACCCCGATCAGCATCACCAGCCCGATCTGACTGTAGTAGTTCAACGATCCACCGCTGAGCGAGATCGCGAACAGCGCCGCCGCCAGACCAAAGGGCACGGTCAGCATGATCACGACGGCGCTGGCGATGCTTTCGAACTGCGCGGCCAGCACAAGGAACACCACCACCAACGCGACGCCGAACACCATATACATCTCTGTCTGGCTGTCGCTCAGCGTCGCCGCCTCGCCGGTAAAGATGATCCCCATCCCGTCGGGCAGCACGCTATCGGCTATCGCCGTCAGACGGGTCATCGCGACGCTAAGATCGATACCGTCGTTCAGGTTCGCCTGCGCCGAAACCGCCAGCGACCCGCCCTGCCGTTCCAACGTGGATTGGCTGACCACGGGCACCAGCTCTGCCGCCGCGGACAGGGGCACATAGGCACCGCCCGGCAACTGTAGCTGGATGTTATCAAGATCAGATGGGTCATCAATTGGCGGGCCACCGGGCACGACATTCACATCCGTCTCGATCTCGTCCGCAAAGACGGTGACGGCGACCTTGCCTTGGGTCATTGCGCCGATAGTCTGGGTGATCTCGGCCTCTGTCAGGCCAAAGACGCTCGCCATTTCGGGATCAACGCGGACCTCGTATTGCGCCTGCACCGCGTCGTTGGAAAGTTGCGGGTTCAAAAACGCCTCATCCTGCGCCATCGCCGCGACCAAAGCCTCGGTTGCCGTGGTCATCGCTGCGATGTCCTTGCCCGTCACCGCGAATTGCAAGCCCTGCCCGCCGCCCCGGATATTGAGGCTGTTGGTCCCCCGCGCAGAGGCCTGAACGCCGGGCACCCGCGCCAACTTGCCGCTGATCTCGGCGACCAGTGCGGATTGGCTGCGGTCACGATTGCTCCAGTCATCGAGCCGCACGATGATGAAGGCGCTGGTGCCACCACCCACGCCAACGATGCTCTGAACCGAGGTAACCTCGCCGCTTTCTTGATAGGGGGTCAGGATCTCTTCGATCTGATCAACCTGGGTATCAAGGTAGTCGATCGTGGTGTCAGAGGCACCGCGCGCCTGTACCAGAAAGAACCCGCGATCCTCGTCGGGCGTGATGGCAGAGGGCAAAGTGCCCGCCGCCCCCGCCGCCACGATCACAAAGGCCCCCGCCGCCCCCAGCACCACCAACGGCATGCGGATGGCTTTGTCCATCACCGTGTCAAACATCCGCCCGGCCCAGCCTTGCGGCTTTGCCGTTGCCTCAAGCGCGGATTTGCCCGGATCAAGAAAGGCCGCCAGAACCGGTGCCAGCGTCAGCGCGGTGATGGACGACAGCGTGACAGCAAAGGCCAGCACAAAGCCGAATTCGCTGAACACCCCACCGGCCTGACCGGGCAGGAAAGAGATCGGGATAAACACCGCCGCCAGCGTCGCCGTGGTAGAGATGACGGCAAAGAACACCTCGTTCGTGCCCGCCGCAGCGGCAGCAAAGGGCCCCATCCCCTGTTTGCGTTTGCGCACGATATTTTCGATCACGACAATCGCGTCATCCACCACCATCCCCGTCGCCAGCACCAGCGCCAGCAGGCTGATGGTATTGACCGAAAACCCCGTCAGCCAGATCGCGGCGACCGTGCCCACCAGCGACACCGGAATGGTCACCGCCGGGATCATCACCGCACGGGGGGAGCGTAGAAAGGCAAAGATCACCACAACCACAATCCCCGTCGCCAAAGCGATGGATTTCATCACCTCGGTCAAGGATCCTCTGATGAATGTCCCATCGTCAGAGGTCACGAAAAGCCGAACGCCGTCAGGCAGCGCCGATTGCAGATCAGCCACCGCAACGGCCACATCTTCCGAGATCGACAGCGTGTTGCCCACGGATTGCCGCGTAATGTCCATGCCCACGGCGGTCTGCCCGTTCACGCGGGTCAGCACGGCGTCCTCTTCCGGCAGCAGCCGCACGAACGCCACGTCAGAAACGCGCGTATTCGCATCAATCGGGATCTGGCCCACAGTATCAACGGTGACATTCGCGTTGCCGACCCGCAGCGCCAAGGTTTGCGCATCTGAATCTAGCGATCCCAGCGGCGTGTCATCGCGCAGCGCTGCCAGCGCGTCAGAGACATCGAACAGGGTCATCCCCCGACTAAGCAGCGCGGGCATATCCAGCGTCACGCGGAACTCGTTGGGTTGTTCGCCGCGCAGGGTGACCTCTGCAATGCCGTCGATGGTGGACAGTCGGTCATAGACCACACCCTCGGCCAGCTCGGTCAACGCATCAAGGCTCGCGTCGCCCATCAGCGCCAGCCGGATGATCGCATCCGCGTTGCTGTCGCTTTTGGTCACGGTCGGATCATCCTCGATATCATCGGGCAGGTCACGCAACGTGGACGAAACGATCTCGCGCGCCTCATTTGCCGCGACATCGACATCGGTGCCTTCGGACAGATCAATGGTGATCCGGCTCGACCCCGTGGTCGAGGTGGATTCCATATAGGATAACCCCTCAAGCGCGCTCAGGGCATCCTCAAGGACCTGCGTCACCTCACGGTCGACGGTTGCGGGCACCGCCCCCTCATAGGTGGTGCGCACGGATAGAACCGGCTGGTCAACGTCGGGCATTTCCCGCACGTCCACAGCCACAAGCGCGGCGAGACCTGCGATCAGGATCAGCAGGTTGATGACGATCCCGAAAATAGGCCGCGAGACGAATAGATCGGCGAGCCCGCCACGGGGCTTTGCAGGGGTATCGCTCATGACGGTGCCTTTTCAGTCTCGGCACCGACCGCGGTGATTTTCGCCCCGTCCCGCAGCTTTTGCGCGCCTTCGGTCACGACCATCGCGCCATCGGCGATATCGGCCTCCACCCAGACGAATTCGTTTTTACGGTAAAGGATCGTGATCGGCACCCGCACCGCCGTCCCACCGTCATCGACCCAGACCGCAGCACCCATTCGCGACCACGTCACCGCGGTCGACGGCAAGACCGGCAGCGGGTCGCTTTCATGCAGCAGGCGCACCGCAAAGGTCATGCCCGGCCAGAGGATGCGTTCCGCATTGTCGATCTTGGCCTTCACCGTGACCGAGCGCGTGACCGCATCGATCCGGCTGTCGAACGAAAGGATCTCTCCGGTGATCGACCGACCGACAAAGGCAGAGGTAGAGACCAGCACCTCATGCGCCTGCCCTAGGACACCGATAGCGCGTTCGGGCAGTTCGAATTCGACCACCAGCGTTTCGGTCTGGTCAATCGTTGCAATCACGTCATTGGTGCCAAGGATATCGCCGACCTCAACCTCGCTAAGCCCCAGACGCCCCGAGATGGGCGCGCGGATCGTGCGGTCTTCCAGCGCGACTTCAGCCAGACCCACTTCGGCATCGGCCAGCTGCTGCGCCACGCGCGCCTCTGACTGTGCGACATCGGTAATGGTAGAGTTGCCACCGGCCCGCAGCCGGTCATAGCGGTCGACCGTATCGGTCGCCTGCTGCAGATTGGCGCGCGCGATTTCAAGGTTCAGCTCTTGGGTCCGCGCATCCAACCGCACAAGGACCTCGCCCTGTTCAACGTCGCGGTTCGCGATCAGCCGGGTTTCGACCACTGTACCGGCGGTTTCAGTCACCACATCCGCACTGCGCAAAGAGGATGCTGTGCCGGTGGCGTATAAAGTCACCTCGTAGGGGCGTTGTTCCAGCGCGGTGGTCACCACCGAAGTCGCCCCCCGTGCACGCCCGCCCCCAGGGGGGCCACCTGCAGGGCGCCCACCCGCCGCGGACTGAGGCTGCGCCGCCTCGCTTGTGGCATCCGTGCCGGGCAGGCCAAAGGTGATGGCATAAGCCCCGAACAAAAGCCCGACGGCCACCAGCAAACTCACAAATTTCCGCATTATTCCAACTATCCAGATCAGGTCATTAAGCCATTTAACGTGGGCCCTGAAAATTCCGTCGCTGAAAACGCGAATAAATGTAGAAAAAAATCCAACGGTCCCGGGGCAGCCTAGTTTTCGGGCTTCACGCTCAGGGTGACCACGCGCCAGGCGTCATCCTCGCCGACCAGCTCTTTGGCGCGCGTCGCATCGGGCAGCAATTCGTCGTCGTCGCCGATCACCACGTGCAGATAGCGTCCGGCCTCGCGCAGTTTGACGACGGGCGCGCCGTCCATGCCTTTCTGAACACGATCCGCCAGATCTTGACGCTCGGCAGAGCCAAGCTTGCGCGGCGCACCGTCCAACAGCTCCGCGACCGAGATACGCAGATTGCGCCCACCGTCTTTCAGCACGTCCAACCCGATCAGCCCCGCAGCTACGGCATCGGCCCACCAGAACCCCATCGAGATACCGATGATGCCCAGAATACCCGCAACGCCGGTCTTCCAGTCTGCGGCGTTCATGTCAGCGTCCGCATGCAACACCTTGTCCTGAATGTCGGGCGCGATGGCCAGCTTCTTGCGGCCCAAGATCACTGGCGGGATGATCGAATAGACCAATGCCGCCACCATCAACCAGCCCATCCAGACCTCGGTGCCAAACAGTTCGATACTGCCGATGGTGGGATGTTCCTGCCGCACCAACGTGACCACCGCGTCATACACCAGATAGCCGCCCATCAAGGTCAGCGCCGCCGCCGAGAGGGCAAAGGCCAGGGTGCCAATGCGGTGCAGGCCAAAGGGATACTTCGGGCTTGGCGGCATCCGTTCAAGCCGCGCGGCGATCAGGAACAGGATCGGCGGCAACAGCGATAGCGTGTCTTCGATCCACGCCGCCTGCATCGCCTGACTTGATCCCATGACCATGAACATCACGAAAATGATCGTGACCAGCCAGAACAGCGTCCACCATTCCAACCGACGCGCTTTCGCGATTTTGTCGGCGATCTCTTGCGGCAGCGGGGGGTAGCGGTTCATTCCTGCGCCTCCCGTGTCAGCGGACGCAGCGCCATATTGGACCGCATGAGAAACCGGTTCTCGCCGCGCCGCAACAGCATGACCCGTTCGGGACGGTCGGCCCCGACGGTCACATATCCGATGGGGTTGGTCATGCCCGTATGCTCTGTCAGCGGTGAATCTTTCGGTATCCCGCCCGCCAGCAGATGCAGATCACCCCCCTCAAGCGCGTCAAGCAGCTGGTGCGGGTTCTCGCGATGCCATTCGATTTGCGCATCCAGCGCCGCGGCGATCAATGTCACCGCCTGCAGGTCTTGATCCGGCATCGGATCTTGCAATGCGCCGACCTTCAGCACGGCACCTTCCACAATATCAGTGGTGTTTTCGGGGTCTTTCGGCAACTGGCAGGCAGCCAGAACGACCAAAAGAGCAACGGCGATGAGGTGGCGGTACATGATCAAAACCCTTCAGGGCGACAACTGCACAGATCATGATTTCGTTCCCGCGGACCGACACCCGCAGGAACCAGAGGGGTCACAGCCCCTTCGACAACAGATCACCCGCTAAAGCGGGGTGCCCGTTTTTCGAGGAACGCGGCCACGCCCTCTTTGAAGTCGGGAGTATTCCCCGCTTCTTTCTGCCACTTGCGCTCGTTAGCCAATGCGGTGTCAAAATCAGTGTCGGCAGCGCTCCACGCAGCTTTGCGGATCAAGGCAAGGCTGCGCACCGGCCCGTTCGCCAGTTTGATCGCGATCTCAAGCGCGGTGGCGTCAACCGCGTCATTCTCGACCAGCCGCGTCACCAGCCCCCAGTCAAACGCCGTCGGCGCGGGAACTTTCTCGGCCAGCAGCATCATCTCCATCGCGCGCACGCGGCCCACGGCGCGTGTCAGCAACCACGTGGCCCCGCCATCGGGGATCAGCCCGATCCGCGCAAAGGCCTCAAGGAAATAGGCATCACGACCGGCGACAATCACATCACAGGCCAGCGCAATCGATGCTCCCACACCCGCGACCGCCCCCTGCACGGCAGAGACCACGGGCACCGGCAGATCGCGAAGCGTCATCATCAACGGGTTGTAGGCATTCTCAAGGGCGGCACCCGCATCGAGCTCTTTGCCACTTTCGATCGTCCCCTGCTTGAGGTTCGCCCCCGCCGAGAACGCGCGCGGCGACCCCGCCAAGACAATCGCCCGCGCTGTCTGTGCTTCGCGTTCCAGCAGGTCACGCAGCTCTAGCGCCATGGCAGAGGTCAGCGCGTTCATCGTCTCGGCATCATCGAGCCGCAGCACTGTCACCGGCCCGTGCCGTTCGACCTTGATCTTATCCGTCATCCTGCTCTCCTCCCACGCATTCTACGGTCTGTGTCGGGGTATCCCACCACGGGAACAGGGCATGGTAAAGGCGCAGTCACCGGAACCCGCAGCGTCGAAGGCTCACTGATCAGGTATCGCCAAACGTCGCGGCGACCCACTTTGGCAAGGTCACCCGCTGCTCGAACACTGTCGATTTCGCCCGCAGCACGTTTTCTTTGGTGTCGCGCACCGGATCCGCGCTGATCGTGGCATAGGCGTGATCGCGCGCGACCTTCCATGTCTCGTCGCGAAATCCCGCCAATCGGGCATAGAACCGTGCCGCCGTCTGGTCCGCCTCTTTCCACGCGGCACCGGGCAAGCCGCGCCCCGGCATGTTCCCCACGTCGGTCCGATGCTGGTTTGCCGTCTCTAACGCGTCGATATTGGCGTATTTCAGGTGCATCAGATAGACACCGCGCGGCAGGTCAAACACCGCCGTTTCAATGCGCTTGGGCCCGACCCATATCCCGTGGCGCCACAGGCCCGTGCCGCGTTTGGTCACCCATGCCTTGCTGTAGTGCCCCGAGAACACCGCCGTGCGCCGATGGCCAAGAGCCATTTGCCCTTCTGCGAGCACATCATCCTCCAAGGTCTCTGCCAGATTGAGACCAAGCGCGAACATCGACTTTGCCGTTGCCGTCTCTAACACAGCGTGCAGAGACGTATAAAGTGCGGGATCGTAACAGATCAGCTCGTCCGCATCGGTGCGGATCACCCAGTCGAAAGACACAGCCAGCCCATCGGCAAAACTGTTCAACACCTGCCCGCGGCGCCGGTCGAACCCTTCCAGCGTTTCGCGGGGCACAGTGATCACGGTCGCACGCGGGCAAAGGCTGGCGATCTTGGCATCGGCCCCGTGGGCGACGATATAGAGGTTATCAAACCCCAGCATGCGCCCATAATGCGCGTACCACTGGGACAGCGCCCAGTAGTCTTTGTAAACCATTGTGATCGCGCAAATATTCATGGTGTCCTTTTACGCGCTTTGCGATTTTCCGAACAGTGTATTTTGTCACGCACCGGCCTGATGCCTTCGAATTCCCTTACGCAAAAGGGTGAACGCCTTGTTCCAGCCATATTTTATGTTGCTTTTTGGCGACACCGTTGCCATTATGTTGCCTAGGCCGGGGGGCGAACATGTCATTGGAAAAGCTGATTGATTTGGCAGGTGCCGCGAAAGCGGGCACGGGCGATGTTGCGTTTTGGGACAGCTGCACCCAAACCTTCGCCGATCTGGGCGTCACCGGCATCGGCTATGGCATCATCCCTTACGCCAGTGATGCGACCGTGCGCGGGTTTACCCAAGCCGGTTTCTTTCGCCACACCTACCCCCAAGACTGGGTCACCGCGGTCGAGGAACAGGCGCTGGTGGATGACGACATCTCGGTCGAGTTGATCGCCAATGGTACGAAAGAGGTGCTGTGGAATGACGCCAGCCTGCTGGACCACGCGACCGAGCCGCAACAGATGCAATCCGAGCTTGAGAATGACATCGGGATGCAGTTCGGTGCGTCTTTCGCGCTGAACCGCACGCCCGCGGGTCAGGCCATCTCCGGCATCGGTCTTTGGGTGAGCGAGACACGCACCGACCGCGAATTCGATCTTTACTGGCAACAGCATCGCAGCGCGTTACGACGTTTGTCCTTTGCGATGGATGAAGGCATCCGCCGCGATCACATGAGCGTGCTGGTTAACCTCACCCCGCGCGAGCGTGACTGCCTCAGCTATCTTGCCATCGGTCTGCGCCCGGCCGAGATCTGCTGGACCCTCAAGATCAGCGAAAAAACCTTCGAGAAACACATCAAGGGCGCGAAAGAAAAGCTGCGGGCCAGCACACGCGATCATGCGGTCGCCAAATCACTGGTTTTAGGGCTAATCCAACCGTAGATGGGGGTTTTCCCCCGCTTGATCTACCCTTGGGTTACTGGCAGGTAGGGCGCATAGAACGGCATCACGATTTTCTCCAAGCAGGCCGGTGAGATAGGGCATATTCACGCTGCCTTTTCTCGTCATACTGGCATTGCTTCGCAAGTAATTCTTAGACCAAAGCGCGGGGTGGCAGTAATGCCGCCCCCATTTTGTATTCACTGGTCGAAAAACGTGAACCATCGCCCCATCCACAACTGACGCGAGAAGGCCGCTACGTCAACTTATCACAAAGCCGTTAAATCCGTTGCCAGATGCGCATACCGCGATAAAAAGAACGTTAGTTTTTTCACGATTTGCGAAACCTTTGCCGACTTCGGACCGTGGTTTCTTGCAGAAATCACGCGGAGCAGACGACAATGGCAGCGATCAACGGCACCACGGGCACAGATACCCTTCAAGGTACAGCAGAAGACGACCGGATCGATGCAGGTGCCGGCAACGACCGCGTGTCTGGCGAAGGCGGCGACGACCGTATCGACGGTGGCGCGGGCGATGACCTGCTGTATGGCGATGCAGGCGTCGGTACAGCACCGGGCAACGACGCGTCTCCGATCACGTTGTCTTATGCCAGCCGCCTTTTCAACACGGGTAACTCAGCCGACGAAGGCGACAGCGTCTTTTATGACAACGTGGCAACGTTGGACAATGGCGGCGGCGTTTTCGCGCGGCTGGTGCTGGTCGACACCTCGAATGACGACATGCCCATCGACCTTACCGGTGGCACCGGCTTCGAGATCCTGCTGAACTCCGGTGATGGAAGCAGGAGCAGGTATGCCGGTGAAACCGCGACCTTCCGGCTCGAATTCTACGACCGCCAGCACTACATCGATACGGGCGAGTTCAAGCCGATCGCGCTGAATTCCACCGCGACCTTCAACGATCTCGACCGCAACAACCCCGGCGATCAGGAATCCGTGACGCTGGACACCAACAGCTTCACCTCCTTCGCGACCAGCGATGACACGTCGTTGAATGTCACCAATGCCGATGGCACCGTGACCGCAGCGGGGACCGAGGCGAACTCCCCCGACGATCAGGATGCGTGGTTCTCGGGCCAGTTCGAGAACCGCGAGTTTATCGAGTTCACACTCGAAACCCGTTCCACGCAGTCGGGCTTCACCCTGTCTGGCGACCTGATTGATGACGCCGTTGTGACCCCGATCGAAGCGGGCAATGACACCATTCTGGGCGGCGAGGGCGACGACACGATCTTTGGTCAGGGCGGGAACGACAGCCTGGACGGTGGCGAAGGCGACGACCAGATCGAAGGCGGCGACGGGCAGGATACAATCACCTCGGGTGGCGGCAACGACCGCGCCGAAGGGGGGCAAGGCTCCGACCTGTTCAACTTTACCTCGGGCGGTGATCACACCATCGTGGGTGGCGAAGATGCCGACGGAACAGATGTCGACGTTCTGAACCTCAGCGGGCTGGATCGGTCGCAGTACACGCTGACCAAAACGGGCCCTGAATCCGGCACGATCGAATTCCGCGATGCCGACGGCAACGTGACCGGCACCACAACCTATTCCGAAATCGAAGAGGTCGTGATCTGCTTTACCCCCGGCACCACCATTGCCACGCGACGCGGCGAGATTCCGGTGCAGCAGATCAAGGTCGGCGATCTGGTCGTCACCCGTGACAACGGCCTGCAGCCGGTTCGCTGGGTGGGCCGCCGCAATCTGGGGCGCGACAACCTGCTGCGCACCCCCGGCTTCAACCCCGTTCGGATCAAGGCCGGTGCCTTTGGTGAAGGCGTGCCGCAGCGCGATATGATGGTCAGCCCGAACCACCGCATGCTTGTCGCCTCCGAAACGGCCGAGGTGATGTTCAGCGAACGCGAAGTTCTGGTCGCGGCGAAACATCTGGTCGGGCTCGACGGGGTCGACACTGTCACGCCGGACAAGGTCAGCTACATCCACATGCTGTTTGACAACCACGAAGTCGTGTTTGCGGATGGCACATGGGCCGAAAGCTTCCAGCCGGGGGCACATTCGATGGCCGGCATCCAGTCCGAACAGCGCAGCGAGATCCTGTCGCTATTCCCCGAGCTCGAGCTGGCTGACGGCATGTCCAACTTTGTCGCCGCGCGCCGGTCCCTGCGCGCGCATGAGGCGCAACTGCTGGTATCCGCCAGCGCCGCGTAAGGCGCGCCATCCGGTGCAAGTAACGAAAAGGCAGCCCTTTCACCGGCTGCCTTTTTTGTTTCAATGTCTGCGCGTTACCAGAAGGCCGAGATATAGGACCGCTCGGCAGCGCCGCCGTGCTCTTTCCACGTCTTGCGCACTTGCGTCGCCAACGCCTTTTGCCCCGCGAACCATAAAAACCCGTCCGCCGCAGATGACACCGCGTCGCAGGCCGCCTGCCCCATCGTGGGACGCGCGGTCTCGCTGGCGATGACAACCTCCAGACCTTTGTGCTCTGGCAACGGATAATGCGCGGCATCTACATGGGAGGGGTAGAGCATGATGCGCCCGGTCAGATCGGGGTTCGCCTCCATGATACGGGCAATGGCCGGAAAGGCGGTATCATCGGCAAATCCGAACACCGGCCCCGTGATCGTACAGCCGCCGCCACCCGGTCCGGTGACTAGGATCTGCGTCCCCAGTTCAACGCTGCGCGCCCAATCGGTGGTACGCCCGCCTTCGTGGATAAAGAGGTCAAACACCAGCAGCCCGTTTTCCCGATCCACCCGCCGCGCGGTATAGACCGGCAGATGCAGCTTGTGTTCACCCTTGGGCCAGACCGTTGCCCCGTTCTCTCCGATGCGGGGCCATTGGGGGGTCTTGCCCGGTTGCGCGATGCCAAGGCGGAAATGGATCGCACTGTCAGAAAACCGCGCCACATCGCCCGCCAGCGTGACCCGCATAAACCCGCAGTCCAACATCTCGCGGTGCTGCACCGTCATCAACCGTGCGTTATCGGGCAAGGCCCCCTGACGTACACCATCCGACCAGCGGATCGCCTGCGCCGCATCGGGCATGACGCTGCCGATCTGATCCACCAGACTGTCCTTCAACGTCTGCAGGAAATCGGCGCGCGCGGTCGATATCTCGGCCCTGCAATTGGCACCCGACGGGGCAAAGGCGATCCGCCCGTAATAGGTGCCCACGACAATGCCCTGTGCGCCATCCTGTTCGACGTGCAGGTCATGCTCTGCCGCTTCGGCCAAGGTGGCCTGACGCAGGGCGGCGAAGGTGACGCCGGGCAATTCGGTTTGTGCAGTGTGATCAGACATGGGCCATCCCCTGTTGCGGTGCGCGCTGCCCCGAGACCCGCCAGATCAGCGGCAATGCCGCAAGCGAGACGGCACAGGCCACACCAAAAAAGAAACCGTAACCAAGATGCTCGGCGATGACCCCGGCGACTATGCCCGAGACCATGCTCACCGCCGCATCCATACATTGGAACAAGGTAAAATCGACGCCGCCCTGCCGCGGGTCGGACCAGTTCATGAACTGCCCGTAAAGGGCAACGAACCCAAAGGCCATGACGGCCGCGCTGCTGACCATCGCAATCGGGGCCACCGTCGCGGCGGCGAAAACGCCACCCGCCGCCGACAGGCCAACCACCCCGAGGATCAGCGCCTGAAGCGCCACCGCGCCGGCCAGCACCACGCGGGTGCCAAAACGGCGCACCACTGCACCGCCGGTCATCGCCCCCGCAAAGCCCAAGGTCAGGCTGCCGACCCCGCTGAGCAGTCCAAGCTGACCCAGATCATAGCCCGCATCGATAAAGTAA
The DNA here is from genome assembly GCF_003352105.1 of Sulfitobacter sp. SK025. Lineage (NCBI taxonomy): Bacteria > Pseudomonadati > Pseudomonadota > Alphaproteobacteria > Rhodobacterales > Roseobacteraceae > Sulfitobacter > Sulfitobacter sp. SK025. The sequence goes on along the minus strand of NZ_CP025809.1, from coordinate 24,392 downwards.
GGTCCGAACATCCCCATCGCGGTTTTCTGCGCCACGACATAAAGCGCCGCGACCAGCAAACCCTGACGCACCTCGGCGCGGGCCAAGGCGGTTCTAAGTCGCGGTTGATGCGGTCGCGCCTGCGCGTTTTTCGCGCGCGCGATGATCGCGAAGGGGACGCAGAGCACAGCAATCACCGTCGCCATCCCCCATGCGCCCGCCAGCCATCCGGCGCGGTCCACGAGGATCAGGAACACTCCCCCGCCGATCGCAGCCCCCAGATAGGCACCGCCCACCTGCGCCGCGTTCCCCCAGCCATATTCCGTATCCTTCAACGCCGCCACGGCATAGCCGTCGCAGGCAATATCCACCGTGGCCGTCGCAAAGGCCGCCACCATCAGCACCGCCAGAACAGGCAGCACTGGCGACGGGCCGATCAGCCCCACCACGAAAAGCGCCGCGATCACCACCGCAGCGCCCAATGTTACAATTGTGACCGACCGATCCCGCCCGCCATCCGGCAGCCGGAACCGTTCAACCCTCGGTGCCCAAAGGAACTTGAGCGCCCAAGGCAGCACCAGCACCGAGATCAACCCGATCTGATCCAGCGGCAGCTTCTGCGCGCGCAACACCCCCGGCAGCCCCGACCATGTGACACCCGCAATCACGCTTTGCGCAATATAGATGCCGCCGATCGCGCCGACGACACCCCAAGTTCCCCCGGACCGCGCCATCAGAAGCGGTAGCTGACGCTGGCCGTCGCAGTGCGCCCTTCGTAGCGATAGCAATAGTCCGCGCTGCAGGTCTGGTCTGTGTTGTCAAAGACGTTCTTGACGTTGATCTGCGCGCTCAGCCCGTCATAGCCGACTTCGCCAAAGTCATAGGACAGCGACAGATCGGCAAAGACTTCGGCATCGTTCTTGTAGGTATTTGCATCATCGCCATAGCTTTCGCCGACATAGCGCAGACCCGCCCCGAAGCCAAAGCCCTTGAACGCCCCGCTTTGCGGCTCGTAGAAGCCCCAAATCGATGCGGTGTGGTGCGGTGTGGCCGACAGCTGGTTGCCCACGGTGCCGGTGGACCCTGCCTCGATCTCCATATCCAGATAGGTATAGGCGCTGGTCACGCGCAGACCATTGGCAAAGTTGAACTGGCCTTCGATCTCCAGCCCGCGCGAGCGCAGGTCATAGGGTACCTGCACCTGGTTCAAGCCATTGAACGTCGCCGGATCAACCGTCTGGAAGACCACGCCGTCCTCTTGACGGATGTCAAACAATGACGCGGTGATCAGGCTTTCCGTGCCCGGCAGCTGGTATTTGACGCCCACTTCCTTTTGCAGCCCGCGTGTCGGCTCTGCCGACCGGCCGCTGTTGGGGTCGGTGCTGTCGTCATAGACCAGCCCTGTGGTCGGCACGAAAGAGCTCGACACATTGGCATACACAGACAGATCGGTGTTGAACGCATAGCTCAGCCCGACACGGCCCGAGAACCCGTTATGCGATGTATCGGTGCCGTTCTGATTGGCGTCAAAGGTGGTCATGTCGACCCAGTCGTAGCGACCGCTCAGGAACATCGTCCAGGGGCCGGAGCTCAGCTGGTCGTGCACATAGACGCCATACTGATACATCTCCTGACCATTGGAATAGGGCTGATCCACCGCGTCCGTGTCGGCAGCAGAGACATAGCCGACACCGCCATAATAGGCGTCATAGGACGACTGCGTATAATCGAAACCGGCCACAACCGTGTGGTCAAACGCACCGGTAGAGAAATGCCCCTCGGCATAGGTATCGACCGAGAAATTCTCGGAATTCTCAAGGTAATGGCCCCAGTAGCGCCCGAAACCCGTGCCCGCCGCATAGATGCCGCTAAACTCAAGATCCGCATCCACTTCGGAATACCGCAGGTTTTGGCGCAGGGTCACGCCATTGTCCATCTCGTGCTCAAGCTCGTAGCCGACGCGCCATTGTTCGTTCACAAAGTCATTATAATCAGGATCGCCGACATAAATATCAGACGCTTCGCCCTGCGACGGGTTGTAGTAAGACGCCGTGCCCCCGCGGGTTGATTCAGAATATTCAGTAAGGACCGTGATCTTGGTCCGATCCGTCAATTGATAGGTGAAGGACGGGGCCAGCAGCGCCAGATCATCGCTATAGCCCGGCAGCGGCGTATCCGCATCCCGCGCCACACCGGTAAGGCGATAGCTGAGCCGTCCGTCGGTGCCCACGGGGCCGGTGAAATCGAACGCCAGCTCTTTGCGGCTGTCGGTGCCAAAGGTCAGCTTGAGCTCGTTATAGGCGTCGTCCTTGGGGCGTTTGGAAATGATATTCACCAAACCGCCCGCACCGCTGACGCCATACATCGACGACGATGGACCCTTCAGCACGGAAACCCCCTCGAACGTGTAGGGGTGGTTCTGGAACCACGCCGACGGCCCGTTCACCTGACGCAGGCCATCGCGGAACAACCCGTCATAATAGGCCGAGAAACCGCGCAGATAGACAGCATCATAGCGCGAGTCGAAACCGAAGTTGGTGACATTCGTCCCCGAGGTATAGCCCAAGGCGTCCAGCAGCGTGCGCGGCTCCTGATCTTCGATCTGGTCCTGCCCGACGGTGCTGATCGCTTGGGGGATGTCACGGATGGGGGTGTCGACCCGCGTGGCCTGACGCCCCGATTCGGCCACATACCCGTTTTGCAGCAGCGTCGCATCGCTTTCCGCCTCAAGCGTGAGCGTCCCCAGATCAAGCGTATCCGCCTCCTGCGCATAGGCGGGGTGTGATGCGGCCAGCGCGGCCACCAAGGCAATCCTTGAAATTTGCATGGAATTCTGTCCCTTACTGTTTTAGTCGGAAATGAACCGCCCCGCGGCCATTGTCAAACTGAAATAGTAAGGTATTCACTTGCCCGAGACCTAATCAGGTCAGCGCGCCGGCGCAAGCCGCTGCGTCACAAACTTAACTGCCACAAGCGGCATCCTGCCTACACTCATGTATTTACATAATATTTTCAAATACCCCACTAAAACACTCCCCCTTGTCGGGGCGATGCTTATACCCTATAAATAAAGTAAGATATTCAACCGGACAGGACCGACCCCTGCCCCATGTATGGACTTCTCTTGATATGGCATCTTTGGCGACCCTTTCGATCCTCGACCGCGACGACGCTCCGGCACAGGCTCCCGCCCCCCGTATCACCCCCGAACAACGCGCCGCGCTGACCCATTTGCGGATGTCGGCGATGGCCTGCCGCGTCGCCGCGCGCACGGATCTTTACGAAGCCTGCGCCCTGCTCAGCCTTGATGGCGAGGACGCGAAACGCACATTTGTGGATACGCTGATCAAATGCCTGCCGAATGCGGTGCAGCGCAAGGTCGTCTGGTTCGCGCCGGGCACAGACACGCTATCGTTTGACGAAGCATGGATCCTGCGCTGCCTGACCAGCATCCGCGAGGACGATCCCGCCAGTCTCAACTTCCTGATCAAGTCGCGCGTGGCCCCTGCTGACCGACGCTATATCGGCTATCTTCTTGGACAGATTTCCGAGCAGTTTTCTCAAGTTTAGAATAATTCCAAAAAGACCTTGGCAAACCGTTTTTGGTGTCTATGTTGAATGGACAGCAAGCTAGTACCGTGCCAGCCAGTCAGAATTTTAATCACTTGGGGACGAGAAAATGAACCAGACAGCAGCTGCTTTGACAACCGATGCAAAAACAGCAATCGCCGATGCATTGAACCAATGCGTTGCGGAAACCGCCGTGACGACAATGCTGGCGCAAAACTTTCACTGGAACGTAAAAGGCATGGGTTTCGGCCCGCTGCACGACCTGTTCCAGAAGATCTACGAAGACCACTTTGTCGCGCAGGATGATCTGGCAGAGCGTATTCGCGCCCTTGATGTCCACGCCGAAGGGATGCTTGCAGGCATGCTGAAGCGGTCCAAGATCAACGAACACGATGGCCACGCCAACGACAAGGAAATGATCCGCATCATGATGGAAGCGCAGGAAACGCTGGCCTCCACCATCGCGGGCGCGGGCCAGTTGGCCGCCGACCATGGCGACACGCTGACAGAAGATCTGTGTATCGCACGCGGGACAGAGCACGAGAAATTCGCGTGGTTCCTGCGCGCACACCTCGCAGGCTAACCAGCCCGCCCGCTGATCCCGTCAGCACCCAAATCAAATCGCGGCTAGAGAAGCTTCTCGGCCGCGATTTTGCGTTTTGCCAGCTTCTTGCGATACGCCAGATCCCAATGGCTGTATTTGCCCAGACGTTCCTGTTGCGCGGTCAGCATCTGGACAAAGCCCACGCGGTGGCTTTCTTTTTTCAGCGACTTGAACATGGATTTCTGCGCCTTGGTCATCGAACACCCGATGCAATGGCCTTCGCGTTTGAACTTGCACACGTCGATGCAGGGGCTGGGTGTTTTTGCCATGGGAAACCTTGCTGATTGATCCGGCGGTTTGCCCCCTGTCCGTGCAGGGTGCCAGCGGTAGCCTATGCCAGCAAAAGCAGGGCCGCGCCAGTGGGGGCGCGGCCTTGGTCGTTCAAATCATCGTTTGCCGAAGGGGGATCAGGCGGGATCAGCACCAAAGACACCGCAGGCAATCCGGTCGCCCGCATCACCTGAAGGCTGCGAGCTGTAATCGTCCTGCCCGCCGTGGATCACAAAGGCAGCGCCGTCGTCATCCATCAGATGCTCTTCGACATTCAGGAACGGCAAGAACACTTCCTGCTCTACGGTGCCATCACTGCCCACCGTGACATTCGGCATATCACCGGGGTGTGGGCCACCGGCGGTCAAAACGCCATGCTCGCGGTCCCCCGCGATATGCCCGCCAGCGGATTTGAACCCGTCGCCCGAACAATCACCGGTTTCATGCAGGTGCACCGCGATGCCCCCTGCGGGCAGGTTGGACAGCGACAGTTTTGCCAGCGCCACGCCGGACTCGGTATCCTGAACCGTCACGGTTCCGACCTCTGCCCCTTCGGCATCCATAACCGGCGCAGTCGTCTCGGCGGCGAAAGCGGCGCTTGTCATCAGCGCGCAGGCCACGGCGGTGGTGAGTGCGAATTTCATTGGAATCTCCCTTTTCATGCTTGGGTTTGAACCGGCCAGCGGTGGTCGATTGGTCAAAGACCAACCCGCCGCATTTACCCAAAGTTCCAAGCCCTCTCGCCCGCACGGCCAAACAACGCCCATCGGCAGAAGTTAGCCGCCCGCCGAAGGACGCGGAACCGCCGCGCCGCCTCTGTCGTTGCAACTACAGGTAACCACAACACAGGAGAGTTTCGACATGACTGCGACATCACATTCTAGCCTCGTATCTTCCTCTGACGTGAATGGTACGACTGTTTACAGCCGCGACGGCACGCATATCGGGTCCATCGACCATCTGATGATCGACAAGCAATCCGGCAAGGTCGCCTATGCCGTGATGGGCTTTGGCGGATTTCTGGGCCTGGGCGAGGATCACCACCCCGTGCCGTGGGGCAAGCTTGAATACGACACCACCAAAGAAGGCTTCGTGACCGACATCACCGAAGAGCAGGTCAAAGGCGCACCAACCCGCAGCGACGGTTGGGTGACAGATCGCGAATGGGAACGCCGGACCCACGAACACTATATGGTGCCGAACTACTGGATCTGATCCACAGAAGTTAACGACCGCAGACCGTCCCCACATCGGGGGCGGTCTTTTACTGTCACCGCCCTATATCCAGACCAATAGCTTTCAAGAGACCGGATTACCCCCATGCCCAGTTCCGCCCCCTGCCCCCCTCTCCCGCACCCGTCTTGCGCGAAGGAGACACGCTGATGTGGGAGGATCTGCTGAACGAATTCTCCCTCGCCCCCAGCCTGCCCCTGTCGGTCGTTGTGGCCCGCACCCTTGCGACGGTGGTATTCTGCGGTCTGATCGGGCTTGAACGCGAAACCTCCAAACGGCCCGCGGGTCTGCGCACGCATATGCTGATCGGCCTCGCGTCATGCATCTACTGTCTGCTGACCCTCGCCCTGCTCGCCCGCAGCGCCGAATTCGGCGATACCATCCGGATGGACCCCCTGCGTATCATCGAGGCGGTGACCAGCGGCGTCGCTTTCCTCGCCGCGGGGCTGATTGTCTTTTCCCAAGGCAAGGTGCGCGGCCTGACCACGGGGGCCAGCATGTGGGTCGCCGCCGCCGTTGGCGTGGCCTGCGGCTTGGGCGAATGGACGATTGCGGGCATGACCGTAATCCTCGCGCTGATCATCATCGCGCTGGTGCGCAAGCTTGAAAAACGCGCAGGCACCTATGAAGAGCACGACTAGCCGCGGCCATCGGCAGCAATGCAACAGTTTGTGACCCAGAAACACGTGCCCTTGTTTTACAACTCCGGCGAAATACCCTAGCTGCATAGCAAATTCATATGAGGAATATCACGATGAGCGTTCGGGTTTGGATTGCAGGCTGTGCCGTATTGGCGCTGGCTGCTTGTGCGGATGTACAGACCACCACTGACAAGATGACAACGGACGACGGGTTCTTCAAGGAACTGCCCGAAGGGGTGCGCCTGGTGGCTGCCAAGAACCAGGATCTGACCGCGGTTAAGATCGACCCCAGCAACGGGTGCTACGTCTATCGCTACCGCGGGCCGGTCGAAACCACCTTCCTGCCCCTGCGCGCCGACAATGGCCGCCCGATCTGCACCCAAACGATCGCGGCTGCTGCGGCGGGCTAAGCGCGCCCCGCGTCGTGACGTAAAAAGGCCGCCCGAAGCATCTCGCTTCGGGCGGCCTTTTCATGTGTGCAAAGGTCGGGACTTAGGTCGCAGCCGTCACCAGCTCTTCCGGCGGGTAGAGGACCGCGCGCGATCCGGTGTTCACGTTCTCGTACAGATCGTTGATATGCGCCATGATCATCCGCACGCAGCCAGAGCTTGCACGCCCGCCGATCGATTGCGGGTTAGGCGACCCGTGGATGCGCAGATAGGTGTCGCGGTTACCGACAAAAAGATACAGCGCACGCGACCCCAAGGGGTTCTGCGGGCCTGCGTCCATCCCATCGGCGTGTTGTTCATAAAGCTCTGGATCGCGGCGGATCATGTTCTGCGTCGGCGTCCAGGTTGGCCATTTCGCCTTGCGCTTGATCGAATAGGTGCCGGGCTCGTACAGGTCACCCCGCGCAATCGCCACGCCATAGCGCATGGCGGTGCCATTGTCCTGAATGTGATATAGATACCGCGCAACCGCATCGACGTGGATATCGCCCGGCGTCAAACCGGGGTTCGCCTCGACCAGTCGAGGCAGAAAGCGAGGCGCGACGCCCCAGGGGTTCGTCGTTGCAGGATCGTAGCCCGCAGGCGTTACCTGCGCATCCCATGCGTCCCACATCGACTTGTCTGTTGTCGCCGCGGCGGCGAGACTGGGGGCCAGAGGGGCAGAAAACAACGCGGCAGCGGAGCTGGTGATAAAATGGCGTTTGGTCAGCATGCGTGCACGCTCCTATTTAGTTAGTGCTTGACGATGTAACCCCCAATAGCGCGACCCTGTTCCCAAGAACCAGTCACATGGCTGTGTGAGTTTGTTTCGGCCCGCGCAAACTAGACCGCCCCCGGCAGAAACGCCACGACTAGTTTCGCCAAAATTTTTTGCAAAACTGCGGAACATCTCGCTCACGCGGGCGTTATTTAGACAAATGACCAATCATTTGGGTTTCGTATGCCAACGTATTCCAGACGATCAGTTCTATTCGGCTTCGGTGCCGCAGTCGGCCTTGCGTCCCTGCCGCGCCATGCCTTTGCCGCCCTTGATGGCACCCCCTTTACCTTCCTGACCGATTCCGAGGCCCGAAGCCTCGCACTGCTGTGTGACACGCTGATCCCGCAAGATGATTTCCCCTCGGCCAGTCAGGCCGGCGTGGTCGATTTCATCGACCTGCAACTCGCGGGCGGATATGGGCGCGGGGAACACTTGTATATGGACGGGCCCCACCCCCAAGGCACACCCGAGCAAGGCTATCAATCCCCCCTACGCCCCGCCGAGCTCTGGCGTGAGGGGCTGGCGGCGATGCAGACCGTCATCGGCCCGCTTGAAGGGCAACCGCAATCCGCGCTCGACCAGCTGATGACCGACCTGTCCGAGGATAGGCCCGCGCTTGCCGGTCGTGTCGGGGCCAAAACATTCTTTACCGAACTCCACGCCCTGACGAACCAGGGCTATTTTGCCGACCCGATCTATGGCGGCAACAAGGGCTATGCCGGTTGGCATATGGTCGGCTTCCCCGGGGCCTTCGGCTATTTCACCGACACGGTCGACGCCCACAATCGCCCCTACCGGCAGCCCCCTATGGGCATCGGGCATCAACCGGGCACAAGCGACTTCAACTGGGAAAGGTAGATCATGGCACGGCGGCTGGCGAAAACAGATGTGGTCATCATCGGGGCCGGTTGGACGGGTCTGACAGCTGCATATGAACTTGCCCATGCTGGCAAACGCTGTGTGGTGCTGGAACGCGGATCCTACCGCCACGACGCCGATGATTTCGCCGCCCCCAAGGAACATGACGAACTGAAATATGCGGTGCACCACGCGCATATGATCAACACCCGCAAAGAGACCCTGACCTTCCGCAACAACGCAAGCCAGCAGGCGTTGCCGATGCGCAGGCTCGGGTCGTTCCTGCCCGGTGTCGGGCTTGGCGGCGCGGGCATCCACTGGAACGGCCAGCTTTGGCGGCCCCTACCCTCCGACCTCGAAATGCGCAGCCATTATGAAAACCGCTATGGTGCCGACTTCATTCCCGATGATCTGAATGTGCAGGATTGGGGCGTCACCTATGACGAGCTTGAGCCTCATTTCGATTTTTACGAGAAGATCTGCGGCACCTCCGGTACAGCGGGCCAGATGGCAGACGGCCCGCGTGAAGGCGGCAACCCCTTCGAAGGGCCCCGCAGCGCCGATTATCCCAACCCGCCCATGCGCCAGCCCATCGGCCCCACCAAATTCGGCGAGGCGGCCCAAAAGCTCGGCTATCACCCTTTCCCCCTGCCCGCCGCCAACGCCACCAAGGAATACACCAACCCCTACGGTGCCAAGCTGCATCCCTGCACCTATTGCGGCTTTTGCGAACGCTTCGGCTGCGGCTACTATGCCAAGGCCGACCCGATCATCTGCGTCTATGACCAGATCAAATCCCACGAGAACTTCGAGATCCGCTATCAGGCGCAGGTCTTGCGGGTCGAGAAGTCAGAGGACGGCAAGACCGCCACCGGCGTCACCTATCTGACCGACGCGGGCGAAGAGGTGTTCCAGCCCGCCGACATCGTTTGCATGAACGCCTATGGCCTGTGGAACGTGCATCTGATGCTGGTCTCCGGTCTGGGCAAACCCTACGACCCGAAAACCCGCAAAGGCACCGTGGGCCGGAACTATGCCTATCAGACAATGGCGGGTGTGAACGTATTTTTCGATGATCAAGTGGTGACCAACCCATTCATGGGGGCGGGGGCACTTGGCACGGTGATCGACGATTTCAACGGTGACAACTTTGATCACAGCGATCTGGGGTTTCTGGGCGGCGGCTATATCGCCTGCACGCAGACCAATGGCCGCCCGATCAACTACCAGCCCACGCCCGAAGGCACGCCCGCATGGGGCGCCGACTGGAAACGTGCCGTGCGCGAGAATTACCTGCACCACGCCAGCCTGACCGTCCACGGGTCATCCATGGCGACGCCCGATAACTACCTTGACCTCGATCCAACATGGAAAGACGCCTACGGCCGCCCGCTGCTGCGGATGACCTTCAACTTCCCCGAAAACGACCGGCGCATGGCCGACTATGTGATGGGCAAGGCGCATGAGATCGCGCGCAATATGGATAACGTGACATCCACCTCCGCCAGCAACCGCGCGGCAGAGGGCAGTGATTATTCCATCGTGCCCTATCAGACCACCCATAACACCGGCGGCACGGTGATGGGCACGGACCCGACCACCAGCGTCGTGAACCGTTTTGGCCAGATGTGGGATCATCACAACGTCTTTGTCTTTGGCGCAGGGCTGTTTCCGCAGAACCTTGGCTACAACCCCACGGGGCCGCTGATGGGCGTCGCCTATTGGACGCTCGATCATATGAAGAACGACTATATCGCCAACCCGCGCCCGCTGATGGACGCCTGAAGCAGAGGAGCCGCCATGAAAATCCCTCACCGCCCCCTGCTCTGCCTCGCCCTCGCAGCCTTTTTGCCTGCGCTGGCCACCGCGCAGGCGATCCCTGCGGATCAGCCCTATGATACGGCGCGCGATCTGTTCAACATGACGGTCGATACGCCGCCCGACGCCGAAACTCTGGCACGGGGGCAGGCGATCGCCCTACAGGGCGCGGGCGATGTGCAATCCTGCGTGACCTGCCACAGCGTTGATGGTCAGGGGGACGGGTCGGGCAGCTTCCCGCGGCTTACCGGACAACCGGCGTGGTATCTTGACAAGCAGCTGGATGACTATGCCAGCGACGCGCGGCCCGACGACCTGATGACGCCCGTCGCGCAATCCCTCTCTGAAGACGACCGCGCCGCGGTCAGCGCCTATTACGCCTCTCTCGCCGCGCCGCTGCGGGTGGCGCGCGGGCAGGTTTCAGCGCAAGAGATCCAGAAAGGGGCCGCCATCGCGCGGGCCGGATCGCCCGACAAGGGTCTGCCCGCCTGCACCAACTGCCACGGGCCCGACGGCACGGGCAACCCGCCCTCGGTCCCCTATCTTGCCGGTCAATACGCCAACTACATGGTGCTGCAACTGGACCGCTGGAAACGCGGCCAGCGGGACAATGACGTTGGCGGCATGATGTCCGCCATCGCCCGCAAAATGACCGCCGAGGATATGCGCGCCATCAGTGAATACTACGAGCGTGTGGCCAACCCGCTGACGACGAAAGACCCTCAATGACCCTCAACGCCCCCTCCCCCGCAACGCTACAGAACCGGAGTCCCCATGTTTGACTGGATCACCGGCCTGCTGGATGCCGCAGGCTATCTGGGCGTCGCGTTTTTGATGTTCGCGGAAAACGTCTTTCCGCCCATCCCGTCCGAGCTGATCATGCCGCTGGCGGGGTTTCTGGCCTATCAGGACCAGATGAACTTTGTCGGCGTGGTGATCGCGGGCAGCATCGGGTCGCTGGCGGGCACCTACCTCTACTACATCATCGCGCGCAAGATCGGGCACGACCGCGTGCGGCACCTTCTGGAAAAGCATGGCCGCTGGCTCACCATGTCCCCCGAGGATCTTGACCGCGCGTCGGACTGGTTCGACCGCCACGGCAATCTGGCCGTGCTCATGGGGCGCATGGTGCCCGCGATCCGCACACTGATCTCGGTGCCCGCGGGGCTGACGCCGATGCATCACCTGCCGTTTCTGGCCTTCTCGCTGGCGGGTACGGTGATCTGGAACACATTGCTGACCGGGCTCGGCTACGCGCTCGGGTCGCAATACGATCTGGTCGCGGACTACATGAACCCCGTGTCCAACGTTGTCATCGGCGCCTTGGTGCTGACCTACATCTACCGCGTGATCCGCAAGAAAGGCGGCAGCGCACAAGACGCCACGGGCTAGCCGTCGCTACGGGCGTGAACTGGTGACGGCTGTGATTTCGGGGCCACGCCCCCGGCAAGGGGGGAAGGGAGTGTCCCATGACCAAGGATGTTTCAACAACGCCGGATCAAGACGGCGAGAAAACCGAACTCAAACGCGTGATGGGGCCCGGCTTGCTGCTGCTGTTCGTGGTGGGCGATGTCTTGGGCACAGGGATCTACGCGCTCACAGGCGAAGTCGCGGCAAAGGTCGGCGGCATTGTCTGGCTGCCGTTCCTCGTGGCCTTTGTCTTGGCCACCGTGACCGCCTGCAGCTACCTTGAACTTGTCACCAAATACCCCAAGGCCGCCGGTGCCGCGCTTTATACGCAAAAGGCCTTTGGCGTGCATTTCCTCACCTTCCTCGTGGCGTTCGCTGTGATGTCGAGCGGGATCACCTCGGCCTCGACCGCCTCGCAGGCTTTTGCCGAGAATTTCGGCAAAAGTTTCGGTCTGGGCGACGGGGCCTTCCTGATCACCGCCATCAGCATCGGCTTTATGGTGCTGCTGGGGCTGATCAACCTGCGCGGCGTCGGCGAAAGCGTGAAGGCAAATGTGGTGCTCACCTGCATCGAACTGACCGGCCTGCTGATCATCATCATGATCGGTGCCGCCGCGCTCATGGGCGGGCAAGGCGATTTCGGGCGCGCGTTCGATTTCAGCAGCGCCGGAGAGCAGGGCCTGTTCTGGCCCGTGATCGCCGCGACCACGCTGGCCTTCTTTGCGATGGTCGGCTTCGAGGATTCCGTGAACATGGCCGAAGAGGCCAAGAACCCCTCGCGCATCTTCCCCAAAGTCCTGCTGGGCGGGCTGCTGATCACCGGCGTGATCTATCTGCTGGTGTCGATCACCGCCATTGCCCTTGTCGACGCAAAGGCCTTGGGCGAAGGGGCCACCCCCCTGCTCAAGGTCGTCGAAGCCGGCGCGCCCTGGTTCCCGCTCAGCGTCTTCGGCATCATCACCATGTGCGCCGTGGCGAACTCCGCGCTGATCAACATGCTGATGGCCAGCCGCCTGCTGTATGGGATGGCGCAGGAAAAAGTGCTGCCCTCCATTCTGGGCAAGGTGCTGCCCAAGCGGCGCACGCCCTATACGGCCATCGTCTTTACCACCGGGCTGGCGATCGCGCTGATCACCTTTGTCGGCGCGGTGCCTGATCTGGGGGGCACCACGGCGCTGCTGCTGCTTGCGGTGTTCACGCTGGTCAATATCGCCGTGCTGGTGCTGCGCAGCGACACGGTGGATCACGACCATTTCACCAGCCCCCTCGGCCTGCCCTATATCGGCGCGATATCCTGCGCCTTTTTCGTTGGCCCGTGGACGGGGCGCGACAGCGTGCAATACCTCATCGCCGCGGTGCTGATCGGCTTGGGTGTCGTGCTCTGGGGCGCGACCGTGTTCTACATGAAATCAAAGGGGCAAGACCCGCTTGCCTCGGACATGGACAAATTGTCAGAGTGAAAGGAGCCCTCTTGCAACACCCTTGGCGCATCTGTGCAATCGCCCCGGCCGCCCTGCTTCTGGCGGGCTGCGAAGGGCGTCAATCCGTGCTTGCCCCCGCCGGTCAGGACGCGGCGGATGTGCTGAACCTCTTTTGGGTGATGCTGGTCGGCGCGGTGATCCTGTGGGGGCTGGTCGCGCTGCTGTTTGTCTATGTCACACGCATCAACCCCGGTGCCATGCGCCGCCGCACCGCCGAAATGCTGATCGTCGGCGGGGGCATCGTCTTTCCCGTGGTCCTGCTGGGGGGGCTGCTGATGTATTCCCTGCCGCTGATGGGACCGACCCGCGCCGAAGGGGACGGGCTGGTCGTGCGCATCACCGCCGAACAATGGTGGTGGCGCGTCGAATACCAACAACAAGGGGAGACCAGAACAGTCGTCTCGGCGAATGAACTCCGCCTGCCCGCCGGTGCCCGGACCGAGCTTGTGCTGAATGCCCATCGGGTGATCCACTCCTTCTGGGTGCCGGCCCTTGGCGGCAAGACCGATATGTTCCCGGGGCGCGAAACCCGCATGACCCTCGCGCCCACCGATCCGGGCATCTACCGTGGCCAATGCGCCGAATTCTGCGGCGCCTCTCATGCGTTGATGGCCTTTGAAACCGTGGTGATGCCCCCCGATGAATTCGACCAATGGCTCAGCGCGGAGGCGCGCGATGCCAAGCCGCCCCAAGGCGCGCTGGCCCAGGCCGGCGCGACCCTGTTCCTTGAGGAAGGCTGCGGTGCCTGCCACACCATTCGTGGCACCAAAGCCATCGGCAAGTCCGGCCCCGACCTGACCCATCTGGCAAATCGCCACTCGCTTGCCGCAGGCACCCTTCCCTTGAACGCGCAGGCCATCGCCACATGGATCGGCCACACCGACACGATCAAACCCGAGGTCAATATGCCCACCTATGACTTCCTGTCCGACGACGACCTCGCGGCGCTCGCCGCCTATCTGGGGGGGCTGAAATGACCCGCAGATACCCCGATGTGCTGCAACCCGAAGGCACCTACCCCCCGACCGAGGATATGCTCGCTGAACCCGTCCCGCAGGAGGTTCAGGAGGCGCAGAAAAAACGTCTGCGTGCGGCTTGGAAAACGCCGCAAGGCTGGCGCTACTGGTCGGCGGTGAACAACACCGAGGTCGGCATCTGGTACACGATGACCGCGTTCTTTTTCATGCTCTGTGCCGGTATTCTGGCGGTGCTCATGCGCACCCAGCTTGCCGTGCCCGAGAATGATTTCCTCGACGCCGACCGCTATAACCAGTTCTTCACCATGCACGGCTCGGCGATGATGTTCCTCTTTGCCGTACCCATGTTCGAGGCGATCTCCATCCTGCTGCTGCCCGGGATGCTGGGGGCGCGCGACATGCCGTTCCCGCGGCTCAGCGCCTATGGCTACTGGTGTTTCCTGATCGGCGGCATCTTTGTCTTCGGGTCTATCCTGTTCGATTCCGGCCCCAAGGCGGGTTGGTTCATGTACCCCCCGCTCGCCACCAAGGAAGAAGGCATCGGCCCCGATATCTGGCTTCTGGGCCTCTCGTTTATCGAGGTCGCCTCCATCGCCGCGGCGGTCGAGCTGATTGTCGGCGCGCTCAAATGCCGCCCACCGGGGATGCGCGTCAACATCATGCCGCTTTACGCGTGGTATGTGATGGTCGTGGGCGGCATGATCCTCTTCGCCTTCCCGCCACTGATCGCGGGGGATTTCCTGTTCGAACTCGAACGCTCCTTCGATTGGCCGTTCTTCGATCCCGTCCGGGGCGGCGACCCGATGCTCTGGCAGCATCTGTTCTGGATTTTCGGCCATCCGGAGGTCTACATCATCTTCCTGCCCTCTATCGCCATCGCCGCGATGATCGTGCCCACTGTCGCACGCACGCCCATCGTGGGCTATTCGTGGATCGTGCTCAGCGCGGTCGGCACCGGGTTCTTGTCCTTCGGGCTGTGGGTGCATCACATGTTCACCACCGGCCTGCCCCAGATCAGTCTGGGGTTCTTCTCTGCCGCGTCCGAGGCCGTGGTGATCCCCACCGGCATCCAGCTTTTCGCCTTTGTCGCGACGCTGATGGTGGGACGGGTCAAGATGACCCTGCCGATGCTCTGGATCGCGGGAGCGCTGGCGATCTTTGTGGCGGGCGGTCTGACAGGGGTGATGCTGGCCATCGTGCCCTTCAACTGGCAGGCCCATGACAGCTACTTCGTCGTGGCCCACCTGCACTACACGCTGTTCGGCGGCATGGTCTTTCCGGTCATGGCGGGGGTCTATTATTTCTTCCCGTTCTTCCGCAAAAAGCTTCTGTCCGAAACCCTTGGCCGTTGGGCCTTCTGGCTGATCTTTGTGGGCTTCAACGTCACCTTCCTGCCGATGCATCTGACGGGGCTCAAGGGGATGCCGCGCCGGATCTTCACCTATCCTGGCAGCGCGGGCTGGGACTGGCTCAATATGATGTCCACTGTCGGGGCCTATATCACCGCCGCAGGCTTTGCCGTCTTCGTCTACGATCTGCTGCGCCCCAAAGCGTACCAAGGCCAGATCAAGCGCAACCCTTGGGGCGGCGGTACGCTGGAATGGGCCCATGATGTGCCCGAAGAGGCATGGGGCAACCGTTCGGTGCCCTATATCACCTCGCGCTACCCCCTGTGGGACCAGCCCAAACTGGTCGAGCGTATGGACGCGGGCCGCTACTATCTGCCCGACGCCCCCGAGGGCAAACGCGAGACGCTGATCACCTCGGTCATCGACGCGAAACCGCTGATGGTGCAGCGCGTCACCGGCCCCGCGTGGATCACCATGCTCGCCGCGTTGTTCACCGGCGGTGCGTTCATCTTCCCCACCTTCCACATCTACGAACCCGCCATCGTCTGCGGCGCCTTCGCCATTGTCTGCGTGCTCTACTGGCTCTGGACCAGCACGGCACAGGTGCCGGATCAAGAACGCAAGGACGTGGGCCTAGGCCTCAGCCTGCCGACCTACGCCTCGGGGCCGACCTCTGTCGGGTGGTGGGCGGTCTGGATCACAATGCTGGGCGACAGCACCGCCTTCGCCAGCCTCGTCTTCGGGTTCTTCTTCTACTGGACCGCGCGACCGGACTTTATCACCATCGGAGCGGACCACGCGACGGGCGCCGCCGTCGCGCTCGGGGTTACGCTGTTTGTCGTCTCATGGGCCGCGACCGTGCTCGCGCGCGAGGTCAATAAACGCAGCCATATCACGCTGGCACGCCTCGCATTGGCAGGGGCCGCGACCTGCACCGTCGGCGGGGCGGGGCTGATCATCCTGTCGGTCCTCGAACTTGAGCCCACAACTCATGTCTACCCCGCGACCATGTGGGCGCTGATGGTCTGGCTGGTGGCCCATGCCCTGCTGGGGGTCATCATGCAGCTTTACGCGCTGGCAGGGTCGATCTTTGGCAAGGTGACCCCGCAATATGACGCCGACCTGTGCAACGTGACGCTGTTTTGGCACTTCATGGTGCTGACCGCGCTGGTCACCGGCTTTATTCTGGGCGTGGCCCCAAGGTTGCTGGCATGAACCAGATCTCCACCGAAGAAGAGCAAGAGGAATTCCTCGAGGAACAAGACAGCCTCTGGCGGCTCGCCCTCAGCCCCACGCTTTGGGCGCTGCATTTCGTGATCTGCTACGGTGCCACAACCGTATTCTGCGCCGATCACATCCTCGGCGTGGATTACCTTACCACCCTGCGCCTTGGCATCGGGCTGCTGACCATAGGCGTTCTGGCGGCGATCGTCTGGCTGGGCTGGGGCGCGTGGCGGCAATGGGATGTGGTGCGTGACCGCGAATGGGAAAACGACGCGGGCAACAACGAGGACCGCCACCAGTTCATGGGCCACGCGGCCTTCCTGCTGTCGCTGATCTCGGCGGTGGGGGTGATCTATGTCTCGCTCCCCGTGCTGCTGATCGCCAGCTGCGCATGACCCGCGCCGCGACATATCTGGGGTTTGTCCTGCTTGGCCTGCTCTGGCTGGTGCCGCTGGAACGGCTGACCGGCGCCGCCTTCCCCGTCCATATGCTGCGCCATATGGGGCTGGTCGCCGTGGTCGCACCGCTGCTCGCCTTCGGACTGGGTGACCGGCTGCGCTGGCTGATCATCTCTCCGCTGATCGCGACGGTGCTTGAATTCATGGTGATCTGGGCATGGCATCTGCCGCAGCTGCACGGGATGGCCTATCTGCTGCCCGCGGGCTTTGCGCTGGAACAGGGCAGTTTCCTGATCGTCGGACTGCTCGTCTGGGTCAGCGCCCTGCGCGCGCACAACGGGCTGGCAGGGGCCGGATCGCTGCTGCTGACCTCGATGCATATGACCCTACTGGGGGCGCTGCTGATCCTCGCCCCCCGCGATGTCTTTGCCGAGATTTGCGGCCGCGCCGCCGACCTTGGCGGGCAACAACTGGGCGGGCTGCTGATGCTGGGCATCGGCACACCGGTCTATCTGATCGCCGGATTGTGGCTGGTGGGCCGTGACCTGCGCAGCACCGACCCCGCACCCCAAACGTAACGGAGCAAACGCAATGAGAACCGTGATCAAAACCCTGATCGTTCTGGCCCTGCTGGGGGCTGTCGGCGCGGTGACCATCGTGGGGCTGGGGCTGTTCAACGTCTCTGCCCGCGCGGGCCATATTCCGGGCGTGTCCTGGGTGCTGCACACCGCCTATCGCCAGTCGGTCAAACTCCGCGCCCCTGACGCCGCACAGGTGCCCGACCTGTCCGACCCCGATCTCGTCGCCCTCGGCGCGGGGCATTTCGACAGCGCCTGCAGCTTCTGCCACGCCGCCCCCGACCGGATCCATTCCGCCACCTCCGACGCCATGTCGCCGGAACCGCCCCATATCACCGACGCCGTCGCCGACTGGCAGCCGCAACATCTGTTCACCATCGTCAAGGATGGCGTCAAGATGAGCGGCATGCCCTACTGGCCCGCCGAAAACCGCGAGGACGAAATCTGGGCCATGGTCGCCTTTCTCACCCATGTCCGCGAGATGGAAGGCGCGGGCTTTGACGCGCTGCTGGCGTCAGACGCACCAGCCGACGACACCGCGCTGACCTATTGCGCCTCCTGCCACGGCGCGACGGGCGACAGCAAAGGCAACGGCCATATCCCCCGCCTCGATATCCTCGACGAAGGGTACATGCAGGGCGCGATCACCGCCTATCGCACCGGCGCACGGGACAGCGGCTTTATGGCCCATGCAGCAACGCAGCTTCCCCCCGATGACCTGACCCGCGTGATCCGCCACTATGCCGCATCCGCGCCCGATGGCCCGACCCCGACAGCCCCCCTGCCCCCGGCAGAGCTCGAGCTGATGGAGCAAGGGGCCGGCGTCGCCGCCATTGGCAATATCGACGCGCCGTCTTGCGCGTCCTGCCACGGCCCCGGTCTGGACCAGACCAAACCCGGGTTTCCGCGCATCAGCGGCCAGCCGCGCCCCTATTTGGCGCAGCAGCTGAAGCTTTGGCGCGATGGCACACGCGGCGGCGGCCCCCGCAAAGAGCTGATGGAAAAAGCCGCTCGCAATCTGTCAGATGCCGAGATCGACGCGCTGGCGCTGTATTATTCCCAGCTTCCGGCGGAGTAGGCAAAAAGGGCAACCCTAGTTGAGCGCGTCAAAATCGTTGCGCAGAAACATCTTTTTGCGCCGCGACCAATGCAGCCCGACATCGCGGGCGGTCCGCTCCATCCCGCGGTGCAGGGCACGGTGCCGCAGATAGGGCACCCAGCTGCGCAGCTTGATCACATTGGGGTCGCCAAACCCGTCCACGATCAGCGGTTGCCACTTACCCTCCTGCTGTCCCCAGACGATGCTACGGGAGTTCAACCCCGGGGCCACCACCCCAAGCGCAAAGACCGCGCGCGAAAAATCGTTCAACGCCTTCAGCGCCGCCGTATCCAGCAGATCCCGCGCGACGAATTCGTCCAGCGTCATCCCCAGACCTCCGCTTTCCGGCCCGACCCGCTGCATCAACAGCCCCAGCCCCATATCCGTCCGCATCACCCCGTTGGTGAATGCAATCGGCGAAGCAATACCCGCGTCATGGCTGCGAATCCGCACTTCAATGTCATGGGTCAACTGGCGCAACAGCATGCGGTGTCGCGTCGTCGGGAAATGTTTGTAAAGAAACGGTCTGACCCGCCCGGTGTCCGCCGCCTGCAGCGCCTCCATCGGTACTTTCACAACAAGATCATCGGGCGCTTTCACAGCAAAGACCGCCCGGCCCTGCTCTTGTTTAAGCAACGTACCGGTTTCCATCTGAAGCAATTCGGCTGACTGTGTCATCTACACTATTTATCTTTAACTGTTGGTACTTACTAAGCAGAGCGTGTCACAGCGCATGCGTAACCTAAAGTTGCGAACACTGTCAAAAAGTATCTTAAAAAGGGCGGGCGGCCGCCGCGGATGCGCAATATTTCGCACAGCGAAATGCTGAGACCCCGCTTGACATTCCCCTGCGGCACTTTGATTGACATGCGTTAAGAACGATAGAAACCATAGAAAAGGGTGGAATGTGCGTTTTCTCGCTGGAGTAGCATCCCTCATCTGCGCTGTTAATCTGATTATCGGAAAAGTCTTTTCCTGGCTCGCGCTGGCCATTGTCGTCGTCTGCTTTACCGTAGTGGTACAAAGATACCTCTTTGCCACCAGCTACGTCTGGATGCAGGATCTCTATATCTGGCTGAACGGGGCGATGTTCACCGCGGTGGCAGGCTTTGCCCTGCTGCGCGACGATCACGTGCGCGTCGATATCTTTTACCGTCCCGCCAAACTGCGCACCCGCGCCATCACCGACCTGATCGGGGTGTTCGTCTTTCTGCTGCCCTTCACATGGATCGTCTACATCTATTCGATGCCCTTCGTGCAGCGCGCATGGGGCTATCACGAAGGCTCTGCCAATGTGGGCGGGATGCCGGGGCTTTATATCCTCAAAACCTTTATCATCGTCTTTGCGGCCCTGATTGCGGCGCAAGGCATTGCCATGGCGATCCGGTCCATTCTGGTGCTTGGCGGCAGGGCTGATCTTGTGCCCGCCGCGATGCAATACAGCCCGGACGCCATCAAACCCGCCACCACCGAGGGAGCCGCCTGATGGACCCGATCATGATTGGCGAGATGCTCGCCGCGCTGATGTTCTTTGGGGTCATCGGCTTTCTGCTTCTGGGCTTCCCCGTAGCCTTCACCCTCGCCGGGACATCGTTACTATTCTGCGGTGTAGGCATGGCTTTGGGCGTGTTCGACCCGTCCAACTTCGGGTCTTTGCCCAACCGCTATATCGGCTTTATGACGAACGAAGTGCTCGTCGCCGTGCCGCTGTTTATCTTCATGGGGGTGATGCTGGAACGCAGCCAGATCGCGGAACAACTGTTGCTCACCATGGGCAAGATGTTCGGCAATATGCGCGGCGGGCTCGGGATCTCTGTGGTGCTGGTCGGGGCCATGCTTGCGGCCTCAACCGGTGTGGTGGGCGCGACCGTGGTGACGATGGGGCTGATCTCGCTGCCCGCGATGCTGCGGGCGGGCTATGACCCGAAACTGGCCACCGGCGTGATCTGCGCCAGCGGCACTTTGGGCCAGATCATCCCCCCCTCTACCGTGTTGATTTTCATGGGCGATATGCTGTCGGGTATCAACTCGCAGGTGCAGATGGCCAAGGGCAACTTTGCCCCTACGCCCGTCTCTGTCGGGGACCTCTTTGCCGGGGCCCTGCTGCCCGGGCTGCTGCTCGTGTCGCTCTACCTCGGCTATGTGCTGTTCAAAGCCGCAACAGACCCTAAATCCTGCCCTGCCACCCCCGTTCCAGCGGATGAGAAATCAAAGCTGCTGCGCGAGGTCTTTGTGGCGCTTGTCCCGCCTCTGGCACTGATTTTGGCCGTGTTAGGGTCTATTCTGGGCGGCATCGCCACCCCGACAGAGGCCGCATCCGTCGGTGCCGTCGGGGCCATGATCCTCGCCGCATTGCGCTGGCGTCTGTCCTTTGGCGTGCTCAAAGAGACGATGGTATCGACGGCCACAATCACCAGCATGGTCTTTGTGATCCTGCTCGGGGCCTCGGTCTTTTCGGTCGTATTCCGTATGATGGGCGGCGACAATCTGGTGCATGAATTCCTCAGCAACCTCCCGGGCGGTACGCTCGCTGCGGTCGCGGTGGTGATGATCATCATGTTCTTCCTGGGCTTCATCCTCGACACCTTCGAGATCATCTTTATCGTGATCCCGATCACCGCACCGGTGCTGCTGATGCTGGATGTCGATCCGATCTGGCTGGGGGTGCTTGTGGGGGTGAACCTGCAAACGTCGTTCCTGACCCCGCCCTTCGGCTTTGCGCTGTTCTATCTGCGCGGCGTCGCCCCGGCGGACCTGCCCACCAGCGCAATCTACAAGGGCATCCTGCCCTTCGTGATGCTGCAAGTGGTGGCGATTGCGATCCTGTTCATGTTCCCGCAGATCGTAACCTGGTTGCCCAAACTGATCGCAGGCTAAAGGCCACCTTATCTTTTGACACGCTAAGGGTATCGCCCTCCCTGGGGGGCGACGCCCAGGTTTGATAGTGGCAGCCCCCGGTGCATCAACCGCTGACCGATGCAGATGGCGCGACGTCGCAATATCGCCCTCCGGGGGGAGGGAGGGCGATGCCCGGTGTACCACCGGGCGGGACGGGGATTAGGCCCCTGCCCCATCACGAGAAAAGGCCCAGTGTTACCACCGGGCCTTTTCTGTATCCGAGGGACGGATCTTAGTATTTCAGGAAGCTCTGACGCGCCTGAATGTAGGGGCTGTCGATGTTCTCTGTCCGGGTGCGGACAAGGTTCAGTGCTTCGACAAAGCTGTCGGCGGTTTTCTTGACCAGCGGGTCGTCGCTGCTGCGCAGTTCCTCGACCACCTCGACCGAGGCTTTGGCACCGGCTTCCATGATGTCGTCGGGGAAGTTGCGGACGGTCACGCCGTGCTCTTCCACCAGCGTTTTCAGCGCGCGTGGATCGTTGGCATAGAAGTCCGCCGCAACCTGATCGTATTCCGCTTGGCTCACATCACGAATGATCGCCTGGAGGTCTTCGGGCAGTTCCTGATACTTCTTCTTGTCAACGACAAGCTCGGTCGCGAGGCCGGATTCAACGAAGGACGGCATGTAGTAGTTCTTGGCAACCTGATGGAAGCCGAGCGCCAGATCGTTGTAGGGGCCGACGAATTCGGCCGCGTCCAGCGTGCCCGATTGCAGCGCCTGAAAGATCTCGCCCGCGGCCATGTTGGTCACGGTCGCGCCCAGCTTCTCCCACACGCGACCACCAAGGCCAGGGGTCCGGAAGCGCACGCCTTTGACATCGTCAAGGCTGGTCAGCTCGTCGCGGAACCAACCGCCTGTCTGCGTGCCGGTGTTGCCCGACAGGAAGCCCTGAACGCCGAACTGGTCATAGATCTCGTCCCAGATTTCCTGACCGCCCATATAGCGCATCCAGGCTGTCAGCTCTGGCGTGGTCATGCCGTAGGGCACGCCGGTAAAGAAGGACAGCGCGGGCGATTTGTTCTGCCAATAATAGGCGGCACCGTGGCTCATCTCGGCGGAGCCATCGATCACGGCGTCCAGCGATTGCAGCGGCGGCACCAGCTCACCTGCGGAGTAGACCTGCACGGTCAGACGGCCCCCGGAGGCCGCTGTGATACGGTCGGCCAGACGCTGCGCGCCGACACCCAGACCGGGGAAGTTTTTCGGCCAGGTTGTGACCATGCGCCAGGTAATGTTGCCTTGGGCGACGGCGGGTGCAGCCAGCGATGAAGCAACGGCCCCTGCCCCCGCAACGCCTGCGCCACGAATAAATGAACGACGATCCATGATGTTTCTCCCGAGATCAAAAATATGTCGATAAGGTCTTTCTGACATTTGCCAGCCCTCCCCTATGGGCGCACGTTAATCCCGCGTTTCAGGGGATGTCCATGGGTCAACGTCGGGTTCTGGTGCTGATAGGGCGGAATCACGGTGAAATCTGCATCTTTCAACCGCAAAGCTGTTTTGAATCAAAGCGTTAAGCCGATATTCGCGGCGAAAACCCCTTGTTTTATTGGGAAATGGGGCAATTGCGCTCTTCGCGCCTTCAACGCACAAAAAAAGGGGACGCTTCTGCGCCCCCTTCCCTGCTATCCCTCTCATTTACCCTTGCCGGTTACCCATAGGTAACCCGAAGCGCGGTGGTTACCCATGGGTAACCGGGCGGGCAGTGGTTACCCATGGGTAACCGTTTACCGGATGCGCGGCCCGTTGCTGAGCACCTCTTCAAAGGCGCGCACGGCTTCTTCCAATTGCTTCTTGGGCATGGTGGCAAAATCGATATCGCTCATCAAACGGCATTCGCCGTGGCGGGCGGTGACCTTGGTCTGACCGACGTAGAATTCAAACTTCTGCTTCGGCTCTGCCTTGGAGGCGGGCTTCTCTGTCGGCTCGTTCGAGGTGGTCAGAAAATCCTTGAGGATTTTATTCTGCTCGTCCGGTGTCGAGGCATCCAAGAGTTTCTCCTGCAAGACGCTTGCTTGATCCGGTGTGCGCAGCGCGCGCGCGACATCGACACCCAGATTACGCGGCACGGCCTTGGGCCACTGCAAGCTCCCTTCCAAAGCAGAGAGAAGGAAGACGAAGCTTTTGATGTAAGACCGCTTGGTCTTGTGCAGCGCGCTGTAAAGACGGGTCACCAGCTCTGCCGGGTCGATCTCTTCTACCGCGTCGTCCTTGGCGGCGGTGATCGCCACCTGTGCCATCTCGGCAAAGGACAGGTCTTCGCGCACGACGTTCTCTTCGACCATATCCACATAGCGCGAAATGCGGTCATCCTCGCCCACTTCTACCCGCGCGGTGATCGTGCCAAAGCGGTCGTCTTTGGTTTCCGAAAACAACTGCGACAGGGCGGTGAACCGGCGCCAACCTTTCTTGAGCTGGTAGCGCCCGTTCGGCCCGACATAGACCTCGACCGGTTCGCGCTGCCCCCGTTCGCGGATCGAGGATTTAAGCTCCTCCATCTCGTCGGACTGGGCGACTTCTTCCAGCGCGAGGCGATCGCGCGGCAGATCGTCGGTGAAGATTTCCGACAGGTCGATCTGGTAGAGCACGCGGCCTTCGCCTTGGGCCTGCCGGAAAGTCTTGGCGTCTTCGGCATTGCGGCGGCGCTGTTCGATTTTGGCTTCGGTTGCCTCTTGCAGGTTTTCGGCCACGTCCCGCACGGCGGCGCCCATGGGGCCCGGCTGGCGGTTGCGGCGGCTGCCGGATGTGGGGGCTTCTACCGGGGCGAAGCCGAATTTGTTTTTACTGCTCAT